>NZ_CP025135.1:2567500-3167500 GCF_002833405.1 Planococcus sp. MB-3u-03 | reverse complement strand
GTATACTTATATATATCTTGGATTATCATGTTGTTACTAATAGTTGGAGTAAGGAGGAACTTTCATGAGGCTGCAAAAAGATGAAGTGATAGAGCCCAGTGAATTTGGCAACCGATTTTTACACGGCGACTTTGAAATCATTTACAAGCAGTGTTCAAATGATTTCAGGGAGTTAATCAGCTTCGAAGACTTCCGTAAATTAGCAAAGTCCTCTAATCGAGGTGTAGTAAGTTACCAGGTGGCAGAAGAAATATCTATGGGGGATTTTAAGCATTACCTCTGGCTGGACAACAGCGGTAAAAAGGCAGTTTTTGTTTCTTTTGATGAAAATTACATCATCCACAGCATTTATTTGAAGCCGTATACGATCTATCCTCGAAGAGATGAAACCTTTACACAAAACAGGTTTATCATGCCGATTACAGATGAATGGTTCGTTTTCTGGGGCGGCAAGAATGAGTTTTTAAATTACCACTATGTTTATGAATCTCAGCGGTATGCGTATGATTTGGTGGTCATGAAAGAGAAAAAAACGTACCGGGAGAGTGAGATACTCAACGAAAATTACTTTGCATTCAACAAAGAGCTTGTGGCACCGGCAACTGGCCAAGTCGTTAAAGTAGTCGGTGGCGTTAAGGACAATACGCCTGGGGATATGAATGAATCACAGCCAGCTGGAAATTATGTCGTGATGAGGCATTCTGTTGACGAATACAGTCTGGTGGCGCACTTTAAGCAAAATTCGATTCAAGTTAGAGAAGGAGAAACGGTTCAACAAGGCCAAATGATCGGCTTGTGCGGGAATTCCGGTAATTCCTCAGAACCGCATATTCACTTTCAGGTAATGGATTCTCCGGATCTGTTTAACTGTACATCAATCTGTATCCGTTTTACAGATGGGTGCCAGCCAATTCAAGGTGATACGGTTACTCAAGGACCATTGGAAAACGATATAGACAAGCCTTCACTTGATAACTTCGAGAAAGCTGAAATCGCGTTCTCTTTATCGGATGTACTAGGGTTTATTCCTCGCATAATCGGCCAATTCTTTAAGTAATAGTCAAGATGAAAAGTGCTATATCCACCTGTAAATCATAAATTAGATAATATCCACTCAGCAAGAAAGTTCAATTTGAAATAATATGAGTTTACATATCGCAGCTTACAGGGAGTTACTTAAATATTTGAGATGAGAAGATGAGACTGAAAACTCATCTTCTTTTTATAAAGTAGTTTTTAAATTGATTTGATTTTGAAAATCTATTTTGAATATGTTGATATCAAATTACCTTTCGATTCTTTTAGACTGGCTGGAATATACTTGCTTTTGTATTAAATAATAATAGTTGCACGATAAATTGAATTTGTATATAGTGTATTTATAGTATATATACATTATTTCTATATTTATTGATTGTGTATTGATTCAGGATGTGAATTTTTGAAAACTTACACTTTTAAATCAGTACAATAAATTACAATATATGGATATTAAAAATTTAGAAGAGGATTAGTATGCAAATAATTATTTCTAACAGTTCGAAAGAGCCGATTTACGAACAAATTTCATATCAAATAAAATCTGCTATTTTAATTGGGGAACTACAGGAAGGCGAAGCAATTCCCTCTATGCGGAAACTCGCAAAAGATTTGCATGTTAGTGTCATAACGACAAAACGTGCATATGAGGAATTGGAGAAGGCTGGCTTTATCTATTCCATTGTTGGCAAAGGCTCTTTTGTTGCGGAGCAAAACTTAGAACTGATCAAAGAAAAGAAATTGAAGGTCATTGAAGAACAGCTGAATGCTGTCATAACGAATAGTCGAGAGATTGGTCTTTCTTATGATGAGCTGAAGCAACTATTGAAGATTTTATATGAGGAGTGATTGAGATGGAAAATATTATTGAATTGAAAAACGTAACGAAGAAGTTCAAAGGGTTTTCTGTTGAAAACATTGATATGCAAGTGAAGCAAGGCTTTGTAACAGGATTCATTGGAGCAAATGGGGCTGGTAAGTCAACAACTATAAAAATGATAATGAACCTTTTAAAACCAGATTCTGGAGAAGTGAAAGTGTTTGGGTTGGAGTACAAGACGCATGAAAAGGAGATTAAAGAGCGCATCGGGTTTGTATACGATGGTAATGTATTCTTTGAAGGACTAAATTTAAAAGATATTGAACGTATAGTCGCCCCGGCTTACAAACAGTGGGATGATGCAGTATTTCATCAATACATAAAACAGTTCGAATTACCGCTTAATAAGGCAATAAAAACTTTTTCCAAAGGCATGCAGATGAAGGCCTCATTGGCGATAGCCTTATCACATCATGCGGAACTGATTATTATGGACGAGCCAACAGCAGGCTTAGACCCCATTTTTAGACGCGAACTATTGGATTTATTGCAGGAATTGATGATTGATGGAAAGCGTACTATCTTTTTCTCTACGCATATTACATCTGATTTAGATCGTATAGCAGACTATATCGCATTTATTCAAAGTGGAGAGTTGGTATTTAATCACACCATTCACGATATAGCTGATAATTATGTCATCGTAAAAGGAAGATTAGATCTTCTGGATAAAGACACTGAAAAATCTTTTATCCACGTTCACCGGTCTTCAACCGGATTTGAAGCCTTATCAGACAATAGTCAGGCAGTAAAAGCTATTTTCGGAGAGGCCGTTGTCATTGAACGCGCATCTCTTGAAGATATCATGTACTACTTGAAGGGAGGTTTATCGCATGTTTAATTTAATTCGACGCGACGTCATACTCCAAAAAAGGCAGTTGCTGTTATTTATTCCTGCGATCTTATTCTTTATCATTATGGGGGCACCACCAATTCTAACTATTCTCGTTGCCAGTATTTTTATTCCCTTTAATACTTACGCTTACGATGAAAAAGTAGAGACGAATATATTATTAAATTCCTTGCCTTATACGCGTAGGGAAATTATCGCATCACGCTACCTGGGAGCTATTGTTTATATGGTTTTAGCTATTGGGATCACAAGTTTAGCCTTATTCGTTTTCAACACACCATTTACACTGACTGATATTTCAATTGGCAGTGGCTTATTCTTGTTATTTGCTGCACTAACATTTCCATTGTTTCAAATACTCAAACCAGGCTATATTACGACTGTTATTCTCGCCACCTTTATCCTTTTAACCTTTTTAGCAAGACCGATAGGATTGTTTATAGCCGAGCACTTAACAGGAATGATTGATTTTATAGTCAACTTATCCGTTACAACTTTATATACGTGGGCCACACTTATTATCGTGGGACTCTATCTCACTTCGTGGGGAATTACTACCCTTATTTATCAACGAAAAGCGTTCTAAGTGAATTCTTTGTGCGCTCTGAAAAGATTTCCTTCACTTTGATATGATTTAAAGCCGACAAATAGAAGTAAACCTAAATCAATTTTTATTGATGACCTTGAGTAGAATATTCAATAATTTTACGGAAATTAATAAATGACTAACTTCTATTGAGTCTAGTAGAAGATATTTAAATATTACGGAGCTAGTAGTAAACTAGCTTTCTTTTTTTTGTACTTAAAATTTTACTTTTGCGAATGCTTTTAGGGTGTATATCTACATATTTATTATTTTTTCTAAATATTGGTAAAATATAGAGGCGGAGTATAAATGATGGATCTCAAACAAAAGAATCCATTATTAAAAACGAGGAGGAATAAAATGAATGCTAAAACCATCGTGAAGAAATTTGGTTTCGAAGCCGAAAAAGAGCCAGTCAGTATCTACCCGTTTTCGCCGGTCTACCGGGTGGCAGGTACAGAAGGGGATTTCATAATTAAAAAAACGCAGCACCCCATTCAAAAAGCACATCATCTTATGGATTACATAAAAAAGTTGAACGAACAAGGCATTGAGGTGGTCACTCCAGCAAAGATTCCAGCGAACAATCCGATGACTTTTGAGGAGAATACCTTCGTTGTGTACCCTTTCATCACAGGAGAACCTTATTCAGCGACGCCTCATGAAATTATGGAAGCAGGCAGGTTGCTCGGAAGGATACATTCACTATCGTCTTCTGGGAATGAATTTGAATTGGAGGAGTACGATGTATATGACTTTACCGAAGAGGAAGTTGACGAGAGTTTCCAAGATATTGTGGAGAATGCAGCTCCGCATGGGATCGTAATAGGCCTTGAATTAAAGAGCCGTTTATTAAAGGCTGTTTATCAACAGGAGGAGTTGAAGGAAATTGCATTGCCATCTGTTGCAACACCGTATGATTTTAAAGCGAACAATCTTATTTATACCCCTCAACCATATTTGATTGATCCAGATAATGCGACATGGGTTCCCCGTATCTTTGATTTAGCATTGGTTTTGCTGCTGTTTCACAACGAACTGATTTCGGCACCGGACCAGCCGTTCACAAGAAATCAATGGGATTTATTTCTAAGCGGATATGGGGAATTCGTAACCTTATCCCAAGAAGAGAAAACATGCTGGCCGAAAGCACTCGAACATATCTTTCTAGATGAAGTGATGTGGTTGATGGCGGATGTGAAAGAGGATTGGGAGAATCCAGCTCAACGCAGTTTATTTACTAGACTCATTGAATTGTTGCTGAATCTCAAAGAATTTAATTTAGATCAAAATTGAAAATCGACAGTAAGAGGCACTGTTTAGAAGGATTGAGAATATGAAAATGATATGTAACGTAATTGCAGTTAAGTTACATTCACGTACATAATAGCAAGGGGGGCGTTCGAACTGAATAAAATCAAAACAATTAGCATCTGTGCATGTGTCGTCCTCACAATTTTGATGATTATCACGTTTTTTGAATACATCTTCTTAAGAGTGCTGGGCTTTCAATATGACTCAATTGGTGCTCTAGTATTTTTCTTTTTTCTATATCTATTTCTAGAAATGCCTCTCTCACTCATTACAAATGCCATACCAAAAGCGTTAAAATCGGTTGGCATGATTCAATCAAGTAAGGGATGGTTGGTATTTAGTTTAAATGCACTGCTTACTTTTGCGTTAATTGAACTGCTTGATAACTTCATGACGAACATTTCAATCACTTGGCAAGGTGCACTAATATTTGCCTTGTTCTCTGGATTGACCAGCTTGAAGTTAACAGAGAAAGAGAAAGAACCTCCAGAAATTGATAGTGAGAATTTAAATCGCTAGAAAAGATTTAATTCTAAAAGTTAATTTTCGAAGTATGGATTTTCACTAATCTGAATTAAGTTACATTCCTTCCGAGATTTATAGGTCGTTCCTCTACATAAATAATCGAACGGGAAATGAGGTGGAAAGCAATGAATAAATATCATCGATCAAGCCTGCAACTGCTCATCATTGTCGCCATAACATTAATTTTATCTGTATATTGGCTGAATCTAGAGATTGGTTATGGAATTATATTTTTGCTCATAACAGTTGGATATACCATCTATCTCAATTCCAATGCAGCCAAAAAAAGTAAACATGAACAATGAATCTTGATACTTCTTATCTTTGATTTCACTCTCAAGGGGACCTAGTTTGACATCAATACGGTATTTGCTTGAGTTAGAAAAAAATACTAATTAATATCAATAAGTGTCATATCTAATAATTAGATTTCATTAATTTCTAACAAAGTGAATGGAACTTGATAGCAATTAAGTTCCATTCAGATCCAATCAAATAGAGAACAGAATAAATCCTCCACTTTTTTATTAAGTGGGGGGGGTAACCGTCTTATTATTTATTTTAAATCTCTAATGACATTAAACATCTCGTAATAAAGTCCTCTAACAATTTCTTTATGTTCTTTCTCAGTAAGATCCTTTGCTAAAATGTTAAATTGCCAACCTGCAGCGCCTTCTTTAGCTGCTGGGTAATAACCTGAAGAAAAGATTTCCTCATCATGGACTCTCTTGGAATAATCTATGTAACTTATCTCATCATCTACAAAGGGAAAGTAATAAGCTTCCGTTTTGATGAAGAAAAAGAGAACATCTGAATTTGCAAATACTTCAGTATAGGGACCATCAGCAGCCCTTTCTAAATACTCTTTCATGACGAAAAAACTATCGTATTGTTCGACTGTTTCGATACTCAACTCTTCGATCTCCACCGTACTGAAAGTGATTTTCTCTGAGTCTATTTCTGGCGGAGTGCCTAATACCCCTATCTCAAGATTTCGTCCTAGATACTCTTCTTGAGTGTCTTGTTTATTAGGCTCTACGACTTCTTGTTGTGTGTCTTCTGTTTGGGAGCTGCAGGCTGCTATGATGAATAAAAACAATATGACCATTGAAATCATAAAAATTCTATTTAGTTTCTTTAGCAAGGTTTTGGCTCCCTTCTTAAATTTTAATTTCCATATTTTTACCTTAGCATACTTTTAAAACCAGTTATACGGAGAAGGTAATCCTTGTTTTAATGGAACTTAAGTCCAGTTAAGTTATATTCAGAATCCTTATTTTAGAGAAGTTCGAGGCACCACCAGAGAAAGTGAATTTACCAGAAAATGATACCTTCAAAATTTGAGCAATAAGATTTTAAAGTCCAAATTTCAAATAGAAAGGAAAAGCAAAGATTGCATATTGCATCGTTATAGCCTTTTTGTCTGCAACTTCTTTATGAAAAACTCAATATGTATAGATGCTGTTAGAGCAACAAATTCATGCAATCAGTACTATGTGAAATGAAATACAAAATTTATATATAAGTCCTCGGGTTAATTGCTGAAAATAAAAAAGAAGATGAATCAGCACCCTGAATCCCTCATCTTCTTCCTTTCTTCCAGAAGCCTATTGAATAACAAATCGTGATTCCGGGCAGAACGATACTTGAGCCAGTCAAGAAGTGGCAGTTAGAATTAACCCTACAGAAGCGTAAATAATCACAGTAAAGTAAATGCCGACCATGTGGACTAAGGAAAATAAGAACATTTTATTCGCCCAGACTTCAGTTCCTCTCTTGTGTGAGCCAAATAAACTCAAGCCTAGCCAAAATAACCCTAGAATCAGTGAAACCAAAGTCAGACCAAGGCTTAACGGCAGGAATAGCAAGCTGGAAAACACTAACAAGATCAGATATGCATTGGTTTGGAGGTAGGTGCGTTTTCTGCTTTTTACGACTGGCAGCATTGGAATATTTGCAGCAGCATAATCTTCATGCTTGCGAATGGCAATCGCATAAAAATGAGGCATTTGCCAAATGACTAGGATTAAAAATAAAGCCCAACATGCAGGATGCCAAATATCGGGCCCTACTGCAGCCCACCCAATCAAAGGAGGCATCGCGCCTGAGATGCTTCCCACTTCCGTATTCCAGATTGTATAGCGTTTTGTCCACATGGTATATGGAATCACATAGAAGAATATGCCTAAAAATCCAAGAAAGGAGGCTAGCGGGGCGGCCAAGTACAATAAAGCTAGCCCGCCACCTAACAACAGAACTGCAACGACCACCACTTTTTTAAGTGGTATAGTGCCGGTAACGGTTGGACGATTTTTTGTTCGTGCCATTACGGAATCAATATCGCGGTCATAAATATTATTGAATGAACCAGCTGCCGCAATAACAGCAGCAGTACCTAAAAGCGCAAAGATAATATTTACGATATTATCTATAAAACTATATTGATATGTATATAAGGCGAGCATAAGTCCTGCAAGCATTGGAATTAAATTTGACTTGATGATTCCGGTTTTCACGACTTGAGCCCATAAGTTTCTCTGGGTTTGTTCTATCATTTTTAGTTCCAACTCCTTTAAGCCTACAAAGGTTAATATACCTTAATTGATAAACAGATTTCTAAGGAATAATTATTTTTACGTATACAATATGAACATTCTAAGTCTATCCCGACAGAGTAAGCGTGGTTGAAAGCATTTGACAGCCGATTTTCACGATGATATATTTAGTGGGCTAAATATATTGACTAGTGGAGGGAAATCTATGAAGGCCTCTGTAGATTGTGATATCCGTGAGTCGTTAGATAAAGTATCATCCAAGATGCGTCGGGATTATAGTGAAAGCTTAAGAGAGATCAATCTTTATGTAGGGCAGGACAATTTGCTCGCCCGTTTATGGGCAGGAGATGGAATCACTCAAATGCAATTGGGCGATCATTTGAAATGTGAACCACCGACGGTCACCAATATGGTCAAATCGCTGGAACAAAACGGCTTTATCATCCGTAAGCGTGACGAACAAGATGGCAGGGTTATGCGGATATATCTAACGGACAAAGGAAAAGAGATAGAAAAGCCAGTTGACTTCAAATGGAAGCAGCAGCAAGAAAAATTGCTGAATGGCATTTCACCAGAAGAACGTTTGGTATTAAGAGATTTAATGAAACGTATGGAGAAGAACTTGTTTTAAGTTCTCTCTGGCTATTTACTTAGCAGGCTAACTTTTTAGGGCACTACAAAGTTGCTTGCAAGCTTTAATTTCGAGGTCATAAGGAATCAATTATTTAGCAAGCTAAATAAATCGAACTTAACTGTAAGTTCATTTAAGAAATATACAAAAAAGATAGGCAGACGAAAAAATCTGTACATGCCGATTTTAAAAAACAAAGCCTATCAACAAAAAGGAGAATACTAACATGACAAAACGAAAAGAGATGCAATTGGCGTTACAAATGGTTTCGGGCTATGGGGCTGAATTCAGCGCTTGGAGAATGCCCGGAACCGATCCGGCAGCTTATACCAATACGGACAATTATGTGGAACGGGCGAAGATAGCGGAAAAAGGAAAATTCCAAATGATCTTCATTGCAGATACACCGGCATTGACTGTCGACTTAGGCCCACAGACACCAAGTTTTCCGATG
Source organism: Planococcus sp. MB-3u-03 (assembly GCF_002833405.1). Classification (NCBI taxonomy): domain Bacteria; kingdom Bacillati; phylum Bacillota; class Bacilli; order Caryophanales; family Caryophanaceae; genus Planococcus; species Planococcus sp. MB-3u-03. Next base: position 3,158,664 of record NZ_CP025135.1, on the reverse strand, counting down.
GATCCGATGCTGGCACTTATGGCGGTGGCCAGAGAAACAGAGCATATCGGCCTTGTGGCAACCCACTCCACAACGTTCAATTACCCTTATAATATAGCGCGGCAATTCAAGGCGCTGGATGTTATTAGCCGCGGACGTGTCGGCTGGAATGCGGTAACTTCATCTACTCCAGAAGCGGCAGCGAACTTCGGTATGCAAGTTGCAAGCCGTAAAGAACGATACGCCAAGGCTCATGAATCGATTCAAATTGTCCAGTCGTTATGGGGCAGTTGGCAACCAGACGCTTGGACATTGGATACAGAAGGCGGCAAATTTGCTGATATGGATAAAATACAGCCGATCAATCTTCAAGGACAGTACTACGCTTCCCGCGGCCCGTTGCCAATTCCGCCGTCGGAACAAGGACAGCCAGTAATTTTCCAAGCCGGCGGTGGAGCTGAAGGGTTGGAATTAGCAGGAAGATTTGCTTCTGGTGTCTACGCAAATCCTTATGACATCGAGTCGGCCCGGCAACACCGACAAGCGCTCCGGGAAAGTGCAGCTCGTTTTGGCAGAAACCCAGATGAGATCAAGATGTATGCCGGCTTTATGTTTTCAATCGGGGCGACGGAAGAAGAAGGTTTAGAACGGCGGAGACAGTTGATGAGTTTCAATCCCGATGAGATTCCAAGCCGTGTCAGCTACCTGGGATCCATGGTGGGACTGCGGCTATCGGTACACGCAGTGGATATCGATCAGCCCTTGCCGGCGGAGTTGCTGGAACGTACCTATGCTAGCCCTCAGGATCCCCGTTCCCCTAGAGCTTTGCAATTATTGAAACAAGGATTGTCCATTCGGGACGTTCTGGCGCACGGAGTTATCAATTACCATCCGGTCGTTGCCGGTACCGCAGTGCAAGTGGCAGATTTCCTGGAAGAATGGTTTTTGGCAGACGCGACGGATGGCTTTTCGGTTGTGCCGGATATCGCCTACGATGGAGTGGCCGATTTTGTGGAGCAAGTTGTGCCGATTTTGCAGGAACGCGGCTTGTTCCACAAAGAGTATGAAGGAAACACATTACGCGAGAATATGGGCGTTCCTTATCAATACGGAAGCGCTGAGACTAAGTAAGCGGGATAAAAGAGAATTCTCATGAGTAAAACACTTCAATTGCTTCAAATTTATATAAATAAGGCTTTGCAAAAAAATAAAGCATTATTAAGTTAATTAGCTTACTGGGAGAGAAAAAATGAAGAAACAATACAATACAAAAGCGATTTTATCGTCGTTGCTCATCGTCGGGTTTGTCGGCATGTTCAGTGAGACTGCCTTAAACATCGCCATAGTGAATTTGATGGACGTATTTGAAATTTCGGCGGCAACCGCACAGTGGCTAACGACTGGATTTTTGTTAACGCTTGGTATTTTGATGCCGATCAGTGGCTTGCTGCTGCAAATGTTTACCACGAGACAGATGTTCGTTGGTGCGCTTATTAGCTTAATTACGGGGACATTAGTTGGGGCACTAGCCGTCAATTTTGAAATGCTGATGGTGGCCCGGGTGCTGCAAGCTGCAGGCATGGCCTTATTGCTTCCCCTCATGTTCAACACCATTTTGGTCATCTATCCCCCTGAAAAGCGGGGAGCGGCTATGGGATTTGTCGGACTGGTCATCATGTTCGCGCCCGCAACCGGCCCGACTATCGGCGGTCTATTGATCGAATACTTAACATGGCATTATATTTTCTGGTTCTCGCTGCCATTCCTGATCATCGGCTTGTTAATCGGGCTGAAGTATTTGGAAAACGTAACTGAAGTGACAAAACCGCGGATCGATTTGTTTTCAGTTCTACTGTCAACTATCGGTTTTGGAGGAGTGGTCTTTGGCTTTAGTAAGGCTGGTGAAGGAGAAGCGGGATGGGGCAGTATGGTCGTTATCACTTCTATCATCATTGGTCTTATTGCCTTACTCTTCTTTGTGCTGCGCCAGAACTCAATGAAGGAGCCGCTATTAAACTTGAGGGTTTTCAAATTTCCAATGTACGTGGTGGGGCTGCTTCTCGTAATGATGAGCATGTTGATCATTATGTCGAGCATGATCATTCTGCCGATGTTCTTGCAAACAGGTGCTGGATTGTCTGTCTTTATTGCGGGACTCATGCTATTGCCTGGCAGTGCGTTGAATGGGCTATTGTCGCCATTTATCGGCCGGTTGTTTGATAAATTTGGACCGAAATGGCTCGTTATTCCGGGACTTATCCTCGTTACGACGATGCTGTGGTTTTTCACCACATTGACTACTGCGTCATCAGTGGCATTTATCGTGGCGTTGCATGTCGGTCTGATGGTTGGGATTGCAATGATTTGGATGCCTTCCCAAACGAACGGGCTAAATCAATTGCCGCCCGAATTATACCCGCATGGCACGGCGGTCATGAATACGCTGCAGCAAGTGATCGGGGCAGTCGGGACAGCGGTAGCCGTCAGTATTTTGACAGGCGGTATGGATAGCTATCTACACAGTTCTTCTGCACCGACACAGCCTGCGGAAATCGCCAATGCGATGGCTTCAGGATTGCAAAACGTCTTTTTGTTTACAGTGGGGATCGCGGTAATTGGCCTGGTCATGGGATTCTTTATCCGTCGGGTAGTAGTCCAACGCGAAGTAATAAATTCACCACATTAAATATATTGGATTAAGCCAATTAAGAAACATCTCACATAACATGACAAGCAGTTGGCTAAATTAAAAAACACAAAAAATGAAGCTCAGTGGCTTAAAAGACAGCTACTGAGCTTCATTTTTTTATCATGTTTATAGATGCATGAGAACATTTCTTCTTTGATCCATTCGTTTTTAACAAAAGGGTTTCCTGAATTAGGAATTATAGGTCTCGCGGTTGATTCTCACAATATCATCATGCGTCATGCCAGCTGAAAACTTCTCCATTACCTTATCCCGCTGGACGGGTGCTTTTTCTTTATCGGCCGTATTCAAGGCTTCGATCAGTTCTTCTTTTGTCAGTTCAGTGCAGTAGGCAGGAGTTCCGGGTTGTTCTCTCCAAGAGTCGCTTAACGAACCGGCATCCACTGCATCGAAGCCGAGCTCATTCACGACATCGATCAGCACTTGTTTTTGTGCGGGGTCATCACCGGCAATGGCCATGGCAATGCGGCCAGTCGTGCCTTCTGGAGTTCCTTTATTTTCTAATGTATACGCTAATTGATTACTGAAGGCTTTGATGACCGGTCTTCCTAGCTGCTTGGACACCCAAACACTTTCAACCATTCCGTTTTCGATTTCTTCGATTTCATTGTCTCTAAATGGATAATAATTGGATGTGTCTGCAATGATGACTTCATCCCCAACTTGATCGATGATCGGCCGAATGCTCGGCATGACATGGAGAGGGAGAGAGATTAACAGAACATCAATATCGGTGATCAGCTCTTTGACATCCACAGGTGTTCCTGCAATGTCCTTACCTTCCAAATGTTTAATGTCCCGGGCATCGGCAATTTTGACCTCATGTCCATTTTTCACTAATTTCTTAGTAAGACTGGCTCCAATGGGGCCTGCACCTATAATTCCAAACTTCATTTTTCTGCCTCCCATAATTTTATATATTCTTTAACTTATCTAAAAGAAAATTAAATCAACTGTACATTTACTTAACCAAATAATACATTTAGTAGACTAAGTAAATTTTAACATAGAAGATGAGTAAAATAAATACAGATGAACCATTCCACCCTAAAGCTTTCCACAAAAGGCTTTTTTCACCTCTTTGAAGAGAACAATGCCAAAAAGTCTCCGAAACATCACATAAATGTTGTGATTAGCAGACCGTGTGATGTGTAGCCAGTATTGGTTCGATGAGCACCATTATATAACCCCTTTTAATGAGGGTTCACTGATTGAGTTTTGAGGAATAACAAGAGAAGGTGAAATTGCTAGAAAAAATGATACATGCAATAGCCTGTTCCATAACACTTTAAAAGCAGAGTTTCATAATTATATATGTTTATATATGACGAATTACTGGAAGTGAAGAAACTCTAATATGAGTTTCTTCTTTTTTAGTGGACTGCATCTTATGCATAACTCAAAAGCTTCACTTTCTCATAAAAAAACTCCTCCCAAAATAAATTCCGGGAAGAGTAATTGTAATTTTTTATCGAGGTACGTGGGTTATTTAAGCTCGTCCCAAAAACTCGATATCCTTCGTCTCCTGCAAGGTGACAAACTCGCTTAATAGGCCATTATGGTGGTCGATAATTTCCTGTGCGCTCATTGTTTCCGAATCCCAAGTGCCGTGTGCGTCTTTGGCGAGTGTCACGTCAAATCCCAGCTGGCTGGCGCTGCGTGTGGTCGCATTTATACAATGCTCAGTCTGGTTGCCGGCAATGACAAGGTTTTGGATGCCATTGTTTTTCAATACCTCTAGCAACTTTGTTTCATGGAAGGAATCAGGCGTCCATTTTTGAACGACGGTATCCCTTTCTTCAGGAGTGACGGACGAATGGATTTGCCAAAAGTCGGTGCCTTCTACAAGGCCGGCGTCGTTATGCTGCACATAAATGACGGGAACATCGGCTGAACGCGCTTTTTTGATCAACGACTGCAAATTCTCCAGCAATTGTTCACTTTGATGGACGGGATTGGCTGGGTCGAACATCTCGTTTTGGGCATCAACGATTAATAAAGCTGTCTTTGGCATCGGGCATTCTCCTCTTCAGTTAGTGTTTTCTCTTATTTTATAGAGCGTGCGATTGCTTGTATAGCAGTTGGTGTAACAGATGAAAAAAGTAAAGCTAGTGAGGAAAGAATGACTGTGTATATAATGAAAAGAAAAATAGAGTTTGAATCCAATGCATAAAGTTGCTTATGTCTTGAACATGAGTTAAAAGGGAAGCCGGTTGAATTCCGGCGCGGTCCCGCCACTGTAAGTGAGAGCCATCTGAAAAAGCCACTGAAGCGATGCTTCGGGAAGATTCAGAAGGCGATGATCACGAGCCAGGAGACCTGCCTTTATGCGGATGCCCGTTTGCTTGCAAGGACAAGCTGGAAGTCAGCCTTTTTTTTGCTGTTTTTTCTCAATCCCTTGCGGCACGCGGGGGATTTTTCTATTTTGGCGAGTGGAGGGAAAAGTATGCCAGCAGTTTCGATTATGATTCAAGGAACAGCTTCCGATGTGGGGAAAAGCTTGATTTGTACAGCGCTATGCCGAATTTTTTCAGACGATGGCTTCCGTGTGGCTCCGTTTAAATCACAGAACATGGCGCTGAATTCGTTTGTGACAGAAGCAGCCGGCGAAATCGGCAGGGCGCAGGGCGTTCAAGCAGAAGCAGCCCGTATTCCGGCGACTTTTGATATGAATCCAATTTTGCTCAAGCCAAAGCAGGACATGGTGTCAGAAGTCATTGTCCATGGCCGGCACTTTATGGACATGAATGCAAAAACCTATCGCGACGATTTCTTGCAGCAAGTGATGCCGGCGGTCGAGCAGTCGATGCGCAGGCTGCAGCAGGATTTTGACGTGCTGGTACTTGAAGGTGCCGGTAGCCCTGCAGAAATCAATTTGAAGGATAAAGACATTGCCAATATGCGCATGGCCCACTTGGCAGATGCCGCCGTCATTTTAGTGGTGGATATCGACAAGGGTGGTGCGTTCGCCGCTATCGTCGGAACGCTCGCTTTGCTCGATGAATCGGAACGAATTCGTGTAAAAGGAATCATCATCAATAAATTCCGTGGCATGCGTGAGCTGCTCGATGATGGCATTGACTGGCTGGAGAAAGAAACAGGCATTCCGGTGCTCGGGGTCTTGCCTTATCTCGATGTCCAAATCGATGCAGAAGATTCTCTTGCATTGTCATCGCTGCGGTTTAAAAAACCGAAACCAGGAGAGTTTGCTGTAGATATAGCCGTCATCCGGCTCCCACGAATCTCGAATTTCACAGATATAGACCCGTTTTTCGATGAACCGGAAACGGGCGTTCGTTTGGTCGGAAAAGTCGAAGATCTCGGTACACCTGACCTGCTCGTCATTCCCGGAACCAAAAACACATTGGCTGATGCTGCGTGGCTCAAAGAAAACGGCTTTGATCGAGCGATTCAACAGCTGCACGAGCAAGGCACCAAGATCTTTGGGGTTTGCGGAGGTTTTCAATTGCTTGGGGAATCACTCGTAGATCATGAAGCGGTTGACGGGGAAGGCGGAGCGGCAAGCGGCCTTTCCTTGCTGCCGGTGGACACGGTGTTTGTCGGGGATAAGAAAACCGTTTTAATGACCGGCAAGCAAGTAAAAGACGGGCAAACGCTAACAGGCTACGAAATTCATTTGGGAAGATCAACTATCCGCGGGGAGGCTCTGCCATTTATGCAGCTGTCGGACGGCCGGATGGACGGGGCAGTCAGTGCAGATGGAAGCGTGATCGGCACATACCTCCATGGCATTTTCCATAACCGGAAATTCACGCGTGAACTAGTCAATGAATTGCGAGTCAAAAAAGGGTTAGAACCATTGGAAGACGATGTGAAACCCGATGCCCAGCGAAGGGAAGAAGCGTATGATTTTCTAGCGGCACAAGTTCGCAGCCATATGAACGTGGCAGCGGTTTACCAATTACTCGGCTTATCTGCTTACGCGGCCCACAAGAGCACAATGTAAGAAGAAATGTGTTTTTCGATACTACTAGAAAATAGTGGATGGTAAAGAACAAAAAGCCGGACTTCCTCTATGGAGTCCGGTTTTTAAATTGAAGGCATTTTTAAAGATCGTATGCCCAAAACATATACCGGACTATTTGATATAGGTATTGGTCATTTGAATTCCATCGCTTTATGATGATATTGAAAATATAAAATATCTATTTAAGACGAGTAAATCAGCCTACTTAATTTAGATTCAGTAAATTTCTCCATAGTCTCAACAGGAAGGGGAAATGAAAATGAAAAACAGCTTTGCCATTAGGTATCATCCTCATGGCTCTTGGCTTAAGTGCTTGTGATGCGAGCGAAACGGATGAAAGAGATGCGCCGAATGCTGAAGAACAACCAAGCAACGGGGATAACCAGGAAAGGGAGGAAGCGGAGATGGCAAATCTACTTGCTTTAGAATTGCAAATAGGGAACGAAGTGTTCTCAGCACAACTTTACGAAAGCGAGACAACCGAAGCATTGCTTGAATTGCTTCCGTTAACCATAGATATGGAAGATCTTCATGGAAATGAAAAGTTCTTTTATCTTTCAGAAAGGCTCCCAACAAATTCTGAGAGCCCAGGGCATATTAATGCGGGGGACATTATGCTTTACGGAGACGATTGCCTGGTATTCTTTTATGACAAGCTTTCAACTTCCCATCAATATACCCGTCTCGGCTATATCGAAAATGTGGAAAGATTTACTCAAGCGGTCGGAGAGGGGGATATCACGGTCGCTCTTGATTTCGCCGAAAATGATGGATAAAAGGCTTATATAGTTGAAGAACGCATCAAGTCCTAGACTCGATGCGTTCTTTTTATCGCTCATCCAATTAGTGAATAAATGATTCGCAGCTATTCCGTAATTTTCTTTATGGCCTTTGCCGGGACTCCTGCCACTACCGTGTTTGAAGGGACGTCTTTTGAAACGACAGCCCCTGCCGCCACAACGGCATTGTCCCCGATCGTCACGCCGGGAAGGATGGTGGCGTTTGATCCAATCCATACGTTTTCGCCGATAACTACAGGAGAGGGCGTGGTGGTGCCTCTTGTTTCCAAGGGCAAGCCATGATTCAAGGTAGCGATCGAGACATTCATGCCGATCAATGAGCCATTGCCGATGGTGATGCCGCCCCGGTCCTGGAACGAACAACCGGTATTGATGAACACATTTTTGCCAATGCGTATGTTCTTGCCGAAGTCCGTGTGGAAGGGAGGCAAACATAAAAACGAAGCGTCGACTGGTGCGCCTGTCAGTTGAGAGAACAGCGCGACGATTTCTTCTTGTGTGTTGAAGGTTGAGTTCAACTCCACCATGATTTTCAGGGCTTGAAAACTGCTTTGCACCAATAGGCCGTGCAATTCTTTATCCGTACTTGAAATGGGTTTGCCTGCTTTGTAAAAATCGATAAACTCTTGCATCTCCATCTGAAAACCGCCTTTCCTTATTCTATTCTCTTTATACCTCTTGAGCTGTCGGGCGAATGATCATATCGCTGACCGAAACGCGATCCGGTGTATCGATGACATAAGCGACTGCCTGGGCAATATCTTCTGCGGCAAGTCCCCACTCTGATTGGGCTTGGTGAAGAGCTGCCGATGCTTCTTTGTCATTGATGGTTGTATACAATTCGGTCAGGACAGCGCCCGGTGAGATAATCGTGGATTTGATGTTGTTTTCACGCTGCTCTTGTCTCAAGCCTTCCATAATGGCCCGGACAGCAAATTTGGTTCCGCAGTAAACGGCTGAATGCGGGTAGACCACATGCCCTGCCACAGAATCGGTGGAGATGATGTGGCCAGATTTTTGTTCGACCATCTTCGGCAACGCCGCTGCAATGCCATTCAGCACCCCCATGACATTGATATCCAGCATGTTTTTCCATTCGTCGCGTCGCGTTTCAGCCAACGGGGCGGTCGGCATAATCCCGGCGTTATTGAACAGTACATCCAATTGACCGTACTCGGCAATCGCCAAATCAATGACTTGCTGCACTTCTTCATGATTTGATACATCAGCTTTTCTGTAGACGATGTGTGCTTCCGGCAGTGATTCCTTGATCTCTTTCAAGCGCTCTTCTCTGCGCGCTGCCAATACCAACTTGGCGCCTTTTTCGGCTAAAATTCTGGCTGTTGCTTCTCCGATGCCGCTGGATGCTCCCATAATGATAATGACTTTTCCTTCAATTGCCATGTAGAATTCCTCCTTCAAAATAATTATCTATTCGTTCCCATCATAAAATGATAGGATTCAGATATCCAATACCTATATCAAATAATCTATTATGCTTTTTGAGCATAAGAAAAAGAGGCTATTATGGAACTTCGCGTATTGCGCTACTTTATTGCGGTAGCGAAAGAACAAAACATTTCGGCTGCGGCCAAACAGCTGCATTTGTCTCAACCGACATTATCCCGGCAATTGAAAGAACTGGAAGCGGAACTCGGGACGACTTTATTTGAACGGGGAAATCGGAAAATCACCTTAACGGAAGAAGGGCTGTTCCTGTTCAATAAAGCGAAGGAAATCGTGGAATTGACCGAGAAAACCGAAGCTAATTTGAAAGGGACGAAACAAGAGATTGGCGGGGAAGTTTATATTGGCGGCGGTGAAACCGAAGCGATGCGATTCATTGCGAAAGCATGCAAAGAGCTGCTCGAAAACCACTCGGGTATCCGTTTCCATCTTTACAGCGGCAACGCGGACGACATCACCGATAAATTGAAGAATGGCTTGCTGGATTTCGGTATTGTCATCGAACCGATGGACAAGCAGAGATACGATTATATAAAGCTGCCAGCGACTGACCGTTGGGGTGTATTAATGCGAAAAGACAGCCCGCTCGCACAACGTCCGTTTATCCAGCCTGAAGATTTGATGGATAAGCCCTTGCTGATTTCTCGCCAAACGGCGGTCAGCAATGAAATGTCCGGCTGGTTCGGGAAAAATATTGAGGACCTGCGTGTGGTTGGAACTTACAATTTGATCTACAACGCGGCATTGATGGTGGAAGAAAACATTGGCTATGCATTGTGTCTGGATAAGTTAGTGAATACTGGCGAAGACAGCAAACTGTGTTTTATCCCATTGCGCCCAAAACTAGAAGCGAACTTAAATATCATTTGGAAAAAGCATCAGGTTTTCTCCAGTGCAGCGAATTTGTTTTTGCAGCAACTTCGAATTCATTTACACAACTAGAGCTCTATAAATAGAAAAAAACATCAAGCTTTAATTGGCTTGATGTTTTTTCTACTTGTCGGGAAACTGAAATTTTATTTATTAGGCTCACCATCTGCCTTTGGTTCAACCGGAAACTTCGTGAAGAAGATGGTGCCTTCGGGTCCTGTTTCGATGGTGATCGTGGCATTATGGCGTGCCGCCACCGCGTAACAGATGCCTAGGCCGAGTCCCGTGCCTTCATCTTTTGTCGTATAGAAAGGCGTGCCGATTTTGTCGATGATAGCGGGATCGATGCCGCTGCCTTGATCCTGCACTGCCAGCACCACGTAATTTTCGTTTTCCGGATAGGTGCCGATGGTCAGTGTCTGCCCTTCATCCATCGCTTCCAGTCCGTTGCGGTATAAATTGATGATCAATTGCCGGATTTCATTATGATTCAATAGTAGTTCCGGCACTTCCTGCGTGTAAATATGGATTTGTTTGTTCTGATTGGCTGTATCGATTTTGATCAATGGTGAAATATCATCAAGGATGGTGTTTAAGCTCATCATTTTCATGTCCGAAGTGCGCGTATTGCCAACGGACAGAAATTCAGTGATGATGGCATTCGCCCGGTCCAATTCAGCGATCATCAGGTTGAAATGCGCAGCATGCGGCTCCAATTGTTCGTTCATGACCATCAGTTGCAGAAAACCGCGCACCGTTGTCATCGGATTGCGAATCTCGTGGCTGATTCCCGCCGCCATCTGGCCGATCAAATCCAAGTTGGCCAGCCGTTTTAGTTCTTTCTCGTACTGCTTCTTTTCCTTGATGTTTTTCAGCACGCAGCAAATGCCGTCATCAAACGGATAGGCGGTAATTTCAAACCAAAAGTCTTCCGCATCGGATTGCGACTCAAAGCGAACCGTCACCCGGTCGATCATGGCGCGATGGAACTCGTTATAGGTAAGTGTATCGACAGTTTCCGGAAACACATCCCAAATGTTTTTGCCGAGCACTTCGTCTGCTTTTTTGCCTTTCGGTAAAAAAAGATGCTGGTTGATGTAAGTGTATTCCCAGTTTTTATTGAGCACAAAAAAACCGTCCGTGATGCTTTCGATCACACTATTGACCCGCTTGTTCGCGGCGTACAATGCACTCGTCCGCTCTTCGGCCATTCCTTCCAATTGATCCATGTACAATAAATTCGAAAAAACCGGAGCGGTGGCCTCGATAATGGCTTGGGCGAAAGCAATCTGCAACTCAATGGCACTTTCTGATTCCGAGCAGCAGCATACCGCTGAAATCACACCGTGGACTTCTCCTATGGATATCATTGGAATTAGCAATAACCCTTGGTTCGTGCCCATATCAGTGCGGATTGGCTCTTTCTGTGAGACGGCATGTGTGACCAACTCCGAATAATTTTGGGTCCCCAGTTTAGCGAGATGCTCCTGCCATTCTTGTGCGACCATTCCGTCGGCTGCATGAAATTGGACCGACGTGCCGTCTTTCGTACTCGGCGATTTTATGATATGTGCGGCAAAATCACCCTCGCCGAACGCCTGTTTCAAATAGCCGAAGCAAACGTTCAGGCTTTCCTGGATCGTCGAACAGAAAGATAGTTCACGGGTAAGGTCGAGCAATAATTGCTTTTCCCTCAATAATTTCTCTTTTTGATTGAAGCTCTTCGCGTTTTGAATGGCGACCGCTGCCATATTTACATAAGCTTCGACACTTTCAATCTCTGATTGCGTCAAATTCATCGGGGTCCCGTAATTGAACAGGAACACCATCCCCATGAATTCCTTTTCAAAGGAAATCGGCAACGCCAATAAGGAATTGATTTGGAAGGCGCCTACTGGCTTCAAGTCCGGCCGGTTATCTGTTGATGTATCCGCTATATAAATGGTTTTCCGTGTCGCTATCAATTCCGCTGCCAGATTGTCTGTTTTCGGATCGATCACTTGCGATTGCAGTGTCACGCTGCTCATCATCTCAGGCTTTCCCGCAAAGCCGCGGTACGTGCCATCGCCTTCTGGCAAAAAGATCCCAACAGAATCGCATCGGACGATTTCCTCGGAAATAGCCGTCGTGACCTGCTGCAGAACTTCATGCAAATCCAGCTTTGTATTTACAATGCGTGTGATGTTCGCAAGCCTCGAATACCGCGATTGATCATTCACCATAGTATGTCTCCATTCTCGCCAACTGATCGTTGGGGCCTATCTGCAAGTGTCTTTAACATTTCTTTCCAAATTACTTTATATCTGTCTACAATATTACTATATCTGAGTAGTTACAATCCTTTTATTTGTTAATAAATGTTTGTATAAAAATTTTCTTTTGAATAGGGAATGGATGCCCGGCAATCTAAAAACATCAAGCTTTGATTAGCTTGATGTTTTTAGGTTGTCGAGAAAATGAAAAGTCGTATTTTCCGAAGCTTATCGCTCGCTTTCCGTGGGCTCGCGCCCAAGCCTCCTCAGTCGCTTTGCGCCTTGCGGGGTCTCGGTCGTCTCGCTTTACCACTGGAGTCGAGCGAACGCTTCTCCAAATACTTAGCTAGAACATTGATTTTGAATATAGAAAAGGGAAGCTCAGTATTAATTAATAGCGGATTATAGACTTCTTCAACAATCAAAAAACATCAAGCTTTGATTAGCTTGATGTTTTTTGAGTTAGGTCAGGACAGAATCTGAAGCATCGTTGTCGCCGGGTTTTGACGATTGCCGTGCTTCTTTTTCTTCCAGCGCTTTTAATTCCTGCTCGGTCAAGAATTCGACTTTCAGCCCAAAGAATGCCATGAAGATGGAGATAATCGGCACGGTATAGTTCAGAATCGCGTAAGGCGCATAGGCGAAGGTGCTGACGCCGAGAGTCGCCACGATAAACACGCCGCATGTATTCCAGGGAATCAAAGGCGAAGTGACGGTGCCGCCGTCTTCCAATGCCCGTGATAAGTTTTTCGAATGCAGTTTTTTGTCCCGATACGCTTTGGCGTACATTCTACCTGGGAGAAGAATCGATATGTATTGTTCAGAAGCGGTTGCATTCGTGAAAAAGGCCGAAACGATTGTCGCGGCAATCAGGCTGCCTGCTGATTTCGCGACCTTGAGAATTTGGTTGACGATCGCTTGGAGCATCCCCACTTGTTCCATGATGCCGCCGAAGATCATCGCGACAATCGTCAAGGACACCGTGTACATCATCGACTCGATGCCGCCGCGGTTGAACAAATTATCTACCATTTCATTGCCGCTCGAAATCACGAATCCGTCGTGAAGCGTATTGACGGCATCGGCCACGCTGCCGCCTTGGATAAACACATAGCACAGCCAGCCGAGCAACACGCCAATCGTCAAAGCCGGCAGTGCAGGAACCTTTTTCGCTACCAAGACGATGACCGCAAGCGGCACGAGCAACAGCCAAGGGGAGATGACGAAATTGCTTTCCAATGCGGAAAGGATGCTGTTGATGTTGCCGATATCCACGGCAGTGCCGGCAAACTGCCTGCCGAGAATAAAGTAAGCGACTAACGCAATGATGAGGCCAGGAATCGTCGTATACACCATATGCTTAATATGCGTGAACAAAGGCGTTTCGGTAATTCCGGCCGCCAAATTGGTTGTGTCAGACAGCGGGGACATTTTGTCGCCGAAATAAGCACCGGAAATGACCGCGCCTGCTACCATGGCAGCAGGGATGCCCATGCTCACGCCGATGCCCATTCCCGCGACGCCGATCGTTCCCATTGTCGACCAGGAACTGCCTATGGCCAAAGTGACAATCGCGCAAATGATGCAGATGGTCACGAGGAATAGGGAAGGGGTGATGATTTTCAATCCGTAATAGATCATCGTGGCCACAATCCCGCCGCCAATCCAAGCTCCGATGATCAAACCGACGAGAAGGATGATGACAATCGCCGGAAGCGCCATGCGGATGCCTTTATAAGCGCCTTCCTCGATGATTTCCCATTTATATCCGTAGCGCCAGCCGATCAGGGCAGCAATTGCCGCACCGATCAATAACGGGACGTGCGGGCTACCGCCAAATTTGATGATGGTAATTGCCATGATACTGATCATGACGATGAATGGAATTAACGCCATAACAAAAGGAATTTCTATTTTCTGTTGATTTTTCATGATTCATCTCCTCAATGCAAGATAATGAAAGCCTTTTCAACTATTTTGCCATGAGCTTCGAAGAGGTGCAAATGATTTTTTCAAAAATTTAAATATCTAAAATTTTTGCGCAAAATATTTTTGCACTATTTTGAAAGTGATTTTTTTGACGAGTATCCCGGAGGATGGTGATTTTAGGTGATCGAAAAAGAAGCCCAGCCCGTTATGGATGGACTGAGCTTCTGTAGTGCGCAAAGGGAACCCGCTTACTGTTTGTTCAGATTGATTTTGGCCAGCCAAATGTTAAACACAATGAACACTCCACACGACAGGATGCTGAAATGATTGACCTCACCACCCGGCAGCAATTGGTTTTCTGCGACGTTCAAGACGCCGCCTGGGGACAGCTGAAACACAAGATGGTTAAAGCTTTTGATCAGGATCAAGAAAATGGAGACGGCAATCGTCGTGACCGCGATGAGAATGGGCCCCTTGATGAATGTGCTGATTAGAATCGCTAGGCTGATGACGTAGAGAATCCACAAACTGTACATCAAAAGAAATAACAAGAAATCGGAAAAAGAGAACGAACCGAATAAAAAAATCGTGTAGCCGTAGGAAACGGCGGCTCCAATGGCAATGGCGAACATGCTGATGAGCCAGTGGCCTGCAAGCTTTGACAATAAATAAGACGGAATGGCAACCGGGCGGGTCAAGATAAAGTCCTGCATGCCGCTATTGCGGTCGGACGCAATGAGCCCCATGAAGCTGATGATTAAAATGATGAGTCCGATTTGATTGAACTGCCCGGAAATGGTCGACAGAAGAACTTCTCCGGAACTCGGTACCGGCCGGTTCGGGTCAATGGTGATGCCATCTGCGCCGCCTACGTTTTCGAGGATCACGTCCATATAGTTATTAATCAAAGGCTGGGTGACACCCAAAATGACGAAAAACAATGTCAGCCAAATAAATTTGTATTCTTTTGCGGCTTCCGCCAGCTCGGTTTGGGTTAGCGTATAAAAGTTGGTCATGTGTCCGACACCATCTCCAGGAAAATTTCCTCGATTCCTTTTTCATAAAACTCGATGGACGTGACATCCAGCTCTTGTGCATCCAAGTCATGGACGACTTTTTTCAAATCAAGTTGTTCAGTCCCTGTCAAAAGGAAAGCGGTAGGGGACAGGCGTTCAATATACGCCACGCCATCACCGGGCCAAATGCCGCTTGCTGGTGGAGTCTTCGCTGTCTTCACCAAAACTTGTGTACGGTCTGCATGCTGAAGTTGGCTGTCGATGGTTCCAGAAATCGCGCCATCTTTGATCACAATGTAGCGGTCGCAAAACGCACTGGCATCATCCAGGATATGTGTGGAAATAATGATGGTCATCCGTTTCTTCAAGCGGGCGATCAATTTTTTCACTTCGTTCCGGCCGATCGGATCGAGAGCTGAGACCGGTTCATCCAAAATCAATAATTGCGGCTCGTGCAAAATGGCTTGTGCGATTCCGAGCCGCTGCTTCATGCCACCGGATAATTGCTCCACTTTATAGCCCTCTTTATCCTTCAGGCCAACTTCCTCCAACACCGCGGGGATAGCCTCCTGTAAAAATACCGCATCCAGGCCTGATAGTTTTCCGAAGAAACGAAGCGATTCCCCGCAGCTCATCCACGGCTTGAAGTCTGTATGCTGGGACAAATAGCCGATATCTTGCTTGTGCTGGGCAATGGGCTTGGAATGGAAGGTGATGTTCCCTTGTTCATAGTGCAAAACGCCAGTCATGCATTTAATAAGCGTTGTTTTGCCGGCACCGTTTGGCCCCAATAAACCAATGCATTCCCCTTGTGCAACCGTAAAAGAGACATCGCTCAAGATTTTTCGTTTTTTGATCCTCTTATGAAGTTTCTCGACTGTAATCATGGCGAATGACCTTCCTTCCGATGACCAAATACAAGATCGGCCCTAATGATTGGAATAATAAGATGGCGGCGAGCCAAGCATACGGTGCCGCAATCCGATCTTTCCGCTTAAACCAGTCGTACAGTGCGACGCCAATGAGCAATAAGTTGAAAAAGATAATGGGCAAGGCGAACGGCAGGATTTTTGCCCAATCGATTTCCAGTAAAGCAGTAATATCAGTATTCATATTTATCACCCTTTCCATTATCATTATCAATAATGATAATGAAAACGTCAACTACTTTATGCATGCTCCGTATTTTAATCAGGTTTCGAGTTGCCAGCCGGCCATTTAGGTGGAGTTGGTAAATCAACGGAAAGAATATATAATAGCTAATTAAGCGCACTCAAAAAGGGGACATTGCACATGGAATTTGATTTATTTAAAAACCAAGTCAGGTTTAAAATAGCTTTGGAATTGATCGATGTTGATGAGGGCTTATCGATCCTGCAGCTGAATAAACTATTGAAAGAAGTGTCGCAAGCGACTTTGTACAGACACGTGAATTCCATGGTGGAGGATGACTTGCTGAAAGTGGTGGGCATAAACCGCAGCGGGAAAGTGGAAGAAAAACTCTATGCACTGAACACGCAAGCTTATAAAGTGAGTCAGGAAGACTGGCAGTCAGCTACTTATAGCGAGAGAATCCGGTTCATCACGTACTATTTCATGTACATTCTGCAAAACTATAAAAATTACCATGAGCGCAGCGTGGAAGAGCAGTCCCAGGATCAATCGACATTTTCTTTAGTGAAGCTGAATTTAACAGACGATAGATTCAATGATTTTCAATCGGAGCTTGGCTCATTAATGGAGAAATATTATAATGCGCAGGAGCCGGAACAAGGAACCGAACGCGCTGTTTCGTTGGTGATTATTCCATAATCCGAAAATAAATATGAACGCAATAAAGCACAGCTGAATGGGATCAGCTGTGCTTTATTTATTGAGAAGGCAGTGATGCGCAAATGAAAGCTGCACTTATAGCTGCGTTATGTTGCTTTGGCCGATCGATCAGTTAACCCCGACAGCCGAGAACGCTGCTTTGACGCTTGCGACTTCAGCGCTCGATGCGCCGTACAGATCCGTTGCCGCTTGGATGGTGGAAACGCGGAAATGGCTGTAGTTGGAGTTCGGCGTCAAGTATTGCGTCAAAGTGCGGTAGTAGATATCGCCCGCTTTGTCGTTGCCGATGCCAGCGACCGTCACGCCGTAATGCGTGCCGCCATTGGCGAGCAGGAACGCCGCTTTATTGCTGATGCCGGAGTTGATATGGACGCCGCCGTAATCACCCGTGCCGGTGTAGCGTTTCGAATAATGATCCGGGTCTCCGCTCAATGTCGGGTCTTCCATCGAGCGCAGTGCATCGCCCGCAACGTTCGGCGTATAGATATCTTCGCCTACTTGCCAGTCGGGCTTGTTATTGAAATGGTATTCAACAAGCGTTCCAAAAATATCGGACATCGATTCGTTGATCGCGCCGGATTCATTTTGGTAGATCAAGTCGGCCGTCGTATCGGTCACGGCATGCGTCAATTCATGGGCAATAACGTCCAGCGCTCCTGACAGCGGCACGAAGGTAGTGCCATCACCGTCGCCGTAGACCATTTGGGAACCGCTCCAGAACGCGTTGTTATAGCTGCGGCCGTAATGGACGGTGGAAATCAGCTCAGCGCCGTTGCCGTCGTAGCTATTGCGGCTATGGACGTCTTGGAAGTAATCGTAGGTTTGGCCAGCGTAAGTATGGGCATCGACTGCAGCGCCGTCATAAGCGGCATTGTAGACATTGTCGCTGTCGAGCCACAGTGTGCCAGGCGTGCGTGTGCGGTTTTTTGCGTCATACGTGAAAATGCCGCTGCCGCGCGTGCGGTCGACCAGGTAAGAGCCGTTGCTGTTGACTAAAGTATTGAACGATTTCGTATCGCCCAACACGCCTTTGCCGCTCGCAGTCGAATCTTCGCCGGTCAAACTCGCACCGCCGCCGGAAGGTTTCGCCTCATGGATCTGGTTATAGGAATCGAGGATGTCGCCCGTCTTGGCGTCCACGAAGTATTGATAATTACCCGGTTCCGGATAGAGGAACTCGAATTCAGCGCTGTAGGCAAAATACGCTTGCCCATCTTTGGAATAGATGACCAATTCCGGTGTAACTTCAGCTTCAAGCTCTGGGGAACTGCCGATTTTTTCTTCCAGGTCGGCCGCTGCTTTTTCGACTGCAGCCCCGGCTTTCAAAGTTGCGCCTTTCTTCAAGGATTTCTTATCGTATAATTCCGGCGCTAAATTGCCGGAGATGGAAGTGAGCACGCCGTCTTGGTCAACGTGGGCATTGATTACGGAACCGAAAACTGGCACGCCTTTGAATTTCTGCTGAAGCTTCACTTTGGTGAAGCCGAGGTCATCTGTTTCCTGGCTGATGACTTTGAAGCTGGAAAGGTCTTTTTTATCGATTTTGTACGTGTCTTCGTTTTCTTCTAAATATGTAAAGACAATTTCTTTTGCACCTTGATCGGTCGGTTCAGTCAACGTTCCGGAAATGAAATCAGGTGTCTGGGTGTCTTTATTGACATGGACTTTTTCTGTTGCCTGTTTAGATAGGGTATCGGCGGAAACCGTTGTGGCGGATAATGCGAGTGATGCTGCCAAACTTAAAGTCAGTAATTTTTTTTTGCTCATCAATAGTCACTCCTTCTCGTCTTACCGGAAATGCAACTCGGTAAAAACATCATAGCTATTTAATTATTCTGAATATATAGGGTAGAGTATGTATTTTGGTTAGCCGTTAAAAGTGAGGATTGCACCTCTGGAAATGGGGAAGAAAAGCCTTTTGGACATCTCGTGGGTCTATCGGTTCTATCACTGGAGCCATTTCGCTATGTAGAAAAGACGCAGGTGATCTTAACGGTTAATAATTCTCAAAAAGCGGTTTATTGAAACAATATATCCGGGCTTAATCAAAAGGTGAAATCGGGGAATTGACGAAGGTTCATGCGGCATTCCTTGAGATGCTATACTGAAGGAAACGGCTCGGCTTGTGTGCCAGAGCAAAAGAAAGATCCATTTACAGGTTGAGAGGAGTGGCAATATGGAGATTATCTATTTTGCAGGCGGATGCTTATGGGGCGTGCAGGCGTTCATCAAGACCTTGCCGGGTGTCGAGTCGACCGAAGCGGGGCGGGCAAACGGCAGGACGCAATCGCTAGAAGGCGATTACGACGGCTACGCAGAATGCGTCAAAACTACGTTCGCCCCTTCGCGCGTGTCGGTCCAACAACTGATGGGGTATTTCTTTGAAATCATCGATCCCTATAGCATCAATAAACAAGGCGAGGATGTCGGCGAGAAATACAGGACCGGCGTCTATAGCGAAAGCGCCGGCCATTTAACGGCAGCGAAAGCCTTTATTAATGAACGAACGGATTCGGAACGCATCGCAGTCGAAGTCTTGCCGCTTGAAAATTATATAGCGAGTGCAGCAGAACATCAGGACCGTTTGGACAAGTGCCCGGATGATTATTGCCATATCCCAACAGCTTTATTGACCAAGTATGCGTAAAGAAAAGAGCGTGATGACCCGGTGATTTCACTTATACTGACTTTGAAACGCTTGCTGTCGGCCATATTCCGGATAGGAAAAGAGCCCTTGTTCAGGACCTTACTGCTGACTTTGGCGTTCATCGTACTGTCGGGCACTTTGTTCTATTATCAAATAGAAGGCTGGGCGTTTTTTGATGCCTTTTATTTCGCCTTCGTCAGCTTGATTCCGACCGGTATTGAGACCGGTCTTGCGCCGACAGGCAATTTAAGCAAAGCTTTCACGATGATCTATTTGGCTGTCGGCGTCGGCGTGATGGTCATGGTGTTGTTGAGGCTCGCCTATGCGGTAGTGAAACTCGAGCGGCCTGAGCAGCTTGATGTGAAAGCTAACCAAGCTAAGTCTACACCTAAACAGAAAACCAAAGATAAATAGCAAAAACCCCGAACGGGCTGCTGTTAAAAGCAGTTGCCGTTCGGGGTTCTTTTTGTAATCTTTATTGTTCTTTTGTCGTCGTTTTTTTCCAGCTGTCGTCCATGACCATTTTGCCCGGCCATGTGTAAGCAGTGAGGCCGCCGTCCAGCAGGATCATGTAATTCTCATCCGGACGGTACCAGTCGGAATCGACCAGCGCGAGACCGTCTGCGTATTCTTCGATCTGGATATCGAAATCCTCCGCTTTCCAATTGGAAAATTGCTTGGCGACCAATTTGCGCACGAGTGAGTCGTCGTCGACAATGACAATATTCAGTTTGCGTTTCAAGTCGTGTTCTTCGGATTTATACACCATCGTCTGGTTGCGCCCGTTTCGTTTGTCTTGGTATAAAGCTTGGTCGGCTTTGTTGACGATCGTTTCCTGCTTGAGCCGGTATTCGCTGACTCCTGCGGAGAAGGTCAAGCGAATCGGCGCAGTGGCGTTGACGGCGAATTCCGTTTCAGATAGCGCCTTATGCAGGCGATCGATGAACGCAACGGCTTCCTGCGGTTTGGTTTCGGGGAGAATCAATGCGAATTCCTCTCCACCGTAGCGGAAGAACGAGTCCGAATCACGCTTCAAGTTCAACACAAATTGGCTGAACGATCGCAAAACTTCATCTCCGAATGAATGCCCATAGTCATCATTGATTTTCTTGAAATGATCCAGATCGAGCAATGCCAGTGTAAACGGCTTGCCGGTTCTTTCTGCGAGATTGGTCATTTGTAACAAGGCTTCATTAAAGGCTTGGCGATTTCCGGCTCCGGTCAACTCATCAATTCGCGTGCCTTGCAAGACGATTTCCTGGCCACGCAAGCGATTTGCTAAATACGGGAGGAAATACGCCATATTCAATGGCTTGGCCAAAAAATCAGTGGCGCCGACTTCCATTGCCCGGATTTGGTTATCGATCCGGTCATCTTCACTCATGATGGCGAGGGGAAGGTGGCGGCTTCTGCCGGCTTCGGCGATTCTTTCGGCCAGGCTGAACCCGTCAGCATCCGGCAGCATTGCATCCACTAACACCATCTGCGGATGCAATGTGTAAAATAATTCGGTGCCTTTTTGTCCATCCAGAGCAATGACGACAGGAATGCCTTTAGGCTCTAACGTCTCTTTGAGCTTCGCGGCAAATTCAGCATCAGAATCGATGACCAATACTAGGGCTTCATCACTCGAAAGTTTGCTCTCAGGCGTCTCCAATTCTATCTCTTTTTGGCTTGCAAGCTCTTCAGTTGCAAAGTAATTTCGGAATGAAGACATGAATCCCGTCAGCGAATCGACGTCCAGCAACTCAGTGCTGTGTTCTGAGAAAGCATCCAGCTCGCTTGCGCAAAATTCGGATAGCCCCATCATGCCGATCGTTCCAGCGGTGCCTTTCATCGTATGCAAAACCGATAGACTTCACGCTCTTGGATGGTACCTTGAGCAGCCCATTTCGAGAAATCCCGTTCCATTCGATTGGCAAGTAAAGCTTTATAATCTGTTTGGGCCAATTTTTTCACCGTCCTTCAGAGAATGTCCCGAACTTGATGTGGGACGACATGCGGAGTTTCGAACCCGCAAATGATGTTCCGTAATATGTCATTTAAATAGTTAAATAGATAATATTTTCCACTTATAGAATAACATCAATCAGCTTCCGCGTAAGTGATTTACCCTTTGAAACGTGACTTTCCAATGATGTTTTTCCAGTTCTCTGAAAAATAGAGTGCCAGAAATGAAAAAAATAAAAAGACACTTCCAAAAATCATGAGAAGTGTCTGATCTTTTCATGGCTTGAGCGTCATCCAACTGCCAACATGGTGGATAGCAATTCCTTCGTAGGCAGGGTACGCCGAGTAATCAGCGGCAACTTCAGCCAACTGCAGATTCATGAACGCTTCGCCTTCTTCGGCAAAGGTGATGATGCTGCCTTCATCGGTGACGCCTGTTTCTACGCCCACTACCACGTGTTTGCCGTATTTTTCGGCCATGGCAATTTCGTTTTTGACAATGTCGATGATCATCGGCGCGGAATCCCGGTAAGCCATCAGTGTTACCCCGTCCGTATTGGCGATAACCCATTCGGCCAATAATCCGCTGCCGAACGTATTTTTATAAGGAATTTCGTCGAACCAAAACGGCATATCGGCTTCAAGCGGCAAGTTCAATTGCGCGGAGCTCACTGCGGCTCTTTGCAGAAGCGATTGATAGGATTTCACCGTAGCAGCGCGGTTCGAATTCCATCCGCTGTATAAATAAGGTTCAACATCCAAATGGATTCCATCAAAACCTGCCTGTTCTGACGATCCGCTTTGGTAATTACCCAGCCAGTTCATCAACATGTTCTGGTTCGTATAGCCTTTTGGCGCAACCCAGGCCGGTGCTCCATCGAGTGCAAATGCGGCTATGCCGCGTGCATGCGCTTGCGTGACAAAACTGCGGTACGTATTTTTAGGAATGTCCCGATCGATTTGCACATAGACTTTATTGACGTTTTTATTTTCGAGAAAAGTGAGCACAGCTGCTTCATCTTCCACGAACATCCACGGATTCCATAGCCAAGTGGCACGGGTATCAGGCGCATCGCCGCTTGCCTGTACGTTTTCTGCATGGCTTAACGCTAACATAAGGGACATCGCGAACATCAACATCGCCGCTTTCTTCAACATATTCTTTTCCTCCATTCTGTCAGCCGAGGTCCACAGAATGGGTGCCTGGCAACCTGACAACCGTACACTGTGCGGGCAGTGGGTAGGCTCATGGCTTTGCGTCCTTCCTTTTCAGGTAAGTTTGCCTTTTTCAGTTTTTTTCTTATTATAATTCCAGTATGTTGCATTAAAATAGTAACTATGTACCTATTAAAGCTTTTACATGACACTTATCGAGAAGTTTGAAATAAAAAGCTGTGCCATGTCCTTTCTTTTCTTGATTTCGCGATTTTTAAAAAGAAGATTGTATGAGAAAGAGCGCGGACAAACCGAACAATGCAGCAACGGACATAAAAAGGATGCCCCCAGCAATTCGCCTCTTTCTGGCATCGTCGGCATATTTTTCTTGGATATAAGCGGCCCATTTCCAAACTAGAATGTGAGTTATCACGATAAAACCAAGAATGAGCAAGCTGGTAAGAGATTGTGTCATAACAAATCCTTTCCATTGAAAGTTATTTCCTGTTATTCCTCCTTACCCGTAAATGGGTGGATCACGCTAAACTTTTAGGAATGAAAAGTTTATAGTTCACCAGTTTGGCAATCAAGTATCAACGGCCTTCCAATTTCCTGCCGTCCTGCAATTAATACTAGAGCCTTCGCGGAAACTGCTATAGACTGGGAATATAGAGAAATTCCTTCCACATACCCGTTTGATCATTACGCTTTTCAGGAATTTGCTTTCAATTGAATTCGATTAAGACATATTACTTGAAGGAGGGTTCCATATGATCAGTTCAAAATACTTGGATCTACTGGCAGAAAAATACGACAGCGAAGAAAAAGTAGCGACGGAGATCATCAACCTGGAAGCCATCTTGAATTTGCCGAAAGGGACGGAGCATTATGTCAGCGATCTCCACGGCGAATACCAGGCATTCCAGCACGTGTTGCGCAATGGCTCCGGCAACGTCAAAGTGAAAATCAGGGATCTGTTCGAAGGTGAGATGGCAGAAGAGGAGCTCAACGAATTCGCGACGCTCGTCTATTACCCGGAAGAGAAATTGAGCCTGATCAAAAGCCATTTCAGCAGCAAGAAAGAATTGAGAGACTGGTATATCGAAACGATCGAGCGGCTGCTCAAGCTGGTATCTTACGCTTCATCTAAATACACGCGCTCCAAATTGCGCAAAGCCTTGCCGAAGCAGTTCGTCTATATTATTGAAGAACTCCTGTACAAAACGGATGAGTTCACCAACAAGAAAGATTATTACGCGAAAATGCTCGAACAGATTATTTCACTCGGGCAAGTGGATAAGCTGATCGTCGGACTCGCCTATACGATGCAGCGGCTGACCGTCGACCATCTTCACGTCGTCGGCGATATTTACGACCGGGGACCGGATCCGCATAAGATTATGGACACGCTCATCGACTATCATTCCGTCGATATCCAATGGGGCAACCACGATGTCCTGTGGATCGGCGCTTATTCCGGCTCCAAAGTTTGCCTCGCAAACATTATCCGTATTTGTGCACGCTATAACAACCTGGACATTATCGAGGATGTGTACGGCATTAATTTACGCCCGTTATTGAATTTGGCGGAGAAATATTATGAAGACAATCCGGCATTCCATCCAAAGCGCATTTCAGATGAACAATTAACGGAGCAGGAACAGCTGCAAATCACTAAGATTCATCAGGCGATTTCGATCATCCAGTTTAAGCTCGAAAGCCCGATCATCAAACGGCGCTCTTGTTTCGCCATGGAAGACCGCTTGCTATTGGAGAAAGTCGATTACGACAAGAACGAAGCGACAATCCACGGCAAAACCTATCCGCTGGAGAACACCTGCTTTGCCACAATCGACCCGGAACATCCCGACCGTTTGCTCGACGAAGAGCAGCAAGTAATCGATAAATTGCTGTTCTCCATTCAGCATTCCGAAAAACTGTCGCGGCATATGAACTTCCTCATGAAAAAAGGCAAGCTATATCTTCAATACAACGGCAATTTGCTGATCCATGGCTGCATCCCGCTCGAAGAGAACGGCGATATGAAACAAATGGAAATTGAAGGCGAAAGCTACGCCGGACGGGAATTGCTCGATGTTTTCGAAGAATATACCCGCTATGCATTCGCGCATCCAGAAGAAAGCGATGATTTCGCGACCGATATGGTGTGGTACCAATGGACAGGCGAAAACTCCTCGCTGTTCGGCAAACGCGAAATGACGACGTTCGAACGCTATTTCATCAAAGACAAAGAAACGCATAAAGAACGGAAAAATCCGTATTACCATTTGCGTGAAGATGAAGACATGTGCCGCAAGATGCTTGAAGAATTCGACTTGAATCCCGACTATGGCCGCATCATTAATGGGCATACACCGGTCAAGGAACGGGACGGCGAAGACCCGATCAAAGCGAACGGCAAAATGATCGTCATTGACGGCGGATTTTCGAAAGCCTATCAGTCAACGACGGGAATCGCCGGTTATACGCTGTTGTACAACTCCTACGGCATGCAGCTCGTTGCCCACCAGCGCTTCAATTCCAAGGAAGAAGTATTGCAAAACGGTACCGACGTCTTGTCGATCAAACGATTGGTCGACGAAGAACTCGAGCGCAAAAAGGTCCGAGAGACGAATATCGGGGAAGAGCTCCTGCAGGAAATCGCCAATTTGAACAGCTTGAGAAAGCATCGCTATATGAATTAACCGCATCAAGAGCAAGAACTGGCGTCCAGTTCTTGCTTTCAGACTGTCGAGAAAGGTAAGAAATCGTATTTTCCGAAGCTTATCGCTCGCTTTCCGTGGGCTCGCGCCCAAGCCTCCTCAGTCGCTTTGCGCCTTGCGGGGTCTCGGTCGTCTCGCTATTCCACAGGAGTCGAGCGAACACTTCTCCAAATACTTAAAGAGATCGTTGATTGTTGAATGTAGAAAAACGATTCCATTCTAATTCGTAATGAATTAATAGACTTCTTCAACACTCTGAGAGCAAGAACTGGCATCCAGTTCTTGCTCTTTTAGTGAAGATAGATTCGAGAGCTCTTAACTGAAACAGCGAAACCCAGTTAATTGGAATGTGTTGTGGGAATTTTGGTTATCTCTGTTAGTCTAATAAGGACAAGGTCTTAAAGAGTATGAATTTAAAAAGCTCACTAGGAGGGAGTCCATGCCGATTTGTCAAAATTGCCATAAGCAATGGAGTTGGAAGCAGACGGTCAAAAAGATGTTCACATTGGATACGGGAATGATTTGCCCGCATTGCGGGAAAAAGCAATTGCTTACTACCCAATCGAAAAAAAGGGCCGGTCTTACCAACTTTCTGACGCCATTGGCTATGCTTTTCGGGGTTTTATTTAATCTTTCGGTCATTACGATATTCATACTGATCATCGCCAGTGGGGTCATCGTTATAGCTGCCTACCCATTTTTAGTCGAATTGACAGAGGAGGACGAACCGCTTTGGTAAAGTAAGCGGGAGGAAGGACGTGTTCATATCTTTTATCCATTCAGTTTTTACATAGCCATTCTAATAGCCATCCTGTACTGCATAGTTTTGTGGATGCTGCGAAACCTGGGGAAATTCAGGGTTCCGCTATTCATCTATGGTGTGGTGGTTCAGTTGTCGTTTCTCGCGTTCTTTTTTGGGATGAGCCGTTATTTCAGGACCAGCGACAGTGTGAACCGGGATTATTTCGATGTCTTTGGGAATGGCCTCGTTATTTTCTATCTATTAATGGTTGTCCCACTCGTCGTTGCGCTATGGGTGCAGGTCTATAAAGGCGTATGGCGGCTTGATATCGGTAAAATTTCCAAAATCATCATGATGGTGTTATTTGTCCTGATGACTTTGGTAGTCGGGTTCTTCGGTTTTTATGCACATATCCTGTTCTACTACGGTTTTGCGCCGTGATGATTAACAGCGGGCTTTCTTGAAAAAGGGGGAGACGAGATGTTCAGTAAATATTCAATTGGACTCATCATTTTGGGAAGTCTATTGCTCATGCTCAACCGTTTGATCTCTGGGTATTCCGAGCCGCTTGCACTTATCGGTTTCCTGCTGCTGTTTGGAGCGGCGGGCACCGTTTTCATTGCCGTGTTGAAAAGAGAGCCGGGGCAATTGAAAGTTTGGTCGCTCTCTATTTTCTTCGTCATCCTTTTTGTCATCACCTGGGCAGAACCCTTCGAGATTTTGCGCCTGATGACGTGGCTCAAAAATATGTAATGAAAAAAGCGTGAGGCACCGATTGATTCGGTGCCTCACGCTTTTTGAATATTAACTTAAGCGGTCGTCATGCCGCCAGTGATGCTGTAGATCTGTCCTGTAACATAGCTAGCTTCGATGGAAGCCAGGAAGACATAGACAGAAGCGAGTTCTGCCGGTTGGCCTGCGCGGCCGATTGGCGTCTCTGGTGTGCCTTTGCCGAATTCAGGAATGTTTTCCTGAGGCTGTCCGCCGGAAATCTGAAGCGCTGTCCAGATTGGGCCTGGCGCGACGGAGTTGACGCGGATGCCTTTGTCCGCCAATTGTTTAGACAAGGATTTAGTGAAGCCGATGATCGCGAATTTCGTTGCTGAATAATCCAGCAGCATCGGGCTTGGGTCAAAGCCTTCAACTGAGCTTGTCGTGATGATCGACGCGCCTTCTGGTAGGTATGGAAGCGCCGCTTTCACTGTCCAGTACATGGAATAGACATTGACTTGAAATGTTTTTTCAAGCTGTTCTGTCGGAAGGTCGGCAATGTCTTTGACGGCTTGTTGCTTGCCGGCTACGAGTGCCAAAATGTCCAATCCGCCAAGTTCAGTGTTCGCTTTTTCAACCATTTCCTTGTTGAACGCTTCGTTGCTCAAGTCGCCGGGAATCAAGACGGCTTTGCGGCCTTCTGCTTCGATCAATTGTTTCACTTCATCCGCATCAGATTGCTCTGCCGGCAAATAGTTGATCGCAACGTCTGCACCTTCTCTGGCGTAAGCGATGGCAGCAGCGCGGCCGATTCCGGAATCACCACCGGTTACTAGCGCTTTACGGCCTTCAAGCTTGCCTGAGCCTTTATACGTCTTTTCGCCACAGTCTGGCACAGGAGTCATTTGGTTTTGTACGCCAGGGGCTTCCTGGTATTGTTTCGGAAAATCTTCCGTCGTATATTGTGTTCTAGGATTTTGGATATTCGCCATTTCAATCGCTCCTCAGGTTGGTAATAGTTGGTTTCTACCTTTATCTACCACCTGAAACTAGAGTGAAACCTCTTTTGGAAATGTAAGCGTTCCTTCGAAAAAATTTTTGAAAACGGATTGATGCTAGTATGCAGCGAAAAGTTACTTTCAACTTATTTCCAAATGGTAAACTGGCTATATGAGAATCTAAGGGGGCTGAAAAGATGAATCCAGACTTGAAGAAAGCAATCGGGCTAAGAGCTGCGGGCAAACAAGAAGAATCAAATCAATTGCTGATGGAACTGGCACAGCAATTCCCCGAACACCCACAAATCAATTACCAGTGCGCTTGGAGCTTTGATGTACTTGGAGAAGAAGAAAAGGCGGTTCCCTATTATGAAAAAGCTATCCAACTCGGGCTTGAAAAAGAGGATGTAGAAGGCGCAATACTGGGGCTAGGCATCACTTACCGGACCTTAGGGGAATACGAAAAATCAAGAAGCACTTTTATAAAAGGAATAGAACTTTTTCCATCCAATCGGGCATTGAAAGTCTTTTTGGCAATGACTTTGTATAACTTAGCAGAACATCAGCAAGCAATGGAAATATTGCTCAAGTGTTTAGCGGAAACTTCTGCTGATAAAAACATTTCAACTTATAAGAAGGCAATTGAATTCTATGCGGATAAATTGGATGAAACATGGATCTAAATTAAAGGGAGTGGCGATTTGGCACATCGTATGGTGAAAGAATACTTAACGACTGGAGAATTATCTAAGCGATTGAATGTATCTGTCCGGACCATACGCTATTACGATCAAATCGGATTGGTTGAGCCTTCGAGAAAAGAGGCGGGCGGAAAGCGCTGCTATTCCGTAGAAGATATCTTGAAGCTACAAAAGATTCTGCTGCTCAAGTCGCTGAATTTATCGCTGGAAGACAGCCGCAGCATTTTGGCAGAGCAATCGATCGATTCGATTTTGGCTGTCCATAAATCTTTGTTAATGAATGAAATCGACCAGCTTCAACATTCATTAAAGCACACCCAGTCTTTACTCAACCTGTTGGAATTGGAAGAGACAATTCATTGGGAAGACCTCATTTCGCTGGTTGCTGGGCCGCAGAATGAAAAAAATTGGAGCCATTATTTTTCATCACAGCAACAAGAGGTCTTGGAGAAGCGTTTGCCTAAACTTGAAAGCGGCGACTTGGCGACCAAAAAGTGGATAAACATCATCAAAAGAATTGAACTGTGCTTGGACAAAGGGATTTCTCCCTCTTCAAAAGAGGGGCAATTGATTTTAGCTGACGTTGATATTTTATCGGCAGAAACATTCGGCAATGATCTCAAATTGGCAGAAGCTTTTTGGGAAGCCAGGAAATCTGCGCAAGCTTCCGAAGATCTCGGGCTGTACGCCATCAATCCAGCCGTAATTGAATTCCTCGAATTGGCGGACAAGGCTAAGCGGTAGCGGTGAGGATTACAGCAATGCCATTGAAAAGTCCGTGCATCAAGATACATGGAAGGACAGAACCTGTTTTTTGATAGATCCATGCAAAAATAAGGCCAGAAACAAAGTTCA
The DNA here is from genome assembly GCF_002833405.1 of Planococcus sp. MB-3u-03. Lineage (NCBI taxonomy): Bacteria > Bacillati > Bacillota > Bacilli > Caryophanales > Caryophanaceae > Planococcus > Planococcus sp. MB-3u-03. The sequence goes on along the minus strand of NZ_CP025135.1, from coordinate 3,129,341 downwards.
CCGGAAGTGTATTGAAAGTTGGGATATGCACTAAAGTAAATATGGAAGCACTCAGCAGCATGCCTGCTCCTATGCCATAACGGCTGCTGAAAAAACGGTACAGAAAGCCACGGTAGAAAATTTCTTCGTAAATGGGCGAAATGACAGCGGCAGAGATAAATCCGATGAAGAAATTAAAGAGTGTCAATTGTGATTGCAGGCTGTCGGTTTTGCTGTTGTCGGTTCCAACGCCAAATTCCGACATGATAATTACTAAAACGATGCTCACCACAATCAATGCAATCGTCCAAACCACAATCCGCTTCCAGTGTCCGGATGAGAAACCTTGTACACCTACCGCTTTCCAAGACTGTCCATTTGGCTTAAGTACGATTAAATAAAGAGCAGCCATAAAGATAATGGACATGACTAAGCCAGTCATCGTACCTGCATGCAATTCATTGCCGAAAAAATTTACGAGGTAATGATATAAGCTGTATTCCACAAAAATTGGTACAGCTACCAATACAACGGTCAATAAGTATATTAATTCTTTCCAACTCCACATTTCCTTGCTTCCAAAAAAGGCTGTCGTCATTTTCATCACTCCTGTTTGATTAGCTATTTCAAACATAGATGGTGACGCAAGGTAACCTGCAAGCTATTTTAGTGAAAAACTTTAAAAAAAGATGTGAAGCGACGGTTCTGTGTCACAGCGGTAGAGCCCGAGAATGAAATGAGACCCTCATATATGTTATAAAGAAACAGGCAAATACCTATTGGCTGCGCCGCTTGGAGTTTATTGAATGCAGCGCAAGAAAGTGAAAGGAATGATTTTTTGTTTGATTTCATTGATATTGACTGGGGAAACCTATTAGTTGAGGCGGGGGTTATTACCGCTCAAGTCATCGGAATTTTAATCGCATTCGTGATTGTGCGTGCAATCGGGAAAAAGCTGATCAACCGCTCATTTGACCGCTTGACAAAAAAAGGCGATGTGACCAATGGCCGCGCATTGACGCTTCGCGCGTTGTCGGAAAACGTCTTCTCGTATGCTTTGATCTTTATTTTGGTTGCGACTTTGTTCAATATATTCGGACTGTCCGTCGCCAGCCTTATAGCCGGCGCAGGAATCGTCGGCCTTGCGATCGGTTTTGGCGCACAAGGCCTCGTCAGCGACGTGGTCACCGGCTTCTTCTTATTGCTGGAGAAACAGATTGACGTGAACGATTATGTAACGGTTGGAGCCATTGACGGCGTGGTCGAATCAGTCGGGTTGCGGACGACGCAAATCCGCAGTTTCGACGGTACCTTGAATTTCATTCCGAACCGCGATATTACGACTGTCAGCAACCATTCCCGTGGGAATATGCGTGCACTCGTAGATATTGGCGTATCGTATGACGAAAATATCGACAAAGCGATGGCCGTGCTGAAAACAGTATGCGAAAAAGTCGCGAAAGACAATGCCGCCGTCGTCGAAGGGCCGGATGTGATCGGCGTGCAGGCGTTCGGGGCATCGGATGTCACGTTGCGCATCATTGCCAAAGCGAAAAGCGGGGAGCAATGGGGAGTCGAGCGCGAGCTGCGCAAATCCATCAAAGAGGCACTGGATGCCCATGATATCGAGATCCCTTACCCACATCAGGTGACGATTCACAAGGGCTTGGAGAATCCCGTCCAGTCTTAATCAAATAATGCAGAGAGAAGGATCGGCGCTGTCTAATTGGTGCCGATCCTTCTTGTAATTGGATCCTGATTAATTATCCTAATATCATAATGAATATAGGGTTTCTTTTCTCTTCTTGTGGGTATTTTGAATAAGAAGAGAGAGGTGCTAAATGACTACGGATGGACGATTGTTGGAAAGACTGAAGTTTCGGGACAAAGCCGCCTTGGAATTAATATACGATGAATACTATTCATTGCTTTGGAAAGTCTGTTATCGGGAATTTAACGACCACGCGGTGTGTGAAAACGTCCTAACAGAAGTGTTTCAACAATTGTGGGGAAATCCGCAACAGTTTAGCGGGGATAAACGCCTGGTGTTCTATTTGATTGAATGTGTGAACGGCAAAATAGGATACAGAAAACGAACGCAAAGATGCCAACTCCAGATTAAAAAGACGTGTAGCTAAATATTTTACGAATTGGAATAATATTACTAATTAAGTTAAGTTTTTATCTATTATTGCTAATCCATTAGAAATTATATAGAAGACTCTTATCCTGCGCTGCGCATTGTGGGGAAGAGTCTTTTTTCTAATCGGTAAGGATAAAAACGGAAAAAACTTTCTATTGTTAATATTGACAACAATACTCAACCGATGTAGATTTTAGTCAATTGAAACATTAAAGCCGGTAAATGGTATAGAGGCTGACACGGAATTAAACGAAGGTCCATCAATAGCGCAACAGGCTTGAAATGGGGATCTTTTTTAAGGATTATAGAAATGAGGAAATGACTTGAAAAAGCAATTTATCGTAATCGGCCTTGGGAGATTTGGCAGCAGCATCTGCAAAGAGCTATTCAATCTGGGACATGATGTCATGGCAATCGATTCATCGCCGGAACGTGTCGACATGATGAGAAATTTTTCTTCCCATGCCGCTGTGGCGAATGCGACAGACGAAGCAAGCTTGAGGGAACTTGGAGTACGGAATTTTGAACACGCAGTCGTGGCGATCGGCGAGAATATGCAAACGAGCGTGTTGTGCACATTGATGCTCAAGGAAATTGGCGTTCCGCTCGTATGGGTCAAAGCGAAAGACGTGCAGCACCAAATGATTCTCGAGAAGGTAGGGGCGGACCGCGTCATCCAGCCGGAAAAAGAGATGGGCATCCGCATCGCCCATCATATGGATTCAGAGAAAGTCGTAGATTATATCGATTTATCGGAAGACTATAGCATCATCGAATTGGTGGCTTCCGAGAAATTGATGAATCAAAGTTTGCTCGAACTGGACATCCGTGCAAGATATCAATGCACAATCCTGGCTATCAAGCGCGGAGATGAAGTGAATGTCGCGCCGATGCCGGACGATCAAGTAAAGTTGAACGATGTGCTGGTCGCTATGGGACATCGTAATGATTTGAAGCGCTTTGAAGAAAAAGGAATTTAGAACAGCTATTGAATTCGGGCAAATCGCAAAAGAGAGGCACACTTCGATGGAAGTGTGCCTCTCTTTTTAATTGATAAAAATTTAAGTACTTAATATATAGAAGGAGAATGATGTGCGAAGAGGAATTGATTAGCAAAGAGACTCGTTGAACATTAGGAAGGGATGTGCGCGATATGGCAAAAGTCTGTTTTGGAATGATCACCTCTCTCGATGGGTTCATCAGCGACCGTCATGGAAAACTCGACAAGCTTTACGAAAGCTTCAAGCCCAATGATGAAATCAATGAGGTGATGGCGAATACAGGAGCGGTCATCATGGGCCGGCGAACCTATGATATGACGGACGACCCGGATGCCTATGCCGACGATTATGAATTCCAGGTGCCTATTTTTGTCTTGACGCATCATCCGCCGGCCAAGCATCCGAAAGAAAATGACAATTTGAGCATCACGTTCGTGACGGATGGCATCGAGACAGCCGTCCGGAAAGCAAAAGAAGCCGCAGGGGAGCAGAATGTGGTAGTCCTCGGTGCCGATGTCGGCCAACAAGCATTGCGTGCGAATCTGGTGGACGAACTGCAAATTGCCATCGCTCCAGTGCTTCTTGGTACTGGAACCCGCATGTTCGAACACCTGGATGATATGGAGATTCAATTGGAAAAAATCCGGACGATTGAGACGGATGAGCAAATGGAGATTTACTATAAAGTCATTAAGCCAACGTCATAAGAAATGTCGAAAACTATCCAAAGAATGTACAAAATGAAATAAGCCAATCCGTCGCGAGGATTTGATTTAAATAAGGAGTTGAAGCCATGGCTGTGCTGCAATTTTTGCAAGAGGAGATTGATTATAGGGAGGACCATCTGCAAAGTGAGCCTTCCATCAAAGCAATCGCAAAACCAGTAAATATTTCTCCTTTTCATTTTCAACGCATGTTTTTGATCGTGGCTGATATAACTATCGGAGATTACGTACGCCATCGCATATCTCTATGGCTTCGAAGCACCGGACTCTAGATGATTATTCAATAGTTGCCGAAAGGATGGGAAGATGGCTGGGAAAAAATTAATGATTCTTTTAGTAACTTCTATCTTATTACTGTCTGGTTGTTCACTGTTTGAAACAAGTCAAAAAAATGAAGTTCTAGAAAACACTTCCTCACATGAACAATTACCAGATAGCTTCACTAATGGGGAAACCGTATTTTCTGTGCAAAGCGATGAAGAAAATTACACTCTTCCTGTCGATGAGATAATATTAATCATTTCCAACTCGGGTTCAAGTACTGTCGGATTCGGTGAGCAGCGAGTGCTGGAGAAATTTCAAAAAGGCACATGGTATGAAGTTCCTTACCGAGAACAGTTCGCTTTTACGGATATTGGTTTGGGTTTGGGGGCGGGAGAGAACCTGGAGCAGGAGATGCCACTTGAGTTTTTGGACTATGAGCTGACGACTGGCACGTACCGAATCGTCAAAACTTTTTATATTAATGAAGGAGCAGAGGAGATTGCTCTAGCGGCGGAGTTGGAAATCAAGAAGTAGTCAGAGATATTGAAATATGGAATCGATTCTAGAGTAGAAAAGCGGTATATAGTTATACACTGATTATTTCCCAGGAAATATTAAAGCTGAATGAACTTGAAACGCTTTGTAACAGAATAGGAGTGTAACTGTGATTAAAATTCGAAAAGCTGACAGCCGCGACGCAGAACAAATCGTGGAGGTCATCAAAAACGCTGAGGATTCAGGATATATGATGTTCAATCCGGGTGAACGGCAAATTTCACCCGAATCGTTCGCAAAGTTCATCGAAGTGTTGAGTGCCAATGAAAAGTCAGGTGTTTTTATTGCGTGCGAAAAACATCAAGTTCTAGGATACTTGATTGTGCAAAATGAGAACCCCGACGAATTTCACATCGCGCTTATATAGTGATGGGTGTTCATAGCGATAGCCGCGGCAAAGGTGTCGGAAAGGCTTTGTTTTCCCATGTGATCGCTTGGGCAAAATCCGTCGATCTCCATCGTTTGGAACTGACAGTGATAGCAGAAAATGTATCAGCAGTCGCTTTATATCAGAAGATGGGACTCGAAATTGAAGGCGTGAAACGGGATTCGCTGTTCATCAATGATGGCTATGTGGATGAGTATTATATGGCAAAGTTGCTTTAATAAGCTGCACAAAAGGAGGCTATCAGCTTGGTGAAATCAAAAAGCACGGCATTGATCACCGGTGTCAGTAACGACACCGGAATCGGAGCGGCTGTATGCCGCAAACTGGCGCAGCAAGAAACAGATATTTTCTTTACCCACTGGCAAGCAGCGACTGGCTTTCCAGAGCGCTTCCGTTCAGAAATCCTGGATCTTGGCGTACGCTGTGAGTTTTCGGAGGTCGATTTAGCGCAACAGGATGCCGAAGCAGCTAACCTGACGCATATAACAAGCGCCATCGGATTTCCGAATATCCTTATCAATAACGCGGCGTATTCGATCGATTCCAACTATATGGATTTGACCGGCAAGATCTTGGACGATCATTATATGGTGAATATGAGAGCAACGTTTTTATTGTCCACGGAATTCGCAAAAGAATTTCAACAAACCGGTCGAAAAGATGGGCGCATCATTAATTTAACCTCCGGACAAGATCAGGGGCCGATGCCAGGGAATTTGGCGTATGCAGCAACAAAAGGCGCGATTTCGGCATTCACTTCTTCTTTATCCGCAGAACTCGCGGAACTGGGCATCACAGTGAACGCCGTCAATCCAGGACCGACCGACACCAATTGGATGGATGACAAGATCAGGGATTATTTGCGGCCGAAATTTGGCTTGGGGCGCATCGGGAAACCGGAAGATGCGGCGAACTTGATCGCGTTTCTGGCCAGCGAGGAAGGCGGCTGGATTACCGGGCAAGTGATTCATTCGGAAGGCGGGTTTCTGAGAAGTTAACGCCAAAAAAGCTGCGCTCCCCAAATTCGGGGGTGCGGCTTTTTCATTTGAGTTAATCCAAGGTCAACCTGTAAAGATATCGCCTTTCGGATGGCGAATGGGTTCCCGATGCTGGCGCGCCAACGCGAATGCTAGTGTCACAGGGCCGACTCGGCCGATGAACATCAAAATCATAATGACGAATTTGCCGATGTTGGAAAGGTCTCCGGTCAAGCCCATCGACAGTCCGACTGTCCCGAAAGCTGAGAACGCTTCAAAAACGATCCATTCGAAAGGCGCATTTTCGGTATAGCTTAAGATCAAAATGCCGGTAAAGATTGCGGTCATGCTGATGAACACAATCGCAAGAGACCGTTCCAGCAAGTGCGAAGGAATGGCGCGGTTGAAAATGACAGCTTCTTTTTTTCCATTCAGATAGGATGCGGTCACCAAAATGATAACTAGGAAAGTGGTGAGCTTGATGCCGCTCCCCGTCGAGGCACTGCCCGCTCCGATAAACATTAAAAGCGAAATAAGCACAATCGAACCGGTCTCCATGCTGCCGATATCGATGGAATTGAATCCTGCAGTACGCGGGGTAACAGCTTGGAAATAGGAAGCCCATATCTTATCACCGAGCGGCATCGACCCAAGCGTCTCCATATTGCCGTACTCCGACACGAATAGGAACAGCATGGCGAAGAGATTGACGGCGAGTGTCCCGGTCAGCATGATTTTCGAATGCAGCGATAATTGCCGGAATTCTTTGGCGCTCCACATATCGTATAGGACAGTAAATCCGATGCCGCCCGTGATGAACAGCATAGTGATGATAATATTGACGACAGGATCTCCGACATAAGCGCTCAAGGAATCATCCCACAACGAGAATCCTGCGTTATTGAATGCAGAGACAGAGTGAAAAGCACTGGTGAACAGCCCGAAGCCCCAGCCGTATTCGGGTACCCAGCGAACGGCCAAAAAGGCAGTAGCTATCGCTTCGATGCCGAAAGTGAAAAGAAGGATAATTCGCACAAGGCGGATCATGCCGCCGAGTGAATACTGGTTGAACGATTGTTGGACCAAGATCCGTCCCCTTAATCCGATCTTTTTTCCCAACAGCATGACGATTAACACGGCGAACGTCATCAAACCAAGCCCGCCGATTTGCATGAGCACCATGATGACGGTTTGGCCAAACAGCGTAAAATCATTTCCTGTGCTGAGAACGGCAAGGCCCGTCACTGTGGTTGCGGAAGTGGCGGTAAATAATGCATCCAAAAAAGAAATCGGAGCCGTAGTTGAGACAGGCAAGTACAGCAGGACGGCCCCAAAAAAGATGGCCACCAGAAAAGTGATGGACAGCACTTGTGGGGGTGACATATGGATTTTCTTCAATAGATAGGTTTTATTCATCTGTGTGGCCAGCTATTCTTCAGTATGTGGCATGATGTCCATCTCATTTCTCTTCCACTCTTTTCCCTTAAATTTGAGCACAAAAAAACCATTTCAAAGAAACGGTCTGAGATAGACCTTTTCTCTCTTTTCTACGCTTACGAGGTTAGCTGTCGGATTAGGGATGGAGAGTACCCCTTCTTCAAATTGAAGATTCACCCCGAGATCAAGTTGCGATCGAATTGGTTCCCCCGCACAGAAATTCATTCTGTCTCAGCGATAATAAAAGGTGGATTCTGTTGTACAAGCTAAAATATACGCCTCTATTTGAAAAAGTCAACGCTATTTGCGAGTCTAAGTTGAATTTTTTATCCAATTAGTGGTGGTTATAAATTACTTTTAAATAATAAATGGCCTAGTAGAAAAGAAATGATTATAGATTAACTATCGTATTTTCATTCGCATACGATAGTTTCTTAGGCAAGTGGGTATAGTAAGTTTATTGCTTTAGATAAGAAATAGGAGGACATCATTCATGAAAAACTTACAAGCTACTGTCACATTAAATAACGGAAGCGAAATGCCATGGCTCGGCCTGGGCGTATTCCGGGTAGAAGACGGGCCTGAGGCGACTGAAGCCGTCAAAACGGCGATCGTCAACGGCTACCGCAGCATCGATACCGCCGCCATTTACGGAAACGAGGAAAGCGTTGGGGAAGGGATACGCCAGGGAATCAAAGCGGCGGGGATCTCGAGGGAAGACTTGTTCATCACTTCGAAACTATGGAATGACGATTTCGGCTATACGTCCGGCATCCAAGCTTACGGGACGAGCCTGAAAAAATTGGGGCTGGAGTATCTGGACTTGTACTTGCTCCACTGGCCCGTTGAAGGCAAATACAAAGAGGCGTGGAAAGCGCTCGAGCATCTCTATATGGACGGGCAGGTCATCGCAATCGGCGTCAGCAATTTCCAGATCCACCATTTGAAAGACCTGATGGAAGATGCGGACATCAAGCCGGTCGTCAATCAAATCGAGTACCACCCGCGTTTGACGCAAGAGAAGTTGCTCGCGTTCTGCCGCGAACACGACATCCAGGCGGAATCCTGGTCGCCGCTCATGGCAGGCGAAGCGCTAGAACAGCCAGAGCTGAAAAAAATCGCAGCGAAACACGATAAATCGGTCGCTCAAGTTATTTTGCGCTGGAATCTGCAGAATGGCGTCGTGACCATTCCGAAATCGACCAATGAAGGGCGCATTGTGGAAAACTCACAAGTGTTCGATTTTGAATTGACGGAGGAAGACATGAAACAGATTTCAGCATTGAACGAAGACCGCCGTGTCGGCCCAGACCCGGACAACTTCGACTTTTAAAGGGAACTAGACACTGACATTAGGTGAGTGTTTGCCTTTCTGACCATAACAAAAGGAAGCGAAAAGCCCTTGAGCTTTTCGCTTCCTTTTGTTTTTCCAGTTTGTAACCGATTTTATTCAACGCTGATTCAATGTCGGCGACATACTCTGTCTTTAACTGTGATAAATGTGCGCTAACGCCCGGCATTTGAACGAGCCAAGGCGGGAGGCCGGTCATCATGACCTGGACGCCCATGACGTTCAAGCCTGACACCAAATTCTTCAAGACGTCCGGGAACTGGTTTTCCAGCAGCATCAATTGCGACAAGTCGATGATAAAGGAATGGATGCCTTTGTCGGCCGCATAATGCAAGGTATCTTCCATGATTTTCTGGGAACGTGATTCATTGATATTCCCTTGCAATGACAGGATCGCTAAGCCTTTTTTTATCGGGATAATCGGCACGCTCAACAGCTCGATGTCTGCCAAGGTAGAATCCAAATGGATGACATATGACAGCACTTCCGCCATTTGCTTGAGGAAATGAACGTCTTGGTCGCTAAAATCTTTTTCTTCTTTGTCCATGACGCATAAGGTGCCGAACACTTCGCCGTAGAAATCACGCAGCGTCACACCGAGAAAGCCTTTTACTTCAAGCTGCGGCGTCACTTCCAAGTCTTTTGTTAACGTGAAAGAGCCGAGGTTCTTTGTGCGCATTGCTTCCTGGTCGCTTTGGATGATCAGGCGGCAATATGTGCCGTCGTAATCCACGGCATAACCTTCGGGAATAATATAATGGTCTTTATTGAATGAGCTGATTACTTTCATCGCCGTCGGTCCGCGCTGCGTCACATAAGCAGTGTTGACGTCCAGTTCATCACTGATCACTTGGAATAATTTATAGGAGACGGCTTTCAATGAATCGTGTGTAGACATTTTCTGTGTGTCGTTCATCTTTCATTTCTCCCCATGTCCTGGGGGGACCCTGCCAGTCATCTTTGATGTATAGAGTCATTTCCTTTACGTGCAACTTGATGTCGTTCAGGTTTTCATAAAAACTCCACTTTTATCGTCCAGTCAGTAGGGCAGCCCCTCGTGTTTCTGCCCTTAAGACTATAGAAATCAGTTTTAGCGGTCAAGAAAAACATTTCGCATTCCGAAAAAATGAATCATGCAGCAAGGGGAGTTGCCCCATAGCACTGTCTCACTTATTGCTCGAGGCCAGCCTTGGCGCGTGCTGTGGAAAAATCATCCGCCCGGTCCAAGCGGGTGCTGAGAAACGCGAGCCCTGATGCAAGCAAAGCACATAATGCGCCGACCCAGGACAGATGGATATAGCCGCCTTGTGCGACGACGTATCCGCCGAGTGTCGCACCTAGCGCGATGCCGATATTCACAGCGACAGGCGTCAGCGAGGAAGCGAAATCTTTAGCTGCAGGTGAATAGACCGTAGCCAAATTCATCAAATACATTTGGATGGTGGCATTCATCGCATAAATCATGATGGCCATCAGCATGAGGCTGACGAGCCCTGCGAAAGTCGTTCCCATCGTGAAATACAGGGAAGCCAATATGACTGCTTGCACGATGAATACATAACGCAGCTTGCTGACGCCGTTGCGCCCGGCGATCTTGCCGGCCAATACATTGCTGAGAATGGAGAAGGCACCGTATGCGAGCAGGACGGCACTCACATAGCGTGTCGGGATGCCCATGCCGTCTTCCAAGATCGGCGTGATGTACGTATAAATGGTGTAGGTGCCGGCAATTGAAAAGGTCGGGATAAAGAAAGCCAAAATCATCCGTGGATTCGCCAACAATCCGAGCTGGTCCTTAGCGGAGGCTTTAACGACTTTCAATTTGCGCGGCAGGATGAAGATGGCCATCACTAAACTGATGACGCCGAGCAAGGTCGTGAACCAAAACGTCAGCTGCCAATTGCCGAGCTGGCCGATCAATGTGCCGAGAGGGACGCCGATGACATTGGAAATGGTGAAGCCGGCGAAAATAAGGGCGATGATCGGGCCTTTTTTGTTTTCCGGCATGATGTCGCTGGCAATGCTCATCGATAAAGCGACCAAGACGCCGCTGACGACGGCTGTAATGATGCGCGAGAAAATCAGCAATTCATACGATCCGGATAATGCGCTGAGGATGTTGCCGGCGGTGAAGATGGAGATCAAGGTCAGCATCAGCGGATATTTGGGAAAGCGGCTGACAAAAGCGGTCAAAAAGGGCGTTCCGATGGCATAAGCGATCGCAAACCCAGAAACGAGCGTCCCTGCAACTGCCAAGCTGATATTCAAGTCGGCCGATACTTCGGCGAGCAGGTGTGAAGGGCGCGGCACCAGAGTTTTTTCAATTCCACGTTTCTGAACAATTAAGCTATACGCTCGAGTTGTTCGCTGGAAAGCATATCGCCCTGCATAAACTGACACGAGCACAAGCGGTTGAGACCGGAAAGGCACTCGGTGAGATTTACCGGAAAACAGAAGAGATCCCGCACGGCTTGGACGGTTTCGGCTATCTGCATTGGACGGAAGAAAGCGGGCTGAGAGGCAGCATCACCGGAGATGTCCGCCGTTTTTTGAAAGAAGAAAGTGAAGAGCATTTGTCGGATTACCGGGAACTCAGCGATGCGCGACCTGAATTTCAGGACGCTGCGGTGAATGATGCTCTGAACTTGGCAGTGGAGCTCCGGGAGCGGGGCTTCACCCAGCCGCGCCTCAGCAATCAAGACGCTTCACCGGAAAATATATTGATCAACGGCACACAGATTTGCCTGATCGATCCGTTCCCAAATATTTACTACCCGAGGGGAATGGCGGGGAACTTCATGAACCTCTATGAAACATTCTTTATCGCATGATCGGAGACCGAGCGCTATAAAAAACATCAGTTTGCGGCGTGTGCAGTCAATCTGAAGGCCATCGCCGATGGGTTTTTGGACGGCTATAGCGATCGCGACAAACAGGTTGCGGCCGAAGTCAGGGGGGAACAATTGCTGCAGCTTCTGGAAACCGCCTATAGCCATTTTCATTTATTGTCTGGGAAACTGCCGGAAGAAGCGCGCATTCGCTACGGCGACAAGCAGCAAATTGAAGAGAGGCTCGCGACATTGGCGGGTGAATTGAAAGCTTTGGCTGCATCGCAAGTCGGAAATCTGACAGAAGCATTGGAGAACGAAGTAAGCCCTTAAATATATTCATGTGCTAGTAGGTAAAGAAATGAAAACCTTGAGGAGGGCTCGTATGAGCGGCATAGAAGTGCTTTCTATGTTTCAAAAGGAGCTTAGTACCTATTCACCTGAGCAGCTGCGGAGTATTCCCGAAGAAGGCGTATGGTCTATTGGCCAAATGTACGACCACTTAATCGTAGTGGCGCATGAGTATCTCGACAATGTGGCCGTTTGTTCGGAAGCAAAAGAGGATCCATTCTTAGAGAAAACCCCTGCTGGCAAAGAATTATTTCATAATAAGGGCTTTCCGCCAATCAAAATCAGGTTGCCGGACGAAATGAATGCTCCTCCCAATAATTCAGACAGCCAGGAAGATCTGATCAACAGGATGGAAAAGTTAATTCAAAGGGTCGAGTATTGGGAATCGCAAGTGGATGCAATCTCTCCAGAGCGTAAAGCGAAACATGGCGGGTTCGGCTGGCTGAACGCAAGAGAATGGCTGGATTTAGTGGAGATGCACTCTCGCCACCATCTGCGTCAAAAAGAAGCGTTGGAACGGTATCTGAAATAGATTGAGTCCAGCAAGTGTCTATGGCGGCTTACTTCACTTCCACAAATTTTACCGAAGAGCTTGGCAGAAGTTTTTATGAGGGAGGTTTTTGGATGAAATACTTGGGCTTGGGATATTTTGATAAGAAAAAAATGGACGCATTACCGAAAGAAAAAGTAGAGGCGATCATGCAGAAATGTCAGGTGCATCTCGAGGAATTCTATAAAAGCGGTCAAGTAGTGACAGATGTTGGCGTTGCTCAGGAAGCAAAGAGCTTACAGCGGGTAGACGGCAAGCTCCAAGTTGGAGAAAACCAGTTGACTCAGCTCGAAAAAATGATTGGAAGCGCGTTTATCATAGAAGCTCAAAATATCGAGGAGGCCATCGAAATAGCTTCTCTGCATCCGACAGTACAGGTCACAGAAGGAGAGCAATTAGCTTGGGACATCGAAATTCGAGCCATCGATTCTTTCTATATGAAAAACTAAAGCGGCTGCGGCCGCTTTAGTTTTCATTTTTGCTGTTTTCAGGAACCGTTCATTTAGAGGAAGCTAACTGAAATGCCGGAAGAGAAAGTAACTAGACAATTATAAAAGGAGACGGGGACATGGATTTTCGAGTATTGGCCACAGACAGGCTGGAACTCGTACATATCGAAAAACATCACGCCAAAAGCTTCTTTGACATCATGTCGAGAGACGAAGTGACTAAATATTACGGCATGAGCAGTTTAACGGAAATGGGCGATGCTGAAAAAATAATCGAGTCGTTCAGGCAAACCTTCGAAAGCGGCAGAGGGATCCGCTGGGGAATCATCGTGAAAGAAACAGGCGCTTTCATCGGGACAGTCGGGTTGAACAATTTGAACCTCAAAAGCAAAAAAGCGGAAATCGGCTTTGAGCTGCACCCGTCCTATTGGAACAAAGGTTATGTCTCAGAAGCCGTCAAAGAAGTATTGGCGTATTGTTTCGGCCAGCTCGGAATATTTCGATTGGGTGCTGTCACGTTTCCCGAAAATGGAGCGTCTATCGCTTTGCTGCAAAAATTGGGATTTGAAAAAGAAGGCATGCTAAGGGGCTATCTGTATCAAGACAATCGTTCCCATGATGCGTTTATCTTTTCGCTATTGGCTGATGAATAGATGTCAAACTCGATTTCGATAATTTCAAGTGTTTCTGGAAAATAAGAAGCAGTGATGATGATAGGAAAAACTATATTAATAACAAGCGGCGGCTGTTTAGAGAAATGGGATAAGGTACGAGGCCATACTAATTTAGCGACTGGAAACATGGGCAAGTTAATAGCTGAAGAATTTTTGCGACAGGGAGCGGCTGTCATCTATTTACATGGCTATTTTTCAGTAAAGCCAGTAATGGATGAAGGACAAAACTTAAAGTTGGAAAGGTTTGAAGGGATTTTAGATCTTGAGTCACAAATGAAAAAAATCATTAGCAATGAAAAAATCGATGCCGTAGTCATGGCCGCGGCGGGATCTGATTGGACCATAGATTACCTGACTGATCAAAATGGTGAAATCATATCCCAAGATGGGAAAATATCGAGTGAAAATCCTCCGATAATTCATTTGAAGAAAGCGCCTAAAATACTAAAGCAAATCAAATCGTGGGATACCAAACTGCTATTGGTCGGTTTTAAGCTAGAAAGCGATTTGAATAAAGATGCGCTCATCAAAAGAGCAGAAATTAGAATGCTGGATTCTGGTGCTGATTATATGGTCGCCAATTCTTCGGAGTCTCTTTTTACGCAAGAGACAGTGCATTATATATTCGATAAAGAAATGAACATACATGAGTATGTAAACAAAGTGGAAACTGCTAAAGGCATCGCAGAGGCTGTGGAAAAGGGTTTGTTGCAAGCTCATTAAGCGATTCAATTCCAATAGACAATAATTAGTTGAAGGGACAGGTGAAATGGAGCTTTTCAAATTCGATAGAAGCAATGGCAAGAAGATTTCCAAGTTCAACTCGGATTTCATCATGTCCCGAATTACTCAAACGGCCCAACCCGCTCATATCAGCTGTATGCATTTAGGCGAAGATGGAGTGGTTGGGTATCACCAAGCAACAAGCCCTCAGCTGCTTTTAATCGTGAGTGGAGAAGGACTTGTTAGGGCTGAACAAGAAGAATATTTCAAAGTCAAAGCTGGCGATGCAGTGTTTTGGAACAAAGATGAATGGCACGAAACAAAGACAAGCACAGGTTTGATGGCCATCGTCATCGAAAGCGAGGAACTAGTACCATCTATGTATATTTCAAGTATATAAATGTGTTCAACAACTTAAAATCTATCCATTAGGAGATGAGCCTATGGAAATCACATTGCATTTGCTCCAACGACAGGATGCAGAAAGCTTATTCCAGTTTGAATCTGAGAATCGCGAGTTTTCGAGCGGCTGGTGCCTAGCCGTGGAGATGATTTCTACGTCTTCGAACATTTTGTTTCAAGGCATCGTGAGTTGTTGAAAGAACAAGAAGACGGCTTTGCTAATTTCTACCTGATCAAGAACGATACAGGAGACATTTTGGGGAGAATCAATTTGGTGGATATGGACGAACTCAATAAAACGGCAGAAATCGGATTTCGCATAGGGGCGAAATACGGAGGGCAAGGGATCGGAAACCGGGCCTTGGGGCTCTTGCTTGGTACCGATTTAGGGTTGAGGAAAATATATGGGAAAACGACGACCGTTAACCATGGCTCTCAAAAAATATTGATGAAAAACGGATTTCAAGAAGTGGAGGTCGGGGAAGAGGAATTCGAAATGAACGGGCAGAATGTGCGCTTTGTGCATTATTTGTGGGAAAACGTCGAAAACTGAGTAGATTGTAAAATTCCTTTAGTATTTTTCCAAAACATGATATATTTTGGGAAAGCGATAGAACGTGTATTCGATAGACTCGTTTCAGTTTTTAAATTCGAATGCCGGAGCGTCATGAGGATAGGCAGGATCGCAAAAGTACGGGGAAAAGGAAGTGTAAGATGGAACAGCAGATACCAGCACTTACGTTAAAGATCAGAAACAGCTCCGGCGGCCACATCTTTTATCTAACAAAAGAAACGAAGCACTATATTAATAATATTGTCGTTTTCATTTTGGACGGCTTAAAGAACGATGAACATGTATTGATTGTGGAAAACAACCGTTTGACTCCTTTGGTCCGCAAACGGTTACAAGCGGTTTTGACGGCCGAAGAACTGGCTAAGGTCCATTTTTTCGATAGTTACAAATTGTATTGGCATAAAGGAAATTTCCATCCGAGCACGATCGTCGAATATTTCCAGGAAAGCTTCGACGTTTCCGTGATGTCCTGCCAGTATTTTCGGACTTGGGGGCATATCGAATGGAACACAGGTGACGGCTTGGAAGAAGAGCTGCTCTCGTACGAAAAACAGGTAGACGAGTTGATCACAGCACAAAATTTGATTGCGGTCTGTGCATACGACGCCATCCGTGTCGAGCAGCATTTGCAGGATAAGCTTGCCTTGTACCACGACTACCTGATGGAAGATGAAGAAATCGTATTTTCAGGGGGAACACGCACCTCCCAGCGCCCCTTGGTAAATGAGACAACCGGAAGATAAATGACTTCGTAAGTACGAAAAGGCTTCCCGAAAAGATCATGAAGATGATCTTGCGGGAAGCCTTTTTTAGACGGCTGATATAACGCGATGATAGCTGCCTTTAGTATGGACATAGCCTTCCAAGATGAGGCGCGCGGTTCGGACGACCTTGATATTGCTGATATGCCCGGCGATGAGGTCCACTTTCGTTTCGATGATTCCGGATGGGTGGCCGAGGCGGACGATATTGGCATCGATCCGGATCAGGTCATTCAGGATGGTATCGGGCAAGAAAGCTCCCGCTGTTGTGCAGATTGCACCGGTTATGGCCAATGCCTGATGCGGTTTTTGCATAGACATCATCCGGATCCGGCAATCCATGGTGTCGGCTTCCCGCCGAATGCCGTTGACGTCCGAGTAAGCGGCAGGCGGGGCTACGAGCGTCAACTTTGGCACTGCGGGGGATTTGATTGTTGCTTCTTCTTTCGAACAGAATCCACATAATTCTGCCGCAGCTGCCCGGATTTCCTCCAGCTGCCCGAGCATTTGCGGAGTGAAATCGGCAGGCAGTTCAGAGCCGGTCAATCCCACATCCTGCGCTTTGACGAACACCAAGGGATTGGCCACATCGATAATCGAGACGGCAACCGTGCCGAAAGCGGTCTTGATGTGATCGACTGGCTTGCCGGTCGGGAAAAGCATGCCTGTGACGGCGCCTTGCGCGTCGGTGAAAGATAAATAGATGGGCGAGCCGGTGCCCGGGACGCCTGGAATTTCACATTCACCTTCCGTTTTCACCTGCCCGTGTTCGACTTCTACTTCGGCGATGATCACTTTTTGTGTATTGGTATTGAAGATTTTGACGCTCGTCATCGGCTCTACTGCCGGAACGAGCCCTTGCTCGATAGCATAAGGGCCGACTGCGGAAGAAATATTGCCGCAATTGCCGCGGAAATCGACCAATTGATTTTCGATGCTCACTTGCGCAAACGTATACTCCACGTCAATATCCGGAATCGCCGATTTTTTGATGATGGCGGCTTTGCTCGTCAATGAAGTGCCGCCTCCCAAACCGTCAATTTGCCGTTGATCCGGGCTTCCCATGATATCCAACAGAAAACCATCCCACAGAGTTCGGTCTACGGGCATATCCTCAAAATTAATAAAAATCCCTTTGCTGGTTCCTCCACGCATTACTGATATTGGTACTTTCATGCTGCAGCCACCTTTCGTAAGTTCGATTGCTTATGAAAAAAGCTTATGGTATTTTTAGTCATAAGTGAAATAGATATTATTAAGGTGTTGTTCTAAAAAATACTTATAACCTGATTGGAGTGGACAGAATGGATGAGAAAGATTGGGAAGCCATGCAAGTGTTGCATGAAGAAAAAAACATCAGTCGCGCTTCGGAACGCTTGTATATTTCGCAGCCGGCTTTGACGTATCGCTTAAAGAATCTGGAGAAAGATATGGGGACAAAGCTTTTCTTCAAAACCAAAAAAGGCATTGAGCTAACCGCAGAGGGAGTCTATCTCGCCCAATACGCGGATGAAATGGTTACGAAATTGCAAAACGCCAAAGATTATATCCAGAATATGAACCAGGAAGTCCAGGGGATCCTGAGGCTCGGGGTATCGAGCAATTTCGCGCAGTATAAATTGCCGGCCTTATTGAAGGAATTCATCACGGCCCATCCGAAAGTACAGTTCAGCGTGAACACGGGATGGAGTGCGGACGTTATGGGATTGCTCAATTCATCGGAAGTCCATTTGGGGATTTTGCGCGGCGACTATAACTGGACCGGGTCAAAATCGCTGTTGCATACGGAACAACTGTTTTTAATCTCGAAAAATGAAGTGAATATGGAAGAAGTGCCTGAATTGCCGTTTATCAATTACAAAACTGACAGCTCCTTGAAAGACATCATCAATAAATGGTGGCACGATCAATACAACGAGCCGCCGATCATTACGATGGAGACTGACCGGCAGGAGACGTGCAAGGAAATGGTCAAGAACGACTTAGGAATCGCCATCCTTCCCGAAATTTGCCTGCGCCCTTCCGATGAGATCCATAAATATCCGTTGTTCTATAAAGACGGGGAACCGGTTATGCGGGATACGTGGCTGATGTACAACCAGGAATTTTTGAAGCTGTCGACCGTCCAAAAGTTTGTAGATTTCTTGAAAAACCACCCGTCGCTTCTGTCCGAAGTTTAGGTTATAAGTTTTTTTGTGTCTTTATTATAAATTCTCTCTATTTTACTTATTTTAAGTAATAGAATATTCTTAAAACTGATTCGTATCGCTAATTTGCCAAGTGGTGGGAAATTTAATTGTTATGTAAGCGAATACATTTAGAGGGGGAATTTATATTCTTACACTATTAGGGGTTTCCATGGTAATTGTATTTACGTATTTGATCATGGCGAAAAAAATGTCGCCGGTCTCCGCGTTGGTGGTGGTGCCAATCGTCTTTGCCGTCATCGGCGGATTTTGGTCCGGTTTAGGGACGATGATGATGGACGGGCTTAAACAAGTCGCCCCGTCTGCAGCTTTGTTGCTGTTTGCGATTTTGTTCTTTGGCATTTTGATCGATGCCGGGCTGTTTGATCCTTTGATCAATAGAGTTATGAAGCTGGTGAAAGGGGATCCGGTGAAGATTGCGATTGGGACAGCGGTCATCGCCATGATTGCTTCGTTGGATGGCGATGGCACGACGACGCATATGATCACCATTTCGGCGATGCTCGCTCTTTATATCCGCCTCGGCATGAACCCGTTGGTGTTGGCGACCATTTCCATTATGTCCGTCAGCATCATCAGCGGAATGACCCCGTGGGGCGGTCCGGCGACAAGGGCTATCGCTGCGTTAGGGTTGGATGCCAATGAATTTTTCATTCCCATTCTTCCAACGATGTTTGCAGGGATCCTGAGCATTTTGGGAATAGCGTATATGATGGGCAAAAAGGAGCGCGAACGGCTCGGCATCATTAAAGTGGAAAACATTCCTGCTAATTCCGAGAGCATGCTTCAAGTTGCCGCTACCCATGCATTGGACGAAGATTTGAAAAAGCCGCAATTGATCTGGGTCAACCTCGTGTTGGTACTGGCCGTCATGAGCGTTTTGGTAACGGGGATTTTGCCCGCTGCCGTCAGTTTCTTGATCGGCTTCGTGTTGGCGGCTGCGATTAATTATCCAGACCTGCAAATGCAAAAAGAACGCATTCTGGCGCATTCAGGTAATGCCATAACGGTCGTGGTGTTAGTCTTTGCGGCTGGTATCTTCTCCGGAATCTTTTCCGGAACTCAAATGGTCGATGCCATTTCCAACTCGTTGATTTCGATCATTCCGGCGTCTGTCGGCTCATACTACCCATTGATCGTTGCTATTACGAGCATGCCGTTTACGTTTGCTTTGTCGAATGACGCTTATTATTTCGGAGTGTTGCCAATCTTGGCGGAAGCGGGCGCTGCATACGGCGTGAGCCCTCTTGAAATCGCACGCGCTTCCGTATTGGGGCAGCCGATCCACTTCTTGAGCCCATTGGTGGCTTCGACCTTATTGGTAGTGGGGATGATCAGGAAGGATTTCGGGGAGATGCAAAAATTCGCATTCAAATGGGCATTCCTTTGCTGCTTATCCATTATTGCGGTGGCTTTCATTACCGGGGCCATTTAACTTTAGGGAATTTTAAGAACTCGTATTTTCCGAAGCTTATCGCTCGCTTTCCGCGGGCGGGAATCGAGCCTCCTCGTCACTTCGTTCCTGCGGGGTCTCTCAAACCCGTCGCTTCGCTGCTCCCGCAGGAGTCGAGCGAACGCTTCTCCAAATACTTAGGTAGATCATTGATTTTTGAATGTAGAAAAGATAATTCTTTTTAACTCATAGCGAATTATAGGCTTCTTCCATACTAAAAAAAAAATCCGCCCGGCTGGGACGGAATCTTTTTTATTGGCTTGCTTGTTGATCGCTTTCGGTGATGACGCGAGCGATTAATCGGGACAGCTTCATGACGGTGTGGAGGCGAGTGTCGTTCAGGAACTGGGAAGTCGGAAGGGGATCCAAATAATTCACGATTCCCTGGAAATGATAGTCGCCAGTTTCTGGAAGCATTCTCTCCAGCGCTTTCCCCGGCATCAGCGGAGCGTCTACAAACAGAACATCGCCTACTTGTTCTTTCGCGCCAAGGCTCGCATCTACGCAGATGATCAGCGGATGGTGATAGGTTTTTTGAATGTCTTTTAAAGCAGGCTTTAAATTGAACGCATGGATAGGCTCTTCCAATGTCCCGTATACGCGCTCGATTTTGGCGTTTTCTACAATCAAGCTCCCGGTGAGAGGCCCCAAGGAATCGCCGATATACCGGTCAGACCCGATGCACAAATAAACGATTTCGCGCTGCTCGGAACGTGCTTCGCGGAGAATTGCCGACAAATTGTCGATGATTGCCTGCAATGCTTCAGGTGCAGTCTGCTCATTAAACTGAAGCGTATTTTTGGGTTTGGTTGCAACTTCGTGGAGTTTATGTCTGCGGAAGGTATTCATCATGTTATACCACCTCTATACGTACTTTTATCGATTAAGTCCATTATAACCGGAATACTTCTGAGCGCATAAAATGAAGACATGCCCTAAGGGAAGAAAAGGGACATATTCGTCTTTTCTGAGCCATAAATTAAAAAAGTTAATAATTACCATATAATAGACTTAAAATACTCCCTTCCGAACAGAGTACTGATAGATAAATCGGCTCAAAATTAGTAAGCTATGTATAGGCGCCAGATCCGATTATGCGTGCTGGGAAGGAAATCAATATGATGAAGAACTTTGTTTTGACGGCACTTATTTTAGCGTTGCTATTCAATGGCTGGCTGGTGGCTTATTTTGCAGTACCCAATTATCTCGAGCTGATTGCCGTTGGGCTGTTGTCGCTTGTATTCATGTCCATTCTTAGTGAACGTTATATTTTTTTATATGCAATCACGATGGTTTTATTATACGGAGCTTATTTAACGGTAACCTCATTCGGCCAGTCATTGCCTGAGGGCATGCAGGTGCAATACATGTATAGCCATTTGCTATTCACCAGTTTTCATTTGAGTTTTTGGATGCTGATGAACGCTGTGAAAAAAATAGGCTATCAAAATTCAGATTTGCAGCATCAGGTCCAATTGCTCCAAAAATACAGACAAGGATCTCAAATCCTCACATTGACTGAGTTTAAAGATCAGGCAGAGTGGGTGTTAAAATCGACTGCCCGCAATGGAAAGGAATCGTATTTCCTGAAGGTTGAACTAGAGTCTGCGAAGAAGAGGACGAAACAGAATGTACAGGAAATGCTTGAAAAAGCCGCCCTTCAATCCATTCGTCAAAAATACGATTTAGTTTCAAGCGAATTTGGCATCATCTACTTCCTTTTAAAAGATACCCATCAAGAAGGCGCGGACATTGTCATGGAGCGCTTCCGGGAAAAAAGCCAAGCAGAACTGAATTTCATCATGCCTCCTTATCGATTTGAACAGGTTCATATTAAAGATGCTCAGCAGTTGAATGAGTTGTTGGGGGCAAGATCATGACACAAGTGATTTTGCTCATCATGCTGTTCTTTTGGATGCTGTTGATTTTTTATTCCATCCTGACTATTTCCGGCGTGTGGTATCGAATGCGATTTAAAAAGCCGCCAAAGCTGTCAGACTATCCTAGCGTCGCCGTGTTGATCCCTGCTCATAACGAAGGCATTGTCATGGAAGATACCTTGAGGGCAATGGCGAGGTTGCAATATAGCGGCCAATTGGATATCTATGTACTAGACGATAATTCGAAAGACGAGACTGCAGAGATTGCACAGGAATTCGCGGAAGTGTTTTCGAGAATCCATTACATTCCTGTACCCGTCAGTTCTCCTTCTGGGAAATCCCGTGTATTGAATTATGGGCTGAGTATTTCACAGTCGGATTACTTTGTTGTATACGATGCAGATAATGAACCCGAACCCGATGCAGTGAAGTTATTGGTAGAAGTCGCAGAACAGACTAAGAAAGCCGCCGGTGCAGTAGGTTATGTCAAAACCAAAAATGCACATACCAACACGCTGACCCGAATGATCGGCCTAGAGTTTCAAGTGTTTCAATTGTTGATGCAATGTGGGCGCTGGCAGTTTTTGAAACTCGGATCCCTAGCAGGCACGAATATGCTGCTTCGCAGAAGTGTGTTGGAAGAATTGGGTGGCTATGACGTCCATGCTCTAGCGGAAGATGCAGAGTTGACGGTGAGGCTTCACGCGAAGGGCTATGAGTTACCAGTAGTACCAGAATCAAAAACATGGGAACAAGAACCGGAAAAATTATTGACGTTTATCAAGCAGCGCACACGCTGGCTTACGGGGAATATTTATTTGCTGGAGAAGTCATTCAAGGACCTTTCTCATTGGAGGGGAAAAACTTTTTTCTTGAGCCTACAGCATGTACTGACGTATTTGGTTTTCGTACTCGTCCTTTTATTCTCGGATATCTTTTTCATCATGAGTATTCTGGGAATGGAATTGCCGAATATGGAAGCCCCATTACTGATGCTGTGGTTCATGAGCTATATTGTCTACACGGCCCAGTTATTGAGCGCATTGGTTGTGGATAGGAATGTATCTCCTAAAAACGTTTTCTTCATCTTCATCATGTATTTCACTTATGCCCAATTATTCATTATCCTATTGCTTCGCAGCGTGACGGTCTACATCTGGAGCCGTCTTCGCGGCAACACGATTGCATGGGACAAAACAAAGCGTTTTAAGGGAGTGGGGTAAATGGTGAGCAACTCGATTCAATTAAGAGAATTTAAGAAAAGCGATTGGGAAGATGTACACAAATACGCCTCTCTAGAAATAGTTTGCCGTACACAGCCATGGGGCCCGAATTCGGTAGAAGAAACGATCGAGTACGTCGATCAAATCATTGTGGATGCTGAAAAAATTCCGAGGATACGGTTTGCGTATGCTGTAGTTCATACAGAAGATGACGCAATGATCGGCGCTGGCGAACTTACTATCAAAAGCTTTGAGAACAGCACAGCAGAAATCGGCTATATTATTAATCCTGATTATTGGGGCAGGGGAGTCGCCACAGAAGTTGCTCAAAAGCTCATTGGTTTTGGTTTTGATAAATTAAATCTCCACCGGATTTATGCCACATGTGCACCTGAAAACATCGCTTCACGAAAAGTCCTAGAGAAGGCAGGTCTTTTGTTCGAAGGGCAGTTGAGAGAAACTTTGTGGGTAAAGGGCAAATGGAGAGATTCGCTTCTTTATAGTGTTTTGGAAAATGAATGGGATGGACAGGGAAAATAGGTTTTGACTTGCACAATAGACATTCTCATATCATCGACAAAAGCACATTCGGTAAAATTGAATGTGCTTTTTGTTATTTCAAACTCCCATTAATCCATTTTAGCAAAGGCTACGAGCGTCCCTACATCACATGAACGAAATCCGTTCTTTTCGTAGAAATGACGAACATTCGGCGCTTCTTCGGTTAATAGTACTTTTTGGCGTACTCCGCTGAATTTATACAAGGTTTGGTGCATAAGATCTGAAGCAATTCCCTTGTTTTGCTGACTTGCTAACACGAGAATATCTTGGATATAAACAATCGTTAACCCATCGCCGACTACACGAATCAGCCCGACTAACTTGTCTTTTTCCCATGCAGATAATACATACAACGAACATAATAGGGCTTGTTCCAGCTGATCCATATCCTTTGTATAGGCATACCATTCAGCATCTTCGTAAAGTGCTTTCAACTGCTCCCGTGGGATTTGCTTATGTTCTTTGAATATAATGGCCATTAATTTTCCTCCTCAAAATTATTATTTTGAAGAGCGTGAACGCAATTTTTCCACTGTCTTATGCCTCCTTTCAGAACTAGGCATCTTTATAAATTATTTTCGTTTATTCTCAAGCTAATGAGTTTTTCAGTCGCTTCCTGCTCCAGGATACTTCAACGAATCATACATCTGCTGAATTTCATGAATGACGGCTTGTGGACTATCGATATGAACGAAATGTCCCGCATCTTCCAGTATGACGTGACGGCTATTGGTGCTCAGACTGGCTAGGTCTCTCTGGAAATTCATCCAGTGATTCCAGGACTCTTCAGTATGATCAGGCTGGTTGCCGCCGGTTACGACGGTTAAGGGGATGTTGCCTAGCGTTTTGTATTTCCGCACTTGCTCCAAGCTTTCTTCGAATTCCGCTAAAGTGCCTTCTGCTCCAAACTGTCCGTAATAATCAGCTTGCATGTCAGGAGACAATTCATCAGCCATCAGTTTATTTTGATCTTCGTGGCATGAATCCAAAAGAATCAGTCCAGCTACTTCTTCCGGATACATGCTTGCGTAAAGGCGGACATTCAAGCCGCCGAAAGAATGGCCGACTAGTATATATGGAGGTTTTATTTCCTTTTCTTGAAGCAAGCTGCGCAGATTCGCAACATTTTGAAGGCTATGGTGCGGACGCGAGTCTCCAGTGCTCCGCCCAAGACCAGCTCGGTCGTAGATGAGCAGTTGAGAAAAAGAAGCGACTTCCGCCTTGATGCTGTTCCATCTCCTCGTGGGCACCCCATACCCTGAATCGAAAACAATTACAGGTCCATCCGTACGTTCCCCTAACACTTTGCAATAAAGCTGAATTCCTCCGATATCAACGCGTGCATCTTCCATCTGTTTCGTCATATACTTCCTCCATTTCATCGAACAATTCATCTGAGTAGTACTTGAAAAAATATTTCCCTAATTATACTACAATATTCTGTAAATTGGTTGGATGTATATACAATAATTGGATATAGTAAGAGGGGCAGTTAATTTACAAAACATACGAGGTGGGCGAATGTTAAGACTCTATATTACGAGGCACGGAGAAACACAGTGGAATATTGAAAAGAAAATGCAAGGATGGCAGGATTCACCTTTGACAGCCAAAGGAATTCAAAATGCATTATGGCTGAGTGAAAGAATGGAGCTAGTCGATATAGATGTAATTTATGCGAGTCCAAGTGGCAGAGCACAACATACTGCGGAACTGATTCGTGGAAACAAGCCAACTCAGATCGTATTTGATCCCAATTTGAAGGAAATCAATATGGGGGAGTGGGAAGGCCACAATGTATCAGCCATCAAAGAACAGGATCAAGCAAGCTTCCATGCATTTTGGAATGAGCCGGCCTCGTATAAGCCAAGTGGCGGTGAATCGTTCCCTGAATTGATCGAGAGAGTCGGGACAGCTTTAAAAGAAATCGAAGCGAAACATTCTTCTGGCAACGTCTTGATCGTCACGCATTCAGTCGTCATCAAAGCGCTATTCATGATTTTCAAAGACACAGAAATCGAACACTTCTGGGCACCGCCGTATATTGAGGACACCAGCCTCACTATCGTAGAAGTCGATGACACAGGCTATCGAGTAAGCTTGGAAGGCTGTACGGTACATAAAGAAAACAACGATGAGAGATTAAAACTTTAGGGTTAAGCGGATGCAGAAAGGTAGATAATAAATAATGGTTGAAATTAAAGGAAGAAAAATTGAGTTAATCGAAAATACAGCAGAGAGCTTGGATGAACTATATTTTTGGCGGTTTGAAGAAAAAGAGCAAGAAGCGAAAAAATGGAATGGGCCGTATATTCCTGAAGAATATATGAGCAAAGAACAGCACAGGAAAAAGTGGCTAAATGATGGGGAGATTGCTGCAGGCGTCCCGACGTCTCTTGCGATTAGGGCTGAAGGACAAGTGATCGGTTATGTAGGCGCATATTGGGTGGACCAGAACACCAATTGGCTCGAAACGGGAATCGTCATCTACGATAAAAATTACTGGAATGGCGGTTACGGCAGAGAAGCCTATACCTTATGGATCGATTTCCTTTTCGAATCGACGGACCTGCACAGACTCGGAATGTCGACCTGGTCAGGCAATGAAAGAATGATGAAAGTTGCAGAAAGGCTCGGCATGAAAGAAGAGGCACGCATCAGAAATGCGCGGATTGTGGAAGGGCAATACTTCGACGCCATCAAAATGGGGATGCTGCGAGAAGAATGGGAAAAGTAGGCACTGTTTATTTAAAAGAATCGATGCAAAGAAATATTTTAAGAGGAGTGTTTAGTTGAATAAAAAAACTCACATATTTTTAGTCATTGTCCTAGCGATCAATACGCTAAGATACGGCACTTATCTAATGGAAGGCGACACACATATCTATTACATCATTATGTTTTTGATCAATCTTATAGCTATGTTATTTGTCATTGTCTCTAGGTTGAATAGAAAAAGACCGGAAACTGATAGTTCCATAAGAGAGAGCCGGTGAACAATTTGAATAAACCCATCACCATAGCAATCGCTGGTGTTTCAGGCGGCGGTAAAACTGCGCTCACCACTCATTTGGCAACACATACAAATAACGCCAAAGCGCTGTTCTTTGATGATTACGACTTGGACGGGCCGGAAGATGTATTGGAATGGATCGACCGCGGCGCCCATGTTCATGAGTGGGATCTCGAGCCGATCGTTGCAGATCTCAAAGATTTGCTGAAGCAACCGTTGGAATACATATTTTTAGACTATCCGTTTGCGTATCAACATACGAAAATGAAAGAATTTATTGATCTGGCTGTCTTCATTGAGACACCGCTCGATCTTGCCCTGGCCAGGCGAATTAGTAGAGACTTTCAAAATAGTTCCGGAGAAGAAATAGTGGCACAAGTGAATCATTATGCAAGTCATGGAAGGCGCGCTTATCTCAACATGATCGAAACGATTCAGCCGGATTCTGATTTACTTGTAGATGGAACTTGGACTATTGAGACCCTTGCCGATCAAATCATGAAGAATGGAAGGCAACTGTCGTAAACGCCGTTTGAGAACTACAAAATTAACAAGTTGAATGAAGAAAATTTCGAATTTATGTGTCAGTTGATCATCGTAAAAACAGCCATCCCTATTGATAGCGCATACAATTTTTTGTGAACAAAAAGTCAAAATTTACAACAACACAAAAGCAGTTAAATGCCGTTCCCGCCGTTCCGGGGTTGAGGGCAACTGTCGGGTAAAAGTAAGCGTATTCCTGTTTCTGATCCGCATAAAATAGCCGAGCGGATATATTAATCCAACAGTCGGAAAGGCGTATAATCCTCCTTGCATAAAATACAGTATTTAAAAAGGAGAAGTAGGATGAATACTCAAAAACAAGGAGAAGTGAACTGGAAGTTGCTCTTAATTTGTGTCGGCATTGGAGCGATTATCTGGTTCATTCCCGCACCTGCTGGATTGGAAACGGATGCTTGGCATTTGTTCAGTATCTTTGTGGCTACGATTGTGGCATTGGTGATCAAACCGATACCGATGGGAAGCACGGCCATTCTTGCGCTGACGGTGATTGCGTTAACCCAAATCCTTACCTTGGAACAATCGTTAAGCGGATTTCAAAACACGACCATTTGGCTGATTGTCATCGCTTTTTTCATTTCCCGTGGATTTATCAAAACCGGCTTAGGGACACGGGTTTCGTATCTGTTTGTCCGGCTGTTCGGCAAGAAAACGCTCGGCTTGTCGTATTCGATGCTGCTGAGTGATTTGATCTTGGCACCAGCCATGCCATCGAATACGGCACGGGCCGGCGGAATCATTTTCCCGATCATTCGCTCGCTTTCCGAAACGTACGACTCGAGAGTCGGAGACGGCACGGAGCGGCGCATCGGGTCATTTTTGGTCAAGGTCTCTTTCCAAGGAGATATGATCACTTCGGCGATGTTTGTCACGGCTATGGCCGCGAACCCGCTCGCTGTCCAGATTACACAGGAAATCACAGGAGAGACAATCACTTGGGGCGGTTGGGCGCTCGCTGCATTAGTGCCCGGCTTGATCAGTTTGGCGCTCATTCCTTTTGTGATTTACAAATTGTACCCGCCTGAATTAAAAGAAACACCGGAAGCCTCTGCCATTGCGGTAGAGAAATTGAAGGAAATGGGGCCGATGAAAAAAGAAGAACGCTATATGATCGGCGTCTTCGTCCTGCTGTTATCGCTCTGGATTTTTGGCGGAAACTTCGGCATCAGTGCGACGACCAGCGCGTTCGTGGGACTCTGTGTGCTGCTGCTCAGCGGCGTGTTGACCTGGTCGGATATCAAAAAAGAGCAAGGTGCCTGGGATACGCTCGTCTGGTTCTCTGTACTTGTCATGATGGCGACGTATTTGAACGAATTGGGCATGATTCCTTGGTTTAGCGATTTGATGGGGAATGCCGTCGGACAAATGTCGTGGATGATGACCTTAGTAATCCTGGCGATCGTCTATTTTTACTCTCATTATTTCTTTGCCAGCAACACGGCTCACGTCAGCGCGATGTATGCGGCGTTCTTGTCGGTCATCGTGGCTTCAGGCGCACCACCGCTCCTGTCAGCACTGATTCTCGCGTTCTTCTCGAACTTGTTCAGCTGCTTGACGCATTACGGCGCTGGCCCGGCTCCGGTCTTTTTCGGAAGCGGCTATGTCAGCCAAAAGAAATGGTGGAGCCTTGGGTTCATCATTTCCCTTATCCACATTGTGGTCTGGTTTGGCGCAGGCGGCCTATGGTGGAAAGCGCTTGGCCTATGGTAATAAAGAATAAATTTCTCGAACTTTTTTCTACTAACGATGACTTTGGAGGATATCGATGGAGCACAAAATGAAACTTTACGAAGAACCTTTCCGGGCAATCCAGTCCGGAAAGAAAACGATCGAAATCAGGCTATACGATCCAAAGAGACGAAAATTGAAAGAGGAAGACACGATAGAATTCACGCAACTGCCCGGCGAAGACGAAAAACTAACGGTGAAAATCACAAAGTTATGCACATATCCTACGTTTCGGGAAATGTTTGAAGACATTCCTGCTGAGAAATTCGGAATTGTGGATAACAATATTGAAAAACGCGTGAAATCCATCCACACCCTCTATTCGCCAGCGCGTGAACAGGAATGGGGCAGCTTAGCGATTGAAATTGAGCTGCTTTCTTCTTAAAATGGGGGATAAGCTGTTGAAGGAGCTGTAGGAAATGACAAAAACCATGATTATGTTTTCCACAGGCTTAATAATGTTTATGGCAGGTATGTATATATCCACATACTTATCCACTTTTGCGGTGGCCGTCGGGACTGCGCTGGCTGTAGCAGGTGGGTGGTTTATGGGAAGCAGCGCCTTTTTCTTACTGAAAACCCAAAAGAGATCAAACTAGGATGCTCAATTTAATTAGAGGTGAGTTATGCACATAATAAAAAACGGAGCTGATCGACAAGATCAGCTCCGTTTTTTTTGTAGTTTTTATTTTGAAACCAGCTGCGCCAGACCATCGTTGATCGGTGTTAGCGGACGTCCGAGAACTTGTTCGAAATCGCTGTTTGCGACTTCGAGCGAACCGTTGCGAATGCTTTCCTGGATGCCGACGACAATCGGGATGGCGAAGTCCGGCACGCCGGCACTCTTCATGACCTCTGCGTATTCTTCGTCGCTTACTTGCTTCACTGGAACTTGTTTATCCAATACGTCACCAAGTGCCGAAGCCAGTTGTTCCTGTGTTAACAAGGGGCCGGAAAGTTCGTAAGTTTTGTTTTCATGGCCGCTGCCAGTCAATACGGCGACAGCTGCGTCGGCGTAATCCTGCTGTAAAGCCCAGCCGACTTTTCCTTCTCCAGCCGAAGTGACCCAAGGCGCGCCTGCTTCCACAGCTTGAATGCTGCCTATTTCATTTTCCAAATACCAATTATTGCGAAGGAATGTATAAGGGATGCCCGTTTTAATGATGGCAGCTTCTGTCGCTACATGCGGCGGAGCCATCAGGTTTTTGCTTTCTGTCGCATTGGCGAGGCTCGTATAGGCGATAAATTTAACCCCTGCGCGCTCGGCGGCGTGAACCGCATTTTCGTGCTGGCGGATTCTTGTTTCGTTGTCGCCGTCGGTTGAAATGATCAATAAGCGGTCGATTCCTTGAAAAGCTTGATCCAATGTTTCCGGAGCATCGAAATCACCGTGGCGAACGTCTACGCCTTGAGCGCGCAGGTCTTCAGCCTTTTCGGGATTGCGGACACTTACAGCAAGATCGCTAGCAGGTACTTGTTGCAATAAAGATGCCACTACTTTTGAGCCCAGTTTTCCTGTTGCCCCTGTCACCAAAATTTTCATCAATAATTCCTCCTGTTCATTTCTTCTTGTAACTGAATTGATTACACGTTTAGTTTATTCACTTGTAACCAACTTGTCAACAGGTTGGATTTAATATATTTTTAACTCGAAATTTGTTACAATTACTTGTAACCGAAACAATTACATCATGTGAAATTCAACATAAATAAGCAATGGAGGGCTCAACATGTCAATCAGCAGCCGATTTGCCGTCGGAATCCATATACTGGCGTTAATTGATTTGAATAAAGAAACCGCCTCATCTTCCGAATTTATCGCGGGCAGCGTCAACACCAATGCAGCGGTCATCAGAAAAATCATGGGAATGCTGAAAAAAGCAGGATTGATCGAAGTGCAGCCAGGAGTGGCGGGCGCTAAACTTTCGAGAGAGTTATCGGAAATCACGCTGTTCGATATTTACAAGGCAGTGAACGTGGTCGAGGTGAACGAATTATTCAGCATCCACGACAAGCCGCATCCCGATTGTGTGGTCGGCAAAAACATCCAAAGCACCATCGAGCCGATCTTCATGGCCGCTCAGTCGGCGATGGAAAAAGTGTTCCAGAACCTGACGCTCGAAGACATCGTGAAAGATATTGAAGCGAAAGAGCATATTCAGTGAAAAAGACATTCCAAGCGGATGTCTTTTTTTTATTGAGAAGAACTTTACCAGCATTTGAAATGATGTAAAATTCAATTATTACAAATGGCTCGTGGGAATTATTGGTATAATAATCTTTGGAATATGAAGGAGTAGTGAATCATGAAAAATCGAATCAAAGAAACCTTCAATAATCTTGCTGGCGCATATGAACATTCGACAGACACACAGAATTTATACAATAGTGAGTACGAAAGACCGGCAATGCTTGCCCAGTGGCCAAAGAATCTAAATGGCCAAAGAATATTGGATGCCGGATGTGCGGCAGGGTGGTACAGAGAACAATTGGTCGATAAAGGAGCGCAGGTGACTGCTGTGGATATGAGTCCAGAAATGACCGCTGCTACTAAGAGACGAATCGGGGAGAAAGCAGATGTCATGTGTTTGGATTTGACGGATGCTTTGCCTTTCGAAGAAGGAATATTCGATTACATCGTCAGTTCGTTGACGCTCCATTACATCGAAGACTGGGAGTTCACATTCAAAGAGTTCCGCCGCATATTAAAACCTGGGGGCGAGTTGCTGTTCTCGGTCCATCATCCGTTCACCGATATTAAGTTGTCACGTGATATGGAATACTTCTCAACAATTGATCGTGGACACATGGAAAAAGGAAGGAAAAGTCTACGAAGTCCCGTTTTTTAGAAGGCCGCTGGGCGACATCTTAACGAAAACACTGCAGCACTTTTCAGTAGAACAGGTCATTGAACCAAGACCCACAAAAAGGTTCAAGGAGCTGGATGCTGAGCGGTACGGACGTTTGATGAAAGCGCCAAACTTTTTGATTGTAAAAGCGACTAAACAATAGACTTTTAAACAATCGGCTCAGCGGAAAGGGGAAGTAGGATGGACAAAAAACTAAAAGGGTGGAAAGATCCAGCGGTTCTCTTGCTGTCACTTGGAATCGCAGGCATCGGGGACTTCATCTATTTAGTAGCGATCAATATCATCGTTTATCAAATGACGGGATCGGCTGCGGCTGTCGCTGGACTGTGGATTGTAGGGCCGATCGTCAATATTCTGACGAAGTTTTGGACAGGCAGTTTCATCGATTACCGAAGCAAGAAATCGGTGATCATCTTCACTTACCTGTTAAGGGCTGGATTCATCGCGCTGATTCCGCTGGCTCCTAATGTTCTGGTCATTTACGTTATTCTGGTTTTCCTGAGCATTGTGAAATCCTTTTTCGGCCCTTCCTCCGTGACCTACATCACGATGCTGGTGCCAACAGGGAAGCGGAAACGATTCAACTCGATTCACTCGTTTACGTCTTCCGGGGCGTTCATTATCGGCCCGTCAATCGGCGGTGTGCTAATTCTCAGCGGTACGATTGAGACGACCTTGTGGATCAATGCCTTATTCTTTGTTTTGGCAGCGTTATTGGTCATGAGGCTTCCGAAACTGGAAGACATCGATCGTGCATCCATCCCATCGCTGACCGTTTCCCAAGTGATCAGCGATTTTAAGGTCGTGACTGATTTCATCGCGCAAAATAAATACATCACATGTATTTATCTGGGCTTCACAGCTGTCCTTATCTTTTCCTTCTCAATGGATGCGCAGGAAGTGGTGTTCACCCAGCAAGTGATCGGCTTGTCGGAACTCGACTACAGCTTATTGATCAGCCTCACCGGCATCGGTTCGGTGAGCGGTGGCCTATTGCTGTCGGTATTTTCCGCTAAAATCTCTATCAGATCGATGATGGTGTATGGCTTGATTTTAACGACAATTGGCTACGTGGTCTATGCGTTTTCTTGGTCCTTCATCTCGGTCATGATTGGCTTTTTGATTTTGGGCTTTTTCATCGTCTTCATGAACGCCGGCATCGCCACTTTCTATCAAAATAATGTTCCGGTGGCGTTAATGGGGCGCATCACAAGCATTTTCCAGCTGTTTCAAAGCACCTTGCAAATTGTCTTTCTGTTGGGAGTCGGCCTGCTAGCGGATTTCATTTCATTAAGGATAACGATTGTCGTCTTAGCAGTAATTATGCTGGCAGGAGCTGTCGTGCTGGCGTTTTTTGTCATGAAACCAGGAAAAGCCGAGCTTTTTGAAGAAGAGGAAGGCATGGAAGAGAATGTGTACGTTCAGTAAAGGGGTGTTTGCGTCCATTGTCTTTGAATAAAATCTTGAAAATTGAAGGAGGATGAAAAATGCCGCATCTTTATACAGATAGGTTAGAGTTGATGACTTTCACGACAGAAATGATGCAAGCCGCGACCTCTACTCGGGACAAGCTGGAACAGGCCACAGGCTATTCCGTAGCCAGTGGGTATCCAAGTGAAACCTATAAAGAAATTCTTCCTTATAAAATTCAGCGCTACCGGCATTTCCCTGAGGAAAACGAATGGGAAGGGCTCATTATCCATAAGCAAGACCAGTGTGTCATCGGGGATATGGGCTTTCGGCGAAGTACCGACAATCCAAAAGAAATTGAATTGGGCTATAGCATCGTTCCCGCTTATGAAGGCTATGGATATGCGACGGAAATGGCCGAAGCAATTATTGAGTGGGGGCTTAAGCTAGAGGGAGTAGAGCGCATTATCGCGAGCTGCGACCCTAATAATGCAGGATCGGCCAGGGTTTTGGAAAAAGCGGGTTTCACCAGTTTGGGTGAGCGTGAAGGGAAAATTTACTGGTCGACATGAAGACCTTGGGAATGAAGAGGTGAAAAGCGGATGGACTATATTTTTCAGGCCATGACGCAGGAGCAAGCGGAAGATATTGCGGCAAGCTGGCGTTATCAAGGAGAATATTCCTTTTATGATATGAACGCAGACCCGGAGGACTTAGAGGAGTTTTTAGATCCTGAAAAACGCGAGGGCGTATATTTTGTGGTTCTTTCCCAAAATGAACTCATTGGGTTTTACAGCTTTCAACAATCTGATAAAGATACGGTGGATATTGGGCTTGGAATGAAACCGGAGTTGACCGGAAAAGGCAACGGCGCGGCATTCTTGGCAGCAGGCTTGGAGTTTGCCAAAATAAGGTACCGCCCGAAAAACATGACTTTATCAGTAGCGGTGTTCAATGAGCGGGCGATCAAGCTGTATAAAAAGCTTGGATTTAAGGAAACGGAATCTTTCGTACAAGCGACGAACGGCGGGCAGTATGATTTTGTGAAGATGACGTTGACTGGTGGAATTGCTTTCTTTGAAGAAATTACATAATTGAGAATTTTTTTAAAGGTTTTATTGACAACTTACGACAATTCAATTAATCTAATAAGAATTTAATTGCTAAACAATTTGTAATTTTAAGGACCAGTAAGCAAGCGGGGCTTTTCAAGAGAGGGGATCGAAAGCTGGAAGATACCCAAAGTGCCTTTGTTGAACCTGCCTTTCAGAATCTGTATTGAAAAATACAGCGGCCGATACCGTTATCCGTTGAGAGCGTAAAGCGTTGCTTTAAAGAAGGGTGGTACCACCTCCAAGGGTCCCTTCATTAGAGCGGCGCTTTTTATTGTTCAAAAATAAAACGAAAGAGGGAAATCCGATGAAAAAACAAATGGTTGAAAAAATCACGGCGATGGATGAAGACTTTGCACAATGGTATACCGACGTAGTGACGAAGGCGGAGCTCGTGGATTATTCGAGTGTACGGGGGTCGATGGTGATCCGTCCTTATGGCTATGCGATTTGGGAAAATATTAAAGATGCATTGGATGGGGAGATTAAACGCACGGGGCACGAAAATGTTTATATGCCGTTATTGATTCCAGAGAGCTTGCTTCAAAAAGAGAAAGACCATATCGAGGGATTTGCACCGGAAGTAGCTTGGGTGACGCATGGAGGAGATGAGAAACTGGCAGAACGACTGTGCATCCGCCCGACTTCCGAAGTGCTGTTCGCCGAGCACTATAAAAATATTATCCATTCCTATAGGGATTTGCCGAAGTTATACAATCAATGGTCGAATGTCGTGCGGTGGGAAAAAACGACACGCCCGTTCTTGAGAACCCTGGAATTTCTCTGGCAGGAAGGACATACATGCCACGAAACGGCAGAAGAGGCGCATGAAGAAACGCTCCGAATGCTCGAAGTATACGCGGATATCTGCGAACGGGTGCTGGCGATTCCAGTGATTAAAGGCCGCAAGACGGAAAAAGAGAAGTTTGCGGGCGCCGATTACACCTATACAATCGAAAGCTTGATGCATGACGGCAAAGCTTTGCAATCTGCGACTTCCCATAACTTGGGCACAGGGTTTGCCAAATCGTTCGGCATCGAGTTCCTTGACCGTGAAGGTGCCCTCCAGCCGGTCCACCAAACATCCTGGGGATTCACAACACGCATCATTGGTGCAATGATCATGGTCCATGGCGATGATCAGGGATTGGTCCTTCCGCCAGCGGTTGCTCCTGTCCAAGTAAGGATCGTACCGATTGCCCAGCATAAAGAAGGCGTGCTGAATGCTGCATATAATCTTAAAAACTCGCTATCATCCGATGTGCGTGTTGATATTGACGCCAGCGATAAAAAGCCAGGGTGGAAGTTCAACGAAACGGAAATGAGAGGCATCCCGCTGCGCCTGGAAATCGGGCCAAAAGACATTGAACAGGAAAAAGTGGTATTGGTCCGCAGAGACACCGGAGAGAAGATAGAGGTGGCGAACAACCAGATAGAAACGGAAATAGCTCGCCTGCTGGAAGAAATTCAACATGGACTTTACGAAAAAGCACTTGCGCATCGCTTGTCGGAAACAAGAACGGTACAGTCAATGGAACAATTCAGCGAGATTTTAAATGCCCAGGGCGGTTTCATCAAAGCGATGTGGTGCGGAAAACGTGAATGTGAAGACGCAATAAAAGAACAGACCCAAGCTACTTCTCGCTGTATTCCATTCGAATCGCAAGCGGTGTCGGAAACATGTGTATATTGTAGTCAACCAGCGGATGAGCTGGTTTATTGGGCGAAGGCATATTGAGAAATGCTTTAAATAGAAAAAGCCTCGGCAATTGCCGAAGCTTTTAATGGGGCTCCACATGCACATGGACTGCCGAAATATCATAGCGTTTCATGAGTTTGACTTCCACTTTGGTCGAGATGTCGTGTGCGACGGCAATGTCCAAATCACCTGGCACCAAAACGGTAACATCGACGACTGCCCGATTGCCGTAATTTCTGGCGCGGATTTCGCGGACTTCGGTGACGCCTTGCGTATTGAGCGCAGTTTCTTTGAACGATTTGATAAGTTCTTCGTCAAAGCCATCCGTCAGTTCGTGAGTCGCTTCCCAAAAGATGCCCCAGCCGGTTTTGACGATCAATACACCGACAAGAAGAGCCGCAAGCGGATCGAGCCATGGCAGGTAAAACTGGGCACCGACAATCCCGACGACCGCGGCGATGCTCACCCAGGCATCGGATAAATTATCTTTTGCGGCCGCCGCAACAGCTTTGCTATTGATGCGCTCCGCTAGCTTTTTGTTATATCGATATACCAAATACATGACGATAGCAGAAAATCCTGCAGTCCAGGCCGAGAGCAGCCCAGGTGTTTCGCTAGTACCTTGGAACATCGACACGACGGCTGAGTAGGTGACTTGCAGCCCAACTGCGACGATGATGAACGAGGCCACCAAAGAAGCCACGGTCTCTGCCCGCCAATGCCCGTAAGGATGGTTGGCGTCTGCCGGCTTTTGGGATAATTTCAAACCAATTAATACGGCTGTTGATGCCACAATATCCGTCACATTGTTCAAGCCATCCGCTTTTAACGCTTCCGACCCAGCCAGGTAGCCAACCCATAATTTAATAATGGATAAAATAATATATGTAGCAATGCTGAGCATCGCGCCCCGCTCGCCTAATTTCAGATTGTCGAATCGTTCTTGTTCCATCTTGAATTCCCCCGTCCTGCAAGTACTTGAGTAGGATACCACCCCGAAATCGAGTGTGTCTACGGCAAAGTTTTTTCAGTATAGCAACTGAAAAGGAGAGGGGAAAGAAAGTTTCGGGAGGGAAAACGAATGAATATTTAGCCAATGGAACTTTGGGTATAAAGGGAGTAGCGAACAATGCCACAAACCAGAAAGCGGGGCGGACAGTTATGTGCACAGCGATCAGCTTTGGGACAAAAGATCATTATTTCGGCCGCAATCTCGATTTAGATGTTTCCTATAATGAAATGGTGACCATCACACCGCGGAATTTTCGTTTTCACTTTCGTAAAGCCAAGGACATGATGAGTCATCATGCCTTGATCGGCATGGCAGCGGTTATCGACCATTATCCGTTATACTACGACGCCACCAATGAAAAGGGCTTGAGCATGGCGGGGTTGAATTTCCCGGGAAATGCTCATTTCCATCGAGAAGATCTGGACAAAGACAATATCGCGCCTTTTGAATTCATTCCATGGATTTTAGGTCAATGTGAAACGGTCGAGGAAGCAAAAATGCTGTTGTCGAAACTGAATTTGGCGGACATTCCTTTCAGTGAACAGCTCCCAATCGCACCACTTCACTGGACGATTTCCGACCAGCAGCAGTCAATCGTCGTGGAGTCTGTAAAAGAAGGGCTGAAAGTTTACGATAATCCAGTCGGCGTGCTGGCGAATAATCCCGAATTCGGCTACCATTTGTTCAATTTGAACCAGTATTTATCGTTGACAGCTTCCGCCCCTGAAAATCGTTTCTCGAAACAATTAGACCTCAAGCCTTACAGCCTCGGTATGGGCGGCATCGGTTTGCCGGGCGATTTGTCCTCGACTTCACGTTTTGTTAGGGCACATTCACCAAATTCAACTCGGCATCCGGCAGCAGTGAAGCTGACAGTGTTGGGCAGTTCTTTCATATCCTGAAATCGGTGGCGCAGCCGAAAGGGCTCAATGCGCTAGAGGACGGGAAATTCGAATACACTTTATATTCTTCCTGCTGCAATATGGACAAGGGGATTTACTATTACACAACGTACGACAATAGCCAGATTACGGCGGTGGATCTGCACGCCGAAGATTTAGACAGCGCACAACTCGTCTCTTATCCGCTCATTTCGAGCCAGCAGTTCCGTTTCGTCAATTGAAAACAGCGGAGCATGCCAGTGAGGAGCTGGACACTTGCCGCTTTGAGGTTGAGTCTATTCGGATTTATCAGGAAAACGGTAGTGGCGCCTATCGGAAATACATGGACATCCCACTAGGCATACAACAGAACTAAGATAAAAAATGACAGGAGAATGAGGCAAATATGTTCAAATCATATGTGGCCGCAATCGAAAAGTATCGGGGCTTCATTATTGCCTTCAACTGTTTGATCGTACTTATTTCTTCCGGAGGCAATAATTGGGCCCTGACATGGATCATGGTGGGTGGCCTCATCATTTGCCCATTGATTGGCATTTCGTATTTGAAGCAAGCTCGTGCACAGCAACATGACAGGTTAAACGATGTGCAATAATGAAAAGTCCCGCTGCAAAAAAGCAGCGGGACTTTATCTATTTAATAGAAAAAGCTAAAAGTTTAACCATCGCAATCAGTTGCTTAAAGTTTACATGCGCAAAAAAAGACGAAGCCTATTCCAAGGCTTCGTCTTGTTCGTGTAATTCGATTTTGCGTGTGCTCATTCGAACCGTTTCCTGCAAGGCGGCGAGTTCCTGTTCGATTTCCGGGAATCCCGGGATTTCCGGAATCACGTGCTCCGCAAATGGCCAATTGCCTTCCAACGCATTCGCCATCATTTCGAAAAACAAATGGAGCTGTCCGAGCTGAACGGGAGATAAGGCAAGCCGGTCTTTTTGCGCTGCATTTTCGAGCAGGAAGGCGAGCTGTTCGGAAGCGAAAAACACCTGCTGCAAGAGGGCGAGATTTGGTGGCCGTTGCGGCAATTCACCTTGAGCTGTGTCGAGTACCAACTTCAAATTGCTTAGGTTGGTGCGCATTTTCTTTTGTTCGATCGGTTGTGCCTCGATGTCTGGGCTATAGGGTGAAAACAGCAGGCTCATGAAGCGCTGCTGGCTTCGCAAAGTTTTGGACATGAGCGGAGGGAGCAACGTTGACGCACGGCGCCTGCCGATCAATAAGACCCCGATCAGCCCGATAGCAGAACCGATCAAGACGTCGACAATGCGCGCGGAAGCGAAATAGGAAAGGTCTCCGATCTGCGACGTGCTTTCCGCGATCATCAATGCGTTCGGCGTGATGAAGAATGCCGCAACGGCATAGTTCATCACAATCGCAAGCTCCGTGAGCGCCGTCAATGCAAAAATCATCAACGCAATGAACAGCCCATCCGGTTGAAAGGACAGAATGACAGCGGCAACTACAATGCCGACAATGGTGCCAGCCGACCGCTGAAGCGAGCGGTTGAATGTTGACAGGATCGTGGCGCCGGACATGACAGCGGCAGCCGACAATGGCACCCAATACGATGGGTCGATCGGCAAGAAGTGGGCAACGAATGCCGCAAACGCCAAGACGACACCGAAGCGGATGGCGGCGAAAAATACCATGGAATGTTTATTGAAAGCATTAGCAAAGACGGCCTTGAACGGTTCCGCTTTTAGTTCTGTATCACGCGTCCGTTTATCGCGCTGGCCTGTAAGAATGTCATAAGCTTTTCGAGTGCTTTCGGTTAAGGCATCTCCTGTTTCCGTCTGCAGGCGCGGTGCCGCGGCAAAGGATTTTTTGCCTGACGCTTCGACTGATGAAGCGATGAGCCGCAAATTCTCCACGGTTTCTTTCGATACGGCTGAATAGCGGTCGCCGCGTTTGATGATTTCGGCATAAACCGATGTTGCTTGCGCATGCAATAAGGTCAACTGGACGAGCCGGTTCGAGCGCGTCCATTTAGCGCTTGCATTGCTGAGAGCCGTTTCGGCGGATTTCAAGGTGGACCAGGCATGTTGGCGGACTTCATAGAACTCAGCGGACCCGGCCGATTCAGCCAAAGCGGTGAGTGCCACGTATCCCTGTTTCACGGCCTTTGCTTCTGCTGCATGGGGCTTGAAGGGATAAGCCCACATCGCCATCAGCCAGGACAGCATGCCGCCCAGGAACACGAGAAAGCCATGCAATAGGAATAGCGCCGGATTTTCTGTCATATTATTGTTGATCAAAACACCAGAATGAAAAAGATCGCGGTCGGCCCTGTGAATTGATAGGCGCCGAAGATGAACACCGCCAACGCGCCAATTAGACCGACTGCGATTGCGGCAAGAATTGGTTGTTGCGACAACAGCACGCCGAGCCCTGCAGAAAATGCTAAACCGAGTGCGGCGAAAAAGATTTTTCGATCGAAGCGCGTACGGTTCATTGAACATATAAAGAAATGCTAAACCCCGAGCCCTGCGATCAGCCCGTATTGCAACTGGCCCAATAAGACCCCGATCAGTACAGGAAGCCCGAGCTGATGCCGGCAGCCAATGCTTTGGCCCAAGGGAGGGAGCGTTGGTTGATGGCGAACGCCTGCTTCAGGAGCCTGCGGAATTCACCATTTTTGCGATTCGGTTTCGTTTCATTCCAGCGCCTCCTAACGAATAAATTTTCTTATGCCCATTATTCCACAGATCGATTTTGAAGGGCGAGTCCCAGCTGTTCGCTTGAAGAAAACTCTTTGTAACAGATCTGTTCATCATCAGATTTATTATTCATTTTTTAACGTTTTTCTTATCATTTTGAAGCTTTTACTTTTTACACAAACAACTAGAGAGCTGAGGGAATACCGAGAAAACAGTTACCACAAGATGCTGCAGTAGCATTAGGCTTCTTATTTCCTAGACAGTACATGACTTATGAATCGGAAAGCTACTAAAAATATTATGTAATTAAAAGTATTTACCCATTCATCTAAATTATTGGTACCTAATACTAATGTTAGGTGCTAAAATGAGGTGAGTAAGCTAAAGGGGTGTATGAATGAGCAGATCAGCAGCACGAATCACAGCCATCGGATCGTATGTACCCGAAAAGAGGCTGACGAATTTAGACTTGGAACAATTGGTTGAAACAAATGACGAGTGGATCCTCCAACGCACCGGCATCAGAGAGCGCCGCATTGCGGGAGAACACGAATTTACGAGTGATATAAGTGTGAAAGCGGCACAAGATCTGGCGGAGCGTTAAGGTAAATCGTTCGACGATGTCGATTTGATCATCGCCTGCACGATGACGCCAGACTTCAAAACGCCAAGCGTGGCCGCAATGGTTCAGGCGAAACTGAACATCCCGAATGCGGGAGCGATCGATTTGAACGCAGCGTGCGCAGGGTTTTCTTACGGCCTGCAGATGGCGAACGGCTTGATCACTTCTGGCTTGCATAAGAAAATCCTGGTGATCGGGGCGGAAACTTTCTCGAAGATCCTCGATTACACTGACCGCTCGACATGCATTTTGTTCGGCGACGGTGGCGGGGCGGTCCTGGTCGAACACGACGCAGACAATCCGAGCTTTATCGAATCGCATATGGGAACCAACGGCGCCTTGGCGAGCAATTTGTATTGCACAGACCTGGCAGGTGAAATGTTCGGAGAAGACTTGGCTGCCCGAATGTCGTTTGGCAAAATGGCCGCGAAGTATATAAATGGGCGGTCAATACGGTGCCAAAAGGCGTCAATGCCTTGATGGAGAAAGCAGGCGTAGCGCCTGGCGAAGTGGATTGGTTCGTGCCACACAGCGCCAATTTGCGGATCATCGAATCGATTTGTACAAGAAGCGGGCTATCGCTCGACAACACCATCTATTCACTCGAATATTACGGCAATACGTCTGCCGGCTCGATTCCGTTGTCGCTTGCCGAAGGCGTGAAAGACGGTCGCATCCAAGCGGGCGACCAACTGCTGCTGTACGGATTCGGCGGCGGCTTGACCCATGCCGGGATGCTGGTGAAATGGCCCATTTAACTGACAGAAGCACAAAATCCATAAATACTGAGCTCTGAACTCTCCTGGAAAGGGGAGTTTTTTCTATATGCAAATAAGCCAAATCATCCCCGCGACAGGATTAAAACGATCAAAGCTTTCCCTAAATTTTTTTGGAGTATTAGTTAAGTCCTAGGACACTTCCTGATTTTCATTAAGCTGGTAGTACTTTCTATTCTAATGACTGAATATTCTATAACTTTGTAACCATTTTTAATATTTCGGGAAGGGAAATTTTCGGGTAGAAGGGAATACTTGTTAGGGCTGTAACTAGAACCCATTAAAAGGAGGAAGATGAATTGAAAAACATGAAGTGGAAAACGGCGTTTTTATCGGCGCTGCTCGTCACGTCCAGTTTTTACGCAGCACCGACCGGCCTGTTCGAACAGCAGGCCGCGCAAGCAGCTCCAGGGAAAAGCGGCGCGGCATTCGACCAGAAAGTGATTGCGCGCATCGACCAGGAGCGGATGTATGAAGATGTCTACCATCTGACCGAAACGATCGGCCCGCGCGTCGCGGGAACCGAAGCGGAGAAAGAAACCGCGGATTTCCTGGAACAGCGCCTTGAATCCTACGGCTATGAAGTCGAGGTACAGGAATTCAGCATCCCGAATTTGGTGATTGGGCATTTGCATACCGAATCGGGAGATGAAGTATTGATCAATATTCCATCGGGTTCCGCGGCGACAGCTGACGCAGGCTTAACGGCGCAGCTGTATGATGCGGGACTCGGCTATCCGGCTGATTTCAGCGCGGACGCGTCAGGGAAAATCGCCTTGATCCAACGCGGTGGCTTCACCTTTGCGGAAAAAGTAAAGAATGCCGAAGCAGCAGGGGCTGCAGGCGTCTTGATCTATAACAATATCGACCAGGCGGGGCCGCTCAATCCGTCACTCGGCGGCAATGAAATGGCCATCCCGGTCGGCGGCATCACCAAAGCGAGCGGGGAAGCGTTGAAAACGGACGTCCTGGCAGCGGACGCAACTGTCACGTTGACCGTCCAGGCGTTTGAAGGCGCGACCTCGGAAAACATCATCGCGACACGCACGCCGAAAAAAGGCGGCAGTGACGGCATCGTCCACGTCAGCGCGCATTACGACAGCGTGCCGTTCGCGGCCGGTGCGAGCGACAATGCATCCGGTACGGCCGTGGCACTCGAAATTGCACGCGTCTTGAAGAGCTATCCGATCGATGAAGAAGTGCGCTTTGTCTTTGTCGGCGCTGAAGAAATCGGCTTGCTCGGCTCGCGCCATTACGTCAGCGAACTGACAGAGGACGAAGTGGCGAGAAGCATCGGCAACTTCAATATGGACATGGTCGGCACGTCTTGGGACAACGCCACGGCGATTTACATGAACACGCTCGATGGCCAGGCGAACATCGTCACGGAAACCGCGAAAGCGACCGGCGAACGCATCGGCACGCCGTCTGAACTGATTCTGTATCAGCGCGGATCGTCCGACCACGTGCCGTTCTACGAAGCGGGCATTCCGGCAGTGAACTTTATCCGCAGAGAGCCGGGCACGGCGAACCTTGAGCCGTATTACCACACGCCGCTTGATACGATTGAATTCATCAGCGCAGAACGCCTGAAAGAAGCAGGCGATTTGGTCGGTGCATCCGTTTACCAATTGATCCGAAAATAATCCAGACGAGGGAGTGGCTGTCGAATGAAAAAAGACCATCTATCAAATGAA
The DNA here is from genome assembly GCF_002833405.1 of Planococcus sp. MB-3u-03. NCBI lineage: Bacteria > Bacillati > Bacillota > Bacilli > Caryophanales > Caryophanaceae > Planococcus > Planococcus sp. MB-3u-03. Next base: position 3,085,829 of record NZ_CP025135.1, on the reverse strand, counting down.
GTGAAAACCACAGGGCTGAAAAAGAAATTCCTGAGCTATACACTGGCCGGGGCGCTCGTCTTGAGTGTCTCCCCAATGACCTTGCCGGTCGCGGATTCGGGCACGGCAAGCGTCGCCTATGCGGCGAACGGCAATTCCGGCGCAGCGCATGATCAGAAGATCGTCAACCGCGTCGATGCGGAGCGGGCGATTGAGCACATCCGCTACTTGTCTGAAGAAATCGGTTCCCGCCCGGGCGGACTCGAAGGGGAGAAAGAAGCGGCTGATTATGTGGCGGACACGTTACAAGGGCTTGGCTTTGACGTCGAGTACCAGTACTTCCCGGTAGCGGACCAGTATATCGGGGAAGCTGCATTTTCTGACGGCACCGTTTGGGAAATGGGCGCTGCGCCGAACGGCAAAGTGAGCCAGCAGGCAGTTGAGGCACCGGTCATTTACGTGGAGGGCGGCGCATCGGCAGCCGATTTCCCGGCAGATACCGAAGGCAAGATTGTCCTGTTGACGCGCGAGTCATCGACCGCTGCTTATCGTACACAAGTCGATAACGCGATCGAAGCGGGAGCAGCGGGCGTCATCCTGCAAAGTGTCGTCGGCGGCCGCGGCAACTACGGCTCGACGTTCAACCCGAACCTGACGAAATCCTATGACGTGCCGGTATACGGGGCGGCGTACATCCAAGGCGAATGGCTGAAAGAACAGCTCGCGGATGGGCCGGTCAGCCTGAACTTGACCGCGACGCATTATACGGACCTCGAATCGGTCAACGTCATCGGAACGAAAAAAGCGAAATCGAAAGATGCGGATGCTAAGGAAGTGCTGCTGACGGCCCATATGGATAGCGTCGTCGGTGCACCGGGCGCGAACGATAACGCGTCCGGAACAGCCCTGATGCTCGAATTGGCACGCGTCTTCAAAAGCTACAACACCGATAAGGACATGAAGTTCATTGCCTTTGGTTCTGAGGAGCGCGGCTTGCTTGGCGCACGTTATTACGTCGATCAGTTGAGCCAGGCGGAGCGTGACAAGATCGAAGCGGTCTACAATCCGGACATGGTGGCGACAAGCTACGAGAAAGCGGAAAATCTGTATGCGATGACCGTCGACGGCTCAAGCAACATCGTCACTGAATCGACCGTCGCTGCCGGTGCACGCCTCGGGAACTCGGACATCCTCCCAGGCCAGTTCGGCTCGAGTGACCATGTACCGTTCCATAATGCAGGCATCCCGGCCGCCCTCTTCATCTGGATGGGTATCGACAGCTGGAACCCTCTCGTCTACCACATTGAAAAAGTCTATCACACGCCACAAGACACTATTGAAGACAATGTCTCCGAAGAACGCATGCAATCAGCGCTTGAAGTGATCGGCGCAGGCCTGTTCGATGTGGTCCGGAAAGATGTGCCAGGGGTTAAGCATTGAGAAGTAAAACGTGACGCATCAACTTACGAAGCCGTTCCGGTATCATTTTCGGAACGGCTTTTCGTATGGCTTTTTTAAACCGGTATTTGTCCCTCTTTTTCCATCAATTGGATAGGAAAGTCAGCAAGCATGTCGAATATAAGGAGGAATAGAAACTGCCGGCGCCTATGGATTTGAAATCCAGAGGAGGAAAATAAAATGGATGTGATCAAGCATTCCGAATGGGCTGATACAAAGTTCACTTTGCATTTGATTTCACAGATCCTCGGCAAGATTAAACTCGAAACCGCCCAGCAAGAGCCGCAATGGGCACACGTCACACTCGCTGTGACGCCAAACGGGTTTACGACGGGCTTGTTGTTCCATCAAGATCGTGCGTTTCAAGTCGATTTGGATATTTACGAAAGCCGAATCTTCATTAATGTCGAAGGGAATGTTCAGTCCGTGGCACTTGAAACGGCCAAATCGATTAAAACTTATTTCGAAGAGATCTTCGAAGTGCTGGCATCGAAAGGCATTGAGTTGAAGATCAACCCGAAGCCGCAGGAGATGGCGTATAAGAACAATCTCAACGAAGACGACACGCCGCTAACCTTCAACTGGGAACAGGCGATACGCGGGCTCAAACTCTTTCATTTTGCGGCTGCTGAACAGCTGAAGTTTATCGGTCCGCTGCGCTCCCGGAAAATGAAGCCTGCTTTGTTCTGGGGAACCTTCGACGTTTCGTCACTCGTTTTGCCAGGCATCCGCCAGCCGTATCCGGAAGACAAAGTCATCGAAAAAGCGGCGTTCGATGAACATTTCATAGAGTACGGGTTCTGGCTCGGCGACGGCAATGTTGATGTGCCCGCGTTTTTTGTACTGCCGTACCCGTTCGTCAATAAAGAACTCGACAGCGAACGCTTAAAGCCTGCCGATGCGTATTTTGAAGCTTCGCTAAGCGAATACTTCCTGATGCTCGATAAAGTCGCCGACTCGTCCCAACCGACTCAAGCGATGCAGGAATTTTTCCGCTCGACTTTTGACATCCTCAGCGAAGAACTGGGCTGGCCGGACTGTTCGTATTACTTTACGCCACTCGATATGCCAGTGCAGAAAGCGAAAAAATGAGGGAATGGCGAGGAGAAGGTATGCCGATTCGAGCATGTTTTCTCCATTTTTCTATGCGCGATTCAGTTACACTTAACGGTATTTAAAAGGCGTCAAAAGTCCCGAAAAAATATTTTCGAAAGCATCTATTTTTATGTCTTCCGATGTGCTTTAATGGATTTAATGTAATTGTAAAAAAATTGAAATGGGGATGGTAGGATGGACCGCGCGTTCAAGATTGCGACGAGTTTTTTGATGGGTGTATCACTTTTTGGCGTTTTACCGGCAACACAAACGGCGCAAGCTGAAGATTTGGTGGATGCAGATGTACTGGAACAAGGAGACGACGTAAGCGATACTTTTTATGCTGAAGATAATGAGCATTGGTACCGGATTGACGTCGATCCTGAACAAGTCGCAGCGCATACGCATTTTGAAGTTTCCCTCCAGTCAGATGATGAATTGACTTTTACCGTCTATCCGGACGCAGAACGTGCGACCGCCGACCAGCCATTCGACCCGTTTAGCAACTACAGTTTTGCAGAAATGAAATCGACTGTGAAATTTCCGATCGCTTGGGAAGGCCCTTACTACATAAAGGTATCTTCATACGCTGAAGAATTGCCGGTGGAATTGCCTGAAGGCGGAGAAGTAGACGAAGCAAGCTACACAATCGGCTTTGACGGAGTCACTGTAAAAGCATCAAAACCGACTAACGACGAGCAATGCCCGGCGGAACTTGTCATGGGCGAAGCAGCTGGAGACCAGGCGCTGCTTGACCAATTGCGCGTCATTCGCGGAGAAGTGCTTTCACAAACAGAAAGCGGCAAAGAGCTGACTAAGCTTTACTATAAACTGGCGCCGTTTATCGGTTATCAGGCCGTGACGGATGCATCCGTCCGTGATTCATTGAAGAAAAACCTTAATCAGCTCGACGGCTTGATCACGAGCATTGCGGAAAATGGCTTCCAAAGTTCGAAAACGATCACCGCAGCTGACCAGAAAGCGATCAGCGAATTGTACGCGCTCGCGTTGAAAACAGCGCCTGCGAATTTGAAAGACGATGTGGAAGCGGCAGGACAAGCAATCAATATTAACAAACTGGCTGGAAAATCAGTCATGTCGGCAATGCTTCCGACTCCATACGTCGTAAAAGATGCTTCCATGAACAAAGTCATCGTGAAAGTAAAAGAAGGCGAAACGCTGACAAAAGCGGAAGCTGGGACAGCTGGCATCCAGTCGGTTTCAGAGTTTGACGCCGAAGCGCCGAAATTCGACCAGTTCTTCGTGGTGGATTTGAAGTCGGGCATGTCAGCCGCTTCAACGAATAAAACTTTGCAGTCGCTTGAAGACTTGCCGGAAGTCGAATTCGTCGAACCGGTACAGCAATACAAGCTTCATTCAGAAGACATCTATTATGACGAGCAATGGTCGCTTGAAAATAAGGGCGGCGGCTTTGGCATCGAAGACGCTGACATCGATTTCGAGGAAATGACGAAGCTGGCAGCTCCTCAAAAGCAAGGAGAAGTCATCACCGCGGTCATCGATACCGGCGTTGATTACACACTGGCCGATTTGAAGAACCAAATGATCAGCACTGGCTACGATTTCATCAATGATGACAACAAAGCGTTCGACGACCAAGGACACGGCACGCACGTTTCCGGCATCATTGCAGCGGAAGCGGACAACGATTATTCGATGACGGGCATTAACCAGTCGACGAAAATCCTGCCGGTGAAAGTGCTTGATGCGTCAGGTTACGGCGATACAGAACAAATTGCATACGGCATCCTGTACGCAACAGACCAAGGAGCCGATATTATCAACATGAGCCTTGGCGGCGGCTATAGCCGTGTCTTGGAATATGCGATGAGATACGCAAACGAGCGTGGCGTGACAATCGTCGCAGCTTCAGGAAATGACGGATGGGAAGAAGTTTCTTACCCGGCATCATCGAAATACGCGATCGCTGTCGGCGCAACGAATAAACTTGACCTGGTATCGGATTACTCGAGCTATGGCAAAGATCTTGACGTTGTCGCACCGGGTACGGACATCCCGAGTTTGCTGCCGGACGGTAATGTGACATTGATGTCTGGAACATCGATGGCAGCTCCTCACGTCGCGGCCGTTGCAGGTGTCTTGAAATCGATCAACCCGAATCTCACACCAGGACAGTTGGAAAATTTACTGACGGCTTCAGCGGATGACGTTGAGTTTATCGCAGAAGATGCTCCTCCTGGTTTCGAGGAAGATCCTTTCTTTGAAGAAGATTTCCCGTATGAAATGGAAGAATTGGCACCTGGCTTTGACCTTGTCTCAGGATGGGGCCGTTTGAACGGGGCACAAGCGATTCTTGCACTGAAAGATAAATGGAATCTCGCTGATCGCCTCAGCGGGGAAAGCCGCTACGATACAGCGGTAGAAGTTTCGAAAAAAGGCTGGAGCACATCCGGCAAAGCCGTGATTGCAACAGGCGGCGATTTCCCGGATGCCTTGAGTGCAGCTCCGCTTGCAGCGTATCAAAACGCACCATTGTTACTCACGAAAACCGATTCGCTTCCACAAGCGGTAAAAGATGAATTGAAACGTTTGAAAGTAACCGAAGTAACGTTGATCGGCGGACAGGGTGCCATCAGCCCAATGGTCGAAATGGAACTGAAAGACCTTAAGATTAAAACAACACGCATCAGCGGCAAAAACCGCTACGAAACATCAGTCAACATTGCGAAAAAAATGACGAACTCGACGCAAGCAGTCGTGGCAACCGGTTCAACATTTGCCGATGCCTTGTCGATCGCACCGGTCGCAGGCAGCCAGAAAATGCCGATCTTGCTGACGAAACCGAATGGCTTGCCAGCGGAAGTGAAAGCACACTTCGCGGCAAAAGCTTATAGCAAAACCTTCATCGTTGGCGGTAAGGGCGCTGTTTCTGACAGCACAGCAAAAGAAATCAAAAACCCGGTCCGTTTGTCCGGCGCATCACGCTACGAAACGAACAGCGCGGTCATCAACCATTTCAAAGCATCTTTCGATAACCAGAACATGTACTTGTCGACCGGCGCGAACTACCCGGATGCACTCGCTGGGTCCGTATTGGCAGCAAAAACGAAAGCACCACTTGTCTTGACTGCACCGAACGGGCCGAATGCGGCGACCGTGAAAACAGTTCAAACACAGCTGAAAACCGTCAGCGGCATTTACATCCTTGGCGGTGAAGGCGCTTTGCCGACGCAAAGCATCCAGCAATTGTTCGAGTAACACATGAAAACAGGCGGTTCGGATTCCGGACGCCTGTTTTTTTTATAACTCAATTAGGGGGAAATACTATGAAGCAGTTGATCGGTGGCGGTATCGGTGTCATTTCAGGTATTTTATTGTTCGGGTTTACTTTGGTCGCAGCGGCGGTGTACTCACCGCAATTAAAGGAAACTGGCTATTCGAGAGAATTTGGCCTGTATTTATCAGCCTTATGGGAAGTGGGGCTTGTTCCGATTATTTTGAGCGTGTTCTTTTTCATTATAGGGTTGGTACTTTTGTTCAAAGCGACAGACAATGAATGGAAAGCGAAATACTTTTTAGCGGCAGAGGAAACAAAGCCAGAGGAAAAAGAATTGTGAAAGGAAGATTGCATGAAGAACGGCTATTTATTCGAATCCGAACGGCTCGGGTTCAGGCGTTGGAAAACGTCTGACCATGCGCCGTTTGCGGCTTTGAATGCAAACCCTGACGTGATGGAGTTCTTTCCTAAAACCTTGAGCCGTACAGAATCGGACGCCTTGATCGAGCGAATCGAAGCGCATTTCGAGGAGAAGGGCTATGGGCTTTGGGCGGTGGAACGGAAAGAGGACGGGGCGTTTATCGGCTTTATCGGTTTATTGGATGTCAATTTCGATATCGGAATTGAAGACGCAACTGAGATCGGCTGGCGCTTGGAAAAGAAGTTTTGGAAAAAAGGCTATGCGACAGAAGGGGCGAATGCTTGCCTGGCGTATGCATTCGAAGAGCTTGGCAAAAGAGAAATCTACTCGTTCACTTCAACGGTCAACACACCGTCTGAAACCGTCATGAAGCGGATTGGCATGGAGAAAGCAGGGGAATTCGAGCATCCACGCGTTCCACAAGGCAGTCCGTTAAGAAAGCATGTTTTGTATAAAAAAGAGTTAACACAAGAATGAATAAGGTTTTCATGTACATTGAATCACGATAAAGACTGTTAAGGAGAGTGGCGCATGAAAAAAATGCTTTTACTGGCAGCGGTGACTTTAGTGATTAGTATCGGTATTTATGAATTCAATGATAGGGCGAGCTTTAAAAAAGTTCATATGCTGCCTTATGATGTTCAGGTAAACGTGGATACAGACCTCAGGCTCCAACAGATCTATCGAAACAATTATTCATTTATAGTGTTTCACAGCGCTGGAATTGTTGAACACGAACTGCAAGTAGAGGGTGATATGGTGAAGATGTTGCTGAATGTTTCGGATGAAGGAGCCCACAACGAGCTTCAGCAGTATTCGTACAAATTGGAAACGGGCGAAGAACACGATAAAATCGCTGTTTTTTTAGATGGCCAACTTATCCCCTTCGATAATGTTGTAGCAGGAAAATAAGGAAGCTATAAGTCAAAGCATAAAAACTGTTTGCATGCTCTCGCAAGCGTTTTTTCTGTTTATTGACATAAGATTTAATGACATCTTTAGCACATGGTAACTTCCTAAAAAAGAAAAGTCCGGAACGGAAATTTAGCTTCAAAGCAAATTCAGGAGTATCGGTTAACGCCTCAGAATGGAAAAGGAGAGATCATTCAGAATGAGGGAAGAGATTAGTAGAGGAATGGATAGAATGAAACATACTTTCTTAGCCATGCTTATACTGTCACCCTGATCACCTGGTATTTATCTTCTTTGATCTGAGAGCTTTTCTGTCGGACCTTTCGGCAAATTTAGCTGTCGCGGTACCTAATTTTGTATTGCTATCGGGCGTGATTTATTAAATCGGGCAATAGAGCTGGAAGAGGGATGCGCTGAACGATGGCGCATCCCTCTTTTTGGTGGGGCGACATTTCATAAGTTTTGCCAAGCTTTAATCTAAAATACGATTTTAGGCGTTTACTGAATAGAGTCGAAATAATACATACAATATCACCAATTCATTGTCGGGGAACTTTCCGAAAGCGAACTCGACAGTTTGAAAGAAGGGCCGGAACCGGATGAGGGAAGTTCCGGGCATCATCATTAAAAGCGATTTTGTTGCCGAAACCTTCTTCTCGAAACGCAGACAAAGTCCTGATTAACTAAAATTTTTAAAAGGGCATGAGTAAAAGGTTTAGAAAAATTTTCATTGAATGGGAAAAAAGCAATAATTTCGGGTATAGGACATTATGAAAAATTTTTGGATCCGCGGAACAGGACGAAAGGACGGTATAAGTGAACGAAGAGTTATTGATTGCTGATGAAGTACAAAGAACCTTGAAGGCACGCTGCGAATACCGTGAAGGAAAGTTCCATTTTACGAAAACCAAGAAACTGGACATTTTCCTCGGCTCCAGTCTTTTCGTTTTCAAACTGGATATGGAAATCAGCTTCGGGCATTTCCAGCAAGACGGGGCGGCTGTCAATAAAGCCCGCGTATACATCTTGCCGGAAGAAATGCTGGCTTTTGAAGACACCTTGCGCAAATTCCCGATTCCGCTGCCAATTGCATTTCGCCAGTGCATCCACATGAATCAAAACCTTGTTGAAATCACGATGGAATCGCTCGAGCCGCCGCGGAATTTTGCCTTGCGGCTGGCCGCAGCACTGAAAGAAATCGAACCATGATCCATCTCCGATTGAAACGGAATGAATGCCGGCATCGCCAGTGAAAAACCAACCCTTATAGATCGGGGAGAATCTTGATGAACCATTTAAAGACAGAGATTAAAAGCGAATTATTGGAAGCGATGCTGAACGGCAGCCGGGTAGCGGCCGTCGTCACAGACCCCGAACAACAAGACAACCCAATCATCTACTATAATGAAACCTTCGCACAACTGACAGGTTACGCAGAACACGAGATCATCGGAAAAAACTGCCGCTTTTTGCAAGGCGACAACACCGACCGTTTCACCATCGGAAAGATTAGGCAAGCAATTCAAAAGTGTGAAAAAATCACCGTGACGCTGGAAAACTGCCGGAAAAACGGCACGACGTTCTGGAACCGCCTGAACATTGAACCTGTTACGATGGACGGCCACCTGTATTTTATCGGCACGCAAACGGACATCACCCAGGAAGTCGAACAGCAAGTAGAATTGAACGAAAAAGAGCAGGAAATCAACGAACAGATGCTGCCGATCTTGCCAATCGACGATCATATCGGCGCAGTCGCGTTGGTCGGGAAAATGAACAATATGCGTTTTGATGCCCTCACGTCCAAATTGAGCCATTTCGTCCGCGACACGCGCACTCGGCACACATCATCGACGTCACGGGCGTGCTATGGGAGAAGAATTTTCTCTACACCAACCTATTGATGATCCAGGATGTGCTGAGACTGATGGGCAGCAAGCTGTACATTTCCGGTATCAGCCCGAAAACGGCGATAGAAATTGTCAGCATCAAAGGCGACGATCAAGACTTATTGACGTTTTCGACTGTTCAGCAAGTCATCCAGCGTTTGCAGGCGAACTAACCGATAAACTGAAAAATCCCTTTGTTCCAAACCGGAACAAAGGGATTTTTGCGTTCTATTGCTGCGACTTCAAGTAATCGTAATAGCCTTGCTTGAAAAAACCATACCATTCATCAATTTCCGGCTGCGGTGCGGCATTCAGCGCTTCCAGCACTTCTTTCCCGAATTCGAGGAAGGCGGAGCCGTTGGCGGTAATGAGCTGGCTGCTGCGGACCGCTTGCTGCTGGAGATAGTGCGCTTCATTCGTGTAGCGGTCGCCTGCAGTTTCCTGCAAATCTTCCAGATGATTGCTCGTATGCGGCACATCGTTTAACAAGCCGTTCTTTCCGAGAAATACCGAGGCATCGCAAATGGCGCCAAGCACGGCTTGCTGGCTGAGCACTTTGTCGACCAGCTCCATGACGCGTTCGCTGCCGTCTTTGCGCCAGGAATTGCCGCCGATCAGGATCAATCCGGCAAATTCCTCCGGGGCATCGTCGATACTATAATCCGGCAATACGGTGAAGCCGCCGATCGATGTGACCGGATCTTTCGTCAGCGATACCGTCTTCACATCGAATCTCCGCCCGTCGCATTCGGGCTCTTCATTCAACGCCGCCGCCAAAGACGCTGCTTCCCAGTCGGCATACTCATCCAGCAACACAAAAAGGACTTTTTCGTTCATGCTGTTCATTCCTTTCGCGTGAATATTCTCATAATAGTTAAACGAATTATAGCATAGTCATACGCGTTCGACGCCGGGAAGATACGATCGATCAGTGGCCGCCGGTGATTTCCAAGTAGAAGATCATAAACAGGCTGATGAGGCCGATGACTGCCATGATGCCATAAGCGATTTTTCGCAACATGCCTTCCTTGAAATAAGCGAACAAGACGAAAAAGTACAGCACCGCTGCCGGCACAAGGAATGTCAGAAAGCCGCTGACATCTTCAATGTGATGAGCGAAAATCGAGATTGCGAGTCCCAAGAACAGGGCAGCGCCGTAGAGTGTCATTTCTTTTTTAATCTGTTCTTCCTTTTTTTCACTTTTGTTCTCATTATTTTATTTCTTCACAATTTCCCTCCTTTTCTTCTTATTCTACTTTCTTTTCGCGTTCGCTTCCAAACGTTTCACTCTCAGTGTATTAAAGGAGGTGAATACCACTAGTTTGAGCGTAACTACAGCAGCTCATTCCCAGGAAATAACACAAGCCAGGCATTCCTTGTTGACGGAATCAATCGCTAATGGTAAATTGGTTTTAATTACAGACAACAAGAATCTTTAATATCCATGAAAGAACTTGAGGAGGATGCCCGATGAAATATTCGAATGCCACAAACTACGCCTTGCATACGATGGTGCAGCTGATCCGCTTGCCTAGGGATGCGTCGATCGGCGTGCAGGAGCTGGCGAAAGCCCAGCAGTTATCGCCGACCTACTTGTCGAAAATTTTGACGAAGCTGACGAAAGCTGGGTTGATCGAATCGATGCCGGGCGCAAAAGGCGGCTACCGGCTGGCGCGTGGCGAGCGGGACATCTCGTTTTTCGATGTCATTCAGGCGATTGAAGGCGAGAGCCATTTATTCGACTGCACGCTCCACCGCCACGAGGGCTGCCTGATCGAGAAAGTCATGCGCGACGCCGAAGCCAATATGAAACAAGAACTCCAGGAACAGCTGTTAGTCGATATTGCGGAACAGGCAGGACAACAAGGAGGCGACGGGAAATGAACGATTCATTTACGAACCAGGGAAATATGCTCGATTGTGCGATTATCGGCGGCGGGCCGGCGGGACTGAACGCAGCACTTGTGCTCGGCCGCTCATTGAAAAAGACGATGCTATTCGATGATAACCAGCCGAGAAACCGCGTGACGCACGAATCGCACGGCTTTTTGACACGCGACGGCATCAACCCACAAGAACTGAAACGATTGGCGCAACAAGAACTCACACATTATCCGGATGTCCAGATCAACACGAGTCGCGTTGCAACGGTCGCAAAAGAAGAGAAATCTTTCCGCATCGAAACAGAAGGCGGAGAAGTATTTCACGCGAAAAAAGTGATTCTTGCGACCGGATTCACGGAAACCTTGCCGGACATACCGCGCATGCAGGAATTCTACGGCACGAGCCTGTTCAGCTGCCCGTTCTGTGACGGCTATGAAATGCGCGGAGAGCCCTTGGTCATCGTTTCGGAAAATGAAGCGGCCGGGCATCTCGCAAAAGTCGTCTCCAACTGGACGAACAATTTGATCATCGCGACCAATGGCAAAAAACACATCACCCCGACTGAACAGAAAACGCTTGAGCATCACGGCGTCCTCGTCTACGAAGAGCCAATCCGCTCACTGGACGGCGAAAACGGCAAGCTGCGCGCCATCACGTTTGAAGATGGCACGACGATCGAGCGCTCCGGCGGATTCGTCACAGCCGAGTGGCACCAGTCCACATCGATCGCGAAAGATTTGGGCTGCTACATCAACGAGCGCGGCGGCGTGGAGACCGACCCGATGCAGCGCACCAATGTTGAAGGGGTCTTTGCCTGCGCGATATTTCCATGGGATCCGCGCAATTGATCATCGCAGCGGGACAGGGAAGCCTCGCCGCCACCAGTGTTGTCGCTGCCTTCACGGAAGAACGATTCGGCGAATGAACCATGCAGAAAAGAGGGAGCCTATGCACAAGCACCATAACAAAATCGCCTATTTGGACGATCCGCAGCGAAACGGCGGCCTGACAGCGGAAGCCTTGCTCGATCAGCTGCACATCCAAAAAAGTGACCGGATCCTTGATTTCGGGGCAGGCACCGGCTATTTCACTTTGCCGCTCTCACAGCGAATCGACGACACCGTCTATGCGCTCGACACGGATCCGGCAATGCTTGCACTGATCCGCGAAAAAGCACAAGCCCCGGCTATTGAAAACATCGAGCTCCTAAACGGCGAATTAACGAACTCAGCGCTCGCAGAAGATTCACTCGATGTCATTCTCGCTTCGCTCGTCTTGCACGAAATCACGCCGCTCGGCCCAGTACTCGATAACATGCACAGCTTATTGAAACCAGGTGGGCAATTGATTGCGATTGAACTCGAACCGAAAACCGGCGGGCCCAAAGCGCCTCGTTTGACGTCGAGTGGCTTGGAACAGCAACTCACAGGGTCGGGATTCAAAGTGGCGGAGAAATTCTTCCCGGCACCGTCCTTATATGTGCTGGTGGCGCGGAAATAAAAACGCATGAAAATAGCTCTCCGTAAGTGGAAGAGCCGAATCAGCTGATGTTGTTTTATACTATAAGAGAAGCTTCAGCGGGCGAGTGCATCCTTCAAATAATCGATTTCCTGTTCGCTCACTTGATGGGCACCGTCGAGTAACTGGAGGTGGGTGTTCGGAAACGGCGTCTCCAGCTGTTTCGCCAGTTTCATCACGTCTCCAGGAACCGAAATCGGATCCGTCGCCCCGGCAGTGAGGAAAATATGCGCATTGCTTCCTTGTGAAAAGTGGTAGCCGAGGTTCGACGGATGCATCAAGACGACTTTCTCTGCGATATCCGGTGCTTGTTCGAGCACGCCGAGCAAGAAGTTCGCGCCATTGGAGAAGCCGATGAACGTCGTGTGCAGCCCTGAATCCGGAAGCGCCCGCCATTCGTTGAGGAAATCCGCGACACGCTGTTCGAAATCCGCACGATCCAAGCGGCCTTGTGAGAGCGGGCGGAAAAACCGCCGTTCGGCCCCTTCGCCGACTGGTCCGGTGAACGATAAGATATGCGCGTTCGGATTGATATCCCCCGCGATTTGAAGCAGGCTGTACTCGTTTCCGCCGGTGCCGTGAAATAGCACAAAGCGCTCATCGGCGGTTCCGTCGATGCTGAAATAATCCATGAACTTTTCCTCCACTCAAAAAAATTTAAAGGATGTGTGCCTATGACCAGTCCGCTCATTCACCATGTGTCGGTCATCAACCGCGACAGCAGGCAATCATTTGAGTTCTATCATAAGCTACTCGGGCTCGATTTTCTATTGAAAACCGTCAACCAGGAAGACATGGAAATGTACCACTTGTTTTTCGGCGACACGACCGGAAGGCCCGGCACTGAATTCAGTGTCTTTGAGTTAAAGCAAGGCCAAGCGAAGGCCTACGGGACGAATGCGCTTGAGCGCACCGTTTTCGCGGTGCCGAGTGAAGCGTCGCTGACATTTTGGGAACAGCGTCTGCGGGAATCGGGCGTCTTTAATTGCGAGATCGAAGACTATCACGATACGAAAGTCTTGCGTTTCGAAGATCAAGACGGCGTCCAGCTAGGACTCCAGCCAGTCGACTGGGACGTGTCTGATCGCTATCCGTATACAGCTGGGGACATCCCAGAAGAGCACGCCATCTTCGGAATCAAAGCTGTCCATGCCCGCGTCCGCTTTACAAAAGCGTCAGCGCGCTCGTTCGGCGAAACATTCGGCTTGGAACTGACGGGTGAGTTCACGGACAATGGATACAAAGTCAGCGTCCTTACAAGCCGCGGCGCGTTGTTTGGGCAAGAGCTGCATCTGGTAGAAGACCGTGAGCGCAATCTCGAAGTGAACGGCGCGGGGGCAATCCATCACATCGCCTTGAATGCCCGCGATGACGGTGCGCTCTTAGCGGTGGAAAAAAGCATCGTGTCGAAGAACTTCCGTTATTCCGGCATCAAAAATCGTGAATTTTTCCGCTCGCTGTATTACCGTGAACCGAACAATCTATTGATTGAAGTCGCCACCGAGCAAACCGACTTTCAAAAACCTGAAGGCGGCACAGGCGATTTCAATGCGATTCCGCTGTACCTGCCGCCTTTTTTGGAACAGCGGAGAGGGTTTATTGAAAGTAAGTTGTATTAACGTGTAAGTTCAATAGCAAACAAACAGGCTCTCCCGCTGAGGAAGAGCCTGTTTTAATGGGTGTTATCCTTGTTGCGCTTCCTCTTCCTGTGCTTTCCGATAGGTTCTGCGGAACACAGCGAGCGTTACGATGACACCGATCCAGAGAATCGGACTCGTCAACGATAAGCCGCTCGCAGATTCGCCGCCGAGTGCTGTCAGGATAAACAGCAACAGAAGCGGATAGATGATCGAAACGATAGGGAAGATGATGAGGAAATGCTTTTCTTTGTCCGGTTTCAAGCGCAGCGCAGTCAAGACGATCATGGCTGCCATGATCGTAAACAACAGCCATACCGGGATGCCGAGTGCCTCGAGCGTGCCCGGGAAATAATCATTGATCAAAAGCAGTGATAAATTGAGCAGCAAGACGGCCGAGATAAGCCAATACGTTTTCATGCTAAAAATCCTTTCTGTGATGCATGGATAAGTCCTTTCAGTGTAACAAAATATCCGCTTCGGCAGGCGTCTTTCATTCGCATCAAACGCCAAAAATCATGTCTGGTGTTTTATAATGAAGAAAATGATGGGAGCGATGAACATGGCTGCAGAAAAGACATTGCGCATTTGCGATCACGGCCACCGCTACTACAAAAGCAGCGATTGCCCGACATGTCCGGTATGCAACAAAGAACAAAAGCCGCATCGTGGGTTTCTCCGGGAACTCAGTGCGCCGGCGAGAAATGGGTTGCTTGCTGAACAAATCGATACACTTGAGAAACTGGCCGACTATAGCGAAAAGGACATTCTCACGCTTCACGGCGTCGGCCCCGCGTCCATGCCGGTTTTAAGGCAGCATTTGAGGCAAGCGGGCTTGGCGTTCAAAACTGACAGCACATGAAAAAAGGCTCTCCCAAGTGGAAGAGCCTTTTTTCATGCAAAACTTTACGCTTTCTCTGCTTTTTTCTCGGATGCCCGCATGTACTCGAGCCAGGAAATCCATAATGCCGCTGCGGCGCCAATCCATAAGACCGGGCTCGTCAGCGAAATGCTGTTTTGGGATTCGCCGCCGATCACTGTCAAAACAGTGATCACCAGAAGCGGCACGCCGACCATCAATGCGGGAAAGATGATCATATAGCGCTTCTTCTCGCGGCGCGGTTTGACCGTTGCCCAGCTGAATGTAGCCATCAAGATGATAACCACGAACAAGATCCATAGTGGAATGCCGAGGTCAGCGAGAGTACCCGGGAAATAATCATTGATCAATAACAGAGATAAGTTTAGCAATAATACAGCAATAATTAGCCAATAGGTTTTCATCGTAAAGATCCTCTCCTAGCTGGCAAATATTCGCCTTCCTTTCAGTCTAACAAAAATAGTTTGAGATAAAAGGAATTGAACTGAATCCCTTGCCCGCTGTGAAGATTCAGTGACACCATAAGCCAGAAATGCAAAAAGCCCTCCAGCACTGGAGGGCTACGTTCTATTCTTTGGATTCTTGCATTTTTTTCTTGTATGCCTTTTTGTCATCGGAATAGCTGAACCATAAAAATACGGCCACCGTTATCCAAATAGGCGGATTTGAGAGCGAGTAACCCGTGCTCGATTCACCACCAAACAAGGTGAGTAGCACCATCAGCAAAATGGGATAACCTAATCCGATAGCGGTAAAGGTCAATTTTGAATACTTTCCTCTTTCTGGCGGTTGGCCGTCTCCACTCGGCGTAATGAATATGGCAATGACCAAGCAAGCGAGGGCGGCCAGAATGAGCCAAGTGGAAATTCCGAGCGTATTCAATGTGCTCGGGAAGAAATCAGTGATGAGCCAAAGCGTGAGAACCGTTAAAGCACTGAAGATTAAGATTCGATACAAGTTCATCACACCAGCCCTTTCGTTTTGCGGGTTAGCTTTCTTTTCTTCACTGCGAAAAATGGTTCAACTGCTGCGTTCCCGGGCATCCGCCAAATTCGCCGTCCAATCGGCGAAAATGATTTTCATCAGCTTGTCCGACGCTTCCTGCGGCGCCATCGCAAATCCGCCTTTGACCCAGGATGCCAAATAGCCGATTGTGCCCCAGCCCGCGAAGACGGCCAAGTCCTCATCGCCGAAGACGTGTTCAAGCTGGTCGGCAAAGCGGCTGGTGAGTTCATGGATGCGCCCGGCATCGGAAAATTCCTGACGGTAGAACGAACGGTAGCGGAAGACATGCCGGCAAATCTTTAAATTGATCGTCTCTGCATCCGACGGTTCGGCATAGATCTGCAAGAGACGTCCGTTCAATTGGCTGCGCACCGCGTCCATCAATTCGTATTTATCGGTGAAATGCAGGTAGAACGTGGAGCGGGAAATGCCGGCATAGGAGACGATGTCCTTGACCGACACGGCCTCGAAATCCTGTTCAGCAAGCAAGTGGATGAAGGTTTCGGTAATGGTTTGTTTCGCTGTTATCATTTATGTCACTCCATTAGACAATATCGTAGTAAATGTCTCGTGTTATTTACGGAAATTACGCTTACGCTAATTATAGTAGATAACAGGGGGAATTGCTCATGACGAAGGATGTTTATGTGATCACGGGCGGTTCAGAAGATCTGGCGATCGCATTGGCCCAGCACATCGGCCAAAAAGGCACGCTGCTGTTAGTGGATTCATGCGAAAAATGCCTCGAACAAGTGAAGCAGCAGCTTTTGCAACAAGGCATTACCGACGTCCACTGCGAGACGTCCGACCTGACATCGAAACGAGCGGTCGGAAATCTAGCGGAAAAAGCGTCGGAACTGGGGCAGTTGAGAGGGCTCATCCATGCGGCGGGCTTATCGAATGCGAACGATTCAAAACGCAGGATGGCCGATAACGTCATCTGCATGAGCCACGTGCTAGAAGCATTTTTGCCGCTGGCGAATGAAACGACATCCGCCGTCATGGTGTCATCGATGACCGCCTATATGGTGCCGCAAAACGGCCAGTATATGGATGCTTTGAAACAGCAGCTCGCGGCCAACCTGGTTGAGACACTTGACCAATTCACGCAAGGAGATGCGGGCGCTGCCAACAGCATGTCGAAGCTCGCCATCCAATTGATTGTCGAAGACCAAGCCTGGGCATGGGGCCAAAAAGGAGCACGGCTCAATTCGGTGTCGCCCGGCATGATGGACATGCCGGATGCTTACGAAGATATCAAGACGATGCTCGCCCATACGCCGTTGCGCCGAACAGCGGAACCGGAAGAAATTGCCTCCGCAATCGAGTTCCTATTGAGCGATTCGGCGTCCTATATCACTGGCATCGACCTGCGCATCGACGGCGGCACGATCGCCAATTACCCGCGCATGAAAACAGCGATGTCTCAGGAGAAGATGAAACGCTTTTAATACATAAACAACCGAACCCCGCTGACAGACAGCGGGGTTTTTGTATGAAGATATTTTGGGATTATTAATAACAATTTTTCCAATAAATGTTACCATCAATGGAAAGCCTACTAATGTAAATGAAGGAGGAAACTAAATGACGCTTTTAGACGGCCTTGCCTATTCGGTTGAGGGAATTTTTTATTACCTTTCAGTGTTCGGAGAGTTGCTTCTCATCACAAGCTGCCTGGCGACAATCGTTTATATCACAACAAAAAATCAATACCTTTCTTATTTGGCTGCAGGTCCAATCTATTTTGCACTCTCCCATATCTTCTACCACAGTTCGCAATTGTTCCTCGTCATTATCGCCATGTCGATTCAAGCGCTGGTCATCTTGTTTATTCAAAAAAAGGGCTTGCTTGGGAAATTGGCATCGAAAACGCAAGCGCAGGAAACGGAATAAATTATAAGAAAGCCGGAATGGAACTATCAGAGCAAATAATGGTTTATCACTTTTTACAGACATAAATCATTTCACTCGAGGAAGCATGTAATGGCTTTTTATCCCACGAACTATATGCTTCCAACACCTCAAAACCGTTGTCTGTGAGAAGCCGTTCCATTTCGAGAGGGAAGACATAGCGCAAGGAAATACTGTCTTGTTCTACAGAATTCTCATTGGAACCTTTGAGTATTTCCCGAACTGATGTGCAGTGCAAAATCTGGGATAATGGATGATAGGTTTCAGTATTTATTTCGCGGATCTTACGATGGCGCTTATCAGTATAAGTTCGTGTTGATTCTTCGACTTGTGCCAGTTCATTTAAAATAGGGAACCGTGTATTGAAAATAAAGACACCGTCATCACTTAAATGAGTTTTTACAGACTCAAGCAATTGGTTTTGTGATTCATTCGTGAGAAAGTGCTGAAAAGAATTTCCTGTCATATAAATAAGAGGTGCTTCAGTGTTCAAAGCAAGCTGCGTGCAATCCTGCAAAACCCAATCGATTGATAGATTGGTAGCGAATGTTTTTTCTCTAGCCCGGCCCAGCATACCCTCGTGCAGATCCACGCCAATTAATTGATGTCCTTGCTGAGCTAAAGGAATCGTGACTCGTCCTGTGCCACAGCCTAAATCAATAATAGGACCAGTCGATTTTTCAGCCCATTCGGCGAGAAACGGCACATCGCTTAAATAATTTTGATACTCCAGGTCGTAATATTCGGGGTCTTGATATTTTTCAAAGTTGCCGTTAAAGACATTTCTGCTTGAATTATTCAATCTCAGCCCACCTCTTTATTCTTTAGAATTGCACTCTTTCACTTAGCTTTAAAAAACTATTTAAATAATTAATTATTTTTTACATAATATACCATAATTTGAGTTAGAATATTCGGTTTTTTAGAACTTTAGATAAGCTTCACGAAATAAATGGTGAATTCGAAGAGAGGGATTAGATGAGTACAACGATCGCAGTTATCGCGGATGTCCACGGAAATAGCCGCGCTTTACTTTCAGTATTGGCAGAAATCGATCAGCAGCCTGAAGTGAAGCACATCTACTGTATAGGAGATATGGTCGGAATAGGGTACGAGACCAACGAAGTGCTGGAGATTTTGTTTTGCAGAAAAGACATTTCATTTGTTATCGGGAATCACGAAGAAGAATTGATTGCGATTTTGGAAGGAGAAGATGGCGAAAGCCAAGGCGGTGAAAAGCTTCATCACGAATGGTTGGCAAAACGATTCGATCACCGCCTGCTGCCTAAATTGAAACCCATTCCGAAAGAAATAGTGGCTGAGCATGAGGGTCACAAGATATTGTTTACTCATTATCCCATCGACGCCGAGCAACGATTTCTTCCCATCGACGCTGAGCCGACTGCTGAAAAGCTAGATCAGCTTTATAAAGAATCACCGTTCGATTTGGTCTGTTTCGGGCATCATCATCCGGTGCATCACTTTTCTTCAGCACAACGAACTTACTTGAATCCGGGCTCCCTTGGCTGTTATGACAAGCCGTCTGCCAGATATGCCATCATTGAATTAACGGCCAAAGAAATCAATGTCGCATTAAAGCAAGCTCCTTACGATAATCAAGATTTCCTCTTGGGATATGAACAATTGAATGTTCCTGAAAAAGAGTTCATATTAAAGGTTTTTCATGGCAATCAAACACTAAACAAATGAAGTCGGTCTAATTGTTGCACCCAGCCGTTGATAAAAGGTGCATTCAAGTTGGCGTGAATTATTTTTTTATCGACTATAACTCTAGAAAAAGAAGGTGCGCCCATGTGGCTAGAAATCGGATTGGTTATTCTAGGGGTTGTTGTACTCGTCTCCATAGTAAACATCATCCTAAGGAAACTATTGAAAATCGAAAAAGAAAAGAAGGATTTCTTTTCTTTTGATTACATTAACGAGCAGCACCGGAAGATTGAACAATGGGTGAGGTGGGGGTGGGTTCTGGTGAGTTTGATCGCCTTTTGGTTGGTTATATACCAAGAATTCCCGGTAATATTCTACCTTTTCTTATTCATTGTTTGGATAGCATCAGATGCCTTCGTCAGAGCCTACTTCCAATGGAAGCATTCCGAACAGCCAAAACAGGCCATCTTGACGCTGAGCGAGATGGTGATTTGGATATCGACAGTCACCTTGGTAATCTATTTCGACGTTTTTAACTTTTTAGCTTAAATTTCAGGCTTTTTGAAAGGAGCGGAAAGATGACAGAAGAAAAGAAAGTGCAGTATTTCAATATAGTTCTTTGCAAAGCTGGCATGTTGTTGGTTGGGCTAGGCCTCATTCGGGCGGCCTCGATTCACCAGGACCGACTCAGCTTCCTGCTTGGATTCATCGGATACTCATTGTTCTCTTTGCATATTCGAGCGCTCGAAAAAAAGTGGGGCATCCCGAAAAAGTATGTATGGATCAGCAACGGAATCTTTATCCTTTTGTTGGTGCCGCTTGCCTATTTGCTTGCTTTTCCTAGCCGATAATAAAAGATGGGGGACTGAGATGAAGAACATCCAAAAGTTCGTTATTGCAATTTTATTTATCATTCTGCTCACTGGCTGTTCCGCGCAGACTGAGCTCGAGTCGTACGAGGGAAGAGATTTGAGCATCGCAGTAGTGGGAGAGGCGCCGGATGTGGAAGAACAACAAGTCGAATTTGATGAAATTTCATTTGATGAATTTGAAGAAACGACTTTATGGAAATACGATGCGGTGTTCATCATGGAGGAGCATCTGGCGGAAGCTGCGGAAAGTGAATACACTTCAGTCTATATGGGAGTGCATATCCCGTTTTTCTTTTTTGGATCGAATGAAGGCGAAGGTCCTTTGCCTGATTTGGGGCTAGCATTCGGTGAGACGGAGAAAGATTACTACGCAACGAGTTTCTTGCAGAGGTCAAATAATGAACAATCTATTGCAAGATACGCTGTAGGCGACGAAGGAGAAACAGAAGAAAATATAAAAGCACTGTACGCTCAAATGTTTAGGTCAATTGAACTGAGCGATGGCGACAAGTAGAGCATGAATCGTCTGCTAATTTTATATTTTTAAACAGAGAAGAAAGGAGACTATATGAAACTAGTTTTAATGTTATACATATTCGGTTTATTGATGATGCTTGCGGGAGTTCTTACCGTCATCACATCCATTGCATCGGATGGAGAGAGCGGTCAATCCATTTTATATTCAGTCTTTGCCATACTAAACGGTTTAATCGCGATGGGAGTTGCTGAAATTTTAAAGATTGTTAGGGGTAGAACGCCAAATTAAGCTTAGTATTCATCGTTTTTAGTTCTTAGGAATACAGCAGTGGGCTTATATAATGATTTCAAAAAGAAAGAGGCATACTTATGAACATCCACTACCAAAAATTCAGTTCTGAACCGCCCCAAGGAATAGCGGAGGAAATCACCGCGCTGCATCGGCTGATCTTTGGCGGGCCGGGACATTGGCTAAAGCAGCTGAACCGCCAGGAAACGGCATGGACCTATGTGGCATTAGTAGACAATCGCGTCGTAGGCTATAAAATTGGCTACGCACTCGACGATCAAGTTTTCTATAGCTGGCTCGGCGGTGTCCGTCCGGATTGCCGGAAGCTCGGAATCGCCTCTGAACTGATGCGCAGGCAGCACGCAGACCTCCGGGCAACAGGCTACAAAATCGTCCGCACAAAGACGATGAACAAATGGCGCAGCATGCTGCTGCTCAATATCCAGACGGGTTTCGATGTCTTGAAGACGGAAATCGATCCACGCGGCCAGTTGAAGATTGTACTAGAGAAGAAACTGCTTTCTTGAAGCAAACAATCCGGACAAGTATTTCAGATCGTTGCAGCGTTTAACTTGAAAATTGGCACAAGCGAACAGGCAGGCCAGCTGTATTTTAACTTGGCCTGCCTGTTGCTGGTCGCTGCTCTACTTAGCAGTCCATAAGGAAAACAGTACACGGCAAGATGGTCATTGATTCGAAGGGGGAAGGAGGCGCTGTTTTTGGTAATGGCAATCGCGATATTGTTTTTCTTAGGAATTGCAGCTATTTCCTATCAGCTAGAAGTTCTTTCCTATCTTATATTAACGGGATTTGCGATTTTGTTATTCGTCAATAATAAAAACCGGTTCCTTGCCTCGCTATTGTTGTCGTTTCTCATCGGCTTTGCGGTATTTATGATTGCCAATGGTTTTGTTGAAACGATGGTCGTCCCACAAGAACTGAAGATTATCCTTAACCGCTTGTTTTTAGGTTTTATCCTCATCGGCATCGTTTTCAATCATCTGTTATTTAAGAAGAAGTTAGTTTGGTACAATAGAAAACCTGATTGGACCAATCCGATTCGTCTGCCATTTCATCAAGTGAATGTATTTTGGTTTTGGCTGATCGGGATTGCCGTGAATGGAATCGTATATTCGTTTTTCATCGCCCGACAAGACCTCGAGTCCATCCAATCGCTGCTGGTTTTTTGTTTAGTCTTTTCGCTGATCAATGCGGTGTTCGAGGAAGTCATTTGGCGAGGGATCATGCTTTCGGCTCTTAAGGAATGCGTCTCCACCGGCTATGCTGTTGCCGTTACGAGCGTCGGGTTCGGGCTTCTCCATCTCGCCATCGGTTTTCCTATCCTTCTCAGCTTGGTGATTGCACTCGCCGGAGTCATCTACGCGGTGATCACGTTGAAAACAAACAGCATCTACCCGAGCATTGTTTTTCATTTCGTCATAAATATTGGCATGGTGTATAGCGGATTGATCATCTGACAAAAAAGCTGCCTTAACTAAAAAAAGCTCAGCACCTTAAAAGAGGGCTGAGCTTTTAATATGTGTGAGTCCACGATGGAGTTGCGAACCTTATTCTAATTAGAAAATACTGTACTGTTCAACCGACCTTCCTAATCGCAATGGTTGGTTTTTTTTATTGCGAAAATCTTGCTGCTGCGATTCGATCTACTCGATTAATACACTTTATCTCCATTAAAGATCGAGTTCTTGACGATGACATAATCCACTTGGCGGATGGCGAGCAAGTGGTTGCCGCCTGCATAGGAAATCGCCGACTGCAGATCCTGTTCCATCTCAACCAAAGTATCTTTCATCGAGCCTTTGAACTCGACGAACATTTTCTTGCCTTCGACATTTTTCTTTTCGCCTTTTTGGAACTCGGACGCTGAACCGAAGTATTCCTTCAGGAGCTTGCCGTCCTGTTCGACGGTTTGCCCAGGGGATTCTTCGTGACCGGCGAACAACGAGCCGATCATGACCATCGAAGCGCCGAAACGCACTGATTTTGCGATATCGCCGTGTGTGCGGATGCCGCCGTCCGCGATGATTGGTTTACTGGCGGCTTTCGCACACAAACGAAGCGCAGCCAATTGCCAGCCGCCTGTACCGAAACCGGTCTTGATCTTGGTGATGCACACTTTGCCTGGCCCGATGCCCACTTTCGTCGCATCTGCGCCCGCATTTTCCAGTTCGCGCACCGCTTCCGGTGTCCCGACGTTTCCGGCGATCAGGAAGCTTTCAGGCAATAGCTTTTTGATGTGCTTGATCATATTGATAACGGAATCGGCATGGCCGTGAGCTACGTCGATTGTAATATACTCCGGCGTCACGCCTTCATCCACCAGCTGCTGGACAAAGTCGTATTCTTCCGGCTTTACACCGACGCTGATCGATGCGAAAAGTTCGCGCGCTTGCATGTCTTTTGCGAACGCCAAGCGTTTTTCCGGTTCGAAGCGGTGCATGATATAGAAGTAATTGTTTTCTGCCAGGAATTTGGCAATCTTTTCATCGACGATTGTCTGCATATTGGCCGGCACGACCGGTAATTTAAACGTGCGCCCGCCAAACTCTATGGATGTATCACATTCTGAACGGCTATTTACCACTGCTTTTGCAGGAACGAGTTGGATATCTTCGTAATCAAATACATTTTCCATTAATTACACCCCTAAACACGAATATTATTATATAGAACGAACGTGATTGTTCGTCCATATGATAATTTACTCCATTTATTGGGGAATGTCAAAAGTTCTTTGACTGGAGCGACAAATTTTCTATCAGCTTTCTTTTTCTGTTATCAGACTGGTTCGCGCGGGAAGTTGTAATGAACTTTTCACCCGCTTCAGCTGGGCGACGATGATCACCGAGATGATGACGAGCAAAAACCACGAGCTGATTTTGCCGATGTGGACGAGCGACCAGGCCGCTTCCTGGTTCGGATATTGCCACGCGCCGAGGAAGGTAGTGATGTTTTCCGCAATCCAGATGAAGAACCCGATCAATAGGAACGACAAGATCAGCGGCATCTTAAAAGTCTTCTCATCGATGCGAAACGTCACGACGGTGCGGAAGAAAATTAGCACCAATAACAGCTTCAGCCCCCAGCGGATATCATAGGTGAAATGATGCGTGAAAAAGTTCGCGTAGATCAACACGCTGATGGCGATGCTGTAAAAAGGCTTCGGCCATCCGTACATCTGCAGGTCGAAACGCCGCCACGCCTGGCAAATATAGCTCGCGACACTGGCGTACATGAAGCCGCTATAGAGCGGCACGCCGAAAAACTTGCTGTAGGCATCTTCAGGATACGCCCACGAGCCCATATGGACCTTGTACAATTCGAGCCCGAGCCCGATTGCGTGGAACACGAGGATGACTTTGAACTCGTCCCAAGTCTCCAGTTTGGACGTGAGCATGAACACTTGTGCTAGTATGCACACGAGCAAAATAAAATCATAGCGGGGCAGATAAGGAATCTCAATGTATTTCGACAAAGCTAGTGCCGCGAAAATGATGACGGGAAAAATGCAGCACAGCGCTTGCCGGTAGCCGAACAGCCAAAACGTTTTCATCACACAGCACCTCCTGGAAGTTGGGTTTTAAAAATGGACGCTGTGGGCATGGGGAAGTTGCCAGGGAAAAGTAGAGGAGGAAAATCTGCAAAATCATGAAGATGCTAAAAAACCTTAGTTCTGTGAATAAAAGGTTTTTGGTTTTGATTCAACTATTCGATTAGTTAAGTGCATGTATTAGAATGTTAGTATATGAACTTAAGTAATATATTCGATTGAGGAGGGGGTTGTTGAAATCAATAAAATTAATATTACTAGGAATCTCGTTTATGATTTTAGGAGGAATTCTTGTATTGGATATGGCTACAAGTCTCGGAGGGATTGAATACATAATCGTGCTGTTAGGTCTTGTAGTTTCTATTATAGGATTCCTCAAAGACGATGCTGTATCTTAACTCATTTTCATTAACTTAGTGGAATTCAGAAGCAAATGACCGACAGTTACGGACCGCGAGAAAGACAGGAAAGAATCTTAAAAATTACGAAGTCTCAAAAACCCCTTGGTCCCGGAACCGAGGGGTTTTTGCCGTTTAGCTCAACGGATCAAACACGATGTTTGCCCATTAAAAATCAAGTGATGTAAAAGCAGGTGAGTAAAAATAGTTCTTTAATGAATATGGAACAATTTACTAATAAATGGTAATATAAGAAAAATCTCGGTTGGCTCTTATTAAAATGCGCAATGTCCTTATTTTATAAGATAGATGTAATTATTACCGATAATGGGCTTTTAAATTGATGCTTTGCTTGAACGAGAAGTAGAGCCTTTTCTTTCTTCAACTAACATAAAGATTGGAAGTGTACGATGGACTGTGTCATTTGCGGGAAACAAGTAGTAAATGAAAATAATCGGTTGCAAAAGAAAGTGAAAGATTATTTAAGAACCACCAGCGAAATAGATGTAAAGCATCTGTGGATTAAACAGTGGAAAATTTGTTATGACTGTAGTGAATCGTATACGAATGACGAGCTTGTAAACAGTTCCGAAGTTCTACAAAAAATAGAGGAGCAGAACAAGCGCAAGAAACAACGAGGAAAAGCTAAAAGAAAACAAGGACCATCTGGAGTAGCAAGAGCACATTACATTGAGAGATATACGGATTATGCTACGTGTAAGGCGGAAGAAAATGGTCGTTATATAGCTAAACCAGCTCGCTTAATAAATAGTCAACAATACGATGAGGCGTATATTACCTATGTGAAAAGCAGCGCATCTACCGCTGTGTTGATTGTGCGAGATATGGCAGAGGATATAGACACAAAAGGAAAATGGATTGACGTAAGGCATTTGGAGAAACGATTTTTGTCTCATCATGAGGGGGATTTTTCTTTTATCATTGTAGAATTATTTTCTAGAAAACAAAAACCAACTTATCCGAAGAAAATGGCACAAGAGACTGATTCGGAGTACAAAAATCGAATAGCTTACATCACGTGGCAAATCGCAACAGCTGATATAGATCAACAACGAACTCAAGGGATAAAAGGTGATGTGTATATTGTGTTGCCTAGTTTGAGAAACGAACATGAGGGCATGTATGATAAGCACTATATCGTATGGGATGATAAGCGCCGTCACTTCAAGCGCGTTAGAGAAAGCAATCAATATGTAAGTATTATAAAGCCACCGAAATGGAGATATGATATCGGTGCTGCAAAAAAAATAAATCATCAACAGCTGCGTTATATTGAGAAAAACCTGAGTAAAATCATTAGTAAAACCCATAAGAAAAGGGCTATTACTCTTGCCGCATTCAGCCCGCAAAACCCGCAAAAGAAAAAAGAAGCTGCTTCAAAATTAAAAAAGGGTCTAAATGGAGAAAAGGATAGCGAAAACTGATCCGCATCCCGTTTAATAGACATTTTATAAAAAGGTGTCCTGCAGTTAGGCTGGTTGCTTCTTGTTTAAACTTGACCTAATCTTTAGAGTGACTAAAACGATTTAATGGGGCATTGTCGAGACAGCTTACCACCGAGGGATGTCGATGAGGTCAATTTCATTTTCTTCACGCGTTGTGGATATTTAGGACGGAAATAGTAAAAGCCATGATCGGAATGCATCATGGCTTTTCGAGGGACATTTTCATTTAACGCTTCCTTCAGTTAAATAAGAGCAGCTAGCTATTCGCTGGCTGCTCTTTTAAGGCTGCTATTCTCATGATTTCACCTAAGTTATAACCTATCCAAGCCCCCGCAAACGGGAAGGCGAAGTCAGACAAATTCCGATGGGAGGAATCCAAATCCGTATTAAAGGCCAACGCGGTTATGCCAATACCCAAACCTGTGTATAGAACAATTTCAATTATTTTATTGCGCTTCCATTTCTTCTCTCCCCAGCACTTTCGATCGAATGCCCGAATGCGCCTCGTATTCTTTGTCCCGATGATCGTTCCTGTTACCAAGGTATATAAGCTGAGAATGGTCAATATTAAGAGAAATATGATGAGTGCCCAGGTTACGAATAAAATTTTTCCGTTCCCCAATAAATAACTAAGCAACAAGAAAGTCACCAGCATGAAGAGGTTACCCCAGAGCAATTGCATCTTCTTTAACTTTTTTATTTCTTTTATCTCCTGTTGTGCTTCCGCCACTGTATCCGCCCTTTCCATTTAAGTACCAAGACCACCTATCATTTTGTATAAAAAAGTTTATTCCAGCGTTTGCTCATCCTGCTCTTTTTCCTTCTGATAATCACGCCATCCCAACCACAAAATGATTCCCCAGAAGATCCAAAGGAAGGGGCTTGTGACAGAGAGGCCGCTCTCTGAGTCGCCACCAAGTATCGTCAATAAAATCATTACAAGCATAGGGTAGACAGCCAACAATATTAATTCATGGAGTCTAAAGCGTTTCTCCAGTTCAGGGTTGTGCGTTAGTAAGCTTACAAGAACCAAAACCCCAAGTAGCGCATACAATGACCACTCCGGGATGCCCAAAGAACTGAGTGTGCCCGGAAAGTAATCGTCGACTAACAGCAACGTTATATCGATAAGCAATACGATGCCGAGCAGCCAGTAAGTTTTCATCAATTACTCTCCTTTCCGTGAATAAACCCATCTTTCTTCCAGTGTAACAGGAGATGGATCAAAATATTTAGAAAAGGGGATATTTTACATATGTTATTATATGAGTAATAGAGAACTGAAGGGAAGGATAGAAATGAAAAAAGATATTCATGTCGTAGGAGCGGTCATTATCGACAACGGTCGCATTCTATGTGCGAAGCGTGGAATGGAGAAAAGTCTTCCCGGTTTGTGGGAATTCCCAGGAGGCAAAATCGAGCAGGGCGAAACGCCACAGGAAAGCTTGAAGCGCGAAATTCAAGAAGAAATGCATTGTGAAGTAGAGATCGGGGAGCAAGTTGAACATACGAGCTACGAATACGATTTTGGCATCGTTCATTTGCAAACCTACTATTGTAAACTCACCAAAGGCACACCGGTATTAACGGAACACACCGAGATCAGATGGCTGGCGGCACATGAACTGCCGAGCTTAGACTGGGCACCGGCAGATATTCCGGCAATTGAAAAACTGGCGGCAACTTTCGCTAATTAAATCTTCACAAGGATAAGGGGAATGGGTATGGATATCGCAAAAGAATTGAGTGCATCCTTACAAAAAGGCTTTATCGACCGTGACTTTCAAACGACGGATCGCTTTAAGCCGAAATTGCTGATTAACAACACAGCTTCTAATCATTACGTGCTCAATACCTTATTAGAAGAGCTGGACCAATGTACCTCATTTTTGTTTTCCGTAGCGTTTGTCACAGAAAGTGGCCTCGCGACATTGAAATCGCATTTAGCGGATTTAGACCGAAAAGGAATCAAAGGTCGTATTTTAACATCGACTTTTCTAAGCTTTAACCATCCGAAAATCTTTAAAGAGCTTTTGAAAATTACCAATGTCGAAGTTCGTTTATCTAATAAAAAAGGCTTCCACTCAAAGGGCTACATTTTCACACATGACACCCACCAAACCTTGATCGTCGGCAGCTCCAATTTAACGGCTCAAGCCTTAAAAGTGAATTATGAATGGAATATCAAACTCACTTCTCACAGCAACGGAGAACTCATTCATCATTTCAACGAGCAGTTTGAAGCGGTATGGAACGAAGCGGAAGTGCTAACAGAAACGTGGATCCATAACTACGAAAAACAGTACGTCCCAATCGAATACCGTAAGGACGCCAAACAAGTTGCGGAGTTTCCAGAAGTCTACACACCCAATCCAGTAGAAGATGCCATACATATTGAGCCAAATAAAATGCAAGTAAGCGCATTGCATCAAATCGAAAGTGTACGCGAAGCAGGCCATCAAAAAGGCTTGGTCGTTTCTGCGACCGGAACAGGAAAAACTTATTTATCCGCCTTTGATGTTCGAAGCTTTGCGCCAAAGCGTATGCTATTTATCGTGCATAGAGAACAAATTTTGCAAAAAGCGAAACAAGATTATATGAAGATTTTAGGTGAAGTAGAAGAAGAGTTTGGCTTTTTATCCGGCAGTCGCCGGGATTTAAACGCACGATATGTGTTCGCCACAATCCAAACGCTATCGAGAGAAGAAACCTTGCGGCAATTGGATCCGAAAAGCTTTGATTATATTTTGATTGATGAAGTCCATAAAGCGGGTGCCCGTTCGTATCAGCGCGTCATCGATCATTTCGAGCCGCAATTTTTACTTGGTATGACCGCAACACCAGAACGGACCGATGATTTTAATATTTTTGAGCTGTTTGATTACAATATCGCGTACGAGATTCGACTGCAGGAAGCATTAGAAGAAGACATGCTCTGTCCGTTTCATTATTTCGGTGTGACAGAGCTCGAATACGAGGAAGGCGTTATTGATGAAGCGACTGCCTTTTCCAAGCTTGTTGCAGAAGAGCGCGTCGATCACATTCTGCAAAAAATTCATTACTACGGACATTCAGGCGAAAAGGTAAGAGGCTTGATGTTTTGCAGTCGCAAAGATGAAGCGCATCAATTGTCTCAGGCGTTTAATGAAAGAGGACTGAAAACCGTGGCCTTGACAGGTGATACCTCTCAAGAAGAACGTCTTCGCCAAGTCGAACGTCTCGAGAACGGCCTGCTTGATTATATCCTGACTGTCGATATCTTTAATGAAGGTATCGACATTCCAAGCGTCAATCAAGTCGTCATGCTGCGGCAAACGCAATCGAGCATTATCTTTATCCAACAATTGGGTCGTGGGCTCCGTAAGCACGGCTCAAAAGAATTTGTGACGATCATCGATTTCATTGGTAACTATAAAAATAACTATATGATACCCATGGCCTTATCTAGTGATCGCTCTCAAAACAAAGACAATATCCGCCGTTCGTTAAAAGACACTAATTACATCACGGGCGTTTCCACAGTGAATTTTGAAATGATCGCCAAAAATCGTGTATTCCAAGCGATTTCCAATAGTAAGCTGACGGATCTCAAGGTATTAAGAGAAGCGTATATCGCGCTGAAAAACCGCATCGGTCACATGCCTTCGATGCATGATTTTACCCTGCACAACTCGATCGATCCGCTCGTCATCGTTCAAAAATACAATACTTATCATCAATTCCTGTTAAAGCTGAAAGAAGTCGATCCGTTATGGGGGGCGTATGAAGAACAGGTCATGACGATGCTGTCGCTGGAGATCTTAAATGGCAAAAGAGTGCATGAAATTGTGCTTGCGGAAATGCTTTTGCAAAAAGGAGACGTTTCGATAGAAGAGTACCAGCAGCAATTAAACACTGAAGGCATTTCCTGGAACGACCAAACCTTCCGTTCGGTCATGCGCATATTCACCTTGGAATTTTTTAACCAAAGCGGAAAAACCAAATACGGCAAACAACCACTCGTTAAACAACAAGGGAACTTGCTAACGTGGAATGAACAAATCCAAACCAGCCTAATGGAAAACAGCTTCTTCCGAAATGCAGTAGGAGACTTGCTTGCTACCGCGAGACAGCACGGATCGCATTATAAGTAACAGCAAGCACTCACCCTGCATAAAAAATATACCCGCAAAGACGTCTGTCGCTTGTTGAACTGGGACAATGACGAGAGTTCGACGATTTATGGATATAAAACAAAGCATGGCACCTGTCCAATCTTCGTGACTTACCATAAAAGCGAGGAAGTCGAATAATCGAGTGTCGCCTACGGAGATGAACTGATCAACCAAGAAACGCTGCACTGGTTCACCCGCAGCAACCGCACACTGCAATCAGACGAAGTCCAAAAAATCAGTCGCGCCGAAGAACTCGGCGTGGACATCCACATCTTCGTCAAAAAAGATGACGATGAAGGCGGCGATTTATACTACCTGGGCCAAGCCTCACCCGATCAACACTCCATCCAACAATCGCTCATGAAAGACAAAAACCACCGGGACATCCCGGTGGTTCAGATGGATATGAAGTTGGAGAATTCAGTGGAGCAGAAACTTTATCGATATTTGGTGGAGTCTCTATAAAGTCTGTCTGAGCTTTCATATGAATAATAGTTGCTATTAGCCGTATAATTTTAAAAGATCTTTGTTTAAAAACTAAGTGGTTAAGATAACTTAAGTGTATTTAGTATAAATAATAGAGGATTGTCTTAACTTAAATCCAGAAAGCAACAAGTAAACCAATGTGGTAAAATTTACTATGAAACTGACTTTAGAATTGAGTAATATTTGGAGGGAAATGAAATGGCAAAATTGACTTTGCAAGAATTAGAATCACACCTTTGGAAATCAGCAGACATCTTACGAGGATCAATTGATTCCAGTGACTATAAAAGCTATATCTTTGGATTGCTGTTCATAAAGAGATTGAGTGATGTATTTACGGAGCATCGAAATGAATTACTAGAAGTTCATGGGTTCGAAATAGGAGAAATCCTAGCAGA
Source organism: Planococcus sp. MB-3u-03 (assembly GCF_002833405.1). Lineage (NCBI taxonomy): Bacteria > Bacillati > Bacillota > Bacilli > Caryophanales > Caryophanaceae > Planococcus > Planococcus sp. MB-3u-03. Next base: position 3,054,199 of record NZ_CP025135.1, on the reverse strand, counting down.
AGATCCAGAACAGTTTCAGTTTTATGTGCCACAAGAAGCACGCTGGCACGAAATTCGGAAGCATGCGCAAGATGTTGGGACAGCTATCAATGTAGCATTTGAAGCGCTGGAGAATGAAAACAAGACGTTAGAAGGTGTACTCACACCAATCGATTTTAACCGGAAAGAAGTTTTAACGGATGAAATATTACAACGATTATTGCAGCATTTTTCTCTTTTAGACTTATCCAATGAAAACTTATCCGAACCGGACATGCTAGGGCGTGCATATGAGTATCTTATTGCTCAATTTGCCGATGATGCTGGGAAAAAAGGCGGAGAATTCTATACACCTTCAAAAGTGGTGGAACTAATTGTCAAATTGATTAAACCAGAAGAAGGAATGCGAGTGTATGACCCGACTTGTGGGTCTGGCGGGATGCTAATTCAGTCTGTCGATTTTGTAAAAGCAAAAGGGGGGAACCCACAATCTTTATCACTGTATGGCCAAGAGAAGAACTTGAATACATGGAGTATAGCGAAGATGAACTTGCTTCTTCATGGACTACCAGACCATGATATCCGTAAAGGAGATACCATTCGCAATCCTCGTCTTGTTGAAGACAACGAAATCATGTTATTTGATCGAGTTATTGCTAATCCACCATTTTCACTAAAAGAATGGGGACGCGAAGCAGCGGAGCATGATGCTTATGGACGTTTTCGTTTTGGTATTCCACCGAAGAATGCAGGCGATTATGCATTTGTTCAGCATATGCTCGCTTCCCTGAAGCATGATGGAATGGCCGGTGTAGTCATGCCGCACGGGGTACTTTTTAGAGGTGGGGCAGAAGGGAAAATCCGTCAAGGGATTCTAGAATCTGATTTGCTCGAAGCTGTAGTTGGATTGCCTTCTGGATTGTTTTACGGGACGGGTATTCCAGCGTGTATTTTGATTCTAAACCGTAATAAACCAGAAGAACGTAAAGGGAAAGTCTTGTTTATTGCTGCAGAAAGCGACTTCCAAGAAGGTAAGAACCAGAATCTATTACGTACCCACGATATTGATAAGGTAGTAAATGCTTTTGAACACTATGAGGATATTGAAAAGTATGCCCGCTTGGTCTCATTAAAAGAAATTCAATCCAATGACTTTAATTTGAACATCACTCGCTATATCGATAAATCAATTGAAGAAGACCAAATGGATTTGAATGCCATTATTCTTGATTTAAAACAACTCGAAAAGCAACAATTAGAAACTAAAGTTAGAGTGCAGAATTATTTAATAGAATTAGGGATTGGTGAAGCTTAATGGTTATTGAGTTTAAAAATACACCTGAAGGTTATAAATCTACAGAGTTAGGGGACATACCTTTAGATTGGAGTATAAAAAGTATTGATGAAATAGGAAGAGTTTATGGAGGATTGTCTGGTAAGTCAAAAGAAGATTTTGAAATGGGTGATTCTAAATTCATTTCTTATAAAAATGTTTTTGATAACTTTTTTATAGACACTAATAAACTGTTGCCAGTAAATATCAAATTAGGAGAAAAACAGAATAAAGTTCAGGAAGGCGATATAATTTTCACTGGCTCTTCAGAAACCGCTAATGAAGCTGGAATGAGTTCCGTGCTAATTAATAAAGTTAATCATGATATTTACCTGAATAGTTTTTGTTTTGGTTTGAGAACTAAACCTAACGTATTAAATCCTTACTTTTCTGGATATCTGTTTAGAAGTTTTAATTTTAGAAAAGAGATATTTTCTTTAGCTCAAGGTTCGACTAGATTCAATATTTCTAAATCAAATTTTTTGAAATTAAAAGTTATTATTCCACCAATAAAAGAACAGCAAAAAATTGCTGAAATCTTATTGGCTGCAGATAAGCAAATCGAAAAAACCGAGCTACTTGTCCAAAAAACAAAAGAATTTAAAAAAGGTTTAATGCAAAATCTTCTAACAAAGGGTGTAGGGCATACACAATTCAAATCCTCAGATTTAGGGGAGATTCCAATCGAATGGAACGTTGTTCAGTTCAATGATATTTGCTCAAGGATTATAGTAGGGATAGCTTCCTCTACTTCTCAGTACTATACTACAGAAAAAGCAGTGCCTATTTTACGAAATCAAAATATCAAGGAAAATAAAATAAGAGCAAAAGATGTTCTTTATATAACAAAAGAATTCGATGAAATGAATTACAAAAAGCGCTTAAGAAAAGGTGATATATTGACTGTAAGAACAGGATATCCTGGACTTACAGCAGTTGTACCGAGTGAATTTGAAGAAGCTCAATCTTTTACTACATTAATTAGTAGCCCGAATCCAGTATTAGCAAATTCCCATTACCTGGCTTACTATATGAACTCTGAAATAGGAAAAAAAGATTTAACAGGATTGTCAGCTGGTGGAGCGCAACAAAATTTAAACGTAAGATCCTTAAGTACATTTAAATTGAAGTTACCCCCTCTGGCTGAGCAAGCGCAGATAGTTGATGTCTTATCTTCCATTGATACACAAATCGAGATATATGAAAAAGAAAAAGGAAAACAAATAGAGTTGAAAAAAGCTTTGATGCAACAATTACTGACCGGGAAGTTACGGGTAACGGTGTAAACTGTTACCTTTTTCTATAATGAATGGGAGGTGGAGTAGATGCGTGACCCCTACGAAATGACAGAAGTCGAAGTCCCTTTGATTGAACAACTTCAAAGTTACGGTTATACATACTTAACAGGCGCAGAAATCGACGATCGCAAAGAACGAAGAGCCACAGGCAGCTTTGTTTTAGAGAAACGATTTGTGCAAGCTGTACGGAAACTTAATCCTTGGATAAATGAGTCTAACCTCGATAAAATACTAGGTGAATTCACCATCATTGCAGAACCGGATGATTTTGTAGCCAATCAATCGGTCCATAATAAACTTTTTGGACACGGTCTTGTGGCCCAACAAGACTTAGGTACGGGGAAGAAAAGTCATACCGTTCAGCTCTTTGATTTTGAACAAATCGAAAATAATGATTTCTTAGTAGTGAATCAAATTCGCTACGAAAATGCGAAAGGAACCATCAAGCCCGATGTGGTTCTTTACATCAATGGGCTTCCTTTGGTGGTAATTGAATGCAAAAGTCCAAAGTTAAAGTGGGACAAGCAATTGCCAGAAGGCGTCAAGCAGTTTAACCGTTATCAAGAAACACATCCCAAACTCTTCTGGTACAATCAGATGCTAATTGTTACCAGTCGGGACCGCGCGAGAATAGGAACTATAGGAGCGCGTCCTCAACATTACGGACTTTGGAAAGATCCGTATCCGTTAACAATCGAAGAAGTGGGAAGTGAACGTCCGCAAGATATATTAGTGGCTGCAACCCTGCGAAAAGAAGCAGTACTTGATTTGATGTGGAATTTCATCGTCTATGATGGCAAGGTAAAGAAGTTGGCACGGTATCAACAATACCGTGCCGTGAACAAAACCATTGAACGAATGCTGACGGAACATAAGCCGGAAAATCGTGGGGGTGTAGTATGGCACACACAGGGTTCAGGAAAATCGTTAACGATGGTTTTTCTAGCAATGAAATTAAGGCGCTTGAAAGAGCTTGAGAATCCAATGTTAGTGATTGTTACCGATCGTCAGGACTTGGACAATCAAATTACTAAAACGTTTAACAATTGCAATTTCCCGAATCCAACTCAAGCAAGGTCTGTTACGGATTTACAGCAACAGCTCTCAAAAGGGCCTGGAACCACCATCATGACCTTGATTCAGAAATTCCAAGGGGCGGAAGAGGATGGGACTGGTTTTCCGATTGTCTCAAAATCCAGCAATATCATTGTCATGACCGATGAATCGCATCGTTCTCAATACAAAGGCTTAGCACTCAATATGCGAAAGGCGTTGCCAAACGCTTCGTTTATTGCATTTACCGGAACGCCAATTGATCAAAAGAAGCGATCAACGACCGGAAAGTTCGGTTCATATATTGATAAGTACACCATTGAACAGGCCGTTGCAGATGGCGCAACGGTTCCTATTATGTACGAGTCTCGCTTACCCCAATTGCAGGTAAAAGGGGAAACGTTGGATGAGTTATTTAAACGGGTATTCCATGAGTACGATGAAGACGGTCGAGAAAGAATCAAACAGAAATACGTGAATGAAGAGTTGGTTCTAACGTCTCCAGATAGGATGGAGCAGATAGCAATCGATCTGGTGCAGCATTTCGAACAGCATATCTTGGTGAATGGCTATAAGGCTCAAGTCGTGGCGGTATCTCGTGCAGCTGCTGTGAAGTACAAAGAGTTGATTGATTTATATGCTGGTGGAAATTTTGAAGCAGCCGTTATTTTTTCTGCTGGTCAGAATGACGTCAAAGAAATGCGAGAGTATCACATTACGAAACAAGAAGAGAAGGATCTGATTGAGCGATTTAAGAAGCCGTTTCATGAAGACAAGCTGGCGATGCTGATTGTCTGTGATAAATTACTGACAGGATTTGATGCACCAATTGAGCAAGTGATGTATTTGGACCGACCATTACGAGAGCATAACTTGCTGCAAGCTGTTGCCAGGACTAATCGGAAATACGACGAAAACAAACATTACGGATTAATTGTTGATTACTTTGGTGTTTCTCGCTTTCTCGATGAAGCCTTGGAAATTTTAGTTCGAATGATGTAAAAGGTGCTTTGCAGTCAATTGATTCCGAATTACCGCGATTGGAACAACGTGATCGAACCGTCATGCGTTATTTTGATGGTCTCACTAAAAACCAACGAGAAGAAGCTATCTTACGTTTAAAAGACGAAGATGTCCGAGCAGAATTTGACCAAGCCTATAAACGCTTTGCAGAGAGTATGGATAAAGTTATGCCAAGTCCAAAAGCCGAGCCATTTATCAATGACTTAAAACATGCTGGGCTCATTCGGCAGCTCGCCAAATCTCGATTCTCAGTAGACGATGGATTGGACATTGCGGATTGCGGTGAAAAAGTACGTCAACTCGTTCATAAGTATTTGCTGTCAGAGGGCATTGAGGTACGGGATCCGATTCAATTACTCGATAGTCGGTTTAAAGAAGAAATTGAGAATAACACCAAACCGGAAACAAAAGCTGCCCAAATTGAACATGCTATTAAGAAAGAAATTAGTGTGAAAATTGAACAGGACGAAGTGTATTATACGAAGGTTTCGGATCGGTTAAAGGATCTACTCCAACGGTTTAAAGATCGCCAAATGACGATTGATGAATTGATTAAAGAACAATTAAACTTACGAGAAGAATTGGTTCAAAAAGCGATGGGAAAAACAGAAAGTGGCCTTACTTCTGAACAAGAACCTTACTTCAACAAATTAGTGGAAGTATATGAAGGCGAGCACGATGAAAGCACGTTAAAAGAATGGGCAATTGAAGTACATCAGTATTTTGAGGAACGAGTCACACAGATTCCGGACTGGAAATCGAAATTGGATTTCAAACGAAGATTGAATGCTGAACTGAAGATTTTATTATTAAAAAAGACTAAGAAGATGGACGATGCTAATATGCTGGTAGGATATTTCGGAGCTTTGGCAGAAACGCAATATTAAACCATGAAAAAAGAAGAGCAAACAAGCTCTTCTTTTTTATATATATAATTGATTGCTATTAATACGAAGCCATTCTTTGCGCTCTTCGTAATCAGGAATTAACATGCGAAGCGTTTCCCAGTAAGCAGACGTGTGATTTAATTCTTTCAAATGCGCGACTTCATGAGCCAGTACATAGTCGACCATAGACACAGGGGCCAAAAAGATACGCCAGTTTAATAAAATTTTTTGTTGAGGTGTGCAGCTTCCCCATCGTTTTTCCATGTTACGTACAGCAATTCCACTAGGTGCTTTTCCCAAGCGTTGAACGAAGCGTTCTACACGTTTCTCGGCAAAGTGCTGTCCTTTTTCTCGAATCCAATTCATATAGAGAGGATATAACTGGTCTCTTTGTTCTTCTAAGGATAAATCCTTATTGATAATTGCCTGGAATCTCCCCTGTGAAAAGGCTAAAGATGAAGTCGAAACAGCCGCTTTAGTTACATACAAGCGATAATGACGTCCAAGATAAGGGAGCTTTTCACCTGATTGAAAACGAATCTGCCGGCTATTTATTTTTATTTCTTCATAATCTGCAAGCTGTTTCAAAATCCATGGAGCTTTCTTTCGTATAAGTGGTTCATACACTTCAGCCTTTGTTCCTGAAGGAATAGTAATCAAAACTTGACCATCTTTAACGGCGATATTTAAAGTCTTTCGATTTTTAGAGTCGGATACAGTGTATAAAATTCTTGTGTTACCAAAAACAAGTGTTTGTTTCATAAATATCACGCCTTTTAGATATGTCTCAGAAGTTATTACTCAATATAACCAAAACCTAAGTAAAAGATAAATTGAGCTTTTAATTACATAAAGTATTCAACAAAGATTTCGAAATAACGTTTATCATTAGAAAACTTGATTCTCTTTTCAGGATTTCAATTATATGACTTCTCATATACTCATTCGCACTGATTTTTCTAGAAGAGGTTCTGAATAGTTTTTAACCAAGAAGGATAAACTCATTATAATTAAAATTTTGAGGATCAACAAAGAAATCATATTCTGGTTCAATTCCAATATATTCTCGCATTTTAGAGTTTGTTAATTTATCTAGAAAATACCAAATGCCAAATTGAGTGATATGGCTATCAGAAAAACGAATTCAATTTTACTTCTAGAGAAGAATTTTTAACTTTTGTTGCTCTAGGTATTTTAAAATGAGATCCTGATGTTCCGAAACATCTTCTATGATCCCAACTTTTACAGCTTCCATAAACCCATCAATAGTATCTAACTCTTTTAGTTGCATAATATGGTCTTTAGCTGCTGTTGTTAAGATAGGATAGAGAAAAAGATAAAGTTAACTTGATTTTTCTTCTCAATTGAAAGGCGTAATGCATTATTCGATAGGTGATCAGAAACAAAGTTTTCGTCGAAATGACGTAGCAAATAAATGAAATTTTTGAGCTGAAACCATTCGTTGAGTGTTCTGAAAAATTATTGTCTGCATATTTAGCAAACTGTAACACAAGAAAACTTTCAATTACAGGAATTGCTGCTTTAGGAAGACCATTACCTATTGTAAGTCTTTCAATCCATCGATAGCGTAGCCCAATATCTAACTCTTTTCAGGGAAATAAAATAACAGCATGTTAATTATTTTAACAAACCTTCCTCGGAAAGCTTTATATACTTAGCAAAGTAGAATGCTATTTTTGCCTCTGGAATCAACAAACTATAGTGTACGATATTCATTCCTTCCTTTGAAAACTGTTTTACTATTTCATCCGTCATTCGGAGCAAATAGTCTTCTATTAACTTATGATCTCGAAACTCAACCAGCTCTATTCGGCAACTTCTCTCAATATGTTTTACATCGTCTAGTTTGAATGATCTTGCTATGTTGAGAAAGTCAAAATAATCTACATAAAAGGATGAGTGTTCTGATTCCCACATTTGGCTCAATTCGTCCTTCGGTCGATTACGTTCGAACTCATTTTTCGAATTGGAGCATAAGTGAGTTACGCATATACTGCGTAAATTCTTGAAAAGAATGCGCCCATAAATAATTATCGTAAAGAAAGCGAAGGTTATCATTAAGTCGAAGCTGAGTTTCTTGTTCACCAGTTAAACCAAAAGAATGGGATTCTTTGCTGATTGCAGCTCGGACTTTATTAGTTAACTCAAAGAGTTTCACTATATCTTTATATAAAACTCGTTATCACTAAAGGAATTCCAATATTTTATATTTTTCTGGAATTCAAAGGGCATACTTTTGTAAACATCATCAATATCAAAATTTTCATTTCTCGTTCAATACGATCTAAAAATTTTTAGAAAATGGTCTGAATCTTATACCGTAAGCTAAAGCTCCTGTAAATCTAGTTGTTTGTCCATTTGAACTATAGATTGGTATATCCAAAATCTGTTTATCTGTGAAAGGTAATGAATCCACCAATTTGACTCTTCGATTGATTGCAGAAGAAGCTCGGAATATAAGTTGTATGCTTCTTCCCACTTGCCAATTGACGCTAAAATGAATGCCTTTCTATAATTTTCTTCGAGGTCATCATTTTGAATATGAATAACTTTTTCTATCTCATCTGTATCCCAATGATATGCTGGATTACTAATGTCAAAAGGCTTCATTTCAATTTCTGCTTCTCTGTCTCCTGATAAATGATAAACGCCATTCTCTTCAAAAAAACTTGAAATTTCATTGAACTGCGGTTTTAAATTATCGGAAAAAACTTCTCCGACACTTTTTTTGATTTCAAAAAACTTTTCCATGTAACCAAACGCTTTATTTTTAAAAGGTGTTACAGTTCCATGTACCGAAAAATCGTAGTCTTTTTCGAAAACATGGTTCAAATCATTCTTACGAATTGCTTTCAGCTTAAATAGAGGTTGAAGTTTTTCATAAAGGTAGCTAATGGCATCATCGTTAGTGGCTAATAAATTATTGTCACGTGATTCAATCAATAAATCCATAACACTGTTATAACGACCCGTATAGTCCGACTCAGCAGTATCAGCTATTCCGGCTGCATCTAAAATTCGCAACCCTTTTCTTTCATAATAAATTGCAATGTTCTCCTCGATGGGCGTAGGATCTGTTCGAATAAAAAATGGTTTATTGTATCCCTCTTTTTGCAGCGTTTTTACCCAATTGAGTAATGAATTAATATTGTAGTCCCCTAAACCATATCCAATAAAAACGATTGTATGTGTAGCCATAATCGTTTTCATAAGATTACTGATTAAGGGGCGATCTTGCTCGAAATTCATATAGTCACTTTCCTTTAAAACTATATGTTCTCCTGTATATCCTCTTCTAAAATCACCATGCACTTTTAACAAATACTTTGGAGAAGTAGCGTATGCTACGTCGTCTTCAGCGCTGATTACGCTGAAATACTTTCCACGTTTCCAGCAAGTTTTTTCAATCAAGTCGTCATAGTTAGTTGAAATAATATGTGCTGGATTCATAGCTAGTATCTTGTCATGAATAGGATTTGTCGATTTGTCTACTGAAAATGTTTCTTCAAGTATTTGATTATATGCTTCTTCTCCTTTTACATCATGGAAGATTTGAGGGATTCGTAGATAATCATCAGCTGAATATTTTTCTTTTTTCACTTTGCCGTAGAGTTCCAGGTGATACTTATCAACTAGCTTACTCCATTGAGGATAATCAGAAAGCGTTGAAACGCCAGCACCTACAAAAAACACAAGTTTTCCATTTCTTGAGGCATCGGTTAATTCTCGAACATATTGAAATAATTTATCCATGCAGAATCCACTCCTATATATGAGCATTACTTTCTATCGATAGAAATACTATACCATTCAAAGCCTCCAGCCTATAATCTTACTTGATCTTTAAATGGCGGGTTAGAATTCCATTTTTAGTTCAAAGCTTCAAGAAAGTGAACCTTTCAAAAACGATGGTTTTTGATAGAGATAAGGAGAAGGTGAAAACCTTCTTCTTGTAACTTTCACTGATATTTTGCAGTGATTTTAAGCGTTATCTTGCGCTTAATATTTCGTCGATTACATGACGTATTAAAATTGATTATGAAAAGAAAAGATAAAAATTAAGAAGAGGAGAAGCCTATGGAAGCGCTTCTCCTCTTCTAGTCATTAACTAGTTATAAATGCCTTTGTACAAGACCTCAAACTAAATTTATCTAAATTCTCTGTACCTATTAATTGATTTGATTGACTAGATCAACCGAAGAAAGTCTAATGAATTCTTCTACATCTTTGACGCAAAGCGCCATTCCTTTTTCCCAAAAACTCTCTTGTGTAATATCTTCTCCTAGATGTTTCATCGCCAATTCTTCAACTGTCATACTTCCGCTATCTCGAAGCAGTGACAAATAGCTCTGTTCAAATCCTTTTCCTTCTTCTTTCGCTTTGGCATAAATACTGACTGAAAACAGATAGCCAAATGTATACGGAAAGTTATAGAACGGAGAAGAGGTAATATAGAAATGCGGTGTTGAAATCCAGGTATGGATAGGCAGATGGCTCATGGAACCGCCATATCCTTCGGCCAAGGCATCACGCATCATTTCATTTAAACGTTCTGCAGCTACCATCCCATTTTTTCGCTCCTCATATAGTCTTTCTTCAAAGAGAAATCGAGCATGAAGATTCATAAAGTTCATGGCACTGCGCTTGATTTTTTCGTCCAAAAGAAAGAGTTTCTCTTCTGTGTTTTCTGTCTGATCAATTGCTGCATCCAATACGATCATTTCAGCAAAAGTAGAAGCCGTTTCAGCTGTTGTCATGCCATATTTCCGGTTAAGTGGATTTACTGGTTTCATGGCATGGTTATGAAAGGCGTGTCCTAGTTCGTGCGTCAGCGTCAAAAGATTTGTCATGGTCCCTTCATAGGTTAAAAAGACTCTCGATTCACCCGTAAGAGGAAAACCGGCACAAATAGCAATAGCCGATTTCCCAGGTCTGCTTTCAGCTTCGACCCATCCCTTTTCGAATGCCGTACGGGCAAAGTTCTCCAATTCGGGTCCAAATTGCTGAAACTGTTGCAGAATAAAATCAACAGCTTCGGGATAACGGATTGATGTTTTACTTGCCTTAAACGGTGCCCAGAAATCATAAGAGGGCATTTCTTTATTCCCGGACAATTTCGCTTTGTGGTTTAAGTAATTAGCAAACGATTGCTTGTGTCTCGTGACAACTTGCCACATCGTCTGTAATGTTTCTTCTTTCATTCGGTTGTCTTTTAGCGGTTGTTCCAAGCAGTTTAAGGTTCCTCGCTTTTGATCTACCTGTATCCGGAATCCGGTTATATGATTTAATATCCTTGCCATGATGTCTTCCTGCGCTGTCCACAACTGTTCCAACGCCTTGAAAGCTTCTTCACGCACCTGTTGGTCTACATGGGAACGCAAATTATTGGCTTGGCCAACAGAAAGTTCCTTCTTGGTTCCGTTCATATCTATGGATACTTTGAGATTATTCAGGATAGAACGATACAAATCGTTCCACCCATGGTACCCATCATACATCAAATCAGAAATCAGCTTTTCAGCTTCATTGGATAGTTTTGAATCGGCTTTTTGTCGCCACTCATTTAAGATAAAACGATACTCCTTTAAGCTTTCTGTTTCCAGCAGGTTAGTCCAAAGCTTTTGATCTAGTTGTGAAAGTAATTTCTGGAAACGCTGCAGAACAGCTATGTATTCGTTGTTCACAACCGAAGTCTGCCCTTGGAGGAAGACCACTTTTTTGTTATCGGGGTGCTCCGCGAGCAAACAGGCAGCAAATGACGTCATTTGTGACAGTGCTGTTTGAATTTTTCCCATATCCTCTAAAAGGCTACCTAGCATTTTCTCACCTAGCGGTTCTTTTGATACTTGAAGGGCATCTACCTTACGAACAACCTCTTTTATTTCGATTTTCGTCTGTCCGATTAATTTAATAAGTACAGGGGAATCGGAGCCACCTTCAAATATGCTGTCTAAATTCCAATTTTCTAAATAAGCTTCGTTATTCAATAAAATTTCCTCCTAATATTTTCATCATATAGAAACATATGTTCTTTTTATTGTACCTGAAGATGTAAGTGAAGTCGAAATAATTTAAAAACTTAAATGAAGTGATTTTTCTTTAAAATTATAAAACTACTGGTAGTTGGCACTACAAGGACTGTTTGAAACTTATTTACGCGTTATTTTGTATAAAAAAGCTATCTTCCTCTGTTATGGGAAGATAGCTTTTTTGGTTATTTAATACCGATAACCAGGCTGTCACGCGCAGCTTCGACTACTTCTGTTGTAATTGAAGTAAGTTGATTAATTTTAAGGATTCTTTCAATTTGTGAAAATAGCCGTTGAATAAGACGGAAATTCCCGTTTGTAATTTTGATTATACTGGCTAAGGCTTCATAATCTGAGAAGTCCTCCAGCTTAATAGGTAAGCCGAGTTCTTGCCATTTATAGGTCAACAAATGGTGTGTTTCATCTTTACTTAATCGGTCAAATTCATGAGCGAATCCAATTCTGGAGTACAGTTGAGGATAACGGGACAATCGTTTTTCGATGCCTGGCATGCCGATAAATATGATCGCTATGTCGTTTTGATCGTAAATATCCCGAAGTTGTTCTAAGTTTTGCAATTTTAAACGATCGATTTCATCTACTATAAGTAAGTCAATGTCCTCAAATGAATTGACCGTAAATTGTGGCTCTTCTTCAGTAACCATAGATTGATAGACAGACTTCACCATATTTAATTTGCTATCTATTAAACCAATCTCCCTTGTCATTCTAGAAGCACTGACTGCAGGTGCAGTATAAAAAAGCGTATGGCAATCGAAAATTTTTTCATCTGCATGGATGCCAATGGAATCGCTGTGCCGATAGCTGATTTGCTTCTCTAAATAATCCCAATGCGCATAATAGCGAGAAGAGAGGGTCTTTCCCACCCCAGGTAAACCATAACAAACGCCCATGTAGCGATATTTGATACAGGCATCACAGAATTCAGCAAAGCGCTTATATTCATTCGTTTCGATAAATAGCGATGTATTATTCATTGAAATACCTCTTCAAGGTTGACTTGAGTGGGGCAGGTTTTCCAGTATCTTCTACTGTTTGTTTAGACTGAACTATCTCTTCAATGACAGTGGTCTCCGGCTTAAGCTGCCCTTTCAACATACGTCTCCGTTGATTTCGGGCAGCTACAATTTCTTTTAGGTTGACTGTATAACCAGCAATTTCCGGACAGATGGCTGTACATAAATAGCGATCCTCATGAAAGACTCGGATTTCAGCTAGGTCACGTGGATCGTAACGAATCACAACCGATTCACCGACATACGCAGCAAGATTGGGATCGATGAAGCGCAAAGCTTGAAAGTGAATCCCGTCTGAGTGAACTTTTCTCGCTTTGGCAACATGCAACAGAAGTAAATCAAGGCTTTCTAAGCTCTCAGGCATATTCGGCAAAAATCCATCAGCATTCCACATAAGAATGGGTTCTTTTTTTGTTGTACTGTGGATACGCTGATGATAATTGTAAACAATGAACTCGCCGACTTTTTCTTCAAGCTCATTTAACGTCAGCAATTTCGCTTGAATCCCATTCCCCAAATAACCCGGTAAATCTTGCAACAGCAACTGGTTGATGCTTAAAAAGAAGCGCTCGATTTTCCCTCGTCCTCTTGGTTTTCCAATGGCCGAGAACACAAGGTATATTTTCAAGTCGATTGCTACTTGCTCTAAGTGATTCGATGTAAAGTCACTGCCATGGTCCGTATAAAATTGTTCGGGAATCCCACAGATGGACCAGTCTTTGTTTTGTTTACGCCAGATTGCCTGATGCAGTGTAAGTGCCGTTTGAATAGCTGAAGGTGCTTGGAAAGTTACATAAAAACCGGCTACAGCGCGACTAAACTCGTCTAAAATAACGGTTAACCAAGGTCGCTCTGGCTTTCCTTTTTCATTCATTACTAGAATATCGAGAAGTGTATGGTCGGCTTGCCAGATTTCGTTGGGGTAGCTGGCTTCTCTGCGGTGGATTAGATCAAACTGGTTTTCATATGCTTTTTGACCTTGATGGGCCAATACTTTCAAACTTTCCGAGAGCGACTTTGAAATTTTGTCCACTTGATAATAACTTGGTTGTTGCCAGCCTTTTTCCTGGCATTGCACACAGATCATTCGATGAATGGAGGTCAATGAACTTCTTCTGTACTTCAAAATCAATCGTTCAATCGCTGAGACAATTTCGGGACTGACCTGCAGAGAACCCGAATCGCTTCTCGTTTTTCGGATTAACCCTTTCAATCCGAACTGGTCGTAACCTTGAACCCAATAATGCAACGTTCTTTTGGCGATGCCTGTTTCTTTTGCAATACTCGTCAGTGTTTTCTCGGATTGCAGATAGGGTGCAATGATTTGATACTTGGCCATGGCTGTTTGTCGTTGTTCTTCTGAAGAGCCAGTTAAAGGAGGTGGTACGTTCTGCATAAGCAGCAACCTTTCCGATTTACTGTTTTTCCAAATAGCGATAAATGGTGGTTCGGGAAACATTCCATTTTTCAGCCACATCTTTGATTGGTGTACCGTTTTGAATCAAAGAACGCATCATTTCAATGTCTTTTGTTCCAAACTTTTCCGGTCGTCCACCAAGACGCCCTCTTGCTCTGGCAGCTGTCCGTCCTGCAGCCGAACGTTCCTCAATCAAGTTCCGTTCGAATTCCGCAAATGCCGCAAACAAGTGGAACATCAATTGTCCGGTTGCATTGCGTTTATCCATCGTCAAGTTTTCCTGCAAACTGTGGAAGGCAACCCCCCGTTCATTTAAGGCATTTACAAGTTGAATCAAATCCTGCATGTTTCTTCCTAAGCGATCCAATCGCCAAACGACAATCGTATCTCCTTCACGTGCATAGTTAATGGCTTCCTCTAAACCCGGACGTTGCTTTTTCGTTCCACTCATTTTATCGTAAAATGTTTTGTCGCAGCCGTAAGCTGTTAACGCATCCATCTGTAAATCCAAATTTTGTAATCCGGTTGAAACTCGTGCATATCCAATTAACATCCAATCACTCTTTCGTCTTTTTCTATGAATTGATTGTACCATAAGATAAAAATTGAATGGTTAGTGAACATAGAATAATGTACAGAGTTTTATTACACTAAACATATAAAAAAGATCCTTTTTAAATCGGCCAGCACCGTGTCCAGAAAAGGACGAGTTTTGTTACATGTCCACTCCAAAAGATAACTCGTAAATTACTGAATAATTCTAATTGGATATTTATGTTAATATGAATATTAACGTAATAGTTCAATTAAAGAAGATTGACAACTAGCATAAGGATTTAAGGTTTTTCACAAATTGGTCTACTAAATATTTCCTTGGAGGTTATTATGGAAAACGTATTAGGAAAAGTTACATGTTTTATTACAAGAGAAAAAGATAATCAGCAAGAACTTCTTTTAATTCAGCATCCAAATGCAGGTATTCAAATACCTGCAGGTACTGTAGAAATAGATGAGGACTATTATCAAGCTGCTATCAGAGAAGCCCGGGAAGAAACAGGTCTTAACGATTTTATTTCATGTAAGAATATTGGGCATCAAGAAAAAAAGTTAAAAGGCAGTTATATCACTTTTGATAAAGCAAAAATATTTTCAAGACCAGACATCGCTAGTTTTCAATGGGCGGAAATAAGAAGAGGTATCACTGTTCTATATGAGCGAACTCAAGGAGAATTTGTACAAGTAACTTATAAGGAAGGAGATAAATTTCCAGATCCCAATTACATTACCTATCAGATAACTGGTTGGACCGAACAGTCGAAGGTAGCATCAAAAGTATCAAGGCAATTTTATCATCTACAATCAAACAGTCACCTTGATGAATGGGAAATAGAGACAGACAATCACACTTTTAAACTATTTTGGTCTCCGTTAGAAAACTTACCTCAAATTATTTCGCCTCAAAATGAGTGGCTTGATATTCTATATAATGAGATTAACAAACTGGTTTAATATATTCTCCGATAATACAAAGAAAGAAGGCTCAAATTATCTTGCGGTAACAGTTGAGCCTTCTTTCATTTTATATATGTGCAAAATAACGGTTAAAATCATCGCAAAATATCAGTAGAAGTAACAGGAGATTTTCATCCCCTTCCAGACTCTATCAAAAACCATGTCAAAAACTATTCATCTTAAACGGGTATTTTTGATATAATTAATCTGGTAATTAAGGAGAAAGAGGGATTTTATGATTATCGGATATGCTCGCGTCAGTACAATTGATCAATCTTTGAATTTACAGTTGGATGCTTTACAAGAATTCGGTTGCGAAGAGATATTTCAGGAAAAATTATCTGGAGCAAAAGATGATCGTCCGGAATTATTGCAAGCGATTAAGATGTCACGTGCCGGTGATAAATTCGTCGTTTATAAATTAGATCGATTAGCAAGATCCACAAAGCGATTGATTGAAATTGCAGAACTACTTCGAGAAAAAGGAGTAGAGTTCGTCAGCATCCAAGACAATATCGATACAGGGACGGCTGCAGGAAAAGCGATGTTTGGAATGCTATCGGTTTTAGCAGAATTCGAGAGGGATATTATTCGAGAACGAACAATGGCTGGCCTAAAAGCTGCACGAGCGAGGGGAAGAAAAGGTGGACGTCCTAAAGTAAATCATCAAAAGCTGAATCAAGCACTTGCTCTCTACCATTCGCAGAGAATGAGCGTTAAAGAAATACAGGAAGCTACGGGAATTTCTTCAGCTACTTTATATAGAAGAATAAAAAGTGAAAAAAAAGACAGTCTCTGAAGTGGAGACTGTCTTTTATGATTATTAAATTTATCTATTCGATTTTGTTATTAATGTAAGGACAGAATTGTATTTGCGACTATAAACTGAACTCTCGTAAACTGTTTCTTCATCAGATACATTATTTATCCAAGCATTTGCTTTTACTAATCCTTCTTTAAATTCCTCTTCTTTAGTAGAGTATTTCAACAGCTCAAAAGCTTTACTTCTTTCGTCTAGTAAAGTACCTTTCTCCTTTAATGTGATACCACTTGAGAAAGGCTTTTTAATACCGTCCTCATCAGAGGTTACTACGACGAATCTATCACTATGCAGTTCAACCAGACGGTTGCACAAATTGGTTAAAGAGACATGGTATTTTTCTTCAGCAAGTTTTTTTAGTTCTTCTAGACTTACATTTTTTTCTTTATAAATTGAAAAATATTTTTCTAATTCTAAAGGTGGTGTTAGTAAATTAGTAGAGAATTGAGTAGCTTCTATCGTTTCTGTTTTGTCTGTAAGCAATGTAGAAGTTCCAAATTTTCTTAAGTGATATGTGTCTTTAATATGCCAAGGTATGACGAGGTGTCCAACCAAAGTAGTTATAGCGAAATTAATTCTAGTTTCAAGTTCTAGACGACTATCAACAATTATAACTTTACTTTTTTTAAATAATATGGCGTCTGCCTCTTCGTTAAGGTCTCCTTTTATTACGCGTACATTGAATTTCTCAGTTAATTTTGAAACGCTAATAGGAAAGATCTCATTAAATTCTGATTTATATATGATTTGCATATTGTTTTGGATCTGTTGAGTAAAAATCAAAATGTTTTTCTTGCCCTAACGAGGAGAGAACAGAAAAACGACATCTTCTTTTGTGAAGTCGAAAGACTTTGCGTAATTTTAAGAAGTACACTTTGTATCGGATCAATTGAATTATCATTACTAGCTTCACTTCCGGAAATTAGATAATCAGCACTCACACTTAAAGCGTTTGCTAATTTGAGGATAGCCTCGTAGGGAGGATTTCGCAGCCCGGATTCATACTGACTGATAGAAGGTGCGGTTAATCCAGCTCTCTTGGCTAATTCAGTTTGAGTTATATTGAGTTCTTTACGTTTTCGTATTAGTCTGTTTTTAATAACATAAAAGTCCCTCTCTTAGTAACATTCTGTTTCATTAAAATAACACATGTTATAATAGGTTGACAACTTAAATAACAAATGTTATAAATAAAGTAACACATGTGAATAAAAATGAAGGGGTGTAAGTTTATGAAAAATTAATTACAGTAATAATTAATGCTGAAGAAAAGAAATTGAAAAGAGGAAGTATTCTTTTCAAGAGGTCGTTGAATTAGCTTTTGTAGTTATAATGAATCGCAACAGTCATATACTATGGTATCTACAAAAAGAATGACGATGGCGGCAAACAAAAGCAGCACTATTCTTTTGGGGATACTATTGATATGAAAGAGGGGATGCGAATAAATGTCGACTCAACTAATCGATCTTAATGAAGATTTGAAAAAGTTAAAGGACGATGGGTATTCCACCTCTATAGTAGAGAGTAATCTAGTTGTTGCAGGAATACCTTACGTCAATGCAGAAAAGAAGATATTGTTCGGGGCCATCTTTTGCCCCCTAACGATATCTGGTGAAAGCATAGGGGCACCGCAGGATCACACTGTTTACTTTGCGGGAGAATATCCTTGCAATCAACTTGGTCAACCAAGCTCATCATTTGTAAATAGTGCTACGACAAATAAATTAAATTCAGAAATTTTAGGGAACTACTACTTGTCTTCTAAACCGGTTACAGGAAGTTATGCTGATTTTTATACAAAAATGACCAAGTATATTGAGTTGTTATCAGATCCAGCCAAATCTATCGATCCCGGAATTTCTGCTCAATATAGCAGTGAGTATACATTTAATGAAAGTAGCGTTTTTAAATATGCAGATACGCATACTGCCCGAGCTAATTTAACAAACGCTTCACAAAAACTACGGAATCAGAAAATAGCCATAGTTGGCTTAGGCGGTACCGGCTCGTATTTA
The DNA here is from genome assembly GCF_002833405.1 of Planococcus sp. MB-3u-03. NCBI lineage: Bacteria > Bacillati > Bacillota > Bacilli > Caryophanales > Caryophanaceae > Planococcus > Planococcus sp. MB-3u-03. The sequence goes on along the minus strand of NZ_CP025135.1, from coordinate 3,035,772 downwards.
TTAGATTTTGTCAGCAAAACACCGGTTAAACAAATCTCTATATTTGATGGGGATGACATACTGAATCATAATGCTTTTAGAATGCCAGGAGCAATGACACTAAACGAGCTCAGAGAAAGGCCGAGCAAAAGTTCCTTTTTTAAAGAGAAATATGAAGCTCTCCGTAATGAGATAGTTGCTTATGATCAATACTTAAACGAAGCAAATGTTGATTTGTTAGGGGGGCATGATTTTGTATTTCTTGCAATTGATAAAGCAGAGGCTAAACGAACAATCATTTCCTATTTAATGACGCAGGGCATTCCCTTTATAGATTTAGGTATGGGAGTTACCTTGGTGAATGATTCAGTGAGAGGCACTGTAAGAAGAACACTTGTGACACCTGAAAATCAAACATATTTAAATAAAATTGCTATGTCAGAGGCTGCTGATCAAGACATTTACGCTCAAAACATTCAAATCTCTGAACTCAATGCATTAAATGCGGTACAAGCGGTTATAACATGGAAGAAAATGAATGGTTTCTACGCCACAGAAGATACTTTCTTTAATTCAACATTTATCATTGATGAAGAGGAATTTGGGCATGAAGCATAGATTTGTCGAATATATTCCTTCTCAGATGGAATCAGATGTTTTGTATATTTCTATTGAATTTGATGTTGCCAAGCATTTGTGTCCTTGTGGATGTAAATCTGTCATTGTCACTTCACTTTCACCTGCAAGGTGGAAACTAATTTATGATGGTGAAACAGTTTCGCTCAGACCATCAGTCGGAAATTGGACTCTTAATTGTAAATCACACTATTTCATCACTAATGACAAGGTAGAATGGGCAGGAGCAATTAATCAACAACAAGTAGATGCTGTGTTAGAAAGTGATCATTCTGCTATTAAAAAACATGTTGAAGGTCACCAGAAACCTTTAAGTATCTTTGAGAAATTAAAGAAGTGGTTGGGACTAAAATAAGCCCAAACAATATTACACTGATAAAGTGAATAGTCTTGTATTCATGAAAATATCTCTGTTCGTTAATCTACAGATTAATTCTGAACGTTCGTAAAGTGTTTTGACACTTTTACGAACGTTCTTTTAGGTTTTTAGCTATTTTCAATCGTTCGCAAACGTGTACTTTTACGAACGCTTTTCTAATAACCTTTTAAGTTTTGTCCCTCATGATTACAAAGTGAATTTAATGAAAATAGATATAGAAAATGCAAGTACGGTGAAAGAAAGTAGCGGAATATCGAGAAATTTATGCCTTAAAAGCTCTGTATGCCCGTAACGTTCCAACCACGGTTGAAAATTGCCCCGTCTCTTCAATTGCAGCAAATCCGGTTTCTTTCAAGAGAGTTGGAATAATGCCTTTGACATGAGGGGAAGTGGTTTCAAATCCGTCTAGGAATTGGACGGGGAAGAAGGCAACACGCATCAAGCCATTTTGCGGTTTATCGAAATCCAGAAGATGAAATTGACCGCCTGATCTGAGTGTCCGATGAACTTCTTCAAATGTTTCCTTCTTCTTCTCTAGTGTCAAATGATGAATAAATAAACTGGTAAAGACATGATGAAATAGATGATTGGCAAAGGAAGTCGATCAGAAAATCCTTCCTCAAACCGGATATGATGGACTTGATTTTCTTTACCTTCTTTTGGCGACGGATAGTATTTCGGGATCAGCATCAACTCCAACCACATGCACTCTGGGTTGTGAACGCTGAAGAAAAGAGCAAGCGTCCCTGTGCCACAAGCCAGATCCATTACCACTTCTCCGGATTGAAGGGCTGTTTGATGGACCAGATGCATTTTAATTTCTTTTCCTGCATTCCCCATTGAATTAACGGATCATAGAACCGGGTCATCCAATGGTATTTGAGTGCCGGTATATAGGCTCCTTTTTGTCTGTCTTCATGAAAATCCCATCCTTTTCAATTTAAGTAGATTTTTGTCATAAAGAACTCTTTTATAAGAACAGCGAGTAAATTGATTAGCTAGTCTGTTAAACATCGCCTTAGAAAATCACAAATACACCAATGTAAAAATCCGGCCTGCGCTTATGAATATGCAGGCCGGTCTCGATGATGTTTTCGCTAAAGTTATTTTCTGTTCAACATATGAATTGGGTGTCCCATGATTCCTTCCGCAGCTTCCATCAATGGCTCCGGCAATGTAGGGTGGGCGTGAATCGTCAGGCTGAGGTCTTCGGCAGTTGCTCCGGTCTCAATCGCAAAACTGCTTCAGCAATAAGAGATGATACTTCCGGTCCCACCATCTGGACACCCAATACTCTTTTGGTCTCTTTTCAGCCACAATCTGCACAAAACCATCGGCATCGGAAATGGATAAAGCGCGACCGTTCGCCTGGAACGGAAAACGACTTGAAACTGTCTCATAGCCCTGTTCTTTTGCCGCTTTTCGGTCAATCCGGTATACGCAACTTCCGGATCGCTGAAGATAACAAACGGCATCGCTTGAAAATCAATCACGCTTTTTGTCCGCTTGCCACTTCAGCCGCAATCTTGCCTTCATAACTCGCTTTGTGGGCAAGAAGGTCACCGCCTGCACAATCGCCGATTGCGTACACATGGTCAATCGTGGTTCGACATTGGTTATTTATCTTGATAAATCCACGTTGATCAAGTTCCACACCAATATTTTCTAAGCCGATGCTTCCTGTGTTCGGTTTTCTCCCGATGGAAACCAAGCAGTAATCGCCGGTAACGATTTCTTCCTTGCCATTCACTTGGAACCTGACATTGACTTCTTCACCTGTATTTTCACCGCCTTGGACCATGGCATTGGTTATGACGGTGATTCCTAAATCTTTTAAGTGACGTTTTACCACATTTGTCAGTGCAGAGTCCGTTCCCGGAAGAATGGTATCCGTTCCTTCCAGGATGGTCACTTTGGCTCCGAATTTGGCATACGCTGTTCCGAGTTCCAACCGATATACCCACCACCGACCACCACGAGATGTTTCGGCACTTCTTGGAGTGTCAAAGCTTCTGTTGATGAGAGAATCCGTTCTTGATCGAACGGCAGGCTTTTCAGTTCGGTCGGCAGGGAACCGATTGCCAGAATCAAATCTTTGTAGGTATAGAGCTGTTCTCCGTCTGCAGTTTTGACTTTTACCTGCTGGGATTCAGCCAGGTAAGCCTCACCGCTAATGACTTCCACGCCGTTACCTTTCAGCAAGGTCTGGACCCCACTCGTGAGTTTGTTCACGATGCCGTCCTTCCATTTTACGACTTCCGGCATGTCTACGACCACTTCACCCGAAACCTTGATGCCCATAGAGCCGGCATGCTGGATATGTTTTACTCGTTCAGAAGCACTGATCAGCGCTTTGGAAGGGATACACCCGCGGTTCAGGCAAACGCCGCCTAATTCGGCCTTATCCACCAACACCACTTTTTTCCCGAGCTGTGCAGCACGAATGGCCGCCACATAGCCGCCCGACCCGGCTCCGATCACCAATAGATCAATATCCTTTTTTGCTTCTTCAGTCATTTCTGTTTCCTCCTTTAGCATTTGGTCATTGAATAAAATGAGGATTCTGCTTATTTTATATCGCAAATGAGGACCTGCACTAACAAGGTGCTGCTTCGTGACAGGGTAGCCCCTTCTAAAACTCCATACCCTTTATCTCAAGAATTAAATAAGATCTTGCTGCAGACTGGATGAGCGATAGTATGTATTTCAGAAAAGAGCTTTCCATTTGGCTGGAAAGCTCTTTTCGTTACTCTTTTACGCGCATCAGCCGTAAACTGTTTAACGCGACCAGAAGGGTAGCACCCATATCCGACATAATGGCGATCCAGAGCGTCAACCAACCCGGGATGACCAATAGCAACGCGATCACTTTGATGCCGATTGCAAACGTGATGTTCGCTTTGATGATGTTCAGGGATTTCCGGCTCAATTTCACCGTGAATGGCAGTTTGCTCAAATCATCGCCCATCAAGACCACATCAGCGGTTTCCATCGCGGTATCGGTTCCGGCACCACCCATGGCAATTCCGACAGTAGAGGCAGCGAGTGCCGGAGCATCGTTCACGCCATCTCCAATCATCGCGACGTTGCCGTATTCAGCTCGTAAGCGTTTGATGAAATTCAGTTTATCCTCCGGCATCAGTTCGGCCTGGATTTCGGTGACGCCAACCTGCTGGCCAATGGCCTGACCGGTCCCTTTGTTGTCACCGGTCAGCATGATCGTCTTCTTGATGCCCATCTGGTGCAATTTTTGGATGACTTCCTTGCTGGATTCACGGACTTCATCTGCCACGGCAATGACCGCCAGGATATTTTGTTCCGTTCCGATGATCATCGCCGTCTTTCCCTGATTTTGAAGAGCTGTGACGGTTTGTTCCAAGTTCTTATCGGCACTTGCGGCGCCCAGCTCGTTGAAGAGAATCGGGCTGCCGATGTAGTACGTGATCCCTTCGACAGTTCCTTTAATCCCTTTGCCGGTAATGGAAGAGAAGTCCTCGACCAAGACCGAAGAATAAGAAATGTTCTCTGCGTCCGCTTTTTTCATGATGGCCGAAGCAAGGGGGTGCTGGGAGCGATACTCCAGCGCTGTGACGATGGAAAGTAGTTCTTTTTCATTGATACTCTTGGTTAATACCTCAAAGTCTGTGACGACAGGAACCCCTTTGGTCAGGGTGCCGGTCTTGTCAAACGCAATCGCTTTGATGGCACCCATTTCTTCCAGGTACACGCCGCCTTTTACCAAAACACCTTTTTTCGCTGCATTCCCAATAGCGGATACAATAGAAATTGGAGTCGAAATGACCAACGCACACGGACAACCTACGACTAGAACAGCCAGCCCTTGATAGACCCAGGTTTCCCAGTTGGCGTCAAACAAGAGGGGAGGGACAATGGCCACGAGTGCTGCAACGGCCATGATGATCGGTGTATAATATTTAGCGAATTTATCGACAAACGCCTGTGAAGGAGCCCGTTCGCCTTGCGCTTCTTCTACCAAATGAATGATTTTTGCAATGGTCGTGTCTTCGACTAGCTTGGTGACTTTGACTTCGAGCAAGCCTTCTTCATTCAGCGTGCCAGCGAAGACTTCATCATCCACTGTTTTGGCGACAGGTACGGATTCACCGGTAATTGCTGCCTGATTGACCGCCGAATAGCCGTTGACCACCATGCCGTCCATCGCAATCTTTTGTCCGGGTTTGACGATCATGGTATCCCCGACGGCAATGTCGTCCACTGAAATCAACTGTTCTTGTCCATTTCGTCGGACAAGTGCCTCTTTCGGGGCAATGTCCATCAACGAACGGATGGATTGTCGGGCCCGGTCCATGGAATAGCGTTCCAGTGCCTCACTGATCGCAAAGAGAATGACCACGATGGACGCTTCCGCCCATTCGCCGATAAAGGCCGCCCCGATGACCGCGACGGTCATGAGGGTCTTCATGTCGAAATCCAAGCGTATTAAATTCTGGAAACCGACTTTAAAGAGCGAGTATCCGCCAATAACAATCGCTGCCACGAACAGGAGGGACGTCATCAAGTTTTCTTCCCGTTGACGAACTGGGAAATGTATCCGAAGACAATTAACAGGGTGGAGTAGAGCAAGACGTTGTACTTTTGATAGAACGGCACTTTTTCTCTTTATAGCTGTCGCTTTATCGGTTTCCGTTTTCGAACCAGCTTGCCGACTTGTGATTTCAGGAGCGACCTTCAAGTTTTCAAAAGCACCGGCTTTTCCAATTCTTCAACCGAGGCCGCCCGTAAACGGAAATTTTCGAGGCCCCAAAATTCACTTTTGCATCTTGGACTCCGGGGATTTTCTTGACGTTGCTCTCAAATTTCCCTGCGCAGTTCGCACACGAAAAAGCCTTCCACACGGAAGACGTTTTTGTCTTCGACTGCCACGTTCACTTCAGGAGCCGCCTGGCGTTTCGGTTTTCCGGTGCCACTTTCAAATTCTCGAAAGCGCCGGCTTTTTCCAGTTCCTCGACAGTCGCCTCGCCGTAAACGGAAATTTTAGAAGCGCCGAAATTCACTTTCGCATCTTCCACACCGGGAATTTTTGACGTTCTTTTCGAACTTCCCGGCACAGTTGGCACAAGAAAATCCCTCAACACGATAGACAGCTTTTCCTCTTCTATCTTTGCTTTCTCAACCAACTTCAACAACCCCTTCTGATGAGCGAAGGCCACTTGAATCAGATGTTTCACATGTGCATCATCCAACGAATAATAGACCAATTTTCCTTCTTTGCGGTATTTTGCTAATCCCATATTTTTAGCAATCGTAGGTGATAGGAGGCGGTGGCCGTAGAAGAGCCGATGATATTGGCTACGTCGCAAACACAGAGTTTGTCCTCCAGCGATAAGGCATAAGCGATTTTGATTCTCGTATCGTCGGACAATGCCTTGAAAATTTTCGCCACTTCCAACGGATTTTGTTCTGCCAGCTGTTGCTGGACTCTTTCCACCTTTTCCTCGTCTACACAGACCACATCACAAATATCTTTTGCCAATTTCTTTCACTCCTTTTTCTGACTCGCTGTTTTACAGCAGTCTTTCTCTTCTATAGAAACAAAGAGCATTAAAAACCAATTCAGTTCATCAAACTCCAAAGGAAACGGAATGTCCCATTCTCCACCAGGATCATAATGCCCAATCCAATAAAGACAACCGGCACAATCCAACGTTCCCACTTTTCGATTGTTTCAGAGACAGCTTTAACGGATGCCAAACGGTAGCTAAGATAACACAAGACGGCGACCATGACGGCAAAGACAACCAGCATCACAACGGTTTCACTCAAGTTCAAGGTTGAAAAGTAGGGTATGTAAACGCCGATGTTGTCGCCGCCGGCCGCCAGTGTAATGACCGTGACGGTTACAAACAAGCGATTGGACTTTCCGGAAGATAAGCGGGATAAGATATCCTCTTCATCATTTTCTTCTTCTTTCAACCACACTTTAATTCCCAGATAAATCGGAATGAGTCCGAGTAGCCCGACCCAATGTTCTGGCACGAGGGCAAGGCCGTATGCAGCCAACAGACTGACGCCCACCAATATGGCTGTTCCCAGATATTGACCGATGACAATGGACTTTAACTGACCCTTTTTCATCGTCTGCGAAAACAGGATCAGCAAAATGATGACATAATCAATGCTGGTCGCAACGTAAGCTGCAACAGCGGAAAAAATCGTCGTAATCAGCACCACCAACTCCTTTATGGATACTAGAGCCAACTAATATCCTTCTAATAGTTAAACATTCAAACGAACGTTTGATTAATGCAAGTGTACAAATATTTCGCTAGATTGTCAATGATACATTCAAATGATTGTTTTAATATTTGAACATGCTTGTTAGAATGAACGAAGCAATAGATTTTACGATTATGAATACATTACGTGACGAATGGAAAACACCACCTGTAATCTATGGCAAATCAGTAGTGATAGGAAAACAAGTTGAATATTAATTTAGCCATTGAGTAAGCACGACCACATGAACGATTGGCCACTTATTAATGTTATGCATATTTTGATGTTTCCGGGGAATAGATGACTAAAGGACAGATGATTCTGCTGTGCATTTAGAATCCACGTAATTTTTCTAAAATCGAAACTAAAACAGGAGTCAGGGAAAGGGGACGTATCATGGCAAAAGCTCATAAATCCACCAAGAATATCAAGTTGGCTTTCATGATCAACCTTCTATTTTCAATAGGAGAACTCATTGGCGGCTTTTTAATTAACAGTGTCGCAATCATGTCTGATGCTATTCATGATCTAGGAGACGCTATTGCTTTAGGGATTTCTTGGTTTCTACAAAACTTTTCAAATAAAGAAGGGGATGAGAAGTTTTCGTTCGGCTATAAACGTTTTTCCCTTTTGGGCGCATTAATCAATGCAGCTGTTTTGATTGCTGGCTCTATTTATATTTTTACTCAGGCTATCCCTTTGCTGTTTAATCCGGAACATTCCAATGCCCAAGGGATGATTTGGTTTGCCATTGTAGGCGTTCTTTTAAATGGTTATGCAGCTTTCAAGTTACATAAAGGAAAATCAGTAAATGAAGGAGTCCTGTCCTGGCATATGCTCGAAGATGTTTTAGGATGGGTGGCAGTACTGATTGTCGGCATTGTTCTGCTGTTCAAGGATATTCATATCCTCGACCCGATTTTATCCCTGGCAATTGCCCTGTTTATTTTAGTGAACGTTGTGCGCAATCTTACTAAAACCATGAAAATTCTGTTAGAAGGCGTGCCCGAAGGAATTGATATAGAAGAAATACAGGCGAAAATCGAGAAAATTCCAGGGGTATTGTCTGTCGGGGATTTAAATATTTGGTCGATCGACGGAGAAGAGAATGCACTGAATCTACATCTTTCTGTTGAGGGAGATAACCTTGCGGATTCAGCCGCTATAAAAGAAAAAGTAAGAAAGGCTACTTCCGACCTGAGGATTGTCCATTCCGCCATTGAATTGGAATGGAAAGACCGCTAATAACCTTCCTTTTAGTGCGTATGATTTCTAAGGGAACTTTCAATAGCTTTCTAGGAGTTGCTTAAGTAAAAGAGAGAAAAGGGCAAATTTAAAAGCCTCTTTTCTCTCTTTTGGTCTGTATAAGTTTGTAAAAAAGTACTTTTACAAACACTTTATAGTAATCCTATTTTAAAAAAGTCTGGACCAGATTATCTAGATCTTAACAAACGAAGCCCATTGAGAATTACAACCAATGTACTTCCTTCATGAATAATGACGCTGATTGCTATATCCGTTAATCCTAATAAGGTAACGATAATTAGAAATGCTACAACTGTCATTGAGAAAATAATATTTTGCCAAATAACACGATTCATTTTTAAGGAAATCTGATGAGCTTTTACTAATTTGGATAAATCGTTTTTCATTAAAACTAGATCAGATACATCTACTGCAACATCCGTACCATCTCCCATAGCAATTCCGACATCTGCTTTCACAAGAGCAGGTGCGTCATTTACACCATCGCCCACCATAGCGGTTATGCCATAGTTTTCTTTTTGTTGATCTATAATATTAGATTTGTCTTCCGGCATAACATTAGCGATAACTTCATCCAGTCCTAACTGTTCAGCAACCGCCTTCCCGGTCATTTCAGAATCACCAGTAATTAAAGTAGTGTGTATACCTAGTTTTTTAAAATACTCAATAGTTTCTTTCGCATGTTCACTTGGAATATCCATTAGCCCAATCAGACCAATCACTTCTTCATCTTCTGCTACATATACGACTGTCTTACCTTCTGACGCCCATTCACTATTTAAATGAATATATTCATCTGAAACACCGTCAAAAGAAGTCGGCTTTCCTATTCGATAATTTTTACCTTTGTAATCTCCTGTCAATCCTCTACCAATCTGATTTTCTACTTCAATAGCTAGTTTATTTTTTTGTTCAAACTTTCTTAGAATAGCATCTGCTAAGGGGTGGTTGGATTCCTTTTCAAGAGCCACTACGATATCAATAATATTTTCTTCGTTTACAGAATTAGTAAAATAATAATTGGTTACTTCAGGTTTTCCTTTCGTTAAGGTTCCCGTTTTATCAAAGGCAATTGCTTGAATCCCGGCTAATTGAGACAAATATGAACTTCCTTTTGAAAGTACGCCTCTTTTAGCTAGGTTTGAAGTGGCTGACAAAGTTACGGATACGGTAGCTGCAGCTAGAGCACACGGTGAAGCTGCGACTAGAAGAACTAATCCTCTATAAGTACTTTGTGACCAAGTCCAATCCAAAATCATAGGAGTGAGTATAATGAAGAGCGGTATTGCCATTAAAACAACTGTAACGTATTTCGGTTCAAATTTCTGGATAATACTGGCGGCTTTTGTTTGATTATTTTGATTTTGATTGACTAGTTGTAAGATTTTTGAAAAGACAGTATCTTTATTTTCTTTTGAGACTTCCATTGTGAAAGTTCCTGTTCCATTAATCGTACTCCCAAAAACCACGTCTCCTTTTGATTTTTCTTTAGGGATACTTTCTCCATTGATAGAAGATTCATCAATGGAGGTATTTCCAGATAAAATGACTCCGTCAATGGGTACTTGATCTCCATTCAATACTTGGAGCCGATCTCCCACTTTTAATTCATTAACATCAACAATCTTTGTATTGCCATCAGAAATGATCAATCTGGCAGTCGTTGGATTCAGTTTAAGTAATTTTGTGATTTCTCGTTTGCTTCTACCTTCAGCATAATCTTCTAAAAAATGCGCACCAGAAAATATGAGAATCAGCAACGTTCCTTCCCAAAAATTCCCTATCAGTGAAGCACCAAGTGCAGCTAATCCCATTAAAATGTGGGAATTAGGTGTAAATTTATTTTTGGCTTTTGTATTTTCAACTGTTTCTCCAATTCCTTCAAGAAGAATGACATGATAGCCCGCACTAATTGTTGCAATTGAAAATAAAATGTTCTTAGTAATTGTATACTCTCCATTTAAAAATAAAGCAATAAGCGCTAGGGCTAAACCAATGAAGTACAAAATAATGGGCATCTTTCCGTGATCATGGTCATGGTTATGTGTTTCATGAGATTGTTGTTCTTTAACTGTCTCCATTTCTATCACCTCTTTAAATGTAGTCTCTTTGGTTTTCGTACACTTATTGTTTGTGTCCATAAATTTTGTGGACTTATTCCCTCTAAACTAAAAAAAGTGGCGTGTAATATCATCTATATAAGTTGAATTAATGTTTACTAATCTAACGCACAACCGATCAATCGTTTCTTTTTTCGGCGCATGACGTCCTGAAGAAACGCACTGATAGCCAGAATAATTTTCTGGACGTTGCCAAAGAATACATTGTTAATGACTGTTTCCTTTAACTATTTCCAGACACCTTACATTAACATTATGTTCAATATGGGACTACACGGAGGCAAAAAGACCATTTGAGGGCGACATCGATTTTCTTCCAAGAATGGCTGAATCAATTTGGCGTGGTGAATCCTAGCGTTGTCTAGAATCATGACAATTTTACCCGTTGATTAAATCGCTCAGATTCTCGAGAGGAAACGTAGAAAAGCATGGGCATTATACTATTCTTCTTCGATGCAGAAAATTGCACCGGTCTCATAATCCGCCGTACCAATCAGCTTCACGCCCTTATGCTGGCCATAGGTGGGAATGAGTCGCTGTTTTCCTTTGAGGAACCAGGTACCGGTCTTGGTAATCACGAATCATCTTCAAATACAGGTGATCAATCTCACCGTCTATCAATTTTTTTAAATGTTGGAAAGGTCTCTTAAACTAAAGTGTCTGGCTTTTTGGGATCCGATTTTTGAAGTGTATAAGTCGGTCGTGTATAACTTAATCCCATTGAATGCAGGAGATTGGAAGCATCTTTTTGTAATCGGTTATGATCATGTGCCATTTTTTTTACTCCTTTCAACGCATAGGATGTCCAGCTGTGAATCTTGTAATTAAACGTTTTTCAATGATGGATCGCGTGTTCAATGGCCTGCTTTAAAAGATTCATGACATGATTATCGTCTTCCTAATAGTAGAGTGTGGTTCCAGCTCTACGATATTTCACTAATCGCAACTGTTTCAGAAAACGCAGTTGATGCGACACCGTGGATTGCCCAAAATTCAACTTTTCTGCCAGGTCATTGACGGAGTATTCACCGGAACACAGCAGATTCAAAATGCGAATTCGAGTAGGGTCACTTAATGCTTTAAATGTTTGGGAGACGACAAAGAGGGTTTCTTCATCTAACCGGCTACTCGTGACGGAAACTTCTTTTTTTTCAAAATCCATACTCATCTTCTAAAGACCTCCAAAGATATATTTTAACCTTATAATCAATATATGAGCATATGTTCATATGTTGATTATAAGGTTTTCTTTTATTAATTGTCAAGTATATTCCCAGAGTATTCTTTTTAGCTTAAAATTATCGAATTGCACCCGTATAACCAGCTGAATCTCATTGGAAAAGCCAAATCTCTATAACGAAATGTATCTTTATGCCCAGGTGTTCCGATTAAAATGACAAAATAAAATAAAAATTAAATATAATGTCAGATGTGTATTCAAGTAGAAACAGTTTAAAGTATATTGTAGGTATAAAATAGGAGGTATTATGAGTTGAAAAAATGGATAATAATGCTTTTAATGATTTTGCTAGTCTCGATATACACGCCAAAAAGTTATGCAAATACAAATCTCACTTTCGTAGACGTAGCTAATCATCGAGCTCAAGCTGAAATCTCGTATCTCGTGACTCGTGGTTTTGTCCACGGGGTAACGGCAACAACTTTTGTGCCTAACCGACAGGTAACCCGAGGTGAAGCAGCCGCTATGCTCGGCAGAGCACTAGGGTTAAGTGGAGTTAAAAGAAATACCAAATTCTCTGACGTAAGAGTAGGCAACTTCGCTTCAGGGTATGTGGATGAATTAGTTCGGAAAGGGATAATATCAGGTTATCCCGATGGCTCGTTTCAACCATATAAAGTTCTATCTCGTGGAGAGATGGCTCTTCTGATAAATAGGAGTTTTAATTTGGGTGGAATCAGTATCTCTACTTCGGTGGACAACTTAATGCGAAAAGGAATTGCACAAGGCTTTCCTGATGGCAGTTTTCGAACGGACGAGACCATCATTCGAGCAGACTTTGCAATTTTTTTGGTAAGAAGCTTAAATGAAAATTTCAGAGTTAAACCGGAGGGTGTTTCATTTAGCAAGACAATGTATGTTAATACAGGTGCTGATGCTTTAAATATGCGTTCTGGTCCCAGCACTTCGGATAAAGTAATAAGCAGTTTGAAACATGGAACAACCGTTAATGTCGCTTCATCAAAAAATGGCTGGTCACATGTTCAGGTGAATGGTGTTATTGGTTACGTCAGTACAAATTATCTTGTAGCTTTAAAGCCAACTGTTCCAGCGCCAGTTTCCACTTCCCTAGGAACGAGTGATTTGAAAGTTATTATAGATCCCGGTCATGGAGGGACAGATCCGGGATCCGTCGCTAATGGTTTTCAAGAAAAGATGATTACTCTAAATGTCGGAAAACACATGAAAAATTATTTTGATCAAACACCGATTGCTACTACAATGACACGCAGTACCGACGTTTTCATTGAGTTAAGTGACCGTGCTAAGGCAGCAGCAAAAAATGATGGAGATGTTTTTGTTAGCATTCATACCAATAAATTTAATGGCGAAGTAAACGGACAAGAAACCTTTTACTATGCGAAAACAACAGCGACAAATCCGAACGTCCAAGAGTCACGTGCGCTTTCCATTTATCTGCAGGCACGCATGCAAGAAGCGTGGAAGTTGACCAATCGTCAAGTTAAAGTAGGGAATTTAGCCGTGCTGCGTGAAAACACAGTTCCTGCCTCCCTAACTGAAATAGGATTTATCGATAATTCGAAGGATCTTCAATTTATAAAATCGGAGTTGGAGCGTCAAAGAATGGGGAAAGCGTTATTTCTCGGTACACTGGACTATTTTTACCATTATGAAAAACGAACTGATGTATTGCCATACTACAAAAAAGCTGGAGCTTCGCTCAGCAAAAAGCTGCATTGAGCTACAACTATTTTTAAGTACTGCTTCTGTAATGAAGGAAAAGATTGAATATCTTGTATTTGAATAATTTTCAGCATTTTTCGCCAACTCTTTTTAATGGAGAAGGATGAGTTTTATATGAATTTACCGTTTGTCCTGTTCGGATTCGAAAGAAATTCTGTCATTAAGTTTTTTTAAAACTGTTTTTAGTTTCAGCAAGTTGTTTAACTAGTTGTTGGTGGTAAAACACTTTTGACCAAAGGTAAATAGCCAGTCCAATAAGCAAAATGGGCATTTGCCATCCCGTTTTATCATTCAAAACAAAATCATAAAGGGCCCAAACAAAGAGAGCCACACTATAAAAGAGGAATCCGTATGTTGAGGATCTCTCTTTTTTTTGTTTTCTTTTGTTCTCTTTTTTCGTTGCTGTCATCTTTTTCCTCCCTCACTTCTTCTGTTTAGGTATTTTTACTAACTGAACTTATCTCGTCAGGTAACTCTAACTCTAATGGATTTAGGCGATTAATCAACTAAGTAATAAGGCAATTCTATGAAAAAAGATATGTGCATTGGTACTGAACTGGATGGGGAATCAACCATGAAGCAAACATCTTTCTTCACAGTTTCGACGAAACTAAGCTAGAGATACTTGATTTTTGATAATATTGCATAGTAGCGATGCCTGCTGTTTGATAAACTAGACCGGACGTAAGGAAATCGATGAGTTTTACCGAAGGAGGAAGTTGGATTGAAAGCAAAGTGGTTTTTAGCAATTATAACTGGAATTTTATTAGTGAGCTTAGTAACTCCAGCAGCAGCAAAAGAAAAGAATTCACTGCAAGATGAAATCATATACGACCTGTTAGTCGATCGTTACTTCAATAAAGTTATACAGAATGACTATGAAGTGGATTCCCGGGATATAACCGCATTCAATGGTGGCGATTTTAAAGGATTGGCAAGCGAAATGCAGTACATCAAAGATATGGGATTTACAATGGTATCGATTGGGCCGGTATTTGCGACGGATACGTATGACGGAAAAGAAGTAATCGATTATCAACAATTTGAACGTCATTTTGGTACGGAGGAGGAGTTTCAAGAGGCCATTGATAAAATCCATGAGTTGGATATGAAAGTAATAATCGATATTCCAACTCAACGGGTCAGCAAAGAACACGTATGGAACAAAGAGAATCCGGAGTGGTTCTCTGAAAATGAAGATGGAACGATGGCACTGGATACAACAAATCCGGAAGCTCAAAGAAAATTAATTGATTGGTTCAGTGAATTTGTCGAAGAATATGAAATAGATGGAATTCGCCTACAAACCGCAGATCAATTGGATGAAGATTTTATTAGTCAATTTTCAGAAACCATGAAAAGTATTCGGGATGTCTATATCATAAGCGACTTAGAAATGGGACCTCAATCCGGACTGGATGCGGTTGTAAAGCCTGGTATAGAAGAGGATTTGCGAAGCAGTTATAAAAATTTCGATCCCCTTTCAACAACTTCTCCGGACTTTGAAGAGACGGCTGAGGGCCAATTAACTCGAGTGGATTCTCTTTTAAGCAATCGCTTTACATCTGATATAGTGGCAGTGAGAGGGTTTCCCCCAACGAGATGGAACTTATTGATGTTTCAGTTATTGACCATGCCCGGAATCCCGATTGTTCAATACGGCTCCGAGATTGCTATGAACGGAAGTGCCCCCCCTGAATCTCACTCTATTCTAAATATGGGGGTAGACGAAGAACTGATTGACCACATTACAAGTTTGACTTCGCTTCGAAATCAGTCGGAAGCACTTCGGACAGGAGAAACGGAAGTCTTGCATGAAAAGGATGGATGGCTTGTCTATAAACGGTCTAATAAGGAAGAGTCATGGATTATCGCTATTAATAATTCCTCCTCAACAAAGAGTTTGACGATACCAGCCGAAGTGATTGGTGACGACAAAGAAATGCGGGGATTATTTGAAAATGACGTGGTTCGTCAGAATGATGACGGTGATTACCAAATTACATTGGATCGTGAGTTAGGGGAAGCCTTCAATGTCATCGAACGAAAGGGATTTAATAAAGCCTATATTGCTGCCTTAATTCTTCTTTATACGTTGTTTATAAGTTTTCTTGTGTTGGCTTGGCGTAGAGGACGGAAACGGAACTTAGCTAAAGCAAATAAATCAAAGAATAGTGATGTTGAAGAATTCCCAAAGCCTAACCATGGGTAAAGCGAATTTCACATGTCAACGCCCAAAATTTGTTATAAGAGTAATGATAGTAAATAAGCATACAAGTAAGCAATCCGACTTATATTTATGAGTTGGATTTTTCTATCCCCTAATATTTTCAAGTAAAAATGTTAAATTGTTATTATTTTATACCAAAATGAAATGTGACTGTAACAAAGCAAACCGTATAGGGTGTTACAATAACAGAGCCGGAATTTGTAGGGAACTAAAAATAGTTAAACTAAACTGGGTTTTTAAACTCATGAAGTTAACTGATAGCTACTTCCTGAATGACTTTAACGGATGTACACGCATATTTTAAGTTTTTCTAAATAGAACGATATAGAGAGAAATGAATTGGGATTTGAAAGGGGAAACGAAACATGATATCGAAATGGATGTTGACTGGTTTGACTTCTGTATTGGCTTTATCACTGCTGGTACCAACAGCAAGTGCTGATACACTAAGTGAACTAGAGCAAAAGAAACAGCAAGTTGAACAGAGGCAAGGCGAATTAAACTCTGGAATCAACGAAAAGTCGAATGAAATATCTAAAAATAAGTCCACATTGGAAGAAATCATGGCACAAATTCAGGTACTTGATGCTAAAATTCAAGAAACTGGAGCGAAAATCGCTAGCGTTGAAGGCACTATTGCACAAACAAAAGAGGAAATTGAAGAATTAAAGGCTTCAATTGTTGAACTTGAGCAAAAAATTGCTGAACGTACGGAATTACTACAAGAACGGGCACGTGCCATCCAATTAAGTGGAGGCTCGGTGGATTACATAGATGTATTACTTGGCGCAAACAGCTTTGTTGATTTCATCGACCGTTTTTCAGCCGTGAATACGTTAATCGAAGCAGACCGTAACATCATGCGTGAACAGGCGGCAGACAAAGAATTGCTGGCTGAGCAAAAAGCACAAGTTGAAACAAAACTTGCTGAGCAAGAAGAACGTCGCGCAGAGTTAGAAACTCTTAAATCTTCACTTGATGGGCAAAAAGCGGAGCAAGCAGGTCTTGGGAGAGAATTACAAGCTGAACAAGAACGTTTAGCAAGTGAGAAATCCAATTTAGAGGGTCAGCGTGCTGAAGCTCTGGACATCAGTGCGGAACTGGAAACACAAATTGTGAATGAACAGAAGCGTCTTGCAGAAGTGGCAAGAAAAGCTGAAGAAGAACGTCAGCGCAAGTTGGCAGCAGAACGAAAAGCTGCGGCTGAACAGGCGGCGGCTGAACAACAAGCAGCTGAAGAAGCAGCTGCCGCGAGACAAGCTGAAGAAGAACGAAAAGCTGCGGCTGAGAGCAGTACAAAATCAGCAGCTGTAAAAACACCGAGCGTGGAAAAATCCGTAGAAGCGAATGCACCAGCCAGTGAGTATGAAGCTCCTGCAGCAGCTTCGGGGTCTCCGTTTATCCGACCAGCAGCAGGCAGAAACACCTCTAATTTTGGATGGCGTGATATTGGAGATGGACCTGAATTTACCGCAGGCATGGACATTGCTAATGTTCCAGGTACACAGGTAATGGCAGCAGCCAACGGCTACGTTTCAAGTGCTGGTACGATGGGCGGACTAGGTAATGCCGTTGTCATTACACATTCAGTCAATGGGCAAACGATGACGACGGTATATGGCCATTTGAACTCGATTGACGTTTCTACTGGTCAGGCAGTATCTCAGGGACAACGAATTGGTGGCATGGGGAATACCGGGCGTTCGACCGGACCACATCTACATTTCGAAACACATATCGGCATCTGGAACGGTTCAAGTTCCAATGCAGTTGATCCACGAAATTATATTGGATCTTAACAAAAACAGCCGACATCCCAAGAGATGTCGGCTGTTTCTTTATTTCATTTTCTCTTTAAGTTATCTTCTTAATATTTATTCTTCATCAGTCGAAGAGAGTTCAATACGACAATTAATGTGGTGCTCATGTCAGCGAAGATAGCCATCCAAAGAGTGAGCAACCCTGGGATGATTAAAAGCAACGCCAGTATTTTCAATCCTAGTGCAAAGGCACCGTTTCGAAAAAAAGGGTCAAATGATTTTCTCACTTTTTCCAACTGTTCATATAGAGGCTTCACCGGCAACTGAGATTTTCGAAGCGCCGCAATTCAACTGAACATCTTGAACAGAAAGAATGTTCCGAATGTTTTTCTCGAATTTTGCCGTACAGATTACGCATTTGATAACCATTCGTTTCTTTGCTCATTTGTATCGATCCTCTTTGGCGTGCTCCAACGCAATGCGTACCAGTTGCTTTACGTGATCATCTGTCAGTGAGTAAAAGACCAATTTCCCTCTTTTTTCATATTTCGCTAAGCCCATATTTCGTAAATAGCGAAGATGATGAGAGGCTGTGGCCGTTGTAGTCTCGAGAATATTGGCGACATCACATACACATAGTTCCTTTCCAGCGTTAACGCATAGGTGATCTTTAAGCGCGTTGCATCCGAAAGTGCTTTGAAAAGCAATTCAACTCCACTGATTCCAACGAGCTTGGGCTGAATTCGCTCAATCACTTCTTCGTCATAGCAAAAGGTTTGGCAAGTATCTTGTTTTGTTCCAACTTTAACTTTGATTTTATTTCATCCATGGTTCCACCTCATTCAAATGTTCGTTTGATTATGTCCAGTGTAGGAAAATTCGAAACTTTGTCAATCTTATATTCAAACGATTGTTTAAATGTTGTTGTTCGCCTGTTAGAATGAATGGGGAATAAAAAGAAAAAGTGCTGTAAAAGCATCAGTTTTACAAGAAAAAAGTTACGAGTAAAGAGGTGAAGTCTAGTGAAAAAAGTGGTCTTATTCCTATTATTTTTCTTATCTCTAACATCATCAGCCGTCTTTGCGCACACCGCATTGGAAAGTGCTAACCCTGCAGAGGGAGATGTAGTCACCGAGGAATTGCAAGAAATGGTATTGGAATTCAATACCGACTTGGAACAAGGAAGCTCTTTTACGGTGGAAGATGAAAGAGGACAGGAAGTTCCAATAGGTGTTGAAATTGGTGGACAGTCCATGACAGGGACGTTAGGGGCGGCAATAGCAAACGGCACCTATACGGTCAACTGGAAGATCATCGGAGCTGATGGCCATCCCATTGAAGGAACTTATGCCTTTACCCTAAAAGTCAGTGAGGACTTAATCTCTTCAGGGATAACAGAAGAAGCTACGCCGTCCACTGAGGACGAACTGGCAGACCAAGGGGAAACGGAAGAACCTCTAAATGAAAATCTAGCGGCTCCTCAGGAAACGACTAATGCACCTTATGTGATGGTGATTGTGTTGATGATACTGGCAGTGATTGCTGTTGGCACGTTGATGTGGGTGTCGAATAAAAGGGGAAATAAATGATTTGGATTTATGTAACAGAGACTCTGCTGTATCTATGCTTTTCCCTGTTGATCGGTACATTGGTGATTCAACTGGTTCCGTCTCACCTAAAGCCCCACTTGAAAATCAACAAACGTGTGTTGCAAGTGGCCATTCTGGGAATCGCCTTCTTGTCTGCGGCACCGGTCATTCGATTAATTCTGTTTCTCTATGAAGATATCGGTCTTTTAGTAACAACTCAAAATGTCATAGGAGAATTCGAAGTTGGGCAAGCCTGGACCGTAACTGTTTTTATTTCGGTATTTTTCTACCTTTTTGTGTCGCTTGTTCCAGTCTTTAAAAGAAAAGCATTTATAGGCATTGCGCTTGTTTTTTCCTTTATTCTGCTTTTGGCGGTGGGATGGGCAAGCCATGCAGCTTCCCTGACCGACTGGAGTGGCTTTGTTGTTCATACGCTGCATTTTACAGCTGTCGCGGTTTGGGTAGGCTTGTTGTTGGTGGTGAGTTGGTTTTCGACTACTGCACAAAACTGGCTGTCCTTTTTAAAATGGTATACACCGGTAGCCCTCAGTTGTTTGGCGATTGTCGTCGGTTCAGGAATTTTTATCATGACATTGGCGGTGGATGTAACGGAATATCAAGATGCTTGGATGATGCCCTACGGCCAGGCAATCTTGCTGAAGCATTTACTGGTACTCCCTGTTTTGTTGTTCGCTTGGATTAATGGGGTCTGGATGAGAAGAAAACTCCAACGTGGAGAAGACATAAATCCGGTTCCTTGGTCAAGGGCAGAAAGCGTCGTCTTGCTGTTGATTTTTGCGGCAACTGCCGTATTGGGCCAGCAAGAGCCTCCTCATTCCATTGAAGCCTACTTGAAGGGAAGTGGTGCCTCCGATCTCTTCCGTTACTTTTATTCGGGGCAGATCGATCCCGCGATGCACCTGCAAGTTGATTTCACTCTTCTGGGCTCGTTGTTCTTTGGGGTAGCTGTCATTTTTGGTTTTCTTGTTCTCTACTGCTTTAAGCAGAAGGCACCTTCATTCGTTTCCTTATTAATGAGCCTATTTAGTGTGTTGGCATTGTATGTAGGATTGATGATGAGTATTTCTTAAATAAACCTATACAGAAAAGAGGAAGATTATGAATAACAATCAGAAAAAAGCTAAGCCATCCGGCTTGAAGTTTGCGGTTCTCTTAACATCTTTAGCAGTTGTGATTTTGGTTGCGATTGTGGTTTTGACTAATCAACAAGAAGCGCCAGCAGTGGAAACGGCACAAATCGATCTCAGCGGACAGCCGATTTTAGGCGAAGAAGAAGCTCCAGTTACAGTCGTCGAATTTGGAGACTTCAAATGTCCTTCTTGCAAAGCGTGGGGAGAAACGGTTTATCCGCAACTCGTTCAGGATTACGTGGACACAGGAGAGGCGAAGTTTTCCTATATCAACGTTCTTTTCCATGGAGAGGAATCTACGTTAGCTTCTCTAGCGGCAGAATCCGTTTATCAGCAAAGTCCGGAAGTTTATTGGGATTTCCACAAAGCTCTATTTGCGGCACAGCCAGAAGTAAACCATGACGGGGCCTGGATCACTCCTGAAAAAGTTCTGGAAGTGACAGCAGTTTATCCATCAATCGATCAAACGAAATTGAAAGAAGATATGGAAAAGCAAGCCACAATGGATGCTGTGGAAGTTGACACAGCGTTAGTGGAAGAAGCTGGAGTTGCCCAAACACCGACGATTGTTATCAATGGGCAGACATTAGAAGATCCGTTTGACTATGAAGCGATTAAAGAGCTGATTGAACAAGAATTGATGGGTGAGGAGTAATGGAGAAAGAAAGAATACAATCCAGCCAAAATGCGATTTTGTTATACGGTGCCTGGTTTGTGGCATTGATTGCGACACTTGGCAGTCTGTACTTCAGTGAAATCAAAGGATTCATTCCTTGTGAACTTTGTTGGTATCAACGAATCGCGATGTATCCACTGGTCTTGATTTTAGGAATTGCCACATTCCGGAACGATGCAAAGGTATTTATTTACGTCTTGCCTTTATCGCTTTTGGGAGGAAGTATTTCGATTCTCCATTACCTGGAACAAAAAGTACCTGGCTTCGGGGGGATTAAACCCTGTGTTAGTGGTGTTCCCTGCAGCTCTGAGTATATCAACTGGTTTGGATTTGTGACAATTCCTTTCCTCGCGCTGATTGCCTTCATCTTGATTTCAGTAGCCATGGTGGTCTTAGTGGTCAAAAACAAGAAGGATTGACCTTCGATTTTTCAGCGTTACCTATCGATTCCGCAAGAAGTCCGTTTAAATCATAAGCAGGTATGACTGGTTCATGCTGTAAATTTTTATAAGGAGATGACCATGTGGCAGAAGTCAGTTTACTTCTAGCGTTTGGTGCAGGACTGTTATCATTTCTTTCTCCCTGCTCCCTGCCGCTGTATCCAGCTTTTCTCTCGTACATTACCGGTGTTTCAGTGAATGACTTGAAAACCGAAAAAGGCGTGATGAGGCGCAATGCGTTGATTCACACCATTCTCTTTTTAATCGGCTTTTCCATCATTTTTTTGGCATTAGGATTATCCACTTCATTTATCGGATCGTTCTTCTTGGAAAACCAAGCTCTTTTACGGCAATTAGGTGCGATTTTGATGGTATTTTTCGGTTTGGTACTTACAGGTATTTTGAAGTTTGATTTTTTGTTGTCAGATAAAAAAGTCCATTTCCAAAAAAGACCCTCTGGATATGCCGGTTCTGTTTTGATTGGTATTGGATTTGCGGCAGGGTGGACGCCTTGTACGGGACCGATTTTGGCAGGGGTCATTGCACTTGGCGTAGCCGATCCGGATAGAGGGCTCCTCTATATGCTGTTTTATGTGTTAGGCTTTGCGATTCCCTTCCTTTTGATGTCCCTGTTCATTGAGAAAATGAGCTTTCTAAAGAAAAAGAGTGCGCTTTTCATGTCAATTGGCGGCGCATTGATGATTCTGATGGGTGTTTTATTGTATTTTGATATGATGACAGAAATTATTGCTTTCCTTTCTCAATTCACAGGAGGATTTACAGGATTCTAACTGATTAGATAGAAATGAGGGTTTTTACATGACAGTTAAAAAGAAAAAGCGGTCTTATGTACGGGCGGCTATCTTACTGGTGATGGCAGGAGCCATCGTTTTTACGATTTACAACAGCTTTGCAGGTGAAAAAAGTGAACTATTGCAAGTGGGAGATGAAGCTCCGGACTTTGCCTTAGTGGATCTTGAAGGTAAAGAACATCAATTATCGGATTACCAAGGTCAAGGCGTGTTTGTGAACTTCTGGGGGACTTGGTGCAAACCGTGTGAGAAAGAATTTCCGCTGATGGAAAAACAATATCAAGTGTACAAGGACCAAGGCGTTCAAATCTTAGCCGTCAATATTGCTCAGTCCGATTATGAAGTGAGACAATTTGCGGAACAACGGGATTTAACCTTTCCGATTGTGATTGATAAAACCAAAAGTGTAATGGAAGCTTACAACATTCGTCCCTTGCCTACTACACTGCTGGTCAATCCTGAAGGGAAGATCACGAAAATCATTACCGGGGAGATGTCTGAAGAGGACATTGCCAGCTACATGGAAGAAATCAAACCCGAATAAGGAGATTTTTTAGATGGAAAACGTACAATGCCAATGTGGCCATACGAATCCTCCTGGCACGAAGCTTTGTGAGTCGTGCGGGCGCTCTTTGACTGAAAAAGATCAAAACAGCAAGCTAGTGGATATGCGTTATGAGGGCACAGCCAGACGTTCCCAAACCTATAATAAATCCATCATCGATAAAATTTGGAACTTCTTTTCAAGTGTCAAAGTAGGAGTCAGCATTATTGTCGTCCTGTTGGTAGCTGCAGCCATTGGCACGATCCTGCCCCAGCAAGCTTTTGTTCCAGCGAGTACCGAAGCAACGATCCAAGCTTATTATGCCGATACGTACGGCAGTGTTGGACGCGTCTATCATGCGCTTGGGTTCCATGACTTATACAGCTCCTATTGGTTTATCGCATTGGTCGGGATGTTGGCCATTTCGTTGGTAATTGCCAGCTTGGACCGTTTCGTCCCGCTTTATAAGTCGTTAAAGAACCAACGGGTTTTGCGCCATCCAAGCTTTATGGACAAGCAGCGCATTTATGGCAGCGGCCCTGGGGCTGAAGATGCACTGGAAAAAGCAGAAACGAAATTAAAAGAGTTGAAATACACTGTCCGGACAGAAAAAAATGGACTATTGGCTGAAAAAGGCCGTTTTTCCCGATGGGGCCCCTACGTCAATCACATCGGTCTGATTATTTTCCTTTTCGGCGTCATGCTGCGGATGATGCCCGGATTTTATGTCGATGAAACGCTTTGGCTGCGCGAAGGCGAAACCAGAGCGATTCCTGAAGTGCCGGGCTATTACCTGGAAAACAAAAACTTTAAATTGGAAACGTATACGGGCGAAGGAGAAGACGCGAAGTTCGGGGAAGCAATCGATCGGGTGGGAACGGTCGTGAAGAACTACCAAACAGATATCGTTCTTTATCAAGAGCCGGAAGATAGCCTGCCCGGTGCAACCGATAACTTGGAAGTCGTTCAAGAATACCCGATCCGTGTCAACCAGCCGTTGAAATTTGATGGCTATGCCGTGTATCAAATGGATTATAAACTGAATGAATTAAAGGCAATGACATTCGCGTTGACGAACAAAGAAACGGAAGAATCATTGGGGGAATTGACAATCGACTTGATTAATCCGGATGCACTGTACGAATTGGAGACTGGATCAACAGTAGAACTGCTTGGTTATTACCCAGATTTCTCTGGTTTTGAAGATGGAGAACCGCAAACTGCGACCCCTTTGCCAAACAATCCCGGTTTCCTGGTGGAACTGACTACCCCAGAAACACCGGAAGGGGAAACAAGCTTTATCACCATCCAGAATACGGTGGAACCACTCGGTGAAAATCAATACAAATTAACCTTTCAGAATGCGGATACGCGTAATGTCTCCGGTTTAACGGTTCGCAAAGACAGCACCTTGCCGATTCTTGGCCTTGGCGGTTTGATCTTCATGATTGGTGTCGCGCAGGGGATGTACTTTAACCACCGCCGTTTCTGGATTCAGCAGAAGGCTGATGGCACGATCCTGCTTGCTGGCCATACCAATAAAAACTGGTTCGGCTTGAAGAAAGACCTGGATCGAGTGGTTGACTCTGCTAAATTGCCTGCTTACACAGATCAGCAGGATGAAATCGATAAAAAAGAGAAAGCGGAAAAGGAAGGTGAGTCTTCGTCATGACATTAACCGAGATTAGCTCGAATTTACTGTACGCTGCGTTCTTTGCTTACCTGATTGCCACTTTCGTTTTTGGTGGAGCTGTTAAAGGCAATAAGAAAGGAACGTTCAACTCGGAACAACGCTGGGGAAAAGTAGCGATTACGATCACCGTGATTGGCTTTCTTGCAAACCTCGGCTATTTCTTCACCCGGTGGATCGTATCGGGACATGCACCTCTCAGCAATATGTTTGAATTTACGACAGCGTTCGGCATGACGCTTGTAGGAGGATTCATCATTCTTTATTTCCTCTATAAAACACCCGTTTTAGGAATGGTTGTATTGCCGGTGGCCTTGTTGATTATTGCGTATGCAAGCATGTTCCCGAGTGAAGTCAGCCCGCTTATCCCGGCGCTTCAAACAAACTGGTTGGCGATTCACGTCAGCACGGTTGTCATTGCGGAAGGGATCTTGGCCATGAGTGCGGCAGCGGGGTTGATTTACTTGCTCAAAGGGGTGGATTTGTCAAAAAAGTCAAAGCAGCGATTTTGGCTGGAAGGAATTCTGTATTTTTTGGTGCTAGTCGTAGGTTTTGTTATTTCAAGTTCTTACTTCACCCTAACAAATTATGAAAACACCTTTCAGTATGTGAACAAAGATGATCAGGAAGCCACGATTATTTATAACATGCCCCTATTTTCGGTATGAATGAATCGGTTCCAGTAACAGAGGATGCCATGACACCACTAGTCGAAACCCCAGCGTTAGTAGATGCTAGTAAACTGACGACTGTCACGTGGTCTTTGTTAGTTGGAACTGTTCTATATGTCCTAATTAGATTGATTACCCGCCGGAGAATATCGCAACTTATTCAACCACTAATGAAAATGTCAATCTTCAACTGATGGATGAAATTAATTACCGTGCAGTGATTATCGGCTTTCCATTATTTACTCTGGGCGCGCTGGTCTTTGCCATGATTTGGGCCCAAATCACCTGGTCCCGTTTCTGGGGTGGGACCCGAAAGAAGTCTGGGCGTTGGTTACTTGGTTATTCTATGCGGCCTATCTGCATTTACGTCTCGGTAAAGGCTGGCAAGGTGAAAATCAGCCTGGTTGGGGTAATCGGTTTCGCGATTATCATGTTCAATTTAATAGTTGTCAACTTGATCATTGCGGGACTACATTCATACGCGTAAAAAGGCGCCTCTAGGGCGCTTTTTACTGTTAGCTTTAATTTATGAACGACTCTGGAAGTGACTCAACCAAATTTCGTTGGCTTATGGGCAACTTATCAAAACACCTTCATTCGCTGCTTTATTGTGCGATTTTTCTTTTGTTTCAGAAACTCTAACCAAAACTAGCTACAACACAGAAAACTGAGGTGGAAATATGTTCAGGAAATTAGTGATTTTATTATTCGTCGTATTTTCATGATGCTGATTATTTTACAGCTATCATGTTTTGAAAAATGAAGTCGAGGTCTATTCGGACAAAGAAGTGACGTTGGCGATTGAAAGCCTATGTTCATCAACTTAAGTGAACCGGTAGCTACAGAAAAGGCAGCGATATGACAGTTGTCTATGACATGTCTTTGCTTGGCCTGAATGTCGGAACTTACACATTGGTCGAACGGACACTGGAAAATGGGACATCGCTCATTTTGAAGAAATTGAAAATACCGGATGGATTCCATATGCTCTATCCTTGAATATCAAAATCTGGCCGAGGTCGACTTCAAGTCATGGAACCCGGAAGCTGTGGCAAGCCTGGACGAAAAATTTATGGTCCCGATCCGACAACAAATCCGTATGGAGTCTTCACTAAAGGAAATACAGAAATTTTGCAGGGGAATGTCTTCGTTTCACGTAACCTGCAGCTGGGCAATGGGGACTGGGTACAAGAGCTTCGCCACGAAATCCCTGAATTTACTTTAGAGGAAGGTGTTTTAGCTAAAATTACTGGCTGCCGCCAAAACATCAGAGCCAAACCTGGATGATGATCGGGCAAGAACCATTGTTCGAAACGGAAGAAGCAGAAGATGGGTGGATCACTTTTTCGCTTGAAAACCGTCTAGCCCAGTTAAACTGGCTGACGCCTGAAGGGCCATTGGTCAAACTGCAGTTGACCGATGATCCTCGTACACAACTGGCTTATGGCTATACAACCGAACGGACAGCAAACGTAAGTTTCAACGAATGGAATGAAAACTCGCCTTCTCTGTTCTTTGAATCCATGATGTTGAATTCAGAAAACGACTTGCAGCGATAATCGATAAATTCGTTGAAATTGATACTTTGCTTTAGCAAGTTTCCAATTATGTACGGATGTTACCGCTAAGCCCATAACGACATTTAATTTCCATTCATTGGGATAGCTATCAAGGTTCCAAGCAGCACCGTCACATAGATATTCCCTTTTATAATTGAAAATCCAGATCGATTTGCAAAACCATTAGTTTTCTTATTTGCTAGACGAGTAAAAGTTTACATATGAGGGATTATCGGTAGTTTTCTAAATGAAATATAGATATAAAACCAGTAATCTTTATATAAGATTACTGGTTTTCTTAACTCCTGTGCAAAATATAGCTTAAAATTGATGCAAGTTATCTCTTAAAGTGACAACCTTCTTCTTTTTATACTCTTTTATATCAAAACTCATATCAGAAACTATCCATCTTAAACGAATGTATTTGATATAATTAATCTGATAATAGAAGTGAGAAGAGGGATTTTATGATTATCGGATATGCCTGAGTTAGCACGATTGATCAATCGTTGAATTTACAATTGGATGCACTAAAAGAGTTTGGCTGCGAAGAGATTTTCCAGGAGAAATTATCTGGAGCAAAAGATGATCGGCCGGAACTGCTACAAGCGATAAAGATGTCACGAGCTGGCGATAAGTTTGTCGTGTATAAATTAGATCGATTAGCCAGATCTACAAAGCGATTGATTGAAATTGCAGAACTACTTCGAGAAAAGGGCGTCGAGTTTGTCAGTATTCAAGATAATATCGATACTGGTACTGCAGCTGGGAAAGCGATGTTCGGGATGCTATCAGTATTAGCTGAATTTGAACGAGATATTATTCGGGAACGAACAATGGCTGGATTAAAGGCAGCTCGTGCGAGAGGAAGAAAAGGCGGTAGACCAAAAGTAAATCAGCAGAAGTTAAATCAAGCGATTGCTCTCTATCATTCACGAAGAATGAGCGTGAAGGAAATACAGGTAGCTACTGGAATTTCAGCTGCCACATTATATAGAGCTATTAATAAGGAAAAGGAATGCAAAAATAATTTACAACTCTAATAATGAAAATAGAATAGTGGATTAACAAACAAGTAATTAAAATTAGTAAAAGAGGTGCAGAGCATGATGGAAGGATTAACGATTGGTAGCATCTTAGCAGGAATGATAGCTTCTTTATTGATAGGGGAGGAATAGTATACAAGGTTATAAAAATAAAAAGAAAAGTAATAAGGGGATAGAACAGAACAAAGGAACAACTCAAATAGCATTGCAAAATCTAAAGGTAATTCAATAAATGTAGGAAAGGATATAAATAATGAAAAAGGGGATTGAACAGAATAACGGGATAGTCCAAGTTGGTCTTCAGGACTCTGATAACAATGAAGTGACAATAATAGTTACTCCGCGAAATAATGGAAAATTAATGGAACAAGGAAGACACGACGAAGCAATTGCAGAACTCAAAAATGCATGATATGGTAGGACAAAGTCATCCATTCTATCCTTATTATAAGTATAAAACTATACATTTTGGAAATAAGATGGTTTTACAACATGAACCTCTAGATCGGGAGGTAGCAGAACGATATCCGTTGATTTTAGAGGTAAAGCTACACTGTCGATGAGAATGAGTTTGAAGAAGGTGAATCTTTTGAAGAATTATTGGCAAGAAAGCGCCTCTCGCAAGAAATAATAAAAATTGATATGAAATTTTAGAAACTTGGATTGGTGAACAAAAGATTGAAAATGATTTCACTTTAGAGCAAGAAGCAGTAAAAGGTGGAGAATGGGTTATTATGCCTGAAAATTACCGCCTCCACTCAGGGTGAAATTAGCACTGCGCGGAGAACAAGAACATATAATAGTAGAATATTTAGAGCTTAGACTAACTAAATTAAGCAAAAAGAAAATTTAATAGTCATTAGTAACGAGCAACAAGAAAATTGTCCATACTTATTAAAGTTATTAATTGATTACAAAGATGAACAAGAACAAAAGGAAACATTTAAAGGAAAAGTCAATTTTTGTTAAGAGAAAACTTCAAAGGTTTAGTTAAACCGGAGAAAAATGCTAGAGTTTATAAAATACACAAGAATGTGACGTTCTAGATATTGTTGATATTGAAAGACAAAAATCTATATTTTGACTGAAGAATTTTCGTTAGATGATAAAGAGGATTTAAAGGTTATTAAGAGAAAATATCGTTTTAAATGAATTAATAGAAATTGAAGATTTCTTTGATGTGAAATTTAGTTTGGACTTAGAAATCAGCGCTGCTGATTTTATGAATATCGGTATTCTAAAATCGATAATAAAAAGAACCTATAAAATATACATTCAAGCAATTTCATTAATGCTAGGTGATAAGAAAAGTGCATTAGGTTTTTATCAAAATACAGTCGATGCAAAAGGGGTTCTAATTACAGCTGAAGAAAGGGAAGAAAAAGAAATTCAGTTATTTGAAGCTTCTATTAAAAATATACATACAAAATGGACTCTAGATAATGTGAAAATTGCAGATTCAGAAAAGCTTAGAAATAAATTAAAATATATGGAAGAAGGAGATACAGTAAAAGTTAGGTTTATTCCGGGTACAAAAAATGAAATTACCTATGAATATAGCTTGCAAGACTATAAAACAGAAGGATAAGATAAGTTTTTAGAAATCTTATCCGTAACCTTATAATGAAAATGATATAAAAAAACCTCTAACCGAAGTTAAAGGCCTACTAATTAAGCTATTGCGGAATTTCTGGGAGATCCATTCTGGTCCGTATTTTTAAGAGGCGTAGTGGTTCAATTAAGAACAGTTCAACATATTTTAGTCCAGTTCCTTCTATATATAGTGTCGCAAAAGCGAATATAAAATATACCCATTTAGTTTCTGCTACAAGTTCTTCACTCTGGGGCCTTTTCATCTTTTGTGAGTGAATACATGCTAATTCCCAAATAGATAAACAAAGCAAGGAGTTGGCTCAAGAACAAAAGAAGGATCAAAATCCTGGTTGCTTCATCATTGTAGGTTTGAAGTGGGTATGGAAGTAGCGTAACTGGATAAGCGATGCCGACGATACTAGCATATATGAGTACCATCAAGCCTCCCCACATGCCGTGAGGTTTTCCATAGTCTTCTAAGATTTTTTTCTGTTCAGAACCTTGTTGCTTTAAGGAACTAAGTTCATTTCTGTACGTATCGCGATCTCGAGACTTCTGTTGATATGCCTGTGCTGCAGCCTGTGTACTCATTGAATTCGAAAAGAGAGATGGAGGAACATCTATATCATAGATGGACGAAAAACCAAAAGGGTCAGTTTTCGGCTTTTTGGGGAGCCGGTACTGATATTCATCATACAACAATTCATACCAGCTTCTGCGTCCTTCTAAATCTTCTGATCTGATATTAGCGAAATCCCCAAAATCCTTTGGTAATTCAGTTGAGTATTTAATTCCACTACCTTCAAACATCGTTTTTAGGTCTTTATTTATTTGTATTATCTCATTAATAACGGGTTCAAGGTCATTCATAGATCTCTCTCTATATGAACCTTCCAAATTATCTATAATCACTTCCAACGGAACTTTATCGAATATCAATTCACTGTAATATTCATTGATAAAATCTTCTCGATCTTCTTCCAGTAAATTTTCTTCAACTTCATCGAGAAGTTGTTCCTTAGTTTTGATATCCAACATGATTTCGCGCAATCTCCGTCTAATGCCACTTTGTTCACTGGAAAGTGTAATAACTCGAGAGATAAGGAATCCGCCAATGATAGCAATAAGCGCTGCTGTAGCAGTGATTACGGTTGCAATTAATAAATTCAAGTCCATGTTTATCCCCTTTTTCAGTGATGGTCAGTTGTAGTAAAAGCTTTCCTTTACCTCCAGTTTATCATGACTTCTGGTAACAATTGGCTAGAATTAATTGGAGTTAGAAAAGTATGAGATTACATCAGGCATTATTTAGCGGTTTCGCTATATAATATGATGTGCTATTTACTCTAATAGATTTCTTTAGATCTGAGAAATGCTGACTCTAGCATGTAAACTTCCAGAAGGATTTATATAAGAAGTTATTCGTGCGTATATGTATCTGTGAGTATAAGAACGTTCGTAAAGTGTTTTGACACTTTTACGAACGTTCTTTTTGTGTTTTTTTACTGTTTTTTGAGCGTTCGTAAAGGTGTACTTTTACGAACGTTTTTTGGGGCCCTCTTCAAATTCAATAATCTACCAATAAGTATCTGTATGATGTGATAATCTATAATAAAATAAAAAGCAAAAATTTAGTAATTAGCAGATGTAAAGGATTTATTTTTCGATGATGGCATGCTAAAAGAAATTGAATTGTATGGGGAGGAAGAACGAGAATGAAATCCATACGTGTCACAAAGTACAATCCTAAAAACAGGGACGCGAAGGGTCTATACACCTTAGTGGATGAATGGACTAGTATATCTGATGTCGGGAAGACGTATCATGGCCAAATTTTTACGATGGAGCAATACTTGGAGACCGAAGAAAAATACATCCGAGCTGTTGAAGTACTCATGCAAAAAACTAGGGTCAATCATTTGAAACTGCTGGATCTAGAAAATCATTCACATGAAACCGCATTAAACTTGTCTGAAGGCAAGACCATTCCCATCATCTTGATCAAGGATTTGGTCAAGATGATTCTCAGGGAAGAGGTCTGGGCCAGACTGGTTGCCAAAAATCAGTTTGAGATCCATTTCGGCTGGGATTACTATATGTATTTTGTGGGCGAAAGCCTGACGGATGACATTATCGAGGAACTTAGAAAGATTGACGACTTGTATGTGGAAGATGTGCAATCTCCTCATCTTGATTAATGAAAGAAAAGTACTAACGCCAAAACAACAGATACTTCAGTGAAACGAATGTAACTTAAGTGCAGTTGAGTTACATTCAGTTCGGCTGTAAGTTAGAAATTATGATTTAAAAGTTAGGAGGAAACAGTAGTGGGAAGAAAAGCTAAATATATTCTAATTTTCGTTTCTGGATTTCTTGTATATTTTGTAATTACAACTTTATTAGCACTTTAATAATATTAGTTTTTGTGGTTGTGAATGTAACTTATTGTGAAGTAAGTTACATTCAAATTAAGAGAAAACAAATATTAAACAGTTAGTCTATATTTGATTTTTTTGCGTTACCTGATTTCTTGTTTGTATATAAGACATAAACAGCATTTAGAATGAACAATACTATTGCGGATATTAAAAAGCCAAGTATTCCAGGTATATTAGGCCCCGTTATTAAGAAGAAAATAGTAGCTAAAACAAATGCAGTAAAGCCAGCCATACTCATTTTCCATCGGGAATTATCTAGTCTTGACATACCAACGCTCCACCTTTCTCATACAAAGAATAGTTATCTCAAAAATTACTAGTTCTGAAACCTTAAGTTCGACTAGCTTAGGACAATTATCTTTTTTAGAAAGACAATTATTGTCTTTAGTATAACTGAAATAAAGAATATTTTTTAATAATTCTGAATGTAACATAATGGTAATTAAGTTACATTCAAAAGGCCAGATAAGAGAGCTCTCCTATCTGGCCTTCGTTGTTACTCTGCCTTATTTTCAAGCTCTATTTTCTTCTGAGCGTACTTTTTTACTAGGATATTTTATTCTCCAAAGGAAAAAAATCGTTAGCAAAATATAAGATACTGTAGCAATAAGAAAAAAGGGTTTATTTTGAGAATAAGAAAAGGAATCACTAGTGAATAAGATTATAAAATAAACAGTCCATAATCCTGCGATTCGCAGGATCGAGTTAGTAAGATTAGATTTAAACATTCCATCGTCCCTTTCACCAAAATATTTTAATAATTCACTTGATACCATATATACCATTTTTCTCCATTGAGGTTTCGTTTTTTCTCAAAATAGAGATTTTAATGTTTCTGAATGTAACTTATTAGCAATTAAGTTACATTCAGATTCCTCATTCCATTAACTTGATCAGAAGAGGAAGCGAAAGTGAACTTGTTAGGAAAAATGATACATTGGTTACATTTGATTTCAATGTGGTTGTTTTGTACGAAAGATAACTTATAAATTATGAAAGTACTCTTTTGAATTATTCGCTAAAAAAGCTACATAACTACTCTACATACTTAAAGGAACCGATAGCCTATCAAGATTTCAAGTGTTAGAAGGAATTCATCACCAAAGAAATGCAGTCACAATAAATGAATTTCTAATTAAAGGAAATTTGGTTCCAAATAAGGAAACATATGATACGCTTAGGTTATCTAATTTTATTAAATAATTAAATTTCTTATTCGATTAAAGAATTAGGTGAACAGATTAAAACCGTTCTTAATGTAGAGTGATATTTTTAGAGGGGGCGTTTTTTTTTGAGAAAAGAATTAATGGTTTTTATTTCTATGATTGTAATAGCAGCGTCAGGATATTCTTTTTATTATTTTAATCAATATCATATCGAGGATAATGATGTGTCGATTCAATCTAATTTAGATACCTGGTTGAACCGACCAAACAGTGAAGAAATCAATCCAGTAGTATTAAAGGTGGAAAAATTAGGGGATACAACTTCACATATTATTCTTTTTCAATTAGAAAATGGAGATTATGGGTATGCCCGTTTAGAAAAAGGGTTAAATGGGAAATTTAAGATTGATATTGCGGCATATGGTTCTGGGCAAGGTAGAGGGCTCCAAAATGCATCATATCGAGTTACAGACACCAGTGAAGGAGAGTATATGATTTTGTATGGGAAAAATCCTGATTTGAAAATTGACCATATTTTAGCAACTGCTCATACGGGAGAATATGATTTAACATTCAATGTTTCGGAGGATAAAACGTTTTTTCAATCAGCGAAAATTCCAACTGATGTAGTACAACCTTTTCCTGCTGAATTATCATTTTATGATAGTGACAATAATGAGATTGAATGATTTCTCTCTTAATGAATTAAAGATTAGCATGGATGGTAAAGCCATTATTAACAACAAAGCAAACTTCCACATAAATTAAAGTTTATTTATTGTTTTAAAATTAACCTTAAACTTTAATATAAACAAGTGAAAAAGAGATTAAGTATACCGAAGAAGTAACAATAGAATGGCGAGAGTGGTAATTTGAAATGTAGCTGATTAAAATGGTTTACATATCATGAATTATCGGAAGCTGCACAAAGAGGAAGGGACGGAAGATGCGCTTGGAATAGCATCTACTCTCCCTTTTCTCTATTGTTGTACTTTAAAATACAGTTTCGCAATTGTGTGGATATATCAATTTAAGCTGCAATTCAAATGTAGGATTCACCCCAGCAGAACGACTTATCATTCGCTGGATAAGTAACGTTATTCAGTGAAAAGCAGGAAATAAAACAATTAAAGAATTAATTTACGGAATGAAGGAGTTTTCTAAGTAGGAATAGAAAGATATGAAATGAAAGTCGTGCAATACTTGTAATAACTTAGTAGAATCGGGCTGCCTGTTTATTCGAGCTAAAAGATGTCTGAATCTATATTAGAGGAGGAAAATAAATGACCACTAGATTAGCTATTAATGGGTTTGGACGTGTAGGAAGAACAACATTAAGAAGATTAGTAGATACAAATTCGGAACTGGAACTGGTTGCTGTTAATGATTTAGCTAATATTGAAAACTTAGCTTATTTATTAGAATTTGATACAACTTATGGGCGATTAAAGCATGATGTTCAGGTACATGAAAATGTCTTGGTTGTTGGTGAGAAGGAAATTAAATTCTACCAAGAAGCTGATGCAAAAGATCTCCCGTGGAATGAGTTGCAAATTGATATCGTGTTAGAAGCAACCGGTATTTATAAAACGGCTGATAAGGCTCAGGCACATCTTGACGCAGGTGCTAAAAGAGTAATTATAACTGCTCCAGCAGATCAGGAAACGAAGATGATTGTTTACGGTGTTAATGAGAGCATTGTTACAAAAGACGACATGATCATTTCTTCAGCTTCTTGTACAACTAATGATTTAGCTCCAGTTGCGAAAGTATTACATGATAACTTTGGAATTATAACTGGTTATATGACTACAATTAAAGCCTATACACCTTCGCAAAAATTACATGATAGCCCTAATACGGATATGAGACGCGGACGGGCAGGAGCGATGAATGCAATTCCGACTTCTACTGGAGCAGCAAAAGCTGTCGGAAGAGTCATTCCTGAATTAACCGGAATTATTGACGGAACGGCAGTGAGAGTACCACTTTTAGGTGGGGCAATAGTGGAGTTTTATACAAACTTAGAAAGAAAAGTAACAATTGAAGAAGTGAATGAAGCCATGAAAGAAGCTGCGAGTCCCTCGTTTGAATACTCTGAAAAGCTAATTGTGTCCTCAGACGTTGTTGGAACTTCAGCCGGAGGTATTTTTGATGCCACATTAACTGATATCGTTGAAAATGGGGATAAGCAGCTTGTTAAAACTGTTTCTTGGTACGACAGCGAATATGGATTTGTATCTAATCTGGTTCGTTTGACTGAACATTTTGCTCAAGTCATTAAATAAATGTCAATTGAAATAGCCGGTTTTAAATCTTCAAAAAGGAGGTGAGAAAACATGCAAACCAAAACTTTAGATGTTAGGGGAATGACTTGTGGCCACTGCAAAATATCAGTAGAAGGCGCGCTAAAAGGTTTAGAAGGAGTATCTGCTGCAGAGGTAGATCTAAACTCTGGTAAAGTGAAAGTTACCTATGACGAATCAAAAGTTTCCTCAGAGAATATGAAAGAAGTTGTTGAGGAACAAGGCTATGACGTAGCATAAAAATAGATGATATAAGTGAGTTCCCTATATTGGAAGCTCGCTTTTTTTGAAACTTGCTTATTTGAGGTGGACGCCATCCAAACATCACCATCTGGGATGCCGGTTAGCAAAAGAGACCTCACCATCCGGTACGTTTTGCCTGCCTAGTTCCGTGACATTTAGGTTTCGATTTGCAATCTATTTGTGATTTGGTAAATTTCCATAATTTCCGCACTTGTATAGTTGCCGTTGCGCTTCATCTGGATGACATTGGATTTCTTTCTCAGGATAGAGTTGTTTCAGTACCCTTTTTTGACCCTTTTTTGAAGCTATACAGAAAAACGCCTTGCATAGAATTTTGGTATTTTCATACCTTTTTTCAATGCAAGGCGTTTTTTAGTTTTATGTTTTTAGGTTAATGTCCAAAGTGATACCGAATTAATTTATGCTCTTTCTTGCAAGTTAATTTCTATCAGCGACTTTCATGACAAATGGAAAAGCGAGAACGCCCGCGTCTGAGAATTTGAATTCAACCCATAGTTTATAAAAACCAGGTGAAGGGAACTGAGCTTCAAATACGGGTTTATCTTCTGATACTGGATGGACATGGATAAATTTTTCTCCTTGTTCATCCAGCACAACTACATGGCCTAATGCCCCTAAGTAAGGCAAAGGAGTTTCGCCGTTTAAATCAAAAGATAGAGCAGCTGATTTTCCGGCAGTCAGCTTTGGATGGTGAAACGTAACGGTTTTACCCTCGACTTTTTTTGTAGCACTATCCCTTTCCGCAAGCATCTCCCAATCGATGCTAGGAGTTTCAGTGACTTTGCCAACTGTTATCGTAATTGGCTCGATAACGTAAGTCATTCCTACCGGGGTGATATCCGCGAAAGCAAGGTAACGACCCGGAGGCAGTTCTACCTCCACTTCGAAATCTCCAGAAGCATTTTCGATGGGATGGACATGTAAAAAAGTTTCTAAACCTGCACTGGTAATAACCAGGTGCATTCTTTTTTCGTGAGTTTCAGTTAAAGCTACAGCATTGTTTTCTTTATCACGGACTTTAATCGTCACTATCCCGGAGTTATAAGTGGTATTTACTTGGACTTCAAGAAGTTTTTCATCCATATCATGATGTTTATGATTTTTGTGATGTTCATGTTCCAAAAGAAACTCCTCCTTTTTTCTCCATTAGTAGTTGTTTGCATTTGTAGACATGTTTTCTTTAGTTGTTTGTGGATGGCATTGTGCCTCAGGTTCTGGTGCTTTCTCAAGTGCCATCCATCTTCCGCGACTGAATTGAATTACTAATACTACTGCACGAAAAGCAATATCAATGCCTATCGCCAGCCACACGCCAGCCAAACCCCAGCCTAACTGTATTCCTAACAAATACACGAGCAGTGTGCGGATGGCCCACATCCCAAAAGCGGTCAAGTACATAGGGAATTTCGTATTGTTCGCGCCTTGAAACGCTCCGGTCAAAACCATGAGCACGGCAAGGAAAGGCTGGAAAAGGCCCGATATTTTTAAAGCGGTTCCGATATCTCTGATCACCTCGGGGTCTTCCGTAAAGAAAGTGGCGGCCCATTCTCCAAAGAAGAACAAGACTCCCCCCAATAACGTCATACATACTACCGTGAACTGAGTGGAAAGCTTCGCATACTTTTTGGCTTCTTCCAGATTGCCGGCACCGATCTGCTGGCCAACCAAAATCGTTGCCGCGGTAGCAAAGCCATATCCGATCATATAAGAGAACACTTCAACATTTCCAGCAATTTGATGAGCCGCAAAGGCATTGGTTCCAAGTGCGACGACGAAACCGAAATAGACAATCTGTCCGGCCCGCATGACCAATCGTTCTCCTGCTGCAGGAGCGCCAAGAGTAGAGAGTTCCATTAGATGTTGTTTGTCTGGCTTCCAATATTCTTTTCTGAATGCCAGCACTTTTTCTTTGTTGATGTAATAGAAAAGGGCTAGAGTGCCGATTAAACGGGAAATGACCGTGGCTATGGCAGCACCGGCAATTCCAAGTTCCGGAATGAACAGGAAACCGAATATCAACACATAATCAAGCAAAGCATTGATGCCGTTAATGACTATACTGATCTTCATAGGCGTTTTGGTATCACCGGCTCCACGCAGAATTGCACTCATTACAAACATCAAAGACATGATGACAGAAGGAATTCCGACAATCCGAAAATATTGCGAACCCAACTCCAGGACTTCATCTTCGATGCCCATCAGCCGAAGCAGCGGTTCTGCAAAGAACCACGTAGCCAAGCCGGTGAGAATCCCAAAAAGGATTGCCAGAATAATGGACTGCTGGGAAATGTGCCTGGCTTTTTCGGGTTGGTTTGCACCCAGGAAGTTAGCAATTCGAACATTGGCAGCGACACCGATTGCCATAAAGACGGCAAAGTAAATCGCAAGGACCGCATTCGTGATCCCGACTGCTGAAACGGCTGCCAAACTGATGTGTGAAACAAAGTACGTATCCACAAAACCCAGCAATGTTTGAAAGAAATTCTCTATTACAGCAGGTATAGCTAAAATGGCGATAATCTTCAGCCGTTCTCGATCTGTCTTAGGTTGGAGAGGTTGGTGGGCCAGCAACTGCTCGTTCATGGATTTCTCCTTTCCGGATCTCGCCCCTATAAAACAAAAGCGCACGTTAAGAGGAATGCGTGACCTTGCATAGTCTTACGTTTCGCATTAAGTGATTGATAAAAAGACGGTTTTTTACTTGAATTAAGAGCATCTTATTATTAAAAATGCGCCTGTCCACCAAACTTAGATTAGAAGGGTGTACCCCTGAATCTGTAGTCAGCAATAACACAATGGAATATCCATTCATCTGGTATTTATTTGATGCTATACAAACTTCTACCCATCCGTTCTCTTCGCAAACTCCATAGAAAATGCACATTTGCTTTTGACTGACCAGCTATGATTCATCTTCATTGTAAAGGGGCTGACTGTCTGCCTCTAAATCGATAATGCTGAGGCGGCGAAAGCCTAAAGCAGTTTTGTTATCAATAAACATACCAGAGGAATCAGGTCCACGGTGTATGATGGTGTTCATCATTTGTTCCAAAACGGCTGACGAATTACTCGTTTCGCCGATAAATCCAGTAAATCCACACATAATTTGTTGCTCCATTCAGTGTTTAATTTTTTCGAACCTCCGTATTATAAAGTTTTTATGTGCAGATTTTATGCATAAATAAAAATGTAATTTTAAAACAATTTATGGGGGTGTACTTTCATTTCATTGATTTTCATTTATGAAAAAGAGGAAGTGTTTATCGTAGTTTTCTCAAACAGTGGGTAAAATTACAAAGATTTTTTTCTTTTGTTCTTTGCCCAGATCAGCAGAAACGATAGAAAGATCAAAATAAATAAGCCGTACTGATAACCGGGAGGTATGGATTCTACAAGGCCATAAACAACAGCCACTTCAAGAGAAACGGCCGGAATTTTACCGATGGTGCTGGCAATGATGAATAAGCCACCTGGAATGGGCGTCAAGGCCGCCCCTGCTGTCACCAAACCTGATGGAACAAAAGGAATTAAGCGCAGCAAGATGATTGCCCAGAAGACGCGGCTTATTGAAGAACTCTGGATGTACCTCCAGAACGGCCGCTTTAACCACTTTGGATTAACTTTTGAAAACCCATATCGATATAGGTAAAATCCGACGATAGCGCCAAAAATCTCCCCCGACAAAGAAAGGATGACGCCAATGGTTAACCCTAAAGAACTGATATTGAGAGACGTGAGCAAAAAGCTTGGGAAAAAGCCAACTGCACCCATACTTATGTTGAAAATGAGAAGCAGCAGAAATTCTAAAACGGGGAATTGAGTATTTATGGTATGATCCGCCTCCTGTGCTGTTTAAAAATGGTGGTATATAAAAGTTCAGTTGAATGAAAATTTACGATAGAGAAGTGCGTTCTATATCCGTTTTTCGAACTCGGTAATACACTAATCCTGATAAGCCAACGACGAGGATTAACAAATAGATTGAACTTAAAATCCCAGGTGGGAAAATGAGCGAACGTCTTCAGGATTAGAAGGACGGTTTGTCTCAGAAGCACTGACAACGGGAAACTGATAAGAAGACAAAAGAGTGCCATCCTGATCAGTAATCCTTAATAGTCCATCTTCTTTTACAGCTATCGTCACTTGCTCATCTGTTTGGTGTGTATAAAAGAAATCGCCTGGCGTAATGTATTCCACATCACCGGCAAAAAAGCTGCTTTCTTTCGGAATGCTTACTGTTTCAAAATTTTCTAATCCAAAATCCAAAAGTTGAACAGTGTCAGCATAAGCTTCTGCCTCTGTGTCGCTTTTTAAGGTGACGACAATTAAATTCAAGTTTTCTCTTTTGGCTGTCGTGGCCAGCGTGACGCCTGCTTCTGGCACAAACCCGGTTTTACCACCCGTAACGCCTTCATAAGGTTTTTCCCTTAATAGTTTGTGGT
The DNA here is from genome assembly GCF_002833405.1 of Planococcus sp. MB-3u-03. Lineage (NCBI taxonomy): Bacteria > Bacillati > Bacillota > Bacilli > Caryophanales > Caryophanaceae > Planococcus > Planococcus sp. MB-3u-03. The sequence continues at coordinate 2,995,810 of NZ_CP025135.1, read as the reverse complement.
GGGTATAAAGCGTGGTATCCCAGGATTCACCGTTCCAGGGCAGTTCTTTTGTTCCAAATATTTTCATGAATTCATCGTTCTTCATCGCATATCGGGTTAACTTCGCTAAATCTTCGGCTGTCGTAACATGCTCGGGATCAAAAAGACCGTGGGGATTTTCGAAGTTCGTATTCCGCAGGCCAATTACATCTTCTAAATATAAATTCATATCAGCAGAAAATAACTCAACGCTGCCGCTGATGTGTTCAGCAATGGCGACGCCGGCATCATTTCCAGAGTTGACTAAGAGGCCCAGCAACAGTTTTTCTAAAGTCACTTGTTCTCCCTCTTCCAAATAAACACGGGTGCCTTCCGTATTGCGTGCTTTTTTACTGATGGTTACAACATCATTTAATTTTCTGTTTTCAATTGCATAAATGGCTGTGGCAATTTTTGTTAGGCTGGCAGGATACATCTGCGACTGTGCATTTTTTTCATAGAGGATTTCTCCAGTCGTTGCTTCCATGACAATAGCTGCTTCACTGGATACGTTTGGCAGGGAAGGGTCATCAGTTTTACTGAAAACGGACGAAACGATTAAAGTGTTGATCATGATTAAAATGGTTGAAACAACACTTAGTTTTTTCATAACTACTCCCTCCTGAGTGATTATTTTAGTTCTGCTTTATTATATAATTGACGGTTTCCCGGTCCGAATCAGTCGGTAAATGAAAGGTTTGCTGGTATTTCTCGTGTCCTTTACCGGTAATCACAATCCAGTCGCCTTCCTTGCTTTCATGGATTGCTTGCTGAATGGCGAGTGTACGGTCTGGAACGATGCTGCCTTTTGAGTTGCCGTATGTTTCATTTAGTTGGTTTAAAACTTCCAGCATATCTCCTGGAGAAACATTGTTCAGGTCGTCCAACGTTAAAATGTAGCGGTCACTCATTTCAGCAGATATGGATAGCATGTGCTTTCTCTTGCTGGCATCTCGATTTCCACGAAAGCCGAAAATATGGGTTATTCGTTGGGCCCCTTGTGATTTTGCAGTTTCCAGGCAGTAAGAGATGGCATCCGGAGTATGGGCATAATCCACAATAACGATCGAGCCCTTGGCCAGTTTCGTGATCTCAAAGCGTCCATCGACTCCCTTGAAATGGTGAATGGAGTTTAAGAGCTTTTCTTTGGGGATACCCAGCAACAATGATGTTCCGTAGGCCATTAAGGTGTTATACATATTGTGCATTCCGGTCATCGCAGCGACCATTTGATACGTTTCGTTACTTTCAATCACCCGCATAGTGGAGGACAGTGAATGAAATTTTGCAACACGCAGGTTGCATTCAGTGGATGTGCCAATTGCATAAATCGGTTTTCCCTTTGTTTGCAGGATTCCACAGAGCTTTCGTCCCCACTCATTATCTGTATTCACTACAGCAATCCCATGTTCTTTCATCTGATTGAACATTGTAAGCTTCGCCTGAAAATATTCTTCCATGGAACTGTGATAATCCAGGTGTTCATGGTGAAGATTGAGGAACAAGCCGTAATCAAATTCAATGCCTTCTAACCGATACTGGGCCAGTCCATGAGAAGAAACTTCCATAATGACGACCTCATCCTGACTGAGGGTCAACAGTTTATGGAGAGCGAGTGAATTTGGTGTGGTGTTCGAGCTTTTCATTTTTTCGCCATTGATAATATTTTGGTTGGTACCGATGACAGAACAACTCATACCGTTGCTTTCCAGAAAGTGCTGGAGCATATAGCTCGTCGTCGTTTTTCCGTTGGTGCCCGTAATTCCAATCATTATTTTCTGGTCAGATGGACGGCCATAAAAATTCCTGGCCAGGATGCCAAGCGCTTTCCGGCTATTTTCCACCTGTAAATAAGGGACACCTAACCGGGTAATTCCTTGTTCTCCGATGACAAGGGCTGCCCCTTTTTCAATTGCCTGGTCAATAAACCCGTGACCATCAATTTCAAATCCTTTAATAGCAACAAACACAAAACCTTTTGCCACATCGCTTGAGTTATCGGCAATCCCCTTGATGTCTAATTCTAATATTCTGGAATCTAATCGGGAGATCAGACCGGATTCGTTCAAAAGCTGATTTGTTTTCATAGATTCGGTGACCTCTCTAAAACTATTTAAATTTGATTTATTCTATTACAAAAATGTTGAAAAAATGTGCAGAATTTATACGGGAAGCCGAACTACTAAAACTTAATGTTTTTGTAATACAAACGAAATCGAATCCTGTATGAACCATCACAGATAAAAACCCGGGATCTTGTTGACAAGATCCCGGGTATTGGCGCTTTTATTCGGGTGACAGTTCGCTTTCAGTCACCCATTTATGATTGGTGACTTCCTCGCCTCCGGTGGTCGGGACGAAATCAACCATATAGACGGTCGTTTCTTCGGCAGAATCAATCGTAGCCGTTGCGCCGTCCATTCCTTCCATATGGTCAGCGGCAATGGCCGCTTCATCGCCCGTTTCTAATGGTTCATCACCTGGATTTTCCAATTCTTCGTGAATCACCCATTTGTGATTTTCAACCGGCTCGCCTCCGTCCGTCGGCGTATAGGTCACTGCATAGGCGGTTGTATCATAAGCCCCGACAATTGTGGCTTCAGCACCTTTCATGCCTTCCATGTGATCGGCTTCAATAATCGCCTGGCTTCCAACTTCAAAGGTTGGATTTTCGGCTTCCTGCAAATCATCCGGGACTTCACCTGAACCGGAATGGTCCATGTTCATATGGCCGGAACCTTCACTCATATTTTCTTCATTGGCATTATCCATGTCCATCGATTCGTCGCTCATGTCATCGCCTGTATTGCAGGCACTTAGCGTGACAGCTGCTACAAGTGACAGCATCCCCATCATCCATTTGTTTTTCGGCATTGCAATCTCCCTCTTTCTGCGGTTGTCTGTAGTTACTCTACCCCTTAATTTTGCATATTGTGTGCAGGAATCATGACATTTTCTTATTCTGGGGTCCGGGTCGCCGGATTGTGGCAAGTTCGTGAACCGATAGGAGAAGTTCACAGTTTAATAGAAGAAACTGCACAGAAAATCAAGAATTAATCGGTAAACTGGATTGGTTGACGTCTTCTGGAACGGTTAAGCAAGCACGGGGAAGTAGAAGTTAAGAGAGGGGCTGTATTTAATTTTACATACCTTGAAATTCCCCGAGTCTTATATAGAAAATTTCATTTGATTCCTAAGGGATACAAAAATGATAAAGAAGAGGATTCAACTTACTGTAATAGGAGGTCTACAAGTGGCGGAAATTAGTTTGTATCTTGCGTTTGGCGCAGGGCTTTTATCATTTATCTCTCCATGCTCCCTTCCTTTGTATCCGGCTTTTTTATCCTACATTACCGGAGTTTCAGTCAATGAGTTAAAGACGGGCAAGGGAATGATGAGGAGCACGGCTTTGATTCATACGGTTCTATTTTTAATAGGTTTCTCCATCATTTTTTTAGCGTTGGGCTTGTCGACTTCGCTTATCGGAAACTTCTTCTTGGAATATCAAGTTCTTCTACGTCAATTGGGCGCTATTTTGATGGTGTTTTTTGGCTTAGTCCTAACCGGTATTCTGAAATTCGACTTCCTGCTGTCGGATAAGAAATTACAGTTCCAGAAAAGGCCCTCCGGATACGCGGGTTCTGTTCTGATCGGCATTGGCTTTGCAGCTGGATGGACACCGTGTACCGGTCCCATACTTGCAGGAGTTATTGCACTCGGAGTAGCGGATCCGGACAGTGGCTTACTCTATATGCTGTTTTACGTTCTGGGATTTTCAATTCCTTTTCTCTTAATGTCGTTTTTTATTGAGAAAATGACTTTCTTGAAGAAGAAGAGCGCTCTTTTCATGTCAATAGGAGGAGCATTAATGATTCTGATGGGCGTTTTGCTTTACTTTGACATGCTGACAGAAATCATCGCTTTTTTATCGCAATTTACGGGTGGATTTACAGGGTTTTAATGGACTCAACCCAGCATCTAGGAAGGACGTGACATTGTATGGCTGCTAAAAAGGATAAAAAGAGAAATCGCTTGATTATGAGGACAAGTATTTTGTTCATTCTGGTCGTCGCTATTGCATTTACTATCTACAACGGATTAACCAAAGAGAAAAACGAATTGCTGCAAGTTGGAGATTGGGCACCCGATTTTGCTTTGACGGATTTGAATGGGGAACAGCATCAGCTGTCTGAGTACAAAGGGCAGGGGGTGTTCGTGAACTTTTGGGGTACTTGGTGCAAACCGTGCGAAAAAGAGTTCCCGCTGATGGAAAAGCAGTACCAAGTATACAAGGACCAAGGTGTAGAGATACTCGCTGTCAATATTGCGCAATCCGATTATGAAGTGAGACAATTTGCTGAACAGCGAAATTTAACGTTCCCGATTGTTATCGATAAGGACAAAAGTGTTATGGAAGCCTATAATATTCGTCCATTGCCCACTACATTGTTGGTCAATCAAGAGGGAAAAATCGAGAAAATCATTACGGGTGAAATGTCCGAAGAGGATATTGCGAGTTATATGGAACAGATCAAACCGAGCTGATACAACTGAGTTCCCCAGAATAGTGCGAGCCACGTATTTTGAAAATTGATGCAAGGAAAAAACGAGAAAAAGACATTTCTTTAAAGTGGACTAAACCACAAGAAAAGCAATGTCAGGTGTAGAAAATATAAACAAAAATCAGGTAAAGATCCTACACCGGACTGATTGGAAGGTCTGTTCTTTTAGGGCAATTAGTAAAGGGTATGAATTACCTGTTTGAAATCAAGATATCTGCACAAAAAGTCGAAACTTTTTCGTTAAGCTATAAGAGGTTGATACTTATGGAAAGTATAGAAAATTGACATATTCGGAGGGCATCTACATGAAGAAAAAGAGAATGGGCATAGCGGTACTGTCGGCTTTACTTTTACTGGCCGGCTGCAGCAATGATACAACGGATTCATTTGAAGTGCCGTTTGAAGGGGAACTGAACCATGTCCATGGGATGGGTTATGCAGGAGAAGAGAACGGACTGTATTTTGCATCACATACTGGGCCAAAAATTTACCGCGATGGCGAGTGGTTTGAAACAGCGGATAATTTTTACGATTATATGGGCTTTAACGCCGTAGATGAGGGCTTCTATTCTTCAGGACACCCGAGTGCAGATTCAGATTTGCCCAATCCACTTGGGATTCAGCGAAGTATAGATGGCGGCGAAACTTTGGAAGAGATTGCATTCCAAGGAGAAACGGACTTTCATGCGATGGCGGTAGGGTACAACAGTCACGATATCTTCCTGCTCAATCCGGCAAAAAACTCTTTGCTGGAAGCCGGATTTTACAAAAGTAACGATAAAGGAGAATCGTGGGAACCTGTGAAGGCTGAAGGGTTGAATGGGGAAGTGACTGCGCTCGCCCTTCACCCGACTGATTCGAACTTCGTCGCTGCGGCTACGGCTGCAGGGGTTTATTTCTCGCAGGATGGCGGCGAAGTTTTTGAAGCGATTACAGCCGGAAATGAAACAGGCACAGCGGTGCATTTCACCGAAGACCAGTTGTATTTCGGAAGCTACGGGACAGCGGCGGCTCTGGTGAAGTATACTATGGAAAATGAAGAACTCGAGCCGGTGGATACACCGGACCTTTCACAAGATGCCATCGCTTTTATTGCACAAAACCCGATGGATGGAATGGAACTGGCGATCTACACATTTGAAGGAAATGCCTACTTGTCGGAAGACGGATTACAGACCTGGAAAACGCTGCTGGAAGAGGGGAAAACCAAGTAGAAACCAGCTAGCCGTTTGAAAGACGAACCGAATCCAACAGCTTTCGGCAGCAGTCTTTGTCTTGATTGCTGCTAACCAATCGACTTAAAGAGGGATGCCATGTTAAACAGGCTTGCATTGAAAATAGGTTTGCTGTTTTTTGTGTTTATTATCATCATTGAATCGGTTTTGTTTCTAACCCTGTACGTTACTTTTGTCAATGAACGGGTGGATGAAGTCATGACCAACCTGCTTGCAAGAGGGAACACCCACAGCGAAGTATTGGAAGACAGTTTTGAACCGGCGACATTGAACCATGTGGCGTTGATGGAATCGGCCTCCGATTTCATCGTCATCATCACGGATGCAGATGGCAACGAATTGACCCATTCCGATCTGATTGAACCTGAAATGAGGGAAGTGTTGGAACACACCGATTTTGATGAGGTTCTGCAGGGAGGGAAGGTCGTGGAAGAGCGATGGGACAAAAAAGAGTTTATTGCGACGGACAGCCCAATCACCATTGAAGGAGAACATAGAGGCCACGTGTTCATGTTTGCGGAAACCAATCATATCAAAGGGATGGTCAGTCATTTGCGAAACCAATTCCTGATTGTTGGCCTGATTGCTGTCGGGTTGACCGTCATCACAATTTTTCTGCTATCCCGATTGATTACGTTGCCGTTGATTCGGATGAAAGAAGCGACGGAACAGTTAAGCGAAGGGCACCACGAGGTCAGCCTGAATATTGGCCGAAACGATGAGTTGGGAGAGCTGGCGAACGCCATCACTGCCCTATCCAGTGACTTGGAACATTTAAAAAATGAGCGGAATGAATTTTTGGCGAGTATTTCGCACGAGTTGCGGACGCCGTTGACCTATATCAAAGGATATGCCGATATCGCGAGCCGGCCGGATGCATCCGAGGAAGAGAAAAAGGAATACATTGGCATCATCCGGGAAGAGACGGCCCATTTGACGGAATTGATCCGGCAGCTGTTTGAGCTGGCTCAGATGGATCATAACCAGTTCGCCATTCAAAAAGAGGGATTTTCACTGGAGATGCTTTTTGCATCCGTCGTTGCCTTGGTTCGGCCAGCTTTTGACGAGAAACAGATTTCATTGGCTGTCCATTGTGAACATGAGATTGTCGCCTTCATTGATCCCGAACGTTTTCAGCAGGTATTGCTGAATGTCTTGGACAACGCCCGCAAGCATTCTCCTGAAGGAACACAAGTGGTATTACAGGGAGTCCAAGATAAAGGTACCATCACCATAAGCATCCGTGATGAAGGAGAGGGCATACCGGAAAAAGATCTTCCTTTTGTCTTTGAACGATTGTATCGGGTCGATAAATCCAGATCCAGACAGTACGGAGGAAGCGGTCTTGGCCTGGCGATTGCGAAAGAAATCGTCGAATCGCACGGTGGTCTCATGACGCTTCAAAGTGAGTACGGACAAGGGACAACCGTCCTGATAGAATTGAAAAGGGGGGATTCGCTTGCAGAAAGTGCTGTTGGTTGATGATGAACAACGAATGCTGGATTTAGTGGCTTTATATTTGAAGCCGCATCAGTACCTCTGTAAAAAAGCACTGGGAGCTCATGAAGCCCTCGACTATTTGGAATCGGAACCTTTCGATCTCGTCTTACTGGATATCATGATGCCGGAAATGGATGGCTGGGAACTGTGCCGCGAAATCCGGAAATTTTCGGATGTGCCAATCATTATGCTGACGGCGCGGGAACAACAGGAGGATATTGTTAAGGGATTGAATATCGGGGCGGATGATTACATCACAAAGCCGTTTAATGAAGATGAGTTGCTGGCCCGGATGGGGGCGCTGCTTCGCAGGAGAACTCCGAAAAATACCATTGAAGTGGACGGTTTGGTGTGGGACGAAGACCGGTTTGAACTTACGTACGGCAAACATATCATCAAATTGACGCCAAAAGAATTTCTGATGGTGGGCCACCTGATGAAGAATGCCGACAAAGTGTTTACGAGGGAGCAGCTGATCCAGTTAATTTGGGGATTCGACTCAGAGACGGAAGGGCGGACCATCGATTCGCATGTGCGAAATGTTCGGGAAAAAATCCGCCAGTCCGGTTTTCCGGTCGATGATCATTTTCTCACGGTTTGGGGAATCGGCTACAAATGGATCCATGAAGCAGAATGATGCTTGATAAAAGAAAAGGTCCGTCGGAAAATATTTCCGACGGGCCTTTTTGAGTAAGGTTATGCGGCGTTACGGCAAGCTTCTGCACATCTACGGCAAGCTTCCGCACAGCGTCTGCAATGTTCATGATGATCGGCGTGCTTCTCACATTCCTCTGCGCAAGCTTCGCAAATGGTTGCGCAAACGGCTGCCAGTTCGGAAACGAACGGTGAATTGCGAGTAATGGCATGTTCCAAAAATGCACAAATGTCCGCGCATTCCCGGTCTAATCGAATGCACTGTGCTAGCATCTTCACATCGTCTTCCTGCAGACAAGCGTCAAAACAATGGTTACATTCCGCTGCACAATCATGTAATGCCCGAATCAATTCCTGATGTTGTTCATGAGCCATGTTAAAACCTCCATTTCTTATTTTTGCTTCATTTACTGGATTTCCCTCTCCAAACTAAACAGAAATACCGAAACTCCATAGAAACTGCACATTTTATAGACAAGTAATCAAATATTAAAATCAATGGTGCGGTTTTTGGGGTCATTGTGAACTTCTAAATTAGAGTCATGGAAACAGCGATAAAGTAAAATGATACTAAACTCTTGATATACCCTATATGGGTATGTTAAGTTTAAGGAAATATTACTTTAGGAGGAATAATAATGATTGAAACATTAAAAGTACAAGGTATGTCCTGCGGCCACTGTGCAAACTCGGTTGAAACAGGCGTCGGTGAACTCGAAGGGATTTCATCTGTGACAGTTGATCTTAAAAAAGGCGAAGTGGCAGTAGACTATGATACTGCCAAGACATCATTAAACGAAATTCAGAAAGCGATTGAAGAACAAGGGTATGACGTCGTATAAGGGTGCTTTCACAGCACTCTTTACTTTTAAATGAAATATACCCCCGCGTGGTATATTCGGCAAGAACTTTGTGAATGTTAAGAATGTAAATAGGGTTAAATAGGATAAGAACCACTAGTTTGGAGGAGGCGCACTGAATGGCTAAAAATGATAAAGACCATCACCACCATCAAGACGAACAGGTAGATCACAGTAAAATGGATCATTCCAAACATGTTGGGCATTCGTACCATGAAGACCAAGTGAAAGAAGGCATTCAAGACGACAGCAATCCTGCCAAAATTCATGATGATCATGCCCATCACAATCATGGTGGCCACGATCATAGTGACCATGGACATCACCATCATGGGAATTTCAAAGAAATTTTCCTGAAGTCGCTGCCCTTGGGCATTGTCGTTCTATTATTGTCGCCGATGATGGACGTTCGGCTTCCTTTCCAATTTACTTTTCCATACTCGGATATTGTGGTCGCTGTATTAGCAACTATCTTATTGGTTTATGGCGGAAAACCCTTCTATCAAGGTGCAATCGCTGAATTTAAGGAAAAAGCACCGGGCATGATGGCCCTTATTTCATTAGGGATATCCGTTTCCTATTTGTACAGCATTTACGCCGTGCTGGCACGCTACGTAACCGGCGATCACATCATGGATTTCTTCTTTGAATTCGCGTCCTTGCTGTTGATCATGCTCCTTGGACACTGGATCGAAATGAAGGCTGTCGGAGAAGCAGGAGACGCGCAAAAATCGCTCGCCGAATTGGTGCCGAAAGATGCACATGTGGTATTGGAAAATGATTCGATCGAGACGCGTCCCGTAAATGAGCTGAAAGTCGGAGACCTTGTACGGGTTCAGGCCGGAGAAAACGTCCCTGCCGATGGCATCATCAAAAGAGGCACCTCGCGGATCAATGAAGCTTTGCTGACGGGGGAATCTAAACCCATTGAAAAAGGAGCCGGAGACAAAGTGATCGGCGGTTCCACGAACGGTGCAGGCATCTTATATCTTGAAGTACAGGAAACCGGCGACCAATCGTTCATTTCCCAAGTACAAACCCTGATAAGCCAGGCGCAGGATCAACCTTCAAGAGCTGAAAATCTGGCTCAAAAAGTAGCCGGCTGGCTGTTTTATATCGCCATTGCGACGGCTTTCCTCGCTTTTGTCGTTTGGCTGTACATTGCTGACATTCAAACCGCTGTTCTTTTTACGGTTACGACATTAGTCATTGCATGTCCACACGCTCTCGGCCTTGCCATTCCGCTGGTTATTGCACGAAGCACCAGTTTAGGTGCAAGCCGCGGGCTGTTGGTGAAAGACCGCGAAGCATTGGAGCTGGCAACTAAGGCTGATGTAATGATACTGGATAAAACGGGTACATTGACTACTGGCGAATTTAAAGTTTTGAACATGGAAACACTGGATGGTCAACATACCGAAGCCGAAATCGCGGCGTTAATGGCAGGGATTGAAGGCGGGTCCAGCCACCCAATCGCCCAGTCAATCGTCCAATACGCTGAGAAACAAGGGATTCAGCCTGTCCACTTTGATTCGATTGATGTTGTGTCGGGTGCGGGTATAGAAGGAAACGCCAATGGCCGCAAATACGAATTGATCAGCCAAAAGGCACTTGGAAGAGATGTAGCGGTGGATGTTCCCAAAGGGGCAACATTAAGTATACTAGTTGAGGACGGGAATCCGATCGGTACGGTCGCATTAGGCGATGAATTGAAAGAAACGAGCAGAACGCTGATACAGGCATTGAAGCATTACAATATAAAACCGATTATGGCTACAGGTGACAATGAAACGGCTGCCCAAGGAGTAGCAGAGGAACTGGGCATTGAATACAGAGCCAATCAATTACCGCAAGATAAATATGATTTAGTGGAATCACTGAAAAATAATGGACAAACGGTTATCATGGTCGGCGATGGCGTCAACGATGCACCATCCCTTGCAATAGCAGACGTTGGGATAGCAGTCGGTGCCGGAACTCAAGTCGCCATCGATTCCGCTGATGTGATTTTGACTCAGTCGGATCCAGGCGATATTGAATCCTTTATCGAATTGGCCAATAAAACAACCAGTAAAATGAAACAGAACCTCGTGTGGGGAGCCGGTTATAACTTTATTGCCATTCCCATAGCGGCGGGTGTTCTAGCCTCCATTGGGATTACGTTGGCTCCTGCCGCAGGAGCAGTTCTGATGTCCGTGTCCACGGTTATCGTGGCTATCAATGCGATGACATTGAAACTAAGAAATAGAGCTGTTTAACACCGTGTTTAATTGTCGTACACGAAAAGTGCTGCCTCCCAAAAGTTGAATTTTCTTTAACCTTGGGGCACAGTTTTGTATTAGGTTAAAGTCAAACGGAGGTTTGAAGACTTTGGATAATTAAATATATTTTATAGTTAACATATGAAAATTATCGGAAAAGGAACTTCATTTGAAGTTCCTTTTCTTTCGTTTATGAAGTTAACCTTTGTGAACACTCTGAGACTGTGACTTTTGATAATAACCAGCGTATTAATAGAAAAAGTACAATTTGAATAAAAGAATTTTCACTTTACTTTGTTCGAGTCCATAATGGTATTAGTAGCTCGAAGGGAAGATGAAGTGGTGAAACCTATGGACGAATTGAGTGAACCTAAATCGAATAGCGAGAAAATCAAAATCATCTTGTTGCTGGCAGTGCCGGCGATGGTGGAATATTTTTGCAGACGGTGGTTGGCTTTGTCGACACATTGTTCATTGCGCGGATCGGGCTGCAGGAAGTTACAGCGGTAGGAATAGCTGGTGCTGTGCTGGCCATCTATTTGGCACTCTTTATGGCTTTAGGAGTGGGAACTTCTTCGCTTGTTGCCCGGAAATTGGGAGCCGGTAATCTTGGAGGTGCAAGGAAAGTTGCACAGGAATCGCTCAGGTTTGCCACGGTAGTAGCGATAATATTAAGTATCCTGACCTGGTTTGGTTCAGAGTTTTTATGTCTTTATTCGGTGCTGAAGAAAATGTGGTCCAAATAGGATCCGTTTATTTGAAGGTGGTGGGGGCGGTGCGTTGTTTCTTGCTTGGATGACTGTACTTAGCAGCATACTTAGGGCGGGGGCGATACCAAAAGCCCAATGAAAGTTGCGTGGATAATCAATATCATCCATATCCCACTAAATTATGTATTGATTTTCGGTATGGGGAGGAATGGATGGGGGTGAAGGGGCCGCATGGTCTACACTTCTCGTCCGAGCGGTCGGAACGTGGCTACTGTGGCGTTATTTGAAGAAATCCGTTCTGGCTATTTCGCTCGGCACCTTATTTTCATGGGACAAAAATACAAAGGAAATGATTTATTTAGCCATTCCGGCTGCTGTGGAAAGAATGATTATGCGGCTTGGCCCAAGTTGTTTATTTTGGCTTAATTGTAGTGATTGGGACAAAGACATTTGCTGCCCACACCATCGCAGGAAATATTGAGATGTTTTCTTATATGCCAGGGTATGGGCTGGCGCTGGCCGCGACAACTTTGGTCGGACATAGTTGGGGTGCTGGAAATTGGCGTGAAGCTTATCGCTATGGTATTTTGACAGCTGCAATCGGAGTGGTTTTTATGAGTTTTATCGGTCTTGCGATGTTCATCTGGGCTCCGTGGTATGCCTCGTGGTTTACAAAAGATCCTGAAGCGATAGAAATGGTTGCTATTGCTCTTCGCATTGATGCTTTTGCTCAGCCTGCGCTAGCTATAGGATTGATTTTAACAGGGGCGTTGCAGGGATTGGGAGATACGAAGTCGCCGATGTACAGCACAGCAATCGGCATGTGGGCAGTCCGGATAGTGGGTATTTATTTTCTCGGCATATATCTAGAAATGGGGATTGCAGGAATTTGGCTGGCGATTGCGGCGGACATTGCTTTGCGTGCGGTCTACTTATTCTTCAGGTTTAAGTCACAAGCCATGCAAAAGATAAAGCTAGAACAGGATCGTGACGAGAATATATTCAACTAATATGTAATCAGCTTTATTACAAACCGCAATGTATTTTAAGGAATATGTTATTCTGAGTAAAATTACGTACTTCACTTGAAACACGGGATTTATCATGATCAGGCGGTTTTCGCGGCAAACGTGTTAAGGCCCCGTGTTAGTGGGAAAGGAAGAAGCGAATGAAGCGCATTCTGGTAGTGGAAGATGAGAAATTGATGTGTGACCTTATCCGTATTCATCTCGAAAGCGAGTTCGATCTGGTGTTTGCCTATGACGGCGCTCAGGCGCTGCAGATAACAAAAGACCAGTCTTTTGATTTATTGGTATTGGATATCATGATTCCTTTCATGGGCGGGTTTGAAGTGTGTAAAGAAATCAGGCGCAACTCCACCATGCCCATCCTCATGTTGACGGCACGATCTGCTGTTGAAGATCGGGTTAAAGGACTTCAGCTAGGGGCAGATGATTATTTAGTGAAGCCTTTCGATTTCGAAGAATTAAAAGCACGCGTCTATGCCTTGTTAAGAAGAAGTGCTCAGGTTGAAAGAAATGTAGCTGATGATTTAATCATTGTGTTAAAGGATAAAAAATTAGTCGTCAATAAACAGGATAAACAAGTAGTTTTCTGTGGACAGAAAATGGAGCTTACGGCGAAAGAGTACGCCATCATTGAATTGCTCACAGGATCGCCGAACAAAATCTTCACACGCGAAGAAATGCTCGATTTGATATGGGATTATTCAGAAATCCGGGATGTAAGGGCCATCGATTCGCACATCAAGAACATCCGGCTAAAATTCAGGAAGCTTCAGCCGAAACTAGCCGTCATTAAGACAGTCTGGGGCTTAGGCTATCAAGTGGACTTGAAGGAAACGGCAGATGAGGCGTAAAGGGATTGTATTAAAGCTGGGTTTGCTGATCATGGTCCTTTTCTTGAGCATACTGATTCCGTTTGCATTCTTGATTGACCGGATATTCCTGAATGTCTATTCCATCTACCTAAACGATAATGTCAAGTCTCTCGCCCAAAGCCTGGAAGTCGAATGGATAGAAAAAAATCAATCTCCTGAAGAAATCTATCATCACTTGAATCTTTTCTTCGAACATGAAGTGATTTTTTTAAACCAGAACGGACACATCACGCATGGCAATATTATGGAGTTCAATGAAGGGAACCATCTTCCGGATGAATGGATAGCTCAGCTGCAAAATGGGGAAACTGTAGAAGGCGAACGTTATAACTCAGATACTGAAGAAAACTTTTATTATTTTGTCGAGCCAATTTTCAACGATGAGGCCTTTGAAGGGGAGTCATAATTTTTCTTCCATTGATGAGCTGCACAATAAGATGCACAACGTACGAGACTGGATGTTTCGGGCAATCGCAGCGACTGTCCTGATCGCCATAGGTTATACATTTTTCATTGTTTGGTATTTATCCAGGCCATTGGTCAAAATGGAGAAAGCGACACGCGAAATTGCAAAAGGCAATTTAACTACACGTGTGGAAGTGAACAGCCAAGATGAACTTGGCTCTTTGGGCAGTGCCATCAACGATTTGAGTGTGGAGCTGAATAATTACCGGAAAACCCGAAGTGAATTTTTAGCGAATATTTCTCACGAATTGAGAACCCCGACTTCCTATCTGATTGGCTATGCAAACCTTATTAAACAAGGAAAGTACGAAACACCCGAAGAGCTGGGCCGTTATGCATCGGTCATTGAAGGGGAAGCATCAAGACTTGCGAAATTGATCCAGGAGTTATTCGCTTTATCAAAAATGGAAGAAGGGGAATACACGCTTCAAATCCAAGAAGTGGACATGGAAGATTTTATCCAATCCTTGCATGCGAAAATGAAACTGAAAGCTGCCGAAAAAGGTTTGGCTGCAAATGTACAGTTAAATGGGAACGACCATGCATTCTTTACGGATGGCATGAAGCTCGAACAGATTTTGTTGAATCTGCTGGAGAACGCAATCAATTATACAGAACAGGGATGGGTCAACCTGCAAGTCGAGATGAAGGAGGAACATATTGAATTCATTGTCGAAGATACGGGGGCAGGAATACCGAAAAGTGATCAGTCTCTAATATTCGACCGGTTTTACCGCGTGGACAAATCTCGATCCCGTGCGACCGGCGGGACTGGGCTTGGCCTGGCTATAGCCTCTGAACTGGCCAAACAAATTTCAGGTGCCATTCAAATGGAAAGTGAAGAAAACAAAGGAACAAGGTTTATTGTGACGCTTCCATACAGCATCGAAAATCAGGATATGTAGAACTAAGCTCTTGGTGGTCATAAATCAGCAATTACTCTCCATATCTTCTCCATAATTCATTTCTATACTCATGTGTAACGAAATGGAAATGGGGAGATGTAGTATGTGTGGATTTATAGGGGTTATTCCTGGTTCTCCGGGGGCTAATGACGAAACTGTGCTGAATGCTATGTTGGACCCGATTGTCCATCGTGGGCCGGATAACCAATCAGTGTACAGTGATGGTCAAGTTGGGCTAGGATTCGCCAGATTGAGCATATTGGATTTACGAAGTGCTGCCAATCAGCCATTGGAAGCTGAAGAGGTGGTCCTTGTATTTAACGGGGAAATTTACAATTTCCGTGAAATCCGGACAGAATTGATGGAACTGGGATTTGAATTTTCAACGACTTCCGATACTGAGGTGCTGTTGAAGGGATATCTGCATTTCGGGGAGAACATTATCGGGAAATTACGCGGTATGTTCGCGATTCTAATTTGGGATAAACCGAGCGGAAAGTTCATTGCCGCAAGGGACCCATTTGGGATTAAGCCTTTATATTACACAAAAACCTCCGATGGCTCATTCTTGTTCGCTTCTGAGATCAAATCGTTCATGGAGCATCCAGGATTTGTGAAAAAGCTGAACAAACGGGCGTTAAAACCCTATTTAACTTTCCAGTACTCGGTGATGGAAGAGACATTTTTTGAAGGCGTATATCGTGTGCAGCCAGGAACTTATCTCGTGATGGAAAAAGGTGAAGAGACCCGTACGGTCGCTTATTTCTCCCGTGAATTTAAGGAACAACGTAAAAGTTACGGGGAATACATCGAAGACATCCAGCAAGCTGTCGCCGAATCTGTCGACGCGCATAGAGTAAGCGATGTTCCGGTAGGATCTTTTTTATCAGGTGGGATCGACTCGAGCTACATCACCTCTTTGCTGAAGCCACAAAAATCCTTTACCGTGGGATTTGAGGATTATGAAGATATGTTTGATGAGACCAAACTGGCTGTGGATTTAGCAGGGCAGCTGGGAGTCGAAATCGAACAGCGATATGTAAGTGCGCAGGAAAGTTTTGACGTCTTTCCCCAAATCCAATGGCATATGGACGAGCCGCATTCCGATCCGTCGATTATTCCATTGTACTTTTTGAATGAAATGGCCAGCAAAGACGTGACCGTTATTTTATCTGGTGAAGGGGCGGATGAATTATTCGGGGGATACGAATGGTATCAGCCTTCTAAAAAGCTGAATTCGTACCGGCGATTGCCGAAAGCTGTCCAACATACGCTTGCACAAGTATCGAATGCCTTGCCGCAATCAAACCCGTATCGAAAGTTTTTCCAAAAAGCCATCCAGCCGATTGAAGAGCGTTTCATTGGCCATGCGCTTGTGTGGAGTGAGAAAGATGCGCTTGGAATTTTGAAAACCGACTATCAAGCTGGCCCTTCTGTACAGGAAGTGGTGGACCCGCAGTATTCGAAAATGAATTATTACAATGAAACGGATAAAATGCAGGCGCTTGATTTGGAGTTGTGGTTGCCTCGAGCTATCCTTCTGAAAGCAGATAAGATGAGTATGGCCCATTCGATTGAGTTGCGTGTGCCGTTCTTGGACAAGAAGGTATTTGAAACGGCAAGGCAATTGCCGGAAAGCATGCGGGTCGATTATGGCAAGTCGAAAGTTGCTTTGCGGGAAGCAGCCCTGAAAAATCTTCCGGAAGATTGGGCTAAGCGAAAAAAATTAGGGTTTCCGGTACCGATCCGCCATTGGATGAGAGAAGAAAAGTTCTATAAAATGATTCACTCGACTTTCCAGCAAGGGTATGTTCAAGAGTTTTTCGATCAGGAGAAACTGTTGGAGTACCTCGAACGGCATTATAACAATGGGGAAAATTATGCGCGGTATATTTGGACAATCTACAGTTTCTGCATTTGGTACGAGCAGTATTTCTTGGACGAATCAAATAGACAGGAAGCCAAGAACCAAAATAAGCACCCAGTCTTGCAAGGACAGTAAATGAAACTTCAAATGTGCAGGAAACAACTTTCATTGGTCTTCCAATCAAAATTAGTTTGGACATCAAAAAACACCACGATTCATTATCGCGGTGTTTTTGTTATTTTAGCATCGTTTCTAAAGTTTTCAGGTTCTTTTGCATCAAAGTGAAGTAAGTTTTGTTATTGTCTTCATTTTCCGGAATGAGAACGCTTAGGTTATGAAGCTCCACAGCTCCGACTTCATTCTGAACCACTTCAGGCAGCTTGGAAGACACGTTTTACTCAAACGCAATGTGTTCGATGTTCTTCTCTTTTGCCAAGTCCACGATGGCCGTCAAATCTTTCTGCGAATGCTCATCTTGGCTATTCAACCCGGCAACCGGAACGTGTTCAAATCCGTATGTGTCCGTTATATAGCCAAAAGCATCATAGGAAACGAAAAATGTCATGTTTTCTGTGTTGCTGCCTAGTGCTTGATCGGATTCAGCCACTTGCTGCAGCTCGATAATCAGTTCCTCGTAATTTTCTTCATACGTCTCGGGACCTTCTGCATCAGCTTACACAAATAAATCTTTACAACGCGGTATAAAGGTAACTGGCAGTCATTTTAGTCGAGGCCGAATACAGACTGAGAGGAATATAAACCAAAGTTTATTCTTCTTTATAGTAAAAGAGTTAGTGATTGAAGAGGCAAATATTTCGCTGAAACAAACCGCTGAATTGGCCCAGGCCAATGATCGCGTTTGATTTCCACGTACTCGTTATTTGTATATTCAGATATGGTTTTTCGCCAAAACTTCTGTGCGGGAAGGTTGGTTTCGAGCTCAGCCACTTCCCAGACCCCTTGAAACAGGTCAAAAAGTTGAAATGCGGCTTGCTTGCCGATACCTTCCTTCCGGTATTTTTTCATGATGAAAAATTCGCATATCTTTAAATAGGAAGAACAACTTGAATCCTCAGACGCTATCTCGCGCACCAATGCAAATCCGGCAAGGTTTCCATCCACCTTGATTAGGAACGGGAAATGCGTAGGAATTGTCCAATAGTAATCCAGGTACTTGTAGCCAAACAAACCGTTTTCATCCACATCTTCGGATTCGAACTCGGAGAAGTCGTATTGATACAGTTCCATCAAGTTTTGCAATACATGCTTTTGTTCGATAGTCGGCTGAAAGATTTCAAGTTTCATGTTCCTTCCTCCATTCTGTCGATTTATTTATCTACTATAAATGTGAAATGTGTAAAAAGAATGGAGAAATGATTCTGAAGAATAAAATAATAGAAAAATTAAGAGTGGACTCTATAAAATTCGAAGTGGTGTAGAGATTGATGGGCTAAATTATGGTTGAGAGTAACGTTAGCATATTAGGGGATTATCGGTAGAAAACCTTCACTTGGAGCTTTTCTTTTTTGTAAATGACTTCTTTAGTAAAGATTTAAACCTTAACTATTGTATCTCGCCGAGTATTAAAATATGCAGTTTGTGTGGAATTCTTAACTTTCTGTTTAGCGGAACAGGGTCTAGGGAAAAGTCAGGTACTTGTTATCGATTTGATACTTAACATAAGTTAGCAATGTTTCTATACAGAATGGAGGAGTTGAGGATGGCAGATTATAAAAAGAATAGTATCTCCTTAATCGGTGCTGTAGGATTAGGAACCGGGGTGATGATTAGTGCAGGAATCTTTGCCTTACTAGGACAAGTCGCGCAACTTGCAGGATCATGGTTTCCTCTGATGTTTATAGTAGGGGGGCTTGTTACAGCTTTTAGTGCCTATTCTTATATAAAGCTAAGTAATGAATTTCCATCAGCCGGTGGAATTGGAATGTTTTTAGTTCAAGCTTACGGTAAAGGAACAATTACAGCTGCAGCTGCTTTGTTAATGGCCATTTCAATGGTCATTAATCAAAGTCTGGTTGCCAGAACATTTGGTACCTACACTCTACAACTTTTTGATATCAATCAATCAAGTTATCTTGTTCCGTTATTAGGAGTGGGGTTACTGACTTTTGCATTCTTGGTAAATATTTCTGGAAATAGCTTCATACAGTCGTTTACATCTATAGCTTCACTACTCAAGATTGCAGGATTAGCTGTTTTTGGGATAGGTGGATTAAGCGTAGCGGGATTTTCGTTTTCATCTGTAGAAAGTGGGGGAGATTCAGCAGACCCCACCATAGCAAGCTATATTGCTGCGGTAGCATTGACAATTTTAGCGTTTAAAGGGTTTACTACGATTACCAATAGTGGTTCTGAAATAACAAAACCGAAGAAAAACGTTGGCAGAGCCATTATGATTTCGATTTCAATTAGTTTGCTTGTGTATTTATTAATTGCATGGTCAGTTTCAAGTAATTTACCATTGGACCAGATCATTAAAACAAAAGATTATGCACTTGCTGAAGCAGCAAGACCTGCGTTTGGTGATTACGGTCTTTGGTTTACTGTCGGAATTGCCATCATCGCAACCATTTCCGGAATAATTGCAAGTGTCTTTGCCGTATCACGAATGTTAGCGATGTTAACAGATATGAAACTGATTCCTCATAAACACTTCGGTATGCCTGGTGATATACAAAAACATACCTTGGTTTATACAATCGTATTAGCTATGTTTCTAACCATCTTTTTTGATCTGAGTAGAATTGCTTCAATGGGTGCTATTTTATATTTGGTAATGGACATGATCATTCATTGGGGAGTGTTCAAGCATTTGAGAGAAAAAGTGGGAGCCAATTCAGTGATCGTATTGACCGCTTTGACACTAGATGCCATCATACTCGCTGCATTCATTTGGATTAAAATGAATTCCGACTTATTTGTGGTCGGTGTCTCCTTTATATTCATCCTGCTAATCTTTGCAGGAGAGCGTTTCTTTTTAAAACGTACAGCATAAACGATTTCAAAATGTTTTAAAATCGAGTTGAAAGACACCCGCAAGAAGTTCCCTAGGAACTTCTTGCGGGTGTCTTATTCTTCAATAGATTTCAATTTGTCCCATCATGCCACTATCTTCATGCTCTAAGATGTGACAGTGAAAAACATATACACCTTTCTCTGGAAACGTCACGAGCAATTTCACTTTTTCACCTGGATTAACTAATACACTATCTTTCAAGCCTTGTTCGCTAGGGTCTACTTCCTTGCCGTCACGAGAAATCACTTTAAATTGCGTCCCATGAATGTGAAACGGATGAATCATACCACCCATCATATCCTTCTTATTGTACACTTCCCATACTTCAGTAACGCCTTGTTCTTGGCGTAAGTCAATGCGATCGGCATCAAATTTTTTGCCGTTAATCGTTACCATATCCATCATGCCAAACAATTCAATGTTTTTTTCAATAGGCATTTCTTTTTCTTCCGGCGTTAAGAATGGCTCCTCTGTCGTCCACTTTTCCGTTGGATTTGCAGTAGCATCTTCAAGTTTCACATCAAATGGCAATAATTCAACGCCTTCATCGTTTATGATAGCGAGTGATTCTTCGGCTGTTAGTTTTGAAAAATCTATCAAAATTTCTGCGCGCTCTGATGCCGCTAATGTTAATTCTTGTATTTCTACAGGTTCATCGAGCAAACTTCCATCAGAAGCAATTTGAGTAAAGCTAGCGTCATTGCTTAAACTAAATGTGTAGTTTCGTGCATTCGATCCATTTAATACACGGAAACGCATAATTGGTTTTGTAATCGTTAATTTAGGATTGATTGTGCCATTCACGATAGAAACGTCTCCTAATGTGCCATCTTCATCCATAAGTTGGTTGTAATTCAACTGTTTGTCTTCACTAAAAAGGCGATCTTGGAAAATCAAGGGAATATCGTTAACTCCATAATCGTTAGGTATAGCTAGTTCTTCCTTATCGGAGCTATCGATAAGCAACATACCAGATAAGCCTCTATATACTTGCTCAGCGGTCATTTCATGAACGTGTGGATGATACCATAAAGTTGCCGCTGGTTGATCTGCTTCGAGCGTTATAATCCGACTTTCTCCAGGTTGGATTTCATCAAGAGGTCCTCCATCTATCTCACCAGCAACTTCAAGTCCGTGCCAATGAAATGTAGTAGGTTCGTTTAAGTCATTTGTAATTTTAACCTCCACTTTTCGCCTTCTTCTATTGTGAGAGTGGGGCCTAGTAAGTCGCCATTATATCCGTAAGTTTCCGTTGATATTCCTTTGTAAAACTCGGTAGTTCCTTGTTGGGCAACGACTTCATAATCATAATTTTGACCCTGCTGCTTTTCAAGCAATGGAGGTATAGTTAATTCATTGGAACCCTCAGAAGAGGCAAGGGAAGGTACATTCCCATGATCCATCATTGAACCCATTCCCCTTGATTCATCCCTCCCATACTTTGGTCAGAATCTTCTCCGTTCATCATATTTGAATCCATTCCACCACGATTACCAGAACAAGCAGATAGAATTAGTAACAAAAACCATGAGCCCGATCAACTTAAGAAATGCACGCATTGTTTACCCTTCTTTCGTATTTATTATATTGCTACTGTAAACCTAATATGTGAATATCTTGTGCAAAAATAGTGACAAAGTTATGGATAAAAGTTGAAAAATTTATCTGCACAGAAAATCAAAACTATTCTTTTATACTTATTCTAGAATCGAATGATAGAAAGTAGGAATACAGCAATGTTGAAAATTTAGGATCAATAATTATCATGAGTGCGGTAATTTTGTCGGGATGTAATGAAGAGAAAGAACCAACAAAAGAAATTCCATGCCTGCTTTAAAAGGATATCAAAAGAAGAAGAGTTTGAGCACGACCGTGAAGATCCGGAACAACGCTTTGAAGAGCGAGAAATTCGAAAAGTAACAGACCATCTGTATAGCTTAATTTATTCGGTTGAGTACCTTCAAAACCGATTCAAGCCAGTGAAAGAATTATTAAACGGTCGGATGGACGTTATGAAATCGAAGGCGCTGAAGATTACTTTACGTCGGCAGTCCCCTTGAAATCTGGGATGAATCACAAGAAATATACAAACGAACACGAATTGAGCATGATGGCAAGGATTACTTTGCGGTAGGCATCAAACAACCTTTGGAAGGTCTACAAGCAAGGTGTCGATAATATAAGAGACTCTTTCTGCAGCAACAGCAATAGACTTAATGATTTGATCCGAAAATAGCGAGAACCCATTTTCTTAGTCTTCAAGAGAATGGGTTTTGTGTGCTTATTTATAAAGGAGGATTCAGAGCGCTTCTAGAGTGGTATAATAAGAACGTATGTTCTTTTATTTGAAAGGAGGCAATAGCATGAAAACAACAAAACACACGAAACAAGTAGGGGCTGTCAGCGATCGAGGGTTAATCAAGTGGCAGGGGATGCTGCTGACAGAACACGTCCGGTTAATCAAAGCATTCTATGAGGAACAGGACCAGGTGCCGAAACCCGAATTGACCGAGTTTGATTTGCAAGCCATCCAGGAAGAAGTGGAAATCGCCATGAGCCGAAGATGTGAGGTCCAACTGAAGACATGGAAAAACGGCGCGTTTTACGCATACTGGGGTGATTCAAGAAATCGATTTGAGGAATGGGCAACTGGTTTATGAAGACGAATCGGACGGCAACGATTGCCGATTGAGAGCTTGGTAGGCATTCAGTTAGTGGATTGATTCAAATGATTAAAAGAAAATGACGGATGCAAGGTAGGTAGCATCGGTCATTTTCTTTTCCCTGCCATTCTTTTAGCGCAGCTATGAGGTTTGAAGAATTCCCTTACAAAAGGCAAATCCCGTGTCTGAGATTTGCCTTCTGAGGGATTTATCTTTTCTAAGTCGATGAACGGTGCCGTTCATTTTGTCTGAGAAGCCTGTAGGGACGGGGTTTATTAAATAACCCCGATTTCCCTCAAGGACACACCATCTTTTGGCTGACAATCAGTGAATCAATACTTCAATGCCAATCAGTTCGCCGGCATCCATCAATCGTTTGCTGACAGCTACGTCTTAATTTGCTCGATTTTGTGCAGAGGCAGTTGAGATGTTGTATATGCCTAGTGTTTGTTCTAACCTTTAGTTACATAGATATTACATTTTAAATTTATAGGCGACTAGAAAAACTACTCGATAAACTTTTGTTTATCTGTAAAATGTTATCTTAAAGGTAACTAGTTTTCTAGGCATTGTACCAAACCTTTCAAAAATGGTTATAAAGTTATTATTTATAAAGTGACCCATTCTACTATCGTTATTATGACTGTCTATTGAGTTCATTACAGAAAATCCTAAATATTTATCTGTAAATTTCACAATATTATGAAATGATGAGGGGTGTTAGTATGCATATTAATTTAATTTTAGGTAATTATATAGATTCTTTAATATGGTTTAAGAAGCTAAAAGATGAGAATGAAGAAGTAGTAATGATTTTAGATTATGATTTGAATGAAGATATTTATTGTAAAATGATATTATATACATTTCATCCGAATGTGCGAAAAAGTTAGCTAAAGAGGCTAGCTCAGTTAGCTATTTTAAATCTTTGTATGTGTATCCCGGAATGTATAGAGAATTGAGTTAATAGTATTTTTGAAAATGAAGGAGGATATAGAATGCCTACATACAACAAGTTAGTGAGAGACAAAATTCCGCAAGTAATCGAGAACAGCAACCTTCAATTTAAGACTCGCATTTTATCAGATGAAGAATACAAAACAGAAGTAACAAAGAAAATCACTGAGGAGCTTCGTGAATATGAGGAAACTGATAATCCAAAAGATGCAGTCGAAGAGCTTGCAGATATTCTGGAGCTAATCCACGCAGCCGCTGAACTCAATGGATCTTCATTGGAGGAAGTTGAAGAAGTTCGCGTGAAAAAAGCCGAGAAGCGCGGCGGATTTAAAGAAAGAATCTTTCTAATCGAGGTTGAAGATGAGTAAACTGCAACTGGTCACCTCGCAACTCGTGAGTCATTTGAGTCGGTTAGCACGAGAGGCTGTAGAGATCAATTGGATCACCGCGTTCGCGATGAAGTCAGGTGTACGAATCGTGACACCGTTCTTGAAAGAAGCTGCAGACCGTGGTGTGCCGATCAAATTATTAATCGGTGATTATCTTTTTGTAACGCAGCCGGAAGCACTCAAGATCTTGCTCGAAGAATTGCCTTCTGCTGAAATTCGTTTATGGAAAAGCGGTGGTGCTTCGTTTCACCCTAAGTCTTATTTATTTCGCGGAAAAGAAACTTCGCACCTGATCGTTGGATCGTCCAATCTATCCCGCTCCGCTTTAACC
The DNA here is from genome assembly GCF_002833405.1 of Planococcus sp. MB-3u-03. Taxonomy (NCBI): domain Bacteria; kingdom Bacillati; phylum Bacillota; class Bacilli; order Caryophanales; family Caryophanaceae; genus Planococcus; species Planococcus sp. MB-3u-03. Next base: position 2,971,499 of record NZ_CP025135.1, on the reverse strand, counting down.
GAAGGAGTGGAATGGAATTTGATCGCTCCGACCTCAGTAGATGAGACGGTATTTGATGAGGCGACCGAGCAGTTTTTAGCGCATTTCTACGCGGATGAGACGATTCCTCTCAACAAAGAAACGCTTCAGGAATACAAGATGCTTCATGAAAAAGCGAATCTCAAACGGCCAATCAGCCCTGTGTGGTCGGAAGCGGAAGAAACGGGACTTATGCTAGGATCATCTCAGCCCCAGGAAATTGTTGAAACAGGAACATCCTACATAACTGAGTTAGAGCCTCGGCCTGCCCAACAGGAAGCGCTTGATGCTCTCGATACGGTTATAGAAGAAGAGTACACTCGCGCGATGGCTGTTTTGGCGACAGGGCTCGGGAAAACCTATCTCGCGGCGTTTTTCGCGAAGAAATTCAAGCGTGTGTTGTTTGTTGCACATCGCCAGGAAATCCTCCAGCAGGCAAAAGAATCGTTCCAAAAAGTTCACCCACATAAAAAATCTGCGTTCTACCATGCAACTGAAAAAGACACATCCGCGGATTTTCTGTTCGCTTCCATCTATACACTGGGAAGCGAGTATCACTTGGATCAATTCGAGCGGAATGCGTTCGATTTAATTGTGGTGGATGAATTCCACCATGCAGCTTCTCCGACTTATAGAAGGCTGCTGGAGCATTTCGAGCCGCAGTTTTTACTCGGAATCACGGCAACGCCGGACCGGATGGACAATCAGGATGTCTATGCCTTATGCGATGGGAACGTTGCGATTTCGATTCATTTCCTCGATGCCATTGAACGCAATTGGCTGGCGCCGTTTCGTTATTTTGGGGTATACGACAATACCGATTACTCAAAGATTCGCTGGCTCGGGAATCGCTATGATGAAGAGGAACTGCTTCAGGCGCAGTTAAGGGAAGAATATGCCGAAGCGGTTTTTGAAGCGTGGCAAAAGCATAAGCAGACGCGCACGATTGTCTTTTGTTCGACAATCCGGCAGACGCAATTTATGGACCAGTTTTTCAGGGAGCGAGGCATCCGTTCGATGAGTTTGTCGGGCGGTACGCCTGCAGAAGAGCGAAAAGCGGCGAGAGCACAATTGGATTCAGGAGAGTTGGAAATTATATTCACAGTCGATCTGTTCAATGAAGGTGTCGATATTCCAAAAGTCGATACTTTGCTGTTTATCCGACCGACCGAGTCGCTAACAGTCTACACCCAGCAGATCGGCCGGGGATTGCGCATTGCAGACGAAAAAGATCATTGCGTGATCATCGACTTTATCGGCAACTACCGCAATGCAGATTTGAAGCTTTCGGTATTTGATACAGCGCCTCAAGCTAAAGAAAAAACTCAAGGCGTCGAGCCTTTGGTTCCTGCAAATTGCGATTTCAATTTAGAATTGGCAGTCGTCAATCTGTTGGAAGAACTGCGGAAAAAGCGCGCTCCTAGAAAAGAATCACTGGTTCTTGCTTACCGTGAATTAAAAAGGGAGCTCGGAAGGCGCCCAACTTATTTGGAATTTCATCTCAAAGGTACGGCGGATTCGAAGACGATCAAGCAGGAGTTCGGCAGCTGGTTCGGTTTGCTCGCTTATGCGGCGGAGCTGAATGCAGATGAGATTGAAGTCTGGACCAAGCACCAGAATTGGTTGTTAGAAGTCGAGAAGACCGGAATGAACAAAAGCTATAAGATGGTAGTCTTGAGCTACATGTTGTCGAAAGGTGTGGAAAGCTGGCTGGAATCGATCACGCCAGTGGAAGCCGCGCCTTATTTCCACGAGTTCTTGACGGCGAAACAATACCGACTGAATGCTGACTTCAATGATGTACAGGGCAGAAAGCTCAGAGACTACGATGAAAAGAAAATTGCAGATCTGATTGAACGGATGCCGATGACGAAATGGAGCGGCAGTGCGAAAGACGGCTTGGTGACATTTGATGATAATTTGTTTTCATTGAATTTATCGCCAAGTAATGAACATCAGCGAATTCTTTATGAGTGGACAAAGGAAATTGCTGAATATCGGTTGCATGCTTATTTTGAGAGGAAAGCAGCGAATAGAAATTAAAAGGACCACAGAGGGAGCGGCTTCACTGCTACCTCTGTGGTCCTTTGATATTAATTTAATTTGTCATGAAAATTCTAGAAAGAAATCCCGATTGATGTCCTGTGTATCCATGTTAGTTTGGTTAGAAAGGAATTCACGAATTTTGCCAGAATCGTTTTCTGCCAAAAGTTTCTTGAAGATTGTTGTATTTTGTTCATAGCCTTGGAAATAAACGCTTTCGCTTTCAGGGTTATGATAAAGGTTTAAATATTCCTCGTAGTCTTTTGCGCTCAGTTTGCCTTCGATTTGAGATAATACCTGTTCCCATTTTTTGCTTTTCTTGTTGGAAAGAACGACTTTGGGCTTGGGACCACTTTTTTTATCTGGGTTCATTTGGAAGAGTGTTTTCTGAACATCGAGTTTATAGCTGACCAATTCGTTTCTTTGGCAGGTATCTAAGTTTGGTAAAATCTCGTCATTATATAACTTATATTGCTGCTCCAGATAAGGAGTTGATCTTGATGCGACTTTCTCGTCCTTGCGCTTATTTTGCCGTTTAGCAAATTGGTCAATTTTATCGACAGCAGGTTTAATGAGGTGGGAATTTTTAGCGATTTGGTCAACGACTTTCGGTCCGTGCTTTATTGCCAAATCGGCAACTAGTTTTACTGGTATCTTAGCCATGGTAGAAAATCCTCTCCTTTGTTTATAACTAGATTATAGTAAAAATGTTTCTTAAGGAAGGGCTATCTAAATTACTGCTGGGAATATAATCTTTGCGCTCAAATATGTAAGCAATCTACTTGAAGAAATATACCCCAAAGGGTATATTTAATTTATAAAATAATTCTACTCAAACAGGAGGAATTTACATGACTAACCAAGTAACTGTTTACTCAACCAACACCTGCCCTTATTGCACCATGATGAAGAACTTCCTAGATCAAAACGGCATTTCTTACACAGACATCAACGTCCAGAAAGATCCGGTAGCGGCGAGCCGCCTCGTTCAGGCCACAGGTCAAATGGGTGTTCCACAGACAAACATCAACGGCGAGTGGGTGCTCGGCTTCGATCCGCAGCGCGTCCAATCTTTATTGAAGCAGTAAAATTTCAATAGAAACACTGCTGCTTTGGGGTTGCCAAAATTCACAGCAAAATTATTTAAAAAACTTTCACAATCCTGTCTCCTTTTCCGCAGTTTCCATCTATCTAAGAGATGAAAGGCAATTTTCTTAGAATAGGGGGAAGGCTGATGGAAAAGGAGTTTTTTGTTGCGGCGATTGAGCATCCGGAGTTTGGGGAAGTGTACCGCTTTTTTGAGGTGGATCCGGCGACGGGGGAAGAGCAGTCGGTCGATCCGTTCGATAGCGGGATGGTGAAGCTTTATCACGAGACGCCGCCGGAATTGTTCTACATCACGTCGAAACGCGGGGCGGATGCGAGCGGGTTTTACCAAGGGGAGCAGTTTGTCGTGCAGCGCGGTTCGAAGTTTGCGGGCACGACCACGCCGAAATGCCCGAAGCGTTATTTGAAGCTTCGGGAAGAGCTATTGCTGTCGGGGAAACTGATGCCGCTCGGCCACCAGTACTTAGTGATGGAAGATGTGGAATTCGCCTCACCTTTGATTGCGATGGGTGTCGCGATCGGCGGTTGGGCGAAAGGCGCGCATGATTGGAAGAAGATTTAAGTATCGGGACATGTGAAGTCGATTGCCTGCGGATAATTGATAACGAAACGACAAAAGCATCGCCTGGAGCGGTGCTTTTTTGCGTTTTTCCGCAAAGAAAAAACACTGACACGATCTCAGTGTTTTCTTATGCTAATTTTGAGTTGCACTTACTGTACCTAACTTTATTCCCCAACCATCCCATCATTATCGTTATCGCGCATATGCGGATAGAGCCAATGATCGCTCATGATGGGCATGGTGAAGCCGGCGTCCTTCGCTTCTTGGATTGTCACTTGGCCATTGCCGTTTGCATCAACGCTCGAGACGTCACCGCTTGTGTCTGGACTGCTTGCTTCCGCTTCTGCGGGCTCGCTGTCCGTCAAGCCGAGAGAGGCGTTGACTTCATCGGAGTTGACGTTATCAAATGTGTCGACCACTTCGTTTCCTCTGACGGTATAGCTGTATTGGTAGCTGGAAGGAACTTGCGTTTCGGTATCGGGATAGGTGATTATGGCTTCAAAATCCGTGGCGCCGCCTGCATCGCGAATGACATCTTCCATATACGCCTGGTCGCCGTGGCGGTTGAGCGTGCTTTCTTGCGGGGTAATATTATAGGCGTTCGATACCCCGCCGAGTGAATCCGCGATGACATGCCCTTCGTCTAAGATGTCGCTCTCGACACCTGGCACTTTGGCTTCGTCTGAATAATAGCGGCCCGAGTCGAGGACTGGTTCGCTGCTGTCGTCCTGCAGCACAATCTCGTCCGCCGTGACGCGTTCTAATTGGCCGTGTTCATTTGTGAAGGCCCAGTATTCGCGGTCGCCGTAGCCGACTGACACGACGGTGTTCGCTTCACGGTATCCGGACAGGTCGCCGCCGTCCACTTCAACGAGTTCGTATCCTTCGAATTGTTCTTGCGTAGGTTCTGCGGCGGGTTCTTCTGCTTCCGGTTCCTCTTCAACTATCGTGTCGGCTTGTTCCGTTTCGCTTGCGGCAGCCTCTTCATTGGTGCTTGCTTCTGTCGCTTCGGCTTCCGCTTCTTCCGTTTCAACGGCGGCTTGTTCTTGTACTGCGGTTTCTGGAGTCGCGGCTTGTTCTGTTTCGGTACAACCAGCCATAAAGACGGCCAGCAACAGGACAATCCAATAATTCATTTGCTTTTTCACTTAAAGACACTCCTCTAGTTGTTCATTCTTCGGATTGGTTTCAACCGGTGATGGGATTCTTATTTATTTACGGGCCACCGTCAATAGTAAGAAGAAATATAATCCTTTTTTATTTATCATACCAATAATTTACAATGAATGCAGGGGAATTCCGCACCGAAGGCTGAAAGTGAAGACTTATCTTCTCGAGCTGCCGATCTAACCAGCTAACAGGAAAAGCCTGATCTTCTGTCGAAAAACGGGGAGCTGGGCTTTTTTATTGTGCGGACGGCTTCCGCATGTGCAAAACGGACGCTACTCCGTCTATACTGAAAGCCACGAAGCTTTTGAAATCTATTTCCATTCTGGAGGAGCCATGAAAAAATTTGCCTTGTATTCTCTTGCGGGCGTTGCGGCCGCATCTGTCCTATCGACTGTATTTTTGAGAACGCTTGCGCCGCTCGGGGCGACGCCGAATAAAGTGCAGCAGGCGTCGTTTGTGAAGCGCGGCCATTACCAAGACGGGAAATTCACCAATCTGGAACAAGCGGACATGAACATTAGTGCATCGGAAGGGCTGTCGATGCTAAGGGAAACTTTGTTTGCAAGCGACGTTGGACGATCGCCTGCTGCCCAATTGCCGGTGTCGGACATGGACTGGGAGGCCGTTGAAGACGCGCAAGACAGCGTCACCTGGTTCGGCCATTCGACGTTTCTGTTAAGTATCGACGGAAAAAAACTGTTCGTTGACCCGATGCTCGGAAAACGGGCATCTCCTTTGGCGTTTGCTGGAAGTGCGCGCTATAGCATGGACTGGCTAGAAATCGTCGAGCGGCTGCCGGAAATTGACGCGGTGCTGCTGACGCATGACCATTACGACCATCTCGATTACGGATCGATCCGTGCGCTTGAAAGTAAAGTCGGACATTTCTTTGTGCCGCTCGGCGTCGGGACGCATCTTGAGCGTTGGGGAGTGGAGTCGGCGCGCATCACGGAATTGGATTGGTGGGACGAAGCGGCGTTTGAAGGCTTGACGCTCGTGTTAACGCCGTCGCAGCATTTCTCCGGTCGCGGCTTGTTCAACCGCAATTCGACGCTGTGGGGCGGCTGGGTCGTGCTTGGCAGCGAGACCCGTTTCTACACGAGCGGCGACGGCGGCTATGGCAGCCATTTCAAAACCATCGGCGAGCACTACGGCCCGTTCGACCTGGTGTTGATGGAAGGCGGCCAGTACGATCCGCGCTGGGAAACGTCGCATATGGCGCCGGAGCAGTCGGTGCAGGCGGCGCTCGACGTTCAGGGAGACAAGATGATGCTCGTTCACTGGGCGGCGTTCACTTTGGCGTTTCATAGCTGGACAGACCCAGTGGAGCGCGCATCACAAGAAGCGCAGTATTTGGGTATGGAGTTGCTGACGCCAAAAATCGGCGAGACGCTTTCTTTGGCTGAGCTTGATTCCTACACATCGACGCGCTGGTGGGAACAGCGATAGCTGAACTTGTCGAGTTGATGGGTTTGAAAGATTTGAGATTCACATGCCAGTCTTCTAGAATAGGGGAAATACCAAGAAATCCGGAAAGAGGGATGACATGACTTTGACCAAAATTTCCATGCCGGACGCGATCCGCATCGAAAAGGTTCGCCGGGAAGGCGTAGAAATCGGCGACCTTCTGAAAAATGATAATTTCGCATCGCTTGGAAGCGAGCTTGAGGCGGTATTCCGCGACGGCTACCAAGTGAAATTCCTGACGATCAACGGCGCAAAGAATTTGCTGCGCATCAAATTCGACCAGGAAGCGGATCTTGACTACACAGAAACGGAATACGGGCTTTCGGGCATTTCCATGGACGAAGCGCAAGTGGAAGCGTTCCGGCCGATCCTGTCCGATAATTGCCGCTTGGAACAGGAACCGAGCGGATCGTATCAGATTTTATGGACATAATGAATAATATCTAAACCGAAACCGGGAACGAAGCAGAGGCTTTGTTTCCGGTTTTTTTTATTTAAGCGAGAAGTCGTTATGTATCTATTGTGTGGGGATGAAGTGTCCTTTTCGCATTGTATAAGTGCTGTGGCTTTGTTTAATGGGATTTGGAAAGGGTATTGAATCTTCATGAATTAAAAACAGGCAATTAACTAAGGAGGATTTCTTCAATGGATTATATTAATCTAGGCAAATCGGGGCTGCGCGTCCCGAAATACATTCTCGGCACCGTCCCGTTCAGCGGCACGAACGGCTTTGAAGCGGCGGGCAATATCCAGGAAAACGAAGCGAGCCGCATGGTCGATATGTCGCTTGATGCGGGCATCAATATGTTCGATACTGCGAATTTATATTCCCAAGGGAACGCCGAAAAGGTTTTGGGCGCGGCGATCCGCGGCAAGCGCGACAAAGTGTTGTTGACCTCGAAGACCGGATTTCCGTTTGATGACCATCAAAATTCACGTGGCGCCTCGCGAACGAATTTATTGAAATCGATCGATGAATCACTGTCTCGCCTCGGCACTGATTACTTGGATCTGTATTTCGTCCATTTATGGGACGGCCAGACGCCGGTCGAAGAGACGGTCGAGACGATGAACGACTTGATCAAAGCCGGCAAGATCCGCCATTGGGGCGTGTCGAACTACAGCGGGTGGGCGCTTGCGAAGACGCACACCTTCGCTGAACAGAACGGCAAAATCCCGCCTGCGACGCAGCAGATCTACTACACGCCGGAAGCGCGCGAAGCAGAGTACGAATTGCTTCCGGCCGGCGCGGAGCTTGGCGTCAGCTCGATGATCTGGAGCCCGCTCGGCGAAGGCTTATTGAACGGCAAAATCGGACGCGGCAAGGAAGCGCCGAAAGATACGCGCCAAGGCGGTGGCTGGCCGGAGCCTTGGATACAGGACGAAGAGCGTCTGTATCAGGTAATCGATGCGCTCGAGGAAGTGGCAGCAAACCATAACGCAAGCGTTCCGCAAATCGCCTATGCGTGGGTGCGCGACCGCCCGAACGTCGGCCCGATCGTCATCGCCGCACGCAACGAAGCGCAACTGCAGGAAAACATCGCATCCTATAAAATCAAACTGAAGCAAGACGAACACAGCTTGATCGAAAAAGCGGCGCGCCCGGTCCCAATCTACCCGAACTGGCACCGCGCGATGAGCGCCCCAGAAATGGCGAGCCCATCCGAGATCGGCTATTTGAAAGGCTATAAGGATTCCATGGGAATTAAATGATTTACCACATTCAGCCGGTGCGCAATTGCGTACCGGTTTTTTGAATTGAAAAGATTTCATCTTAGCATCTGGGAACTTTTTATAAGATTTGCGATCTTTATAGAAAGAACAGGAGGCAGGCAGATGAAAGCAATTATTTTTGATATGGACGCCACCTTGTTCCAGACCGGCAAGATTTTGGAGCAATCCTTGGAAGAAGCGTTCGCAGTTCTTCGCGAGCGGGGCGAATGGCAAGGTGCAGCGCCAATAGATGAGTACCGAAACATCATGGGCGTACCGCTCCCAGCAGTATGGGAAGCGCTATTGCCAGGGAAGTCTGAGGAGACTAAGCGCGAGATGGATGCGTATTTCCTCGAACGATTAATCGTAAATATCAGTGAAGGCAAAGGTGAACTTTACCCTGACGTTAAGGGAGTGTTGGCTGAACTAGTTGCAGAAGGCTACCGGGTCTTTATTGCGAGCAACGGGCTTGTGCGCTATTTAGCAGCGATTGTTGAGTATTACGGCTTGAATGAGTGGGTGACGGAGACGTTCAGCATTGAACAAGCTTCCGCGTCCGATAAAGGGGAACTTGTACGCATAATCAAAGAGAAATACGGCGTGACGGAAGGGGCGGTTGTTGGAGACCGCTTGTCCGACATCCGCGCGGCGAAAGCGAACGATTTGTTTGCGGTCGGCTGCCGCTTTGATTTTGCGCAGGAACAGGAACTGAAAGAAGCAGACGCTGTGATTGATAACTTGGCGGATTTGAGAGAAGTGTTGAAGCGGTCGCAGGTCAAAGGGTAATCAAGGAATTGGCGGAAAGGGCGCAATTGGATATTCCCTTCCACCAAGAGATGTGGTAATATTAAGACAATTAAACGAAACGGAGGTGACAAGAATGGAGAAATGTGCTGCGGTGATGGGTGTGAAAATGGAGGAAGCTTTGTATTTCACACGTGTCATTACGTTTGATTTGACGCCGACGGGAGAAGTCTGCCCTTTTTTAGTCAATTTCAAAATCACGCGCAGCTGATATCTGACATTCTTTTCACCACTAGAGAAGACTGCCCGATACGTGGCAGTCTTTTTTTTGTACCGATTTTCAGCTGCGCCCTGGAGGCGTAAACTATGCAAATCACAGCACAACAACTAACGAAATCCATCGGCGGCAATGAAATCTTCACGAATTTATCGATTGAAATCAATGACAAAGAACGGATCGCCGTTGTCGGCCGCAACGGTTCGGGCAAAACGACTTTATTCCAGCTGCTGGCAGGACTGGAAGAGCCGGATGCCGGCACAATTATCCGGACGAAAAATACCCAAATCGGCTATTTGCACCAAATTCCGGACTACCCGGGATACAGCGTGTACGAAGTATTGAATAAAAGCTTCAGCGAATTGCACGGGATGCAAAAGCGGCTCAGCGAACTGGAAATCCAGCTGTCGAACGGGGCAGACGAGCGTGTGCTGCGGCAATACGGCGAGCTGCAGGAGCAGTTTATGGAAGCCGGCGGTTATGAAACGGAATCCAAGATCGCAGCCGTGGCGAACGGCCTTGGCGTCGCAGCGCTTACCGGGCAGCGTTTTGATTCGCTGAGCGGCGGCGAGAAGACGAAAGTGATGCTCGCGCAGCTCATTTTGCGCAAGCCTTCTGTACTGCTTCTCGATGAGCCGACGAACCACTTGGATCTGTCGGCGATCGAATGGCTCGAACATTACTTGGAATACTACAGCGGTACGGTCGTCGTTATCTCGCATGACCGGCAGTTCCTCAATAACGTCGTGCACAAAGTCTATGAAATCGAAGACGGCGAGATCTGGGAAAGCAAAGGCGATTACGACGCCTATTTGCGCAATAAGCAGGCGAAGATGGAGCAGCAATTTGCGGCGTATAAAGAACAGCAGAAGAAGATCCAGAAGATCAAAGAATCCATACGCCGCCTGCGCCAATGGGCGAATGAAGCCTCGCCGCCGAATCCGGATTTGTTCCGCAAAGCGAAAATGATGGAGAAGATGCTCGAGCGTATGGAAAAAGTGAAGCGCCCGGCAGCGGAAAAGGCGATGAAGTTGAAGCTTCAAGCCAATGACCGCAGCGGCAAGCGGGTATTTGAGTTGCAAGATGTGTTCCACGGCTTCGGCGATGAAGTGCTGTTTGCCGATGTCGAGCTGTCCGTTTACTGGCAGGACCGCTTGGCAATCGTCGGCGACAACGGCACCGGCAAATCGACTTTACTGAAGATTCTACTGGGTGAGATCGAACCGGTCGGCGGGGAAGTGCGCCGCGGCAGCAATGTCAAAATCGGCTATCTCGCCCAGCAGTTTGAGGCGTTCGACGGAGAGGCGCGCGTTATCGAAGCATTCCGCGATAAATTGTCGGTGACAGAAGGCGACGCTCGCCATTTGCTTGCGCAATTCCTGTTCTACGGCCACGACGTCTTCAAGCGCGTCAAGGATCTCAGCGGGGGCGAAAAGATGCGTTTGCGTCTCGCGCAGCTCATGCAGGAAGATTGCAATGTGCTCATATTGGATGAACCGACCAATCATCTCGACATCGAATCGCGTGAAGTGCTTGAGGAAACCTTGAAAGAGTTCAACGGCACGATCATCGCGATCAGCCACGACCGCTATTTCCTGCAGAAGCTGTTCACGAAAATCGCTTGGATTGAAAACCAAACCCTCACGTTGCATGAAGGTTCTTACGAGTGGGCAGTGGACAAGCAGAAAAACGCTAACGGGATTCTGCAATGACCAACTGAATTACTGGACAAAAAAACGTTCCTGGCATCGTGCCGGGAACGCTTTTTAATGATCTTTAGTTGCCGTGCGGTTGAACAATAATACAAGAATCGGCCCGACCACCGGCAGCAAAGCCAATTGCTTGAAGTTCGCGTCCGGCAAGAAGCGGTACGTGGCATAGATCGACAAGCCCCATAGCACGAACCAGTCGATGGTCATGACCGACACCAAACTGGAAGTCTGGAACGCTTCCGCGTAGGCTTCTGGCGAAAAGCCGCGGAAGACGGTGAGGAAATTGATGATGCTGATGGCAGCGACAAAGATCAGCCACGCTTTCGAGCGCAGGATTCTGTGCAGCCAATTCGGGCCGCGGCGCTTTTTCTCTGGCGGCTTGTCGCCGAATGCGAAATACGGCAAGAGCGAGAATGCCCCGACTCCGAACGACACGAGCGCGAACGGCCACGCCGGCCAGCGGAAGCGGTCATTCGGCACAAGAAGCGTCAAAAAGACGAGCGGGAAGATGCCGAGCGAGTTGAAGACAGCGAGTATGAGCGGGTCGACCCCTTCCCAATCGCCCATGAGAAGCGGGCCGAACTCGATGCCGCCGGAACCCGAAGGCGCGAAAAAGACAGCGTATGCAATCATCATCAGCCAAATCACTAGAAATGCCATGCGTGTCACCTCGATTTTCCTTGGTTTTTCCTTATCATAACGCATACAGCTCCGGCTGTCTTTGCCGAGCCGAAACGGTATAATGGATATATTCAGCAATGAGGGGGAATGGAACATGGATGCATTGACGAAAAAACGCGGCAAGGCGATAGCGATTGATTTTGTGGTATCCGGTGCATTGACTGCAGTCGTGGAACCGCTGTTACGCAAGAAAATTAAACAAGAGTGGGTGCATGCGCTTGTGACGCCGACTGCGGTGTTCTGGGGACTCGAATACGTCCAGTTGAAGACAAGCGGGCAGACGCTCGGGCAAAAGGTGGCAGGCATTAAGATCGAAAATGCGGACGGTGGGGAACTGACGGATCAGCAAATCCTGAAACGCCTCGCACACCGCGATTCGATCATGCCGCTCCAATGGTTCAAACAACGCGGGCAGGACATGGGCGCACAAATGCCGCATGACCGATATGCGCACACCTTAGTACGTGAACTCGATAAGTAAACAGCAAGGCGGCATCCAATGGGGCGCCGCCTTTTTCGTGGAATAGAAAAAACGCAATTTCCAAAAACGAAACTGTCTCTAGCGGCAAAAGAAAGGTTACAATATATGTAAGAATTTTTTTTCGTTAGACAGGAGGAGCCTATGAACATTCGAGAAATGAACGTCAACGGACAGAAAATCATCCCGTCGCTGGAATTGAGCATGGAGAAAGGCAAAGTGCTGGGTATTCAGACCAATGTCCAGCGCAAGAAAATCCTCCTGGCCCAATTTGCAGAGCGGGGAGATGCCTATTTGTCGTTTGCGGAACAAGGCGAATACACGCGTTTGACCGTCGAGGAATTGCTGCGCTTTATGAAGTCGGTCAGCGGCCACGACAAGCCGGTCCGCTCAATGCTTCAGTTGTTTCAATTGGGCGACTACCACAAAGTGAAAATTGCCGATTTGCCGTCGTCGAAGAAAATCTATTTGTCCTTGCTGCGCGTTTATTACGCACAGCAGCCGATCATCATCTTGGAGGAGCCGTATTTTCAACTGGAAGAACCCGATCAATTGGCGTTTGCGCGCCTGTTGGAAGAATTGTCGGAAGAAAAACAGATCCTGATCCTCACCGCCAATCTGGAAGATGCGCTGATCAGCTGCGATGAAGTGTACCGTTTGGACGAAGCGGGATTGCATCTATTGGATATTGCGGATGCTGACGGTGAATTGGAAGGCCCTCATGAAACGAGCGAAGCGGAGTTCAAGATTCAAAAAATCCCGACCAAAAAGAATGATAAAACCATTCTGTTCAACCCGCCGGAAATTGATTATATCGAAAGCATCAATAGTTCGGCGGTGGTGCATGTGGCAGGAGAGACCTACACGTGCGCACTCACCTTGGCAGAATTGGAAGACAGGCTTCAGCATTACGGGTTTTTCCGCTGCCACCGCTCGTATATCGTCAATCTGCAAAAAGTGCGGGAACTGATCACATGGACGAAAAACAGCTATAGCCTGCGCTTGACGACCGGAAAAGATTCCGTCGTGCCGCTATCGAGAACAAAACTTGCCGAATTAAAAGAGCTGTTGAACATTTAATTTCCTGGGAAATAATCGCCGAATCACGGATTTCAGGGTACAGTTCGGCCGAGAAATGGTACATATTAGCGGAATCTCAAGGCAGCTGCTCCCTTTTCTTACTATGCTGGTGTTATCAACGAAAAGGAGTGGCGCACATGAATGCAATTTCCGTACAGAATATCCAAAAAGCATTTGGCGGCAATATGGCTTTGAAAAATGTATCCTTCGAAATTCCAAAGGGAGAGATTTTCGGTTTTCTTGGGCCGAGCGGTTCCGGGAAAACGACTTTGCTCAAGATTTTGACTGCCCAATTGGAAGCAACGGACGGCCATGCTGCCGTGATGGAGATGCCGTCTAGAATGATGCAAAAAACAGCCCAGAAACGGCGCTTCGGCATCTTGACCGATAATAGCGGCTTGTATGAACGGTTATCTATTGAAGAAAACCTGGATGTGTTTCGGCGTTTATATGATTTGCCAAAATCGTCTATTGACCAAGTGCTCCATTTCGTCAATTTGAATGCTGACCGCAAAAAGCGGGTCAGTGTGCTGTCGAAAGGGATGCGCCAGCGCGTCACCTTGGCGTGCGCGATCATCCACGAGCCGGAACTGCTGTTTTTGGATGAGCCGACGTCCGCGCTCGACCCGGTCAACACAGCGCATATCCATAAAGGCTTGCGCTATTTGAATGAACGGGGGACGACGATCTTTTTAACGACCCATGATATGACGGAAGCGGAATCGCTGTGTGAACGCGTGGCGATTTTGCATAAAGGGGAGATCCGTGCGATCGGGGCCCCGGATGAATTGAAAAAAACGCATCGAGACGGCACTTTGACCGTGGAATTGACTACAGGGCAGAAAGAGCGCCTGTCGATGGACGAAAGTTCGGCAGCGGCCATCGCCGGGTGGATGAGCAGCGGGAAAATCGACCGCATGTACACAAATGAGCTGAGCCTTGGCGATATTTTTATTAAACTGACGGGGAGTGAATTGGTATGAACGTGTCATTGAAGCGCATCCAAGCCATTTTCATCAAAGATTACAAAGAGTTCTCAAGAAATTATGCGGTGTCGATCATGATCGTGTTCCCGATCGTCTTTGCGCTCCTGTACCGGACGGAAGCGGGTGATCAGGCAGTGATCTATGCGTTCATCCTGAACTTTTCTCTGGCGATGCTCACCAGTTTCGTGCAGGCGTGCTTGATCGCGGAGGAGAAAGAGCGCAATACGCTGCGTTCGCTCATGATGACCCCGGCCTCGATGCTCGATGTGCTGATCGGAAAAAGTGCGCTCGTCTTCCTTATTTCAGCGGCTGTCCTGGCGTTCACCACCTACTTATTCGGTTACGAGACCTCGAATGTGATGCTGCTGGCGGCGGCGCTCGGGATTTCCATCTTGCTTTATACAGCGATTGGGACGATTTGCGGCTTGTACTCAAAGACTTTGCTGGAAGCCTCGCTATCGGTTTTTCCGGTGCTGATCATCTTTACAGCCGGGCCGTTTGCGTTGGCCTTTGAAGAACAGTATCCGTTTTTGGAAGTGCTGCGCTATTTACCGAGCAGCCAATTGAGTGAGTTGCTCGTGGCGATGGAAGTTGGAGCGGCTGCTGGGGAACTCGCCAGACCGCTTGTCATCATCTCGGTATGGGCAGTGGTGTTGACCATTATTTCGTTTATCCTTTATAAAAAGCGCTTGATGGACCAATAAAAAAATCCGGCTGAACCGAAAAGTTCAGCCGGATTTTTTATGGTTATTTTTAAAGGGAAGCCCGGTGCATGTGATTAGTTTTTCAAGAACTCCGCAATTCTGTCCACCAGACCGTCTGCAAGCGGCAGTTCGGGGTCGGCATAAGCTGCCATATTGGCTTGCTGGTCATCAGGTACGGGTTTCAATACGTGGTTCATGCCGTCGACAATCAATAGTTCGGAACCGGATTTCGCTTCGTGCAGCAGTTCCGCATCCCGTGCCGGCACTTGCAAATCACGTGTGCCGCCGACAAACAATGTCTGGGCGTCGAGTTTTTCGACTTGTGCGATCGGGTCATACGCCATCCATGACTGCAGGTACGGCTGAACGGATGGCCGGAAGATTTGCTGCAGTTCCGGGCTCACGTCATCCACCGTTTCGCCTTGTGCGAGTTGTCCAAGAATCGCATCCGCTTCCTCCCGTTGTGCAGCCGGCAAAGTACTGAGCTGTTCTCTTAACAGCTCATCGGCTGTTCGTCCGACGCCGGTCAGTGATACATAGGAATCGACACCTTCTTGATTGGCTGCGACGAGACCGACGAGCGCGCCTTCGCTATGGCCGATGACCGCGATATCTGTAAAGCGCTCGTCTTCTTTAGCGAAGCGGATCCAGGCAGCGGCATCTTCCGCATAATCGTCAAAGCGCAGCTCGGACTCATTTTTCGCGAGTGCCGCATTATCGCCGACACCGCGTTTGTCGTAGCGGATGACGGCGATGTCCTTGGCTTTCAATTCTTCAGCGAGCATCTTCAAGCTATTGTTTTTGCCGGTGAGCGTCAGCGAATTGCCGTCTTTATCGGTCGGTCCAGAACCGGCAATAAGGATCGCTGCGGGGTGTGGCCCGTCCGTATCAGGAATTTCTTCCAGCGCCTGCATCATGCCGCCCTCGACTTCCGTTTCGATAATTTTCTCGGGATCGGCGGCTTGTTCTTTCTCGCCCCGCTCGAGTTCAAACGGGAATTTCTGGTTTTGCTGCGTCATGTTGCCGGTGATTTTTTCTGTATTCAGTGCTCCTTCGAACACCAAACGTTCGCCTTGTATGGTAGTGTCAAAAGCCACTTCCGGATCATCAAACTTAACCGTCGACAAAGGATAGTTTTCGATGCCTTGCAGCGGAATACTCAAGCTGCCTTCGCCTTCAGTAAATTCAATCGAAAACGGGATCGGCTGTCCTGGAACTTCAATCGCGCCTTGCCAAAATCCATCGATTTTCGAAGCCGTTTCGCTTTCTGCGGTATCTTCGTTGTTATCGCCGGAACATCCGGCAGCGAGCAGGATTCCTGCAAGCACCAATGCGGCGGCTGTCCATTTTTTCATCTATTGGCCTCCTAATGCTATAACTTTGAGTTTGTTTTACAACGAATAGAATATTAGAGATTAAAGAATGGAGGGCGGCGACTCCTAAGGGAGCAGTGACGGAGCACAGCGAAGGAGCGACATGAGTCTGGAGACCCCGCAGGAAATAAATGGACGAAGCAAAGCTGAGCACATTTATTTGCGTCGCATCTGCTGTGCAGATGTGAAAGCACACGGTTTTCGTAGCGACCGAGGAGGCTCAAGCCATGCCCGCGGAAAGCGTCCGCCCAGAACGAGTTTAAGTTTTTCACTAATATACACTTCACTAGAAGAACCCTATTTTCCTCCCTCTTTTCAGCCGAATGAATGATTTCCACACCGTCGTGCGTACCGTTATACTGAAAAGGATTGGGAAAACGCAAGGCGAAAGGACGGAGAACATGGAACAATACCGCATCAATCCGAACAACGGCCTCGAGTTCGGCATCTATACACTCGGCGATCATCTGCCGGACCCACATACAGGAAAACGGCAATCGGAAGGGGAGCGGGTCCGCGAGATCATCCGTTTCGCGCAGCTCGCCGAACAGGCAGGGGTCGACTTTTTCAGTGTCGGCGAAAGCCATCAGGAATATTTCGCTACGCAAGCGCATTCGGTCGTCCTGTCGGCAATCGCGCAGGCAACTGAAAAAATCAAAATCTCAAGCTCTTCGACGATTATCTCCACCTCTGATCCGGTGCGCGTCTTCGAGGATTTCGCAACGATCGATTTGATCTCGGAAGGACGTGCGGAAATCATCGCTGGGCGGGCATCGCGTGTCGGGCTGTTCGATTTACTTGGTTACGATATCCGCTATTACGAGGAATTGTATGAAGAGAAATTCAAGCTATTGCTTGAAATCAACAAACAGGAGACCGTCAATTGGAACGGCCGTTTCCGCACATCTCTGAAAGATGCGCAAATTTTACCGCGTCCTGAACACGGTTCACTGCCGATTTGGCGTGCGGTCGGCGGACATCCGTCAAGCGCCGTTAAAGCGGGCCAGGCGGGTGTGCCGATGATGCTCGCGACGCTCGGTGGACCAGCGGAAACGTTCAAGATGACCATCGATGCCTACCGCAATGCCGCGACAGAAGCAGGATACGACACAGGGCAATTGCCGGTTGCGACGGCCGGATTCTTCAATGCCGCCGAAACGACTCAGCAGGCGCTTGCGGAATATTATCCACATGTGGATAAAGGCATGGTCAAAACCAACGGCCGGGGTTATCCACAGGAAGCATTCCAGCACGGTGCGACGAAAGAAAGCGTCATGAATATCGGCAGCCCCCAGCAGATTATCGAGAAAATCCTTTACCAGCACGAACTTTATGGCCATCAGCGCTATATTGCGCAAATGGATTTCGGCGGTGTGCCGATGGAGCGCCTTGAGCGCAATCTTGAGTTACTGTCGACTGAAATCTTGCCGGCAGTGCGCAAATACACGCGCAAAGATTAACTGGATACAAAAAGGCGCGCAGCCGGATAAGCTGCGCGCCTTTTTATTATTCCATTAGCTTTGCTGCAGTGCTTGTTGCTACGTAATCAGACTCGCTGAGAAAAGCGTCAAGGCTTCCCGGCGGCAGCGGGCGGCTGAATAGATAGCCTTGGCCGACAATGCCGAAGGGCTGCAAGAGTTCTGCCTGTTCTTCGAGTTCGATGCCTTCGATGACGATGCGGGCATCGAGGTTTTTCCCGACTTCGATGATGGCGGCGAGGATGAACAGGTTGCGCCGGTTGATGAGCACTTCATCGATCAAGGATTTATCGATTTTCAAGGTATCAATTTCGATATTTTTCACGACGTTCAGCGAAGAATAGCCGGCGCCGAAATCATCGATGGCAATGCGCAGGCCGAGTTCTTTAAGCTCGCAGATGATGCGTGCGGACTGTTCGATGTCGAGCATGACACTTTCAGTGATTTCGATTTCGAAGCGTCCCGGGTCGACTTGTTCCTGTTCGAAGATGGCACGCACTTTTTCGCTGAAGTCCGGATCCTTGAATTGGCGGGCCGAGACATTGACGGAAATTTTCTCCGCTGCCTGGCCAAGTGCGCAGAACTCCTTGCTGTCACGGCAGGCTTGGCGGAGCGCCCATTCCCCGATCGGCACGATGAGGCCGGTTTCTTCTGCAATCGGGATGAATTCAGACGGCGGTACATTGCCGAATGGCGATTGCCAGCGCAGCAGCGCCTCATAGCCGATCACTTCACCGCTCGCCAAATTCACTTGCGGTTGGTAATGAAGCGCGAATTGCTGTTCATCGAGCGCTTTTTTCAGCGCCTGCTCCATTTGGCTTTTGCGTGTCATTTGGCTGTCGAGTTCGTGGGTGAACACTTGCACATTATTTTTGCCGTTTTCTTTTGCAGAATACATCGCGAAATCGGCTTCTTTAATGAGTTCTTCTCCGTCACTTTCTGAACCGGTCTGGAAAGCGATGCCGATGCTTAGCGTCACCGAAAATTCCTGGCCGAGCAATTGCACCGGTTCGCGCATCACTTGGAGAATCGTCTGGGCAAGCGCATGGGCTTGTGGTTCGGTCGTGTTTTCCGACACGATAATGAACTCATCGCCTCCAAAGCGTGAAATTGCATCATTGGGACCGAGGCAGGAATGGATGCGATTGGCTACGATTTTCAGGAATTGGTCGCCGCCGAAATGCCCGAGCAGGTCGTTAACACTTTTGAAATCGTCGAAATCGACAAGCAAGACAGCGATTTTTTGGTGAAGTTCTTCTGTTCTCGAAAGCACTTCGCGGATGTTCTGGTAAAACCAATGGCGGTTCGGCAGCCCTGTGAGCTGGTCGGTGAACGCCAAATTATTGATTTTCTGTTCGCTCGCTTTTTTCTCCGTGATGTCCCGGACAATCGCGAAGACGCCGTCGATTTCACCGTTTCTGCGTTTTGGCACCGCATTGATATCGACTTCGATGATGTCCCCGTCTTTCCGTTTGATGCGCTGTTCGAAATTGACCGCTTCCCCTGACAGTGCCGTGGCGAAAAAGCCTTGCACGCGCTCAAGTTTTTCAGCGATGAGCGGGTTGAAATTAAGTCCAATCAGTTCGTCGCGTGTGTAATCGCTTAATTCCTCCGTCATCGAATTGGCATTGACGAAACATCCGGCTTTATCCATTTCAAAGACGGCATCTAAATTGTAGTCGAACAGTGAACGGTATTTCTCTTCACTTTCCGCTAATAGGGCCAGTGCTCTTTTTTCAGCTGAAATATCTTTGGCAATGCCGTAAACCCCTGTGACTTTCCCGTCCGTCACGATTGGCATATGGGTGATGCGCAAAGAAATGCGGCGGCCGGATTTATGGATGCCAAGTGTTTCGTAATTTTGCGTGACGCCTTCGAGTGCCAGCTGGAATTTCACCACGGTGACGCCCAGTTGGCATTCTTCAATCAGTTCGGATAAAGGGGTTTCGGTGATTTCGGTTTTAGAATAACCAAACAAATGCTCGAATGACGAATTGATATCGATTAAATTTCCGTCGGCATCCATAGAAAAAATGCCATCGGGATTGTTTTGGAATAAAGATTCATAGCGCTGACGGTTGTATTCAAGTTCACGCGCCACTTTCTTTTGGATGGTGATGTCACGAATCAAAAGCTGCACCGCTGCCTCACCTTCGAATTCGATCCCCATGCCGGTCACTTCGACTTCGTGCACGGAACCTTTGGGCGTGACCCATAATTGCTCGGCAGGTGGAGTGCTAAGTCCCTGGTTCATGGATGCGATGCGCGATTCGGCGATGTCCCGGTAGTTGGGATGAACATAATCGAGAACGGCTGTGCCAATCAATTTCTCGGCATCGGGTTCATCAAACATTTGCAGGCAGGCTTCATTGACATACAGCAATTTGCCGCCGCTATGGATGGCGATCGCTTCTGGAGATATTTCCGCAAGCCGGCGGAAACGACGTTCGCTTTCACGGATCTTTTTTAAATAGCGCTGTTCATTGATCAGCTGCTTGCGGTCGAGATAAGCTAAATAGCCGGCGATGGCAAGCAATAGCAGAATTAGCGCCGACACGACAAACGCCAGGCCCATATTGGTGAAAGAAGCGGGACCTGTGGCTGAAGTGGAGTAGCTGACCGCCAGCATTCCGATATAATGTACGGCAGAAATCGCTACGCCGAGAATCATCGCGCTTAAGAGTTTCCTGCCGGGTGAATCCGGACGCTTGCGATTGCGGGAGAAAATGCGCAGGGCGGCGATTGAAAAGCCAAATGCAACCACTATCGATAATAACAATGGCAGGAGGTGGAACTGTGGGGTGCCGGACACTTGGGCCGCGGCGTTGCCGATATAATGCATGAACAAAACGCCGAATCCGATAGCGAATCCACTGAAATACAAATGGCTTTTCGGCGGGTGGGAGCTGCGCAATACATAGAAAGCGGGAAATGCTGCCCCGATGGCCCCGAGCAGCGAGATGCTCAGCAAAATTGGATCGTATTGCACAGGGGCTGCGGAATGATGGGTCAGTATGCCGATAAAATGCATGGAAAAGATGCCCGTCCCGAAAACGAGCGAGCTGCCGCCGACCCACCACAATGGATGGGTACGGCTCCGGTCGGCGATGCGGCCGATCAACAGGAGGGCGATATAGGAAGCGGCAATGGCAGTCAAGACAGAAAATGCCATGAACACCAAGCGCGCAAATTCGAGAGGCATAGGGAACAGTCCTTTCGCGATCAGATTATGGGGACTATTATACCCCAGTTAAGCAGTACGAAAGTACAGAAAAAATACCCATAAAGCTTATATTTAAAAGAAATTTATGGCAATAAACAATGAAAAATAAAAACGGCTGCATGCGGCGAAAACCGTCAGGCAGTTATCCGTTTTTCCGTTGCCGCAGATAATCGATGGCGTTGGTGATTTCCTTGACGACTTCCATCTTTGTGCCCGTTCCTTGGATGCGCCGGCACCAGATGAAGGCAGAGACTGGCGTAGCGGGCGGATGCTCGATGACGAGAATGTCGTAAGGCGGGACTTCCGTTCCTGCTGTAGGAACAAAGTAAGCTGAGTAGAGCGTCGTCTCGACGACCGTCCGGCGAACGGGATAGTCTTCACCGAATGTATCGGGATTCAATTCCTTTATGCGCGAGAGGTCGGGCTGGTTTAATGGCGGCATATAGTTGCACCTGTCTTTCTGTAGAATTTCGTTTGGGTCTTTGTCCATACCCGATACCGAAAAATGTATGCGAAGCACCGCGGGTTTTTTGGGGTGTTATCCAAACAGCGCTGCCTTCGGGTCTTTGCCGGGATTGTGGGCAACCATCGCATGCGATTGGCCGCGATGATGGGAAGGGGGCGATGCGCCGGGCAACCGGCTAGTCCCTTTCAGCCGGCTGCACATTTCACTTGCATTTTCCTTGTGAAAAAGCGCCCAGCATGAAATCGGGACGAGAGAGTTTGCGGGGTGCTTGCGCTGGCAATAACAGGGGAAATGGGCAGCGCATGGCTGCATGTGCCGGCCGACAATACTGGGAACGGATAGGAGCTTGCTTTATGAAGTTTTCGGGAAGCGCGATGATCATTTTGGCTGCGATTTTTTGGGGAATTACAGGAGGGCTTGCAGATATTCTAATGGATAAAGGCTGGGATCCGCTGGTCATTTCATTTTACCGGGGAGCTGTCGCGCTGCTTTGTTTTACGGGCTGGTTTGCCCTTAGCCGAAAAGGCGGGAAAATATTCTCTGCTCCGTTGATTCTTTGGTCTATTGTGGCGGGCATCGGGGTAGCGGGGAATTTTACGTTCTACTTTCTGAGCATCGAGTCGACAAGCGTCCCGATTGCGGCGACCTTGATGTATACCGCCCCGTTATTCGTCATGCTCGCTTCTTTCCTGTTGCGCATCGAGCGTTCGACCTGGTTTAAATGGATGTGCATATTCAGCGTGCTGGCAGGCATCGTGTTATTGACCGAAGCATATGATACCGGTTCTTCGGCAGTGAATCTGGCGGGCGTCGCGACAGGCTTGGCAGCTGGCTTATACTATGCCTTGTTCATCTTCGGGTTCAAGAAGTCGGCGGAAGCCGGCGAGCCGCAGACGGTGCTGGCCTTGGCGTTTTTGGCATTTTGTGTGGCCTTGTCTTTCTTTGTGAACTTCGAGGAAGCGGCTTCGGTCTTGAAGTCTGGAGATATCGGCTGGTTTATCGCCATCGGCATCCTTGGCGCCGGCTTGTCGTTTGCGCTGTATACGATCGGCATCAAACGGACGGCGCCATCCACCGCTTCGATTATCGCAATGGTGGAGCCTGTGACAGCGGCCTTGTTCGGGATCGTGTTGCTTGGTGAGGAATTGAGCATGATGCAATTAGCCGGCATGGCGGTCATCCTTCTGACGATTACCGTGTTGAGTGTCAAAAAAGGCGATTGACTGCCAGCTTGCCCGGCGGTTGAGCGACCAGGTACAGCGGCATTCATATCGGAACCGAATCGCGAACATGCGCCGCTGCAGCGTGACATCCTCTTAGGCGCTGCAATCGATCCGGTGGCGTAAAAATCTTGGGCGGCGTCAATGCCTCTCTCCTAGAGCGTCATTCCACAAGTGCCGCTCTTTAAATATGGGGAAATCCGGTACCCAACCCTAACCTTAGGTAGGTGTTTGGGCGGGTCCCGTATAACAATGGCTAAACCCTTAGCACTGTTCTTTTCAACTCCCTCCGCGAAGCGTTTCCTGGGCGTTTAAAAGGGGTATTTAAATACAAAATTCTGCGCTTTTTTAAAAAGGAGGCGAGCGCTGTGGCGGCAAAGCATTCGAATCAAGGCAAAGTCGTGGTCATTACAGGAGCGTCAAGCGGAATCGGCCGTGGGTTGGCGGAGCGCTTGGCAAGTCAACAAGCAAAATTGGTCATTGCTGCCCGCAGGACACGGTTGATCGAAGAGCTCGCGGACTCGCTCGGGCCATTGGTCATTCCGGTGACGGCCGATGTCAGCAAGGTCAGGGATGTGGAAAGTTTGCATAGGGCGGCGATGAATAATTTCGGGCGCATTGATGTGTGGATCAATAACGCAGGAATCGGTGTTTACGGGCCGTTTATCGATACGCCGCTGCGCGATTTGAACCGGACCGTGGAAGTGAATTTGCTTGGCACCATTTATGGCAGTCATTTTGCGCTGCGCCGCTTCAAACAGCAGCAGTCCGGTATCTTGATCAATGTCTCGTCATTTGCGAGCAAGATTCCGATGCCTTACGGAGCAGCCTATACCGGCAGCAAATTCGGGGTCAGCGGATTATCGAACGGCTTGTACGAAGAACTTCGGCTGGGAGACTACCCGGATGTCCATATCTGTTCAATCGATCCTTGGGTTACCGATACCCCGTGGACAGAACATGCAGCCAATTATTCAGGACATGAAATCCTGGTCGGGCCGCCGGATGATCCGGCGAAAGTGATCGATGCCATTCTTGGTTTGATCGATGAGCCGCAAAAGACCTTGGAAGTCGGCGGCAAGGGCAAAGCGGCTGCCATTTTCGGGCAGTTCCTTCCAGCGGTTGCGAAGGGGCTCAGCGGCCACGAACTCAAAGAGATGATCGAATCAGCGCCAGCTGCGGAATTGACTTCCGGCAGCTTGCACGAGCCGATTGAAGAAGGGCGTGCGGTTTCAGGAGATTTGCGGGAACGCTTCGAACAACAAGAAGAACAGTGAAGAAAGGGGGGAGGCGGCATGGCACAGGAAAAATCACGGCGCGGCAAAACGATCGTCATCACCGGCGCCTCCAGCGGCCTCGGCAAAGAAGTGGCACGGCAATTGGCGAAGGATGGCGCGAATCTGGTCCTGGCAGCGCGGAGCACCGGCTTGATCGAAGCACTGGCGAGTGAACTCGGGCCAAACGCCATTGCAGTTACGATGGATGTCAGTCGTGAAGCGGACGTCGCTTGGCTATTCGAGGAGGCACTGACCAGTTTCGGGAAAATCGATGTGTGGATCAATAACGCGGGCGTCGGTGTGATCGGCCCGTTCACGGATATTCCCCTTGAAGACCTTGCGCGCATGGTGGAGGTGAATGTCAAAGGGACCGTCAACGGCAGCCATTTTGCACTTCGCCATTTCAAGGAAATCGGCAGCGGCACCTTGATCAATATCGGGTCGGTAGCAAGCGATGTCGCATTTCCTTATTTCACCGGCTATAGCGCCAGCAAACATGCAGTGCTCGGTTTCAGTTCGGCGCTCAACGAAGAAATGAAGCTGGAAGGATATCGCGACATCCATGTTTGTTCCGTGCTCCCATGGGCGACCGATACCCCGTGGTTCGAACACGCTGGGAATTACTCGGGCCATGTGGTCGACATGAAGCCGATGGATGACCCGATGCAGTCGGTCAAGGTCATTATTGATTTGATCGATGAACCAAAAGAAGTCGTTGAAGTCGGACGGAAGATGAAGACCGTGCGCATGTTGACGCGGATTGCGCCGAAGATGCTGGAAAAGCGCTCGGCAAAATTCATCAAGCTGAATTTAGAGAAAACACCGCCTGAAGCACCGCATAGCGGAACGCTTCACGAACCTGAACAGGCCGTGAAAGAACCAGAAGAGGGAAATCCAAAAGCTTAGGCAGCGACTGCTTAGGCTTTTTTTATTAGCGGCAGCAAGTTGTTCTCCTTCCAGTCATTTACAAGTATAGGAGAGTATGATTAGATGGGAATAAAAGGGGGAATTATTGATGAAGTATACAGAAAAAGGGAAACAAGGCGGGCTGCTGGATGAATGAGCCGACTGCGTACGCTGAACTGAACCCATTTACGGCCATTTGGACGCGCCCACGCGAGACGGTGCGCTACGTCATCGAAGAAAAAACCACCAGCTTTATCGTCTTGCTTTTGGTATTGGTTGGATTTGCAGGGGCACTTTCCGGGGCTTCCGGCGGAGAGGAAATGTTTCCGGCCATTGGAGTGATTGTTGGCGCCTTGCTGCTCGGGCCGCTTTCTGCAGTCGCTGGGATTGCCATCATTTCCGGCATTTATAAGCTATTGGGCAAACTATTTGGCGGTGTCGGAACGTATTCGGAAATGTTCCGTGCAGTCGTCACTTCAAGCATTCCGCAAATTTGGCTATTGCCGATGTGGCTGATCTGGCTCCTCACATCGCCTTCGACTTTCTATACGGAAATCGAACCTGGTGTGGCAGAACCTGACACGGGTCTCGGTATGGTGATCGGCTTTTTACTTCTAGCAGCCGTGATTATCGTTGGCATCTGGACTTTCGTTATCCAGTGCAAAGCAGTTGGAGAAGCACAGCGATTTTCAGCGTGGAAAGGGTTTTTCGTAATTGTGATCCCGTCCGTGCTGCTGGCAGTTGGGATCATTACCCTGTTAGCGATGTTCCTGTTTGCCGCATTCTAAATCATAATAAATGACCAAACAAAAGAGCCATCGCTTCTACGCGGCGGCTCTTTTATTAGCTTTGTGGGACCTCTTGTAGAACAGCTTTGGATTTACAGGAAAACTAAAACAAATTGCTTATCAGGCTGTTGATTGAAAAGAGTGGAGAGAAAAAGCTAGGTACAGAAACACGAGAGCTGTTGTGACAATTTATTTATCTTTTGTAATATTTAGAAAATTTTGGCGTATGCTATTGTACTGGGATCTTGCGCCCTCTATACTTTATTCGACTAGCGAACTAAACCTTGGAGGGATTCTATTGAAAATTCATAAACCGTTTTTAAATGTAGCTCTGGCTTCTGCTCTCGTCTTCTCATTTGCACCGTCTAGCATGGCGCATGATGCACTGGATGGCAGTGATTTGTCGAAAGGGGAGCGTGCTGTTTTCTCCAATGAAGAAATGCTGAATTTGAGCGACGCCAGCATGTCAGGGTCGAAAAATGTCTCGAACTTGACCGAGTCGGCTGCCGTGCAGATCAAGGAGTTGGCGGGCGTCCAGAATAACACGGCCGATGTCTACGCGCATAAAGGGTTTGCGTATCTTGGGACACATACAGCAAATGGCGGCAACGGCGGAGTCCGTGTCTTCGATTTGAAAGATCCGTCCAATCCGAAAGAAGTGTCGGTTTTCGGCCATGACGACGTAGCCGGAACTTGGCAGGAGAAAGTCATCGTCAAAAGCGTGAACACAGCTGATTTTAAAGGCGATCTGGCAGTGGTCAGCGTGCAGCAAAGAGACCGCCATGCGGATACAGCGGGAGGCTTCCTGCTATATGACGTAACCGATCCACACGCACCGAAAAAGCTAGGTTATTGGGAGACCTATGCGGATACACGCGGAACGCATGAATTGTATTTGACGATGCAAGGCGACCGCGCACTGGTATTTGCCTCGAATCCGTATGCTGATATCTACAGCGGCGGAGAAGAACACGATTTCCAAATTGTCGATGTTTCCGATCCGGCGAATCCTGAAACACTGTGGCAGTTCGATCCGCGAAGCCTTCCGGAAGTGCCTGACTCGTTCAATGGCTATAACTGGAACGCGCCGGACGGCAA
Source organism: Planococcus sp. MB-3u-03 (assembly GCF_002833405.1). Classification (NCBI taxonomy): domain Bacteria; kingdom Bacillati; phylum Bacillota; class Bacilli; order Caryophanales; family Caryophanaceae; genus Planococcus; species Planococcus sp. MB-3u-03. The sequence goes on along the minus strand of NZ_CP025135.1, from coordinate 2,944,928 downwards.
AACACGCGCTGTCTTCAACCACAGTGTCATCACCGACCACAACGCGCAATACGCTTACGTCTCGATGTGGGACCTCGGCACTGTGATTTTCGATATCCAGGATCCGGAGAACCCGGTGTATATCGGCCGCACTGATTATTCTTCAGAACAGCAAGGAGCCGCCCATTCCGCAGCTCTTGCGAAAGGCGGAAATGTCCTGATTGAAACACGCGAAGTGTCGACGCCTGTCAGAGCAGGCTATGAAGAATCCTATGGCTATACGCGAATCTTCGATATTAAAGATAAAGCGAATCCGAAACTGCTAAGCGAATTCAAGACGGATTTGACGGAAAAAGTAGAGGATGGCCCGACATTTGCCAATACTGTGCATGACCCGAAAGTTCACGGCAATACGCTGTACTTGAGCCATTATGCAGGCGGCGTCTACATGGTGGATATCACAGACCCAAGCAATCCTGAGCAGATCGGCCAATATGTGCCGGAGCAGGCGGATGTATGGGGCGTGTTCGTCGACCGCAACTATGTGCTCGCATCTGACATGGGGCAAGGCTTGAAAGTGCTGCAAAAAGGAAAAGGCGAAAAGCCGAACCCGGCCAAGCATTAATCCATTGAAAAAGGTGATTCCGAAAATTCGGAATCACCTTTTTTGTATTTATGGTTTTTCGTAGCGCTGGACGTTGTTCTCATCAATATCAACTGTCTCACGCTGCACCGTTTCGCTGATATGCTTCGTCTCTTGTACTTTGCGTTTATGGACGATGATTTCCTCGCTGACGTATTTCACTTTGCGCACTTCCAGGCGTTCTTCGATGACGGGAATGTGCCAAAGGCCGTCTTTTTCATAAGTCTCAGCGGAGTGGCCGCTCGCTTCATATTCGGACAGCTCCTGATTGACTGGGCGGCGTTCGACTTCGACTTCTTCCCGTTCATACGGAACATCAAGTGTCTGTTGTTCTTCGACCGTGTTCTTGTGGATGTCGACGCTTCCGGATTCCACCCATTTCTTATCGACCGCCAAGCGTTCTTCGTGAAGTTTCATCGGTTGTTCGTCACTCAAGTCGGGTGTTTCGGTTTTTTGACTAGTATTCTCTGCCTGTCTGTTTGCAGATAAGCTAGCTGCCGCGGCATCGAAGTTCTGGTAATTCATGCCGTATTCACTGTCGACGTAAAGTATGATCTTGCCGCTTTGGATTTGTTTGTAATACTCGTCCGCTTCGGACTCAGAGAGGCCCATTTGTTTGAGCGCATCTTTTGTCGGGTCTTCCCCAGAAATGAACGATTTGAACTTGTCCATGAAATCGCCCTCATCCGTATTTAAATGGACATCCGTCTGCCCTTGCACCATCTGCAGCTGCTGTCCGTTCAAAGCGACGACATACATATCCTCTTCTTTATATCCCTGTGCTTTCAATTCACCGATTTCATGGATCACTTCCGCCTGCACATCGAATGTGCCGATCAATTTATGGCCGTGTTTTTGCATAATAGCATCCTCCTGTAAGGTCAATGTTTTGCCGTGTCTGCGTTATGGCTTATGTACCCGGAAAGCGAGAGTCCATAAACCTTGGCTTAGCATAGGGAGTCCGGAGAAAGGCGTGGCAGTTATGAACCGAAAGTAGAAGAAGAATCTATGGAGTTGTTGAATTGTTATTTAAATCTGGCTGAGGAAAAAGTATTTGTGCCTACCAAGAAATATTTTTGTAAACCTATTGTAATGTTCGTAAAATATCATATAATTGGAAAAGAAATGAATACATTACAGAATGGGGAAACGATTAACGATGATTTATAGCAAAGTTTTGACGACTGCGGCATTGACTGCAGCTTTGGCTCTTGGAGCAATTTTACCGACTGGTGCAGCTTCTGCAGTTGAACTTACTGAAGACAATTCTTACCGCATTTTTGGCAGCGATCGTTACCAGACAAGCTTAGAAGTTTCTCAGGCATGGCCTGACAACAGCGTTAAAACAGTGGTTGTAGCAACAGGCGGAGATTTCCCGGATGCATTGGCTGCAACACCACTTGCTGGCGCCTATCAATCTCCTTTGCTTTTGACGAAAAAAGATTCACTTCCTGCAGGATTTGCGGCTGAACTCAAGCGTTTGGGTGCGGAAAATGTAATCTTGGTAGGCGGTACAGGTGCTATTTCAGAGAAAGTAAAAAATGAACTTTCGACACTCAAATTCAATGTAGAGCGCATCAACGGAAAAACACGTTATGAAACTGCTGTTAACATCGCGGAAGAAGTGGGCATGGGAGATACTCTTTATGTAGCGACTGGCGCTAACTTTGCTGATTCACTGTCTGTTTCCCCAGCTGCAGGATATTATGCAGATCCAATCCTTCTAGTACCGGCAACTGGTGCTGTACCAACAGTTGTAGCTGATTATATCAAAGCGAATCAGCCAGAATGGCCAATCATCGTTGGCGGAGAAGGCGCAGTAGGACCGGCAGTTGAAGACTTGTTCGCAGAGCCGGTCCGTATCGCAGGCAAAACCCGTTACGAGACAAATAAAGAGTTCAATGAATTTGCATTAGAGTTTGGGTTCTTAGAAGACCAAAATGAAGTCTTTATCGCTACAGGGGCAAACTATCCAGATGCATTGTCCGGAAGTGCTTTGGCAGCTTCATACGGTGGGCCGCTAGTTCTGACTGCGAAAACGCCATCTGAAGCATCTAAACAACAAATCCAGAATTTCGAAACGCCAGATTCCTTCTACACAATCCTTGGCGGCGAAGGAGCCGTCTCCTCTGCAACATTGAAACAACTATTCGCAAAATAATACCTGAAAAATGCCTGCCATCCGGCGGGCATTTTTTTCTCGCTAAAAGCAAAAGGCTATTTCTTGTATAGAGGATTAGGTATAATGAATCTGCTGCAAGAAATAAAGCGAGCAGCAATTGACGGAGGTACCAATGGAAAAAGAAATGGTGTTATTCGGTAAACGAGTGGAAGAAGAAAAATATATGATTGCCCAATTGATCCAGGAAGAACGCCTGACCGCATTGCCGGAAAAAATGGTGGAAGAAAATCGGGAATTCTCGGAGCTTGTGTTGCAGGAACTGGTTCGCTTCATTGAACTGCTCGGAAAATCCTTGCAGAACAGCTGCCGTCAAGAAGAGATCATGGCGAATATGGCGAAGTGGGGGACCGCCACGGGAAACTTTTTCTTGGAGCATGGCATGACTTTGGATGTGGCGCTTGCTGAAACGGCGCTATACCGGAAGCACATTGCGACCTTGATTAAAAGTGAAGGCCGCCGCTTAACTATTTCCCCGGAAATAACTTACGACGCAGCGGAATTATTGCATGCGCTGTTGGACCATGCAACGTATTCCTACACGCATGCCTATACGACTTCCTACCAACGAAATCTGGCCACAGCGCGTAAGGAGTTTTTGGAATTATCGGCACCTGTTGTCCCGATCAGCGATTCGGTCGCCATTTTGCCGCTTGTCGGCAGCATTGAAATCGACCGGGCGCATTATATTTTGGAGCGCACGCTATTGTCGGCAAGTGAATTGAAGATCAACACATTGATTGTTGATTTATCAGGGGTCATCCGGGTCGATACGATGGTGGCGGAACAAGTCATCAAAATCATCCAGTCGCTCGGGCTGATCGGCGTCGAAGCGATTTTGACGGGGATCCGTCCTGAGACGGCGCAATCCTTGACGACACTCGGTGTGGATGTGCGGACATTGAACATCGGAGGCAGCTTGAAGCGTGCCTTGGAAAACGTCTATAACTAAAAAAAGCTTCGCGGACCCTAAAACGGATCTGCGAAGCTTTTTTTAATTGGTGACCGCGTCCTGTTTAGCGGACGGCAGGAATTGCTGCAAAGTGGCGGTTTCTTCTTCTGTTAAAGCGAGCATCGGCAAGCGCACGCCGCCAACCGGGACACCCGATAGGTTGAGTGCCGCTTTGACCGGGCTCGGGCTCGGTGCTGCGAACAAAGCTTTCATCGTCGGCAGCAATTTGCGGTGAAGCGCGGCGGCTCCAGCTGTATCGCCTGTGCGGAACAATTTAACCATCTCCTGCATTTCATTGCCGATGATATGCGATGCGACCGAGACGATGCCTGTTCCGCCGATAGAAAGCATCGGCAAGGTCAGGCTGTCATCGCCGCTGTAGACGGCAAAGTCGCCGCTTGTGCGTTCGATGATTTCAGAAGCGGCATCTAAATCGCCGCTTGCTTCTTTCACGCAGGTGATATTGTCGATAAGCGATAGGCGGACGATGGTATCGACCGATAGATTGACGACGCTGCGGCCCGGAATATTATAGAGCATGACCGGAAGCGTCGTCGCGTTTGCGATCGCTTCAAAATGGCGGTACATGCCTTCCTGTGAGGGTTTGTTATAGTAAGGAGTGACGAGCATGATGCCATCGACGCCCGCTTGCTCTGCCTGCTGGGTCAAGGCGACCGATGCGCGCGTGTTGTTTGAGCCGGTGCCCGCGATGATTTTCGCGCGCCCGTCTGCTACGGTGACGACATGGACGAACAGCGCCACTTTTTCGTCTGTCGACAAAGTCGGCGATTCGCCGGTCGTCCCGGCGACGACGATGCCGTCCGAACCGTTATTGATTAGATATTCCACGAGATTTGTTGTTGCCTGAAAATCGATTTCACCGTCTGAGTCGAATGGCGTCGCCATCGCAGTGATCACTTGACCGAATTTCATAGAGAACACACCCTTTTCTAAGTTTTTTTCAAAAGTTAGAGGTGGGGGCCGGTCCGGAGTAAACAAAAAGGCAGCAACGGGGGCCCGTTGCTGCCGTTAGAAACAATGTTTACCAATCGTTCCTGTTCGTCAGATAGCCCTCCATATAGTTTCCTATATGACAGTCCGGCACTTCTTCAGTGCAGAACCAGCGCACAGGAATATGAGCATCCTGCCGCTTCGGCAAATCCCCCTTTCGGCAATCGTCCTAAGAGCTCATACTCCTCGGATTGCGTACTGATGGTTTTTGCGCCTCTATCCTCGCTCCGCTAAGGAAGCAAGAAATTATTGAATTAGCTGTAATATAACAGAAAGAAATGGGAATGGCAAGAGAAAAAGCATTTTTTATTTTGCAAAATGTGGGAATAGTAAGCTGCGGCTTTAATTGATCTCACTGGATAAAAGGAGGCAATCAGATGGACGATCATCAAATGGACCGGCAATTGAATATCCAAACCGGTGGCGAACAAATGGGCTTTAATGCGTCGATGCATGAGCACCGTTTCGAAGTGACGCCCTATGCGTGGCTGGATAGATTGTTCAAGGCGCATCCGCTTAAGGGCAGCGGCAGGCTGGTCGATTTCGGCAGCGGCAAAGGACGCTTGAACTTTTTTGCGCATCGTGTATTCGGGACGCCGTCAGCGGGAGTGGAAGTCGACCCATCGCTGCACGAAGCCGCGCTGCGGAATTTACAGCGCTTTAAGGGGAAGGCGGACATCGAATTCATCAACGGCTACGCACAGGATTATGAAATCCATCCGGAAGATCGCTGGTTTTATTTTTTCAATCCGTTTTCCGATCCGGTGTTCATGACGGTAATAGATAAGATTTTGGCATCAGTAGCCGATCATCCCCGGGAAGTCGAAGTAATTTTATTTTATCCCGCACTCGAGTATACCGATTTCCTCGAACGCCGCACCGCTTTTGAATTGACCGGTGACATTGAGCTTCCAGTTGAAGCGGAAGATCCGCGCGAACGATTTTTGGTCTACCGCTTGCCGAGATGGGATTAAAGTTTCCGGTGAAACGGGTATAGCTTTATAAAAATGAATGCGGAAAGAGGGTTTCGGTTATGAAATGGAAAGGACGAGCGGGCAGCAGGAATGTAGAAGACAGGAGAGGGCGCGGTGTTGGCGGGCCGGTTCTTGCCGGCGGCGGGATCGGCGGCTTGCTGATTGTCCTGTTGATCACGTTTCTCGGGGGCGACCCAGGAGCGATACTCGGCGATGGCGGAGGAGCTTCTACTTCGGAACCGTATGTGGCAAGTGAGCGGGAAGAAGAACTTGCCGATTTCGTATCGGTCGTCCTCGCAGATACGGAAGAGGTTTGGGCGGAAGTGTTCGCTGAAGAAGGCATGGAGTATGTTGAGCCGACTTTGGTGCTGTTTTCTGGAAGCGTCCAGTCAGCTTGCGGCATGGCCGGCTCTGCGACGGGGCCATTTTACTGCCCGGCGGATTCCAAGCTGTATATCGATTTAAGCTTTTACGATGAGCTCGAGCGCCAGTTCAATGCACCTGGTGATTTTGCGATGGCGTATGTCGTCGCGCATGAAGTCGGCCATCACGTGCAGAACCTTCTTGGCGTGCTCGGGGATGTCCAGCAGGCGCGCAATCAGCTGAGCGAAACCGAATACAACCAATTGCAAGTGCGCCTGGAATTGCAGGCGGATTATTTATCGGGCGTCTGGGCGCATCATGCTCAAGGCATGGGCTATTTGGAAGAAGGCGACCTGGAAGAAGCTTTGAACGCAGCCAGTGCGGTCGGTGATGACACGATCCAGAAGCGGACGCGCGGCTACGCCGTTCCGGAAAGCTTTACGCATGGCACATCCGAACAGCGGAAAGAATGGTTCTACAAAGGCTTCCGAGCCGGTGATTTGAATGATGGCAATACCTTCAATGCACCGGAATTATAAGCTTTCGAAAAGATTGATATTTTGCGCTTGGTGATTCATTATAAAGAATAGACAGTCTTTTTCATCGGCAACTGTAAATGAAGAAGAAATCCTATTCTATGAAGGAAGTACACTCATGACACAAGAAATAATGACGGAAGACAATATCACCCGTCTCGAAGTGGACGGCAAACAATTGATTCTAATCGGCACCGCGCATGTGTCCAAACTGAGCGCAGAGCAAGTAAAGGAAGTCGTCGAACGCGAACGGCCGGATTCGGTGTGCATCGAACTCGATGCACAGCGCTATGAATCGGTCATGCAGGATAAGAAATGGAAAGAAACCGATATCTTCAAAATCATCAAGGATAAGAAGGCGAGCCTGTTATTGATGAACTTGGCCATTTCCTCGTTCCAGAATCGTTTGGCTGACCAATTCGGCATCAAGCCTGGATCTGAAATGATCCAGGGCATCCGTTCAGCAGAAGAGACCGGAGCAGAGCTGGTCCTTGCCGACCGCAATATCCAAGTGACCTTTTCGCGCATCTGGGGCAATATCGGGCTGATGGGCAAGGTCCAGCTCATTTCTTCTGTGTTCTTCAGCATTTTCAGCAAGGAATCGATTTCCGAAGAGGAACTGGAGAAGATGAAGCAACAGGATACATTGAACGCGGTGATGGACGATTTCACCAAAGCCTTCCCGCGCATCAAAAAGCCGCTCATCGACGAACGCGACCAGTATTTGGCGCAGAAAATCAAAGAAGCTCCCGGGAATAGGGTCGTCGCCGTTCTCGGTGCCGCGCATATTCCGGGCATCACACGCGAAATCCACCAAGAGCAGGATTTGAAGGCGCTCAACGAAGTGCCAAAGAAATCGAAATGGCCGAAGATCATCGGCTGGGCCATTCCGCTGCTCATCTTGTCGATCATTGCCTATACGTTTTATGCAAATCCGGCAGCGGGCTTTGATCAGGCGATCAGCTGGATTCTTTGGAACGGCACGCTTGCCGCAATCGGTGCCGCGGTCGCATTCGGCCATCCGCTTGCGATCCTCACTGCCTTTGTCGCCGCGCCGATTTCATCGCTCAATCCGCTCGTTGCGGCTGGCTGGTTTTCGGGGCTCACACAAGCCTTTGTCCGCCGGCCGAATGTCGGGGATTTCGATACTTTGTCGAAAGACGTGTTCACCGTAAAAGGCTTTTGGGACAATAAAGTGACGCGTGTCTTGCTGGTTATCGTATTGACCAATCTCGGCAGTTCGCTCGGCACATTCATCGGCGGCGCGGACGTTCTGCGGCTGTTTTCGAAAACTTATAATTAGATGTGGAGAAACTCCTGAAACCGTGTTTTCCGAAGCTTACCGCTAGCTTTCCGTGGGCTCGCGCCCAAGCCTCCTCAGTCGCTGTGAAACCCTTGTGCTCCCATCTGCGTGGCAGATGCGTCGCAAATGAATGAGCTCAGCTTAGCTTCGCTCATTCATTCCTTGCGGGTCTCGGTCGTCTCGCTAATCCACAGGAAGAGATAAGGTCGACCTACGGGAGAACTTATCTTTGCGAAAGTAATGCGCAGCATTATTGAGCAGCCAGGGGTTCCGAGCGGACGCTTCTCCAAACACTTCGAGACTCCACTTATTCTTCTAATAGGAAAAGCTTCCCAAAATTTAGGTGGAAGCTTTTTAATTCTAGATGCCCGCATAAAATGTAAAAAGTACTCTTAATGAATGATTTTATCAGAAAAGGAGTATAACTAAAGTATAAAACCGAACGGAGGCGCATGGAGATGGATTTCCTGTTGATGGGGATCTTGTTGTGGTCGCTGGTGATTGCTGCACTGCTGCTCGGATTGTACGGAGTTTGGAAAAGATCGTGGAAAGCGTTGTTTTGGGGAGGGCTTGCATCACTTTTGCCGATGGGCCTGATCTTTATGGGAGATGACAGCTGGGTGTTCAAATTGAGCATCTTGCCGCCGCTCTTGATGTTTATCGGAGCGTACTTCCTGAAACAGCGGCGTCCTGAAAAAGTTTAAACGAGAACCGGCCGAAAATTTTCGGCCGGTTTTTGAGTGTTTAAAGTGGTGCTTTCTGATTTCCGGTTATACAATAGTTATACAATAATCGGAGGGAGATAATCCTTATGCAGTACATACTCGAGCGCAGTAAATTATTCATCTTTTTGATTTTGATCCTCATGCTGGTCGGGGTTTACACTTTCCTGACTTTGCCGCAGCGTGAAATTCCCGAAACGCCTCCAGGGCTTGTGCTAGTCTCCACGATCTTGCCAGGCGCAGAGCCGGAAGAAGTGGAAACGAGCATTACGAATCCGATTGAAAGACAGATGCAGAGCATTGACGGAATCGCGTCGATGGATTCCATTTCAGCGAATTCGGCTTCCATCATTACACTGGAAATCGAAGACGGTGTTGAACCTGAGGGCTTGATCAATACGATTCAGCAGCAGGCACAGCGCGCAGCCGGCAGTTTCTCGGACCAGGCCCAGGACATCAGCGTTGAAAAGCTGGACCTGACTTTCCCGCTGGTTTCCTATATGTTCTACGGGGATGAAGCGGAACTTGCTGAACTCGAAGGGCCGCTTGCGGATCTCTCGGATGAAGTGGAAGCGGTATCCGGCGTAGCCGGTACGCAAATCAAAGGATTGAACGGCGAGCAGGTTGTCATCGAACTCGATGGGGATGCACTCGCAGAAAATCAATTGCAGCCATTCGAAGTGCTTGAAAGCCTGCAGCAAGCGAATCAGCCGCTGTCTCTTGGCACCCATAGCGACGGCGAGCAGCAATTCGTCTTGACCGTGCAGCAAAGCCAAGGCATCGAAAAACTGCGTGAGCTTCAGGTTGGCCAAGCAGCTGTTCCGCTTGCTGATGTAGCATCGGTCGAATTGGCTGAAGTTCCGGCGGAAGATATCGTCACGTTCGAAGGCGAGCCGGCGATTTCCTATACGGTCTTTTTGCAGACAGGTCAGGATGTGCCGTCTGTCGATGACCGCGTCAGCGAAGTAATCGAAAGCTTCAATGAAGACTTGCCTGCGGGCGTCTCGGCTGAACGCTATGTGTCACAGGCTGAAAACGTCAACGAGATTTTCAGCTCGCTTTATATTTCGCTCTTGATCGCGGTGCTCGCGGTATTGGTCGTCACGACTGCGGGGCTGACGCTGTACGGTGCGTTTGCCGTAGCGCTGACGGTGCTTGCTTCCGTCTTGATCGGCTTCATCCCGATTCCATCGCTCGGCGTCGATTTGAACCAGATTTCCGTCATCGGGTTGATCATCGCGATCGGGATATTGGTCGATGACAGCATCGTCGTCAACGATAATATCCAGCGCCGCTATAAGCTCGGCGACAATGCAATGGCAGGGGCCATCAATGGCGTTCGGGAAGTCTATCCGTCGATTGTGTCGTCCAGTTTGGCGATTGTCGTTACGTTCTCTCCGCTGCTATTATTATCCGGCGGAAACGGTGCGTTCATTAAAGCACTGCCGAGTATTTTGATTACCACCATCTTGGCTTCGACGGTATTGTCGATTACGCTTGTGCCGATGATGCAATATTTGCGCACGAAACGCAAAAAACGAAAAATTTCCGATACGCCGGGCTTCCTTGGCAAGCCGCTTGAAAAGCTTGCGCAAGTATATTCCGGAAAAGTGCTGAAAGGCGTCATGAAACGCCCTTGGCTAACAGGAATCGGCGGATTGGTGATTGCAACGGCGCTGCTTTCGCTCGCCTTGTTCACGCCGTTCGAATTCTTCCCTGAAGCGGACCGTGAAGAAGTGACGATGAACGTGCGTCTCGCGGAAGGCACAACCATTGAAGAAACCGATGCGTTCATCCGTGAAGTAACACAGGAAGTGGCGCAGGAAGACGGCAATGTCAACGAAACCGCGGTTTTCACCGGTGAAGGCCTGCCGAACCTCTTTGCTTCATCCATGGACAATACAGGCGCCAACACGGGCCAAGTAGCGTTCCGTGTCGACCGTGAAGCGACTTCCGCATCTGCGTTTATCGATAAATGGGAACCGGAACTTCGCGAACGTTACCCCAATGCAGAAATCTTCCTCGATACGATTGTCCAAGGGCCGCCGGTTGGTGCACCGGTGACCGTGACAGCGACCGGTGAAGATATCAATGAACTCGCAGCGCTGCGTGACACGCTCGAAGAAGAGATGCTCGCAAACGGTGCGACCGTCGTGACCGATAACCTCGGGGCTGCCGTACCGGCGATTGAATATGTGCCGGAGCAGGAGACGCTTGAAGACAATGGCATTGCCTTGTCGACGGTCACCAATCAATTGCAGCTTCTGACGCAAGGCGTCCCGCTCTATACATTGTATGAAGGGCAAACGCCTTACGAAGTCGTCTTGAAGCAAGCAGGCATCACAGAAGGCGAACCGATCGACCTCGCTGACTTCAGTTTGCCAGCATCCAGTTCTGCTGCGAGCGGCGATGAAGCCGGCGGCGAAGCGGGACCACCTGCTGCCGCACAGCCAGGGCCGCCTGAATTGATCGGGCTGGACGAGCTATTGACGGCACAGGAAACGACGGCGCTTGCACAAGTGCCGCATAAATCAGGAGACCGTGCCATCACGCTCCGTGCGTTCGGTGAAGCGGATGATTTCGAAGCGCAAATGCTCGATGTCGTCGATAATGCACGCGCCGACTTGCCGGCCGGCTATGAACTGTCGACTGGCGGCGAAAACTCCGATCAGGAAGCATTCTTCGCTGAAATCGGCATCTTGTTCCTGGTTGTGCTGTTGCTGGTTTACCTGGTTATCGCGTTCCAGTTCAAGTCGTTCGGCTTGCCGTTCCTCGTGTTGATTGCCGTGTATCTCGGCATTTCGGGCGCAATTCTCGGATTGTTCCTGACACAGACGCCGCTCAGCTTCCTTGGCGTCATGGGGATCGTCTCCTTGACGGGGATTGTCGTCCGGAACGCGGTCGTGCTCATCGACTTTGTCGAAGCGCGCCGCCTGACAGGAGATTTCAACATCGAAGAAGCGATCATCGAATCAGGATATGCGCGCATCAAGCCGATCGTGCTGACGTCCCTGACTTCGATTGTGGCCTTGTTGCCGGTCGCATTTTCCGGCGACCCTTTGTTTGAACCACTGGCCGTGACAATCATTGCGGGGCTCACGTTCTCCGGGTTGTTCACATTGGTCATGATTCCGGCGCTGTATCTTCTATTCCATCGCATCGTCATCGCGCGCAAAGAGAAGAAACAAGCCGCCTGATGGAAAGCTGCAGGGTCTTCGGACTTTGCGGCTTTTTGTTTTTTGGCAGGGCTGAGTAAAGCTTGCCTGATGGGGTAAGCAGGAGAGAAAGGGCAATTTTTGAGAAAAGGGGGCGATGCGCTTGGGGACATTGGAATTAGAAGCGCGGCATAGGAAGCCGTTGCTCGCGGTATTGATGGCCGGCGTGTTTGTGGCGATACTCAACCAAACGCTGCTTGCCACCGCTTTGCCGCATATTATGGAAGATCTGGACATCACCGCCAACACGGCGCAATGGCTGACGACGGTATTCATGCTCGTCAACGGCGTCATGATCCCGATCACGGCTTTTTTAATCAATAAATACACGACACGCCATTTGTTTTTTGTCGCAATGGGCTTATTCGCCACCGGCACGATCATCTCTGCGCTCGCACCCGGCTTTGCGACTTTGATGGTCGGGCGCATCGTCCAGGCATCGGGTGCCGGCATCATGATGCCCCTCGCACAGACGGTGTTGTTCGTCATCTTCCCGATTGAAAAGCGCGGGCAGGCGATGGGCATGTTCGGCTTGATCATTTCCTTCGCGCCGGCGATCGGCCCGACCTTATCCGGTTATTTGGTCGGTCAATACCCGTGGCGATCTTTGTTCTATATCGTCATTCCGATTGCGCTCATTGATTTGGTGCTGGCGTATTTCTTCCTGCGCAATGTGACGGAACGGACTTTCCCGAAAATCGATATTTTGTCGATTATGTTGTCGACCTTAGGGTTCGGCGGCTTGCTGTACGGCTTCTCGAGTGCGGGGGCAGCCGGCTGGGGCAGCGTTTCAGTCATCGCATCGATCGGTATCGGGGCTGTCGCTTTATGGTTCTTCATCCGCCGGCAGGGCAGGCTCAAGCAGCCGATCCTGGAATTCCGCGTCTTTAAATACGGCTTATTTACGCTGACGACCATCCTCAGCATCATCGTCTTTGTCACGATGATCGGCAGTGCCACGATCTTGCCGATCTATATGCAGGACATGCACGGATTTACCGCTCTTGAATCAGGGCTCATGCTGCTGCCGGGTGCGATCATCATGGGGCTCATGAACCCGATTGCGGGCCGTATTTTCGACAAAGTTGGCGGCAAATGGCTGGCGGTTGCCGGGCTGTCGATCGTCACCGGTTCGACTTTCCAGTTCACGATGCTGACGGCCGAGACGGCATTTGTTTATTTGACTGTCATGCACGCCATCCGCATGTTCGGTGTCGCACTCGTCATGATGCCCGTCACGACAGCGGGGCTCAATCAATTGCCAGACCATCTCATTCCACATGGTACGGCGATGAGCAACACGATGCGGCAAGTGTCGGGCTCGATCGGCACGGCGCTGCTGGTGACGATCATGACCAGTGCGGCGCTCGACCCGGACCGCTACGGCGTAGAAGGGCTGATCCGAGGCGTCAATATTTCGTTCATGGTGACAGGTGCATTGAGTGCCATTGGTATCGTATTGGCGTTCTTTATGAAAAATCCAAACGCCCAGGAGCAAGGCGAAGGATAAGTGGAAGATGTCACAATATGTGCATTTACTTCTCCTTTTAGATTTGGTAAGATGTCTGACGACAGACAATGAATGATAAAAACTTGTTCAATTTTCTGATAAAACTACTTTTAATGAGGTGAAGTTGTGAATTTATTGTGGGGCATCTTCGGTATCATCGTCGTTCTTGGAATCGCTTTCTTGTTCTCTGATGGGAAAAAATCCATCAAGCCGCGGACGATTCTCGGCGGATTGGCCATACAGATTACGTTTGCGTTCATGGTGTTGGAATGGGAACTTGGCAGACAAGCTTTGCTCGGATTGTCGCAAGGCGTACAAAACATCATCAACTATGCTGGTGAAGGGATCGCGTTTGTCTTCGGTCCTGCAGCGGATACAGAAGGATTCGGTTTCGTCTTCGCTTTCCAAGTGTTGACGATCATCATTTTCTTCTCATCTTTAATTTCTGTACTTTATTATTTGGGTATCATGCAATTCATTATCCGCATACTCGGCGGGGCGCTAGCGAAGCTGCTTGGCACAAGTAAAGCGGAGTCGATTTCGGCATCGGCCAATATCTTCGTCGGCCAGACGGAAGCGCCGCTTGTCGTCCGCCCGTTCCTTCCGAACATGACCAAGTCCGAATTGTTCGCGGTCATGACTGGGGGCCTTGCATCGGTTGCGGGTTCTACACTCGCAGGCTATGCACTCCTCGGTGTCCCACTTGAATACTTGCTCGCTGCCAGCTTCATGGCGGCACCTGCCGGCTTGATCATGGCGAAAATCATGATCCCGGAACAGGAAGAAATCGAAGAAAAAGAGTTTGTCATGGAGAAAGACGATCGTTCAGTCAACGTCGTCGATGCAGCTGCACGCGGGGCTTCTGACGGCCTTCAGCTGGCCTTGAACGTCGGGGCGATGCTTCTTGCGTTTATCGCGCTGATCGCATTGGCAAACGGTGTCCTTGGCGGCATCGGTGGCTGGTTCGGTGCTGAAAACATCACCATCCAAGGCATTCTCGGCTATATCTTCGCACCGCTTGCGTTCGCGATCGGCGTGCCGTGGGCAGAAGCTGTACAAGCTGGTAGCTATATCGGGCAGAAGCTCGTATTGAACGAGTTTGTCGCGTATACGGCATTCGCTCCGGAAATTGCGAACTTGTCTCCGAAAACGGTCATCATCGTCAGTTTCGCGCTTTGCGGATTTGCTAACTTCAGCTCACTCGCCATCCTTCTCGGCGGCCTCGGTGCAATGGCGCCAAGCCGCCGCCCGGATATCGCTCGCCTTGGCATGCGTGCCATTGCAGCGGGTATGCTTGCGTCGCTCTTGAGTGCGGCAATCGCAGGGATGTTCGTTTAAGTAATAGCTCAATATTCGATCAAATTAAAACCGTCCGTTCCCCTTTTCATCTAATGTGATGAGCGGGGAACAGGCGGTTTTTTGTTTAATAAAAGGTTTAATCGTCCTCTTGAAATCGGAAGGCAGGTGACTGCATATCCGCGCGTTTCCTTTCAAGAGAAATGCCTTGACAGCGGCTTTTTTTAAGATTACACTTCTATCTTGGCTCACCTGATTTTTAGGCAGAGCGGGTAGGGAGAGGGCTAATTTCATAGAAGGTATGTCTTATGGCAAATTGGATGGACCGGTTTTTCGGTCTTAACGAAAACGGGACGACCATCAAGCGGGAAATGACAGCCGGCTTGATCGGATTTTTCACCGTTGTGTACATCATCGCCGTCAACTCACTGATTTTATCGGAGTCCGGCATGCCAATCGAGTACGCAATCATCGGCACCATTGCCGCTTCCGTCATCGGGGCGTTATTGATGGGCTTTTGGGGCAATGCGCCCATCTTGCTCATTCCGGGCATGGGGATCAATGCATTGTTCTCTTATACGCTCGTCCAGTCGATGGGGCTTAGCTGGCAGGAAGCGCTTGCGGTCGTTTTCGTCTCGGGTGTCATTTTCGTCTTTGTCGCATTTACGCGCTTTTCGAAAATGCTCAGCGAGGCGGTGCCGAATTCGCTGAAAGAAGCGATCACGGTTGGGCTCGGGCTATTTCTGATGCTGTTAGGTCTTGAGAAAGGCGGCCTTGTAGCGCCAGGCGACGGTGCGATTCTTTCGCTCGGTTCGCTTTCAGATCCGCTCGTGCTGTCGACCGTCGTGACGTTTTTGCTCGCGATCATTTTATTCATCCGCAATGTGCCGGGAAATTTTCTGATCACCATTGTACTGGGAACGGTCATTGCGTATTTCTTCGGCATGATCGATCTCAGCCAATTGAGCGAACCGGGCGTCAATACGGCAGAAGCGTTTGCGGTGTTCGGTGCAATGTCGTTCGGCAATTTTTTGTCGACGACGTTCTGGGTTGCGGTATTTTCCCTGACGATGGTCTTGGTGTTTGAAAACATTGGCCTCGTCCACGGACAGGTGAATTTCATCGGCCGTCCGGAAAAATATTCGCGTGCATTCCAGGCGACGTCGGTCTCGACGATGGCTTCAGGATTTCTCGGCACGAGCCCGACGGTAGCCAGTGTGGAAAGTGCGGCAGCGATGGCTGCTGGCGGACGCACCGGTTTGACTTCACTGACGGCAGGCTTTTTGTTTATGGGTGCAGCGTTCTTCATTCCACTGATCAAGATCATTCCCGACAGCGCGATTGCGCCGATTCTAATCATCATCGGCGGGTTGATGCTTCAGAATATCAAGAATCTCGACATGAAGGACATGAGCGAGACCTTCCCGGCATTGTTGATCATCGCGCTGATTCCGTTTACGTACAGTATTGCGGACGGCATTGCGATCGGGTTTATCCTGTATCCGGTGCTGAAAGTGGCGATCGGCAAATGGCGTGAAGTTTCCCCGGCTCTTTATGTGATTGCTTGTCTGTTTTTCGTCAATTACGTGTTTCACGTGGTTGGTTGAAAAGCGTATATTTTTTAAGTGCTTTGAACAAGTCATTAAAATTAGAAAGCAACTAATTTTACACGACAAATAGTCTATAATTTTTTTAAGTGTTTGGAGAAGCGTCCGCCCGACTCCGGTGGATCAGCGAGACGACCGAGACCCCGCAGGGAATGAATGAGCGAGGCGTCGCCGAGTTCATTCATTTGCGATGCTTGAGCGAAGCGAAAGTAGCGCAAACCGAGGAGGCTTGGGCGCGAGCCCACGGAAAGCGGGCGGTTTAAGCTTCGGAAAACACGATTCAAGAATCCCAGAGATATCAAAAAAGCGCATCCGGTTGATGGATGCGCTTTTTCTTTGCTTTGCCGTGTTATAATAAAAGAAAAGGAGCGGATTACGATGCGCTATTTTAAATCGAATATGGAGAAACTGGTCAACCAGGAGCCGGAACTGAAAAATCGGCTGAAGGTATTGATGAAGGAAATGGAGCTTGAGAAAAGCTTTGCGTTAAAGGCGCTTTACCATTCTGAAGTGGCGGACAGCGGACCGTTCATGAAACAATACCAGGAAATCGATAGTCAGTAAAAAAAAGCCATGCGCGAAGGATTCCTTCGCACATGGCTTTTCTGTGTGATTAAGAGGTACGGGCGGCTTTGAATCCGTCGAGCCACTGCTGCCAGGATTCGAGTGTGGTGCCGATGCAATAGCGGTTGATTTTTTCATCCTCGCAATCGATGCCCTGGCCTCCCAATAAAAAGTGGAGATTCGGCGTAGCTTCAGAAAGTTCTTTTATATATTGTTCTGCAACTGGGCGACTTTTTGGCGTCATTACTGACATACAGACCAATTGGAAGTCCTGTTTGGCTACCATTTCAGCAAGACCCTCAAGCGGCGTGTCCGGTCCCGTGTAGACGACATGGAAGCCGTTTTCGCGAAGGAACAGCGAGAACAATAACAAGCCGAGCTGGTGATGCTCGCCGCTTGGGCTGAGTGCCAGAACTTTCGGCAAATGTGGCGCCACCGGGAAGACGCGGAAAAATTGATTGAAACGCTGCTGAATGATGTTGGTGATCATATGTTCATGTGCGACGCTGATTTGGCCGTTTTCCCATTCCGCACCGATTCTTACCATAAGCGGCGCGATGATGTGAAAGAATACGGTCTGGTGGTGGAACAGCGAGAACTTCAAATCGAGCAGGTAATTAAAACGGTCAATGTCTATCTCTACAGCGGCCTGGTACAGTTCTTCAATTTGCTTAGCATACTCAACGGGTTCATTGGAGTCGGCAACTTCCGGATGATAGAACTTTTTCCTTGAAGCGTGCAATTGCTTCACAGCTTCACTGATTTTCATGCCATTTTCCTGGACTTGGATTTTCAGCCATTTCAAGTCTTCCAAGTTCTGGTCGGAATACAGGCGATGACCCGATTCTGTGCGCGCAGGTGTGATGGCATTATAGCGCGTCTCCCAGGAACGGATGGTCACTTTAGGCATGTCGAGTATTTTGGCAGCAGCTTTGATATTGTACATAGCATGACCTTCATTCCGTAGTTTTTTGTTATACAAAGATTATACAACCAACTATCTCCAGCGTAAAGTTATTGGCTTTTCTGATTAGCAGAAAAAGGCAACAAAAAACATATCTATAGACAAAACCCACCTTTCCATAGCGTGAGGTCTTAAAGAAAATCCTTTAAATGGAAAAAAGACAGTGCAGTTTATCGGCTGCACTGTCTTTTTTGAATATAAAAGTGATACAAAGTTATTTGGCGGTAACGCGTTGTTGAAGTTTCGGCTTATTGTTCTAAAGCGCGTACCTGTTTTGCGGCTCTTGAGCGCTGCCAGCCTGCTGTAATGGTGAGGGTAGCCAACAACAGCACGAGGCCGAGAATGAACGGGAAAATAATGTTGATGTCGAACAGGATGCCGGCCAGGAGCGGGCCCATGACATTGCCGATGCTCATATAGGCATTGTTCATGCCCATCGCAAAACCGACTTCGCCTTCTGCAAGTTTGGAAATCAATGTGTTTAAGACCGGGCGCAAAATTGATGTCGCCAGGAAGATGATTAGCGATACCCCGAAGAACATGACATAGCTGTTCGCGAATAGTGAGGCGAGAAAGCCGCCTGCTGCAACGCCGAGGAACGTGATCAATACGCCGATTTCACCGAAGCGCGAGACAATACGGTCAACAACGAACAATTGAACGATGACACTGACCGTACCGGTTGCGGTGATCATGAAGGCAATGTCTTTCGCGGTGGAATTGAATTGATTGTCGAGATAAAGCCCGAGAACGGATTCGTACGTGAGCAAGCCGAAGCTCATGACCAGTGTGATGACCAGCGGCAAAAAGTAAGGGACCGAAGTCGAGCGCCCGATCTTTTTGAACATTGATTCGGATTGCGTCATCGTTAAAGCGAGGTCCGGATCCGCCTTTTCGGCGTCGCTGTCTTTCAGGACAAAGACGGAAAACAGGACCGCTGCGAGCGACACGAGCGCTGACACGAGAAACGGCAGCTTCAGGCTATAATCGGCGAGAAAGCCGCCGATCCCCGGCCCGATGACGATGCCGAGTGACATTGCCGCAGACACAAGGCTTGTGCCTTTAGCACGCTGGTCGAAAGTCGTGATGTCGGCGATATACGCGAAAATGGCCGGCACAAGCATAGCGGCGCCGATTCCTCCGATGACGCGGGAGAAATACAGCACCCAGATAAAGTCGGATGCATAGAATATGAACATCGATAAGGTCAGCCCTGCAAGGCCCCAGATGATCATGATGCGGCGTCCGTATTGGTCCGCCCATTTACCGGCGATCGGCGAGAACAGGAACTGGGCAGCAGCGAAGATGGCGATCATCAAGCCGGCTGCCATGCCGCCTTGGTTGATGGAGACGAGATACGACGGCAAGATCGGGATGATGATGCCGAAACTGGCGATGGCGATGAACATATTGATCATCAAAATCAGGATTTTTTTGCGTTGGTCTTTGGACATTGGAGTGCCTTCTTTCTTATATATGTACACATGACAGTTATATTGACTTCCCCATATTATGGATACTTCCAAAGCTTGTCAATCACTTTGCAATCGGTATATGGATTTTCTTTTTTGGCGGCTGAAAATCGAAACGGGTTGAGCAGTGTGTCTTCAAGGGTATAAGGTAATATCCAAGACCGACAAGGGGGAAGGGAATGGCGATGGATCAACGACTCGAACGAATTA
Organism: Planococcus sp. MB-3u-03; assembly: GCF_002833405.1. NCBI lineage: Bacteria > Bacillati > Bacillota > Bacilli > Caryophanales > Caryophanaceae > Planococcus > Planococcus sp. MB-3u-03. Next base: position 2,925,428 of record NZ_CP025135.1, on the reverse strand, counting down.
AACTAATGGCTTTGCATGAACGGATAGTTAGCGCTGAACAGGCAGCCTCCTGGATAAAGGATGGCATGGCGGTCGGGCTCAGCGGATTCACGCGCGCAGGCGACGCCAAAGCCGTGCCAAATGCCTTGGCGCAGCGCCAAGAGGAAGAACCGTTTCAAATTGATGTCTATACCGGCGCTTCACTCGGCTCCGGAATCGATGGGCGCTTCGCACAAGCGGGCATCGTGCGAAAACGCGCGCCGTATCAGTCCGATCCTTTGATGCGTTCTGCGATCAATTCGGGGGATGTGCAGTTTGTGGATCATCATTTATCCCAAACAGCTGAATGGATCCGAGGGGGAGTTGCGGGCCCGCTGGATTTTGCCATTATCGAAGCGCTTGGTATCACGCAGGACGGCTTATTGATCCCCACCACTTCCGTCGGCAATTCGGTGGTATTCGCCCACCACGCGAAACAGCTCATTATCGAGATCAATACAGCACAACCCTTGGAACTGGAAGGACTCCACGATTGCTACGAACCGCAAGCGGTCGGATCGAGACAACCGATTCCGCTCGTCTCGCCGCGGGACCGCATCGGCACGAAAGGCATCCCGATCGATCCGTCGAAAGTCAAAGGCATCGTCTGGACCGATCAATCGGATTCGCCCTCGCCGATCGAGCCGCCTGATGCGGAAACGGATATCATGGCAGGCCATTTGCTTGCGTTCCTGCGCGGCGAAGTACAGGCTGGCCGCTTGAGCAAAAACTTGCCACCGCTTCAATCGGGTGTCGGGTCCGTTGCGAATGCGGTGTTGCATGGTTTGATCGATTCGGAATTTGAAGGGCTGGAACTATATTCCGAAGTGCTGCAAGACGCGGTATTCGATTTGCTCGACTCCGGCAAGGCGTTATTCGCTTCTGCTTCGGCAATTACGTTATCGAAGCCTTATATGGAAAGAATTTATCAAAACTTCGGCAATTACCGGGATCGTTTGGTGCTGCGTCCGCAGGAAATCTCCAATCATCCAGAAATCATCCGGCGTCTGGGCCTCATTTCCATTAACACCGCCTTGGAATTCGATTTATACGGCAATGTCAATTCGACTCATATCGCCGGAACCAAAATGATGAATGGCATCGGCGGATCGGGCGATTTCGGGCGCAATGCGCAGCTCGCCATTTTCGTCACCAAATCCACCGCTAAAAATGGGCGAATTTCTTGTGTCGTGCCGTTTGCTTCCCATATCGACCACACGGAACATGATGTAGACGTATTGGTCACAGAGCACGGCTTTGCCGATATCCGCAATCTGGCACCGCGCGAACGAGCGGAGCGGATCGTCGCGAATTGCGTCGATCCGGAGTATCGTCCGCAACTGCAGGATTATTTCAATAGGGCGATTGCTCAAGGCGGGCATACGCCGCATGTTCTCGATGAAGCTTTATCTTGGCATGCGAGATACATGCGCGACGGAACGATGTTAAAGAAATCGCCATAATTTCCAAGAAACCGATGCGGCAGCCTTATAGCTAACTTTTCTGTTCATGCAAAGTCATGTATACTAATACCACTTGAATTTTACTGGAGGCCCATGCGCGATGGAAAAAATTACACCCGGCCCGCTATTGGATGTGATGGGGGAGCTATTCTCCGATGAAGTCTCGATAGCGGTCTCTAACATGGAAGAATATACCTATTACCGTCCGAGCAAACGCATTGATTTGAAAATCAAGGCAGGGGATAAAGTGCGTGAAGGCACCATCGCCCACAAAGCTTTGACGACCGGCCAAAAAGCCTCGGAATTCATCAACCGTGAAGTGTTCGGCGTGCCTTACCACGGCATGGCGGTGCCGTTTGAAGAAGACGGCGTGCTCGCGGGCTGTGTCATGGCGATTTATCCGGCCTACACAGAAGGGAAGTCGGTCGTGACGGTGAAAAGCCCGGATGGCTGGAAACCGATTCCGTTCACCGATGTACGCTACCTTGAAGTGAAGGACCGAAAAACCCATGTTCACGCTGCGGATTTTTCCGGAACGAATAAAAACTCCCTGCAGGAATTCGAATATTTGCTGCCGAGAGATTCGTTCATCCGTTGCCACCGGTCGTTTATCGTCAACGTCCACCATATAGAAGAAATTCATCCCGATACCCATTCCACATTCGTGCTGGCTATGGATAACGGAGACCGTTTGCCGGTCAGCCAATCGTATTCCAGCTATTTCCGTAAACTACTCGGCTTCTGAGAGCGCATGAAAATGCTGTCTCGGACAGCCGATTTTCTGTTTTACCCAAGGTATGCACTCTTCCATTCGGATATTCCCTTTTTCGTTTCGTCACAAGTTAATATTAGCTAATAATCAGACAAATAGATTGGGTGTTTTGCATCCTGTCTTTTTTAATGGAAGAAATATAATATCACTCGTCAATATGAAAACGCTTCAAAAAATGACATATATTAGATAAAAACATACAGAAAGAGAGCGTGGATACAATGGAAAAGAAACTTGAGCGGATCAAAGCGGCAGAATTGCAGGATCGAGTTGTTACAGCCCAGGAAGCGGCTGCGTGGATTCAAGATGGCATGACACTTGGGCTCAGCGGATTTACAAGAGCGGGAGATGTGAAAGCGGTTCCTTATGCGCTTGTTGAGCGCGCGAAAACGGAAAGCTTCAAAGTCAATGTCTTCACCGGGGCATCTCTCGGGTCCGACATCGACCGCCTGTTCGCAGAAGCGGGCATCGTCAACAAGCGCTTGCCGTTCCAAGCAGAGCCGGCGATGCGCAAAGCGATCAATGCAGGTGACATGTATTTCGTTGATCACCATTTATCGCATACAGCAGAATGGATCCGTTCAGGAGTCATCGAGCCGATCGATTTCGCGATCGTCGAAGCTTTGTCAATCACGGAAGACGGCATGATCATCCCGACAACTTCTGTCGGCAACTCATCCGTTTTTGTGAAACACGCGAAAAACATCATTGTGGAAATCAATGCAGCCCAGCCTGAACTGTTTGAAGGCATCCACGATATTTACGATACCGGCAAACAAGGCGAGCGCGACCCGATCCCGTTGACATCCGTGGATCAGCGCATCGGAACGAAAGGCATCCCGGTCGACATGGAGCGCGTGCGCGGCATTGTCTTTACGCATCAGGAAGATTCCCCGTCAAACATCGTAGCGCCGGATGAAGACACGAAAATCATGGCTGATCATTTGCTGAACTTTTTCCGCAGCGAAATTGAAGCTGGCCGCCTGACGGAAAAACTAGCTCCGCTTCAATCCGGAATCGGTTCCGTCGCAAACGCAGTGCTTCACGGCATGATTGATTCGGAATTCAAAAACCTGGAAGTCTATTCGGAAGTGCTCCAAGATGCAGTCTTCGATTTGATCGATGCCGGCAAAGTGGATTTCGCTTCGTGCTGTTCGATTACATTATCAGAGCCGAAGATGAAGCAGGTATTCAGTGAGTTCGACCAATACCGCGACAAGATCATTATGCGCCCGCAGGAAATCTCGAACCATCCGGAAGTCGTGCGTCGACTCGGCTTGATCTCGATCAACACGGCACTTGAGTTCGATATGTACGGAAACGTCAACTCGACACATGTCTCCGGTACGAAAATGATGAACGGCATCGGCGGTTCAGGCGATTTCGCCCGCAACGCGCGCCTTGCTATCTTCGTCACGAAATCAACCGCAAAAGACGGCAAGATTTCGAGTGTGGTGCCATTCGCATCACATGTCGACCATACCGAGCACGACGTCGATGTAGTTGTCACCGAACAAGGCTATGCCGACCTTCGCGGACTGGCGCCACGCCAGCGCGTGGAAGTCATTATCGAGAACTGCGTCCACCCGGACTACCGCCCGCAAATGCGCGAGTATTACGAAGAAGCGCTGACACGCGGAGGCCAGACGCCGCACGTCTTAGAGAAAGCTTTCTCATGGCACGAATCATTAGCCAAAAACGGCACGATGCTCGTGAAAAAAGAGCAATTGGTCTAAACAAATAAAACCGGACAGCCACATAGGCTGTCCGGTTTTCAGGCTGTCGAGAAACTCAGGAAACCGTATTTTCCGAAGCTTATCGCTCGCTTTCCGTGGGGCGGGAATCGAGTCTCCTCGTCACTGCGTTCCTGCGGGTCTCTCAAACCCGCTAGTCCCACAGGAGTCGAACGAACGCTTCTCCAAATACTCAGATAGCACATTGATTTTGAATGTAGAAATGGTGATTTCCTTTTCATTCATAGCAGATTATAGACTTCTTCAACACTCTGAAAACCGGACAGCCACATAGCCTCTCCGGTTTTAAATTGACTTTAGTATCTTCAAAATGATATTTCATAAGTTTCTTGAATGAATGTAACTTGAGAAACTGGTTGGGTTATTTCCGGTAATCTGTTTATTAAATGCTCCAGCGGTATTTGCTGATGGGAATGTAGCCGGCGACTCCAGCGGGAGCAGTGACGGAGCAACGCGACGGAGCGACATGAGCCGAAGACCCTGCAGGAGCGTTAGCGACGAAGCGGCTGAGGCCATGCCCGCGGAAAGCGTCCGGCGCAATGGACATCAGCTTTTTTTAACAAGTATTCTCTTTTCTGTTCAACGATTGCCGTACATTTCTGACGTGTTGCGTGAATACAATTCGATGATGTTGCCGAATGGGTCTTCGGTGTAGACGAGGTAATGCGGTTTGCCTTTATTGATGTTCCACATTTTGCTGCGCTGGCGCCCGCCATGCTGGACTACGCGTTCAATCGTTTCGACGATGTCATCGACCACGAGGGCAATATGGAAAAATCCTGCATGCCGCGGCGGCTCTTCAGAAAAAGAAGGGTCCTGGAATTCGAATAGCTCGATTCCGAAGCCGTCCGAGGACATGAGGTGGACATTGCGCATCTTGCGGATCTCTGGCCCCTGTAGATCATTGGTCATCGACTCCGGGCCTTCCGTTTCTGCATCAAATTCAAACGGTCCCGCCAAAATATGAAAATCGAATACTTTTCGGTACCATGTAATTGCCTTATCTAAGTCGGGGACCGCCAGCCCCACATGCGTAATTGCTGCCATGATGATTCTCCTCCTTTTTGCTGTATTGATTCTGTACCCTTCTCCGTAAGGGAATATGCAGAAATAAAGTAGGTACCGAAGGATTTAGTCGAAAATAGTTGTTGCCAGACTGGATTTTTAGTATTATAATAAGCAATTGTGAAATTCTGAAATGAGGGTCCTAATATGAAAAATTCCATCTATGGATTGACGATAGAACAATTAAAAGATTGGTTTGTAGAAAATGGCCAAAAGAAATACCGCGCGGAGCAAGTGTGGGATTGGCTTTATATTAAACGTGTCACTGAATTCTCGGAGATGAAGAACTTATCGAAGGATTGCATCGAGCTTTTGGAAAGCAATTTTGCGATCCGTACATTGGACCAGGCAGTCAAGCAAGAATCGTCTGATGGCACAATCAAATTCCTTTTCCGTTTGCAGGATGGCAACTTGATCGAAACGGTTCTCATGCGCTTTAAATACGGCAACTCAGTATGTGTGACGACACAAGTCGGCTGCAACATCGGCTGTAGTTTCTGTGCCAGTGGCCTATTGAAGAAGAGCCGCGACTTGAACGCTGGCGAAATCGTCGAGCAGATCATGCAAGTGCAGGCGCATTTCGATGCGGAGCAAAAAGAAGAGCGCGTCAGCCATATCGTGGTCATGGGTATCGGCGAACCGTTCGATAATTACACAAACTTGATGGATTTCCTCCACGTCGTGAACTCTCAAAAAGGGCTTGCGATCGGAGCACGCCACATCACGGTTTCAACAAGCGGAATCGTGCCGAAGATCTACGATTATGCGGATGAAGGCTTGCAAGTCAACTTGGCGATCTCCATCCATGCACCGACGAACGAATTGCGTTCACGCATCATGAAGATCAACAAAGCGTACCCAGTTGAAAAACTGATGGATTCTATCGATTACTATCTGGAAAAATCGAATCGCCGCATCACGTTCGAATACATCATGCTGCGCGACGTCAACGACCATGTCGAGGAAGCGAACAAGCTGGCGAAATTGCTTGAAAACAAGCGCCACTTGTCTTACGTCAACTTGATTCCTTACAACTCGGTCGATGAGCATGACCAATACCAGCAAAGTACGCCTGAAGCCATCAGTGCATTCTACGATGCATTGAAGAAAAAAGGCATCAATTGCGGTGTTCGCCACGAACAAGGCGCAGACATCGATGCTGCTTGCGGACAGCTACGCAGCAAGCAGATCAAAAAAGAGAAAAAACCGGCAACGGTCTAATAGCACAATGGCAGGAAGCTCCCGAATTTTTCGGGGGCTTTTTGTATTGGGCGCAACGATAAAAAAGCTTGCAACCAGTGGCTGCAAGCCTTTTATTATTTCCCGCCAGATTGTAAATTGATGCCTTGAATAAAATACTTCTGGAAGAAGAAGAAAATGATAATGACTGGCAGCAAGACGAGCAATGAGCCGGCCATCAGATAGTTCCATTGGGTATTGAGCTGTCCTTTAAAGACCTGCAAGCCGATTTGCAAGGTATACAGGTTCTCGTCGTTCAAATAGAGCAGCGGGCCAAGAAAGTCGTTCCAGGCACCATTGAATGAAAAGATAGCAACAGTGGCGATTGCCGGCTTGGTGAGTGGCAAGCCAATCTTGCGCCAAATATAAAAATGGCTGGCGCCTTCCATCTTCGCTGCTTCAATCAATTCATTCGGAATCGTCATATAGAATTGCCGCAACAGGAAGATGTTAAACGCGCTGCCGAAAAAAGCCGGCACGATCAAAGGATAATAGGTATTCACCCAGCCGAGCTTGGCGAACAAGACGTATTGCGGGATCAAGGTAACGAATCCCGGAATCATCATCGTCGCGAGTACAATCGCAAACAGCACATTGCGCCCACGGAACGGAATCTTGGCAAAACCATATGCGATGAACGAGTTCGACAAGACATTGCCAATGACGACCAAGGTGGTGATGACGAGCGTATTGATTGTGTACTGGGTAAACGGAGCCGCTTCCCAGGTCCGGATGTAATTGGACCAATTCCAGGATTCCGGAAAGAAAGTGGGCGGGAAGGACATGACTTCCGCCATCGTCTTCAGCGAAGTCGAGAACATCCACCATAAGGGCGATAAAATCATCAAGCTTCCCGCTGCAAGCAACACGAAATTAATGAGTTTCAGCATTTTTTTCCGGTTGCCATGATGCTCGAAATAGCTTGGGTTTTTGATATCTTTCGTGGTGCCTGCTTCTTCGATGTAGCGGGTATCTTCTTGACGGGAGGTCATCGATTATCGCCTCCCTCGTAATGGACCCAACGCGGAGCGAGCTTCAAGTTGATCATGGTCAGGATAAATACAATGATGAACAGAATCCAGGACATGGCCATTGCGTAGCCCATATTGAAGTTCTCAAAAGCCTGTCGCCACATATACAAGTTGTAGAACAATAAGGAATTTGCCGGGCCACCTTCGCCGTTGCTCGACATGACATAAGCTTCCTGGAAAATCTGGAAGCCTCCGATCAGGCTGGTCACCACATCGAAGAAAATGACCGGTGTGATCATTGGCAAGGTGATATGGAAAAACTGGCGGAATGTATTAGCGCCGTCGATTTCCGCCGCTTCATACAAAGTCTTGGAAACGCCTTGCATGCTCGCGAGATACAATAGCATCGCGCCGCCGACACTCCATAGCTTCATGAAAATCAAGGACGGTTTGGTCCATTCGGGATCGAATAGCCAGTTGGGTCCGTCGATGCCGACCCAGCCGAGTATTAAATTGATCATTCCTGTGCCCGGATCGAGGAGTTGCATCCACAATAGGTAAACGCCGACCCCCGACAGCACCGCAGGCAAATAGTACAGTGTGCGGAATACGCGGATGCCCGGAACATCCTGGTTCAGGAGTGCCGACAGGAAAATCGCGCCCATTGTTGTCAATGGGACCGAAAATAGCACATAGTACAAGGTGTTCCAAAGGGATGTCCAAAACAAACCGTCTTCGGTGAAGAGCCCTTGATAGTTTTCAGCTCCGACAAAGTCCATCTGGGTTGTAATGTTGTAATCGGTAAAACTTGCGAACAGTGAAAAGAGCAGGGGACCTGCCGTAAAAGCAAGAAACCCGATGATCCACGGCATGACGAAAATATAACCGTACATCGTTTCTTTCCGCCGCATAGCCGACTTTGTTTTAGCCAAGCGAAGCCCTCCTTACTCGCGTGTATTTTTTTCGATCAATGATTCGACGTCTGCCTGTGCTTCTTCAAGCGCTTGTTTTGGCGTTTTCGAACCAAGGAATACTTCATCGATTTTCGGATTGACGCTGCCCATGAAGTCAGGGGCAGATACCGGCACCGGTGTAAGGAGAGTATCGCTCATATATTCGGTTGCCATGCTGTAGACCATGGTGCCGTCTTCTGTAAATTCGTCGGACTGTGCTGCGTTTTCAGCGGCTTCGATATTGGCGACGCTGTCGAAGTTCTGGACCGCCCAATATTCCTGGGCTTCAGCACCCGTCAAGTATTTGATGAATTCATAAGAAGCTTCAGGGTTCGAAGCGCCGGCTGGAATCTCGGCGACAAATCCGCCGCCCCAGCTCGTAGGGCCGTTGCCTGGTTCCATTTCCGGCAATTTCGCGACACCGAAGTTCAAGTCATCTGCATAATCGCGAATCTGTGTGTAGAAAGTCGGTGCGCTGACGTACATGCCGAGGCTGCCGTTGAAGAACGGATTGCCTTGCTGGCTGTCAATTTGAGCTTTATAGGAATTGATGACATCGTCGCCGTATTTATCTTTCCAGCCTTTCAGCCATTCGAGCGTTTCAAGATTGGTTTCGGTGTCGATCAAGACGTCATTTTCTTCATTGATGAAGTTGTGGCCATTCGCATTCAGCATCCAAACATCGTAATTAATGCCCCATAATGGATAAAACCCGATGCGTTCGTAATCATCGCCGTTTTTCACGTCGAGCTTTGCTGCATATTCTTCAAGTTCCGCCCAAGTAGTTGGGGGCTGTTCAGGGTCTAGCCCAGCCTCTTCAAACGCATCTTTGTTGTAGAACAGCACGCGCGTATCGGTATTAAACGGTATGCCGTATGAATCGCCTTCATGAAGTGTGGCATCCCATAGTTCCGGATAGAACTGGCCCGAAATATCGTCTTCTGATAAGAACTCAGCCAGGTTCATCGCCTGGTTTTGTTCTCCTCGGAGAGCGGTCGTGTTGATGTCATTGATGACTACATCAGGCGGGTCGCCAGCTGCAATCGCTGCGAGTTCTTTCGTCCAAATGTCTCCCCAAGGAAGGTAAGTATGCTGAACTTCGATTTCATCCTGGGATTCGTTAAAGTCGGTAATGATTTTTTCAATGACGGGACGGCGGATTTCGGAACCCCAGAAAGTCCAGAAATCGAGAACGACTTTTCCATCTTCGTTTTCAGTCGAGCTATCGTTGCTGTTGCCAGTCTGAAAACCGGCGCAGCCCGTAAGAAATAGGGAAGATGCCAAAAAGGCTGCAGGTATTGTGTAGAGTTTTTTCATGATTTTCCTCTCCTTTTTTTTATATCTTTGGTAACCAAAAATTTCGTTTCCCGAAGCAAACGGTCGATAAGATTGTGAAGGAGCTTGCTATTCATGTCTCTAGTAGTACAGAATATTCCAGCTTCATTAGAAACGAGTATACAGTAGAGTATAGAAGTTGCCAAATATATATTTGTAATTTACTGCTTATTCTCTATAATAGAAGAAAAAGTATTAGAGGAGACTGGGACATGGCAGAAATTAAGATCGATCAATTAGGCAAAAGGTATGATAAAGGCGCATTGGCAGTCAGTGATTTCAATTTACATATAAAAGATGAAGAGTTCATCGTTTTTGTCGGTCCTTCGGGGTGTGGGAAATCGACAACATTGCGGATGATCGCAGGGCTGGAAGAAATCTCGGAAGGTGAATTCTTCATTGACGGAAAACGCATGAATGATGTCGAGCCAAAAGAACGCGACATCGCGATGGTGTTCCAAAACTATGCCTTGTATCCGCATATGACCGTCTATGAAAACATGGCATTCGGCTTGAAGCTGAGAAAGTTCAAAAAGTCGGAGATCAAACGCCGCGTAGATGAAGCCGCCGCGATCTTAGGATTGGAAGAATACCTAAACAGAAAACCGAAAGCGCTCTCAGGCGGACAGCGCCAGCGTGTGGCACTTGGACGCGCCATTGTCCGCGATGCAAAAGTCTTCTTGATGGATGAGCCCTTGTCGAACTTGGATGCAAAACTGCGCGTACAGATGCGCGCTGAAATCTCCAAATTGCATAACCGCCTGAAAACGACAACGATTTACGTCACCCATGACCAAACGGAAGCAATGACGATGGCTTCCCGCATTGTTGTCATGAAAGACGGATTAATCCAACAAGTAGGCACGCCGAAAGAAGTCTATGATTTCCCAGAAAACCGCTTTGTCGGAGGCTTTATTGGTTCACCAGCGATGAATTTCTTTGAAGGTAAACTCGTCGATGGCACTTTTGCCGTTGGAGACAAGAAAATGTCGATTCCTGCAAAACTTTTGGACGTGCTGAAAGCAGAAGGCTATGACAACAAGCCGATCACGCTTGGCATCCGCCCGGAACATATCCATGTCGATAACGAAGACCTGTCTGGAATCCCAGCAAGTGAATTCGATGCAACGATCACCGTATCTGAACTGACAGGCGCGGAGACGATTCTTCACGCAGTATACGAGGACCAGGAATTCATCGCCCGTGTCGACGCCGCGACTACGATCGAAGCAGGGCATCAAGCAACGCTCGCCTTCGACATGGCACATGTCCATTTCTTCGATGCCGAAACAGGAACACGTATCAAAGCCGTAGAACGCGCAGAAGTAACCGTATAAAATCCATTGGCCCCGACCGGCTCAAACGCTGGTCCGGGGTTTTTTATATGCGGTGGATGAATAGCCCGAAAGCTAGAGAATGAATAACAATTCAAAGCTTGATCCGATTTCAAACAATTCTACTCAAAAGATTCCACTATCATTTTCGGTGCAGGAAGCGATTCCTCAACCGGCAGATGAATAATGGAGAAGCAGACCCATATAGACACATCTGTTTCAATGAAATCTCAAAGCCGACCAGCGCCAAGGGTGAGCCGACGCTGTAAGACAGGTGCTTTTTCTGGCTTGCGGCTAAAGGCCATCCCAAAGCAGGGAGGCGGATACCAACCTGATGCTCCAAGTGAATATAAAGTACGTCACTAACTGTCTTGAAGCGAGAAACGATTCCGCATCAGACTGATGAATATGTGTATTCACAAAGTTATTCGAAGCGTGAAAATTTGAAAAAAATGGAGGAGTTCGCAAAGGATAAGTTTAGAGCGGTGGATTAGGGGAAAACAACTTAACATAGAGTTTTCAAAAAAAGGAGTGGACACAGAATGGTAAAAATTGCAGTTGAACATCCATTTACATCCGTACGCGATGCATTAGTACAAAAAGGGTATCGTGCAGAAATTCTTGAAAAGAAAACAGATGCACCCGATTACGACGTAGTGGTCGTCCGTGACCAAGAAGATTTAACGGATTTCCACATGAGCGTTTCATTAGTTGAAGCAAGAGGGCGCACCTTGTTTGAAATCGTAGAAGAAGTCGAAGAGCGCCTCGTGCGCCAAGGCAAAATCCAGGCGCCTGCACCAATGGCACCGGAATACGGTTCTGAATCAGGCGGAGGCGGCGGTGGAAGCTTCGTTGCCGGTGCTGTAACAGGCGCTTTGATCGGCGCTGCAGCAGGCCTATTGCTTGCACCTAAAAGCGGCAAGGAATTGCAGGAGCAAGTGAAAGCGAAAACTTCGGATTCCAGTGAAAAAGTGAACACTTCCATCGAGCAAGCGAAAGTGAAAGCTGACGAACTGAAAGCGAAGCGCGAAGAGAAAAAAGAAGAAAAAGAATTGAAGAAGCAAGAAAAGGAAATTGAGAAAGAAGCGAAACAGCAAGAAAAAGCTGAAGAAAAAGAAGAGAAAAAAGAAGAAAAAGCCCAAAAAGAGCATGAGAAGGCTGAAAAGAAAGTCGAAAAAGAAATCAAGAAAGCTGAGAAAGATGCTGGCGGCGTAGATGTCGTGGAATTCGGCGAATCATCACTCGGCAAAAACTCAGATGGCGAGATTAAAGTTGAGCCAACTGATGCGAAAAAGAATAATTAATCATGAAAAAAGGCCTCCCGCAGCTGCGGGAGGCCTTTTATGTGTTGAGTTATTCAGCGGCGACTTCATCGACCGGCTCATGAGGCACCGGTTCTGGAACGAAGATGAGGACGACCAGACCGATGATGAAGAGTACGACCAAACTCAAAACCCCTAAACTGGAGTTGCCGGTAATCTGGGAAGTGACGCCGACAAGCAAAGGCCCCGTAATCGCGGCAAATTTGCCGAAAATATTGTAAAACCCGAAAAACTCATTGGCATTTTGCTTTGGCACGAGCTTGCCGAAATAAGAGCGGCTCAAGGCTTGGATGCCGCCTTGGCTGGTGGCGACAAGCATCGCAAGAATCCAGAAGTCCATAATGGTTTCGATGAAAACCGCATAGACACAAACGATAATATAGACGAAAATGCCGACATACAGCATTTTCTTTCCGGTAAAGCGATCGGCGAGCTTGCCGTAGAGAATCGCAAAAGGCGCGGCCACTACTTGTGTGGCGAACAAAACGATCAATAAGCTGGTGGCGCTCAATCCGAGATCAGTTCCGTATGCGGTGGACAGTGAGATAATCGTGCCGACGCCATCGATATAGAAGAAATACGCAATGAGGAATAGGAACAAGGCGCGGTACTGGCGTATTTCCCGGATCGTTTTATTGAGCCGGCGGAAGCTTTGGACGACCGGATTTGCTTCGCGTTTGATGAAATGCTGTTGTTTTACATGGCGGAACAGCGGAATCGAGAACAAGATCCACCAAGCGGCTGTAATCAAGAAAGCAAGCCGGCTGGCATTTGTGACAGATAGCGGCAAGATTTCATTTTGCGCAAGCAGGATGATCAGGATGGCCAGCGCAAATGGAATTGTCGAGCCGATATAGCCAAGTCCGTAGCCGAATGCCGAAACTTGGTTCATGCGTTTGCTGGTGGTGACATCGACGATAAAAGCATCATAGAATAGATTCGCACCAGTCGCTCCAAGCGCAGCGAACACGTAGCAGATCAAGAGCCAGAGCCACTGGCCTTCCGGGACGAAAGCGAGCATCGCCGTCGAAACTGTGCCAAGCACGAAAAACACGGTGAAAAATTTCTTTTTCATTCCTTCATAATCGGCAATCGTTCCGAGCAGTGGGCCGAGCATCGCCAAGATAAACGTGAAAATAGCGATCGTATAACTTAAATAAGCTGTTGAATCCGCAAGTTCCACACCGGCCTCTGTTGCAGCTGCTTTATAGAACAGCGGAAACACTGCGGTCGTGATGATAATGGAATAAGCGGAGCTGCCCCAATCGTACAACGCCCAGCTTTTTTCCGGTTTCGTGAACTTCGCCATAGCCGAAGGCCCCCTTTTTTGTTAAGTCTATTGTACAAGACAGACTCTAAAAAAAGACAGTTTTGACTGAATATTTGCTGAAATTTTACAATCAAAGTCACAAGAAATCGAGACCTCTGTATTTGAGGCGAAGCCCTTATTCCGCTACACTGATGAAAGAAAGTGAGTGAATGGGATGAAATTGGTATCATGGAATGTAAATGGCCTGCGGGCCGTGATGAAAAAAGGGTTTATGGATTTCTTTGAGACAGTGGATGCCGATATTTTGTGTGTTCAGGAGATCAAATTGCAGGAAGGCCAGATTGATTTGGAGCTTCCGGGTTATCATACATATTGGAATTATGCACAGAAGAAAGGCTATTCAGGGACCGCCGTCTTCACCAAACAGCGCCCATTGAATGTCCATTACGGTGTCGGTCTTGAGGAACACGATACAGAAGGCAGGCTGATCACATTGGAGTTCCCTGAATTTTATTTGGTCAATAGCTATACGCCGAATTCCCAGCACGGGCTGTTGCGCCTTGCGTACCGTCTATTGTGGGAAGACAAGTTGCTTTCTTATATCCAGCAATTGGACCTCGAAAAACCGGTCATTTTATGCGGGGACTTGAACGTGGCGCATCAGGAAATCGATTTGAAAAACCCGAAAGCCAATAAGAAGAACTCGGGCTTCACGCCAGAAGAGCGCGGGAAGATCAGTGATTTTCTCGACAGCGGTTTCGTGGATACATTCCGCCATTTTCATCCTGATGAAGGCGGCCATTATTCATGGTGGTCTTATCGTTCGAATTGCCGGGAGAAGAATGTCGGCTGGCGCATCGATTACTTCATCGCTTCCAACCGTCTCGTCGGGCGAATGAAGAGTGCGGCGATCCATACGGAAGTGTATGGATCGGACCACTGCCCGGTGGAATTGCAATTAAGCGATTCAATGACTTAATGGCTTATTCATGATTATTCATTTTTATAACGAAAGAAAACCGGCAAGCCTGGATTCACTCCAAGCTTGCCGGTTTTCTTGTCTCATTATAAAGTTTCACGTGAAACATTTATACGTTCATGACGCGTTGTGCCAGGCGTTTGCAATTGTCCTGGTCGAAATAATCGATATACTCCTCGGCTTTCCCGTACCACTCGTTATGGGTGATATTGTTTTCGAGCATATAGGAAAGCGTGCGATAGACGTCTTCTACAGTCTGGGATTTATAACCGTAAAGGTCTTTGTCGAGGTCGAGGTAGGAACCGCGTTTTTCCGTGTATTCCTGCTGGTCGAACATGAAGAAAATGATCGGCTTATTCAAATACAGGAAGTCCCAGGAAACACTGGTGATATCCGTCAGAAGCATATCGTTTTCTTCAATCGAGCGTTCGATGGAAGTGTGGTTGAAATCCAGGAATTCGATGCCGTAATCCTGGTCGGCAAGCGGGAAGAAATGTTCTTCAAAGCGCTTCATGAATGGGTGGAGTGCGATTTGAAGGTGGATGCCGTTGGATTTCAGGAGTTCGCGTATCCCTTCGTGCTCCAATAAGCCGATCGTGCTGCGGAAGTAATTGCTGTCGAGAAATTCTTCTCTCGACAGGTCAAACAGCCATTCCCGCCAAGTCATCATCATCAAAATGCGCTTCATCTCTTTTGGCGGCTGGTCCGGCAAATAGCGGTCAAAGCGGGGGAATCCGGTGATGATGAGTTTTTCTTCAGGGATTTTCCATTTGTCGCGTTTCAGCTCGTATTCGTAGCGCGATGCGCAATTGAAATAATCCGTCCGCTTGAGCAGCGGGACGTCTTCTTTTTGGATGAGGATTTTCTTGAAGCCCTCGATGCCGTGGCTGACGTGCGTGATGACCGTCCGCCGGTTCAAGTTCAGGAATTTGTCGGCTGATGGCACGATATCGTAAAGCAAGGAGTGCCCGTGGAATGTGTAATCGGCGCGGAAGAACAGCAAATAATTGCGGAAGCTGCCAAGCGGCACGGCATTTGGAATCCGCCCATTCTTCGCATAGTCGGTCGATGGATCATACATCCAATAGGCCGTGACTTGGTCTGCGTGGTTATTCACCAGGTATTTATGGAAAACGGAAGCATTGTCTTCGTATTTTTCTCCGAGGTTCCCTCCCACCAGGGCGATTTTAGGGCCTTGTGCATTTCGGTAAAACCGGGAGAGAAGATAGGCCGCTGATACTTTCAAAAAAACTTTCAAAGGGTCCCATCTCCCTTTCTCTTTCAAGGTAACACTCATTTCCAGCCCTGCTTTCTGTAAGTCGATTCCATTCTAGTTTTCCATATCCGACGGGATTTGTCTATTCCAAGGGAGGCGGGTTTGATTTTAGGGTGGCAAAAGAGCCTTCTATATAGAAACGGCCTGTATCGAAGGGAGGAGTTGGCAAAAAATAGGTTTATTTGCTTGCGATTATGGGAAGAGGGAAATGATGGCATTAAAATGAAGGAGGATTCTCATGAAGGACCACAATGAAGAGCTTAAGAACAAAATGTCTGAGGGCGAAAACGAGGAAACCTTGACCAACCGCCAAGGGCACCCGGTAAAAGACAACCAGAATTTGCGGACTATCGGAAATCGCGGGCAGGCTACTCTTGAACACTATAACTTCATCGAAAAGATCTCTCATTTTGACCGTGAAGAAATACCTGAACGCATCGTCCACGCACGTGGCGCCGGGGCATTCGGCTATTTCGAGACTTATGGAACTGTCGGCGACGAGCCGGTTGAAAAATATACGCGCGCCAAAGTATTTTCAGGCAAAGGCAAACAAACGCCGCTGCTTGTGCGCTTCTCTACAGTAGCAGGCTCCCGCCACTCTCCCGAAACGGCACGCGACCCGCGTGGTTTTGCCGTGAAAATGTATACCGAAGATGGCAATTGGGACCTTGTCGGGAATAACTTGAAAATTTTCTTTATCCGTGATGCGATGAAATTCCCGGATATGATCCACGCCTTTAAAAACGACCCGGTTTCAAACGTTCCGGATCCGGAGCGGATGTTCGACTTTGTCGCCCGCTCTCCTGAAGCGACGCATATGATCACGTTCCTGTTTTCTCCTTGGGGCATTCCAGCAACCTACCGCCATATGCAAGGCTCTGGCGTCAACACCTATAAATGGGTCAATGATAAGGGAGAAGCGGTCCTCGTCAAATACCATTGGGAGCCAAAACAAGGCATTCGCAATTTGACTCAGGAAGAAGCTGATGAAATCCAGGCGAAAAACGTCGGGCATGCAACGGAAGATCTTTACGATTCGATTGAAAACGGCGATTATCCGGAATGGGAGTTGTTCGTACAGATCATGAGCGATGATGAACATGCTGAACTCGACTTCGACCCGCTAGATGATACGAAATTATGGCCGATGGATAAATTCCCATTCTTGCCAGTCGGCAAAATGGTCTTGAACCGCAATCCAGAAAACTACCATGCGGAAATCGAGCAAGCCGCATTCGGTACGGGCGTCCTTGTCGACGGCATGGATTTCTCGGATGATAAAATGCTGATTGGCCGTACGTTTTCGTACTCTGATACACAGCGTTACCGTGTCGGGGCGAACTATTTGAAGCTGCCGGTCAACGCGCCAAAAAAACGTGTGGCGACCAATCAATACGGCGGGGCGATGGATGTGCCGCGCGGCGAGAATGCAAAAAATCCGCACATCAATTATGAACCGTCCGTACTTGGCGGGTTCAAGGAAGCAGACCGTCCGGATACACCGGATCATGAGCCGGAATACCACGGCAAATTGACGAAGGCGCCGATCGACCGCACGAATAATTACGGCCAGGCCGGTGAAACCTACCGCAGTTTCGAGGACTGGGAGCGGGAAGAACTGATTAATAATCTCGGAGATGCCTTATCTGCATGCGATCCGCGCATCCAAGAGGAAATGGTGCATCACTTCACCCAAGCCGATGAAGACTATGGGCGCCGTGTCCGTGACAACATCGATATGAAAGTGAAGAAAATGAACGAAATGAAAGGCAGTGAAAACGCTGAACCGAAGCTTTACGGCAAGCCGGCAGCGAGCAAAGTAGCTCAAGCCGCCAGCGCCAAAGGGCATCGGGCACAACGTTATTAAATAGAAAAACCGGTGAGTCCTGAACTCACCGGTTTTCTTATGGATTCAAAGAGGAATGATTGACGCCGAACACGTTTTCCACGTCGATCAAAAGGCGATGCCTTTTCCGGGAGCGTCGAGGTCGACAGCTTGTTCGATGCTCGCGACGACTTTTCGGCAAATACGGACGGCACCAATGTCAGGACGACGTCTTTTCCGGGTCGATTGTAAAGTTCATGAATTTTTCTGTTCGTTGACTCCGGTGCCGCGCCCTTCTAGGATAGTTCCGCCTTCAGCGCCGGCTTTGCGGCTGCCTTGACGACTTGTCCGGAATCTCCGGAATTGACGATGGTGACGATCAATTGAAAATCTTTCGGTTCTGGCATCTTTTCCACTCCTCGCTTCTTTTTTCGGTCGTCTTCACGGTCGTTAAGATGGGGCACCCCCAGCAATTGGCTGAGGTGGACGGTGAAGCCGAGGCCGTAACCTGATTTGCCTAATTTCGCCGCATGGCTGATGGCTTCTGCGACGGCAAATTCGATTTCGCCGTCGACAGCGATAAAGACGACATCTTTTTCGTGTGTAGCAGGAAGCCCGAGGAAAGTGGGCTTTTCGTTTCTCCCGATTCCTTCCGCATACAGCACCGTCGCGCCGTCAGCGCCGGCTTCTTTTGCCGCTGCGATGACATCCCTCGAAGCACCGCGTTTTACAATGGCAATCATCAGTCTATGATTCAGATTCATGGTTTTGATTCACTGCCTTTCGATTAAAGAGTAAGCCGACAACGAGCACGGCAATAATCGGCGTCAATGCCACAAGCGCAATCATCCCAAAGCCATCGACGAGCGGATCTCGTCCTTCGGTGACAGAAGCGATGCCGACTGCCACAGAAACGATGAACGTGACGGTCATTGGCCCGGTAGCGACGCCGCCTGAGTCAAAGGCGATGGCGATGAATGTGCGTGTGGAGAAAAAGATCAAAATAAGGGCGAGAATATAACCCGGCAGGATGAAATACCAGATCGACCAGCCCGTCAAAATCCGCAGCATCGATAAAGCGATGGATAAGCCGACCCCTGTCGATAAGGTGTAGAGCATGGTCTGCGAGGAAATATAACCGCCTGTTTCGCGGTCGACTTCCTCGTTCATGATGCGGACAGCCGGTTCGGCAAATGTTGCCACAAAGCCGAGCACAAATCCGATCGGGATGATCGCCCAGCGATATTGCCAATCGCCAAGTTCCGCCCCCATCAATTCCCCGAAGGGCATAAAGCCGATATGGACGCCTTGCAGGAAAAAGGCCAATCCGAAAAATGTCAAAATAAAGCCGAGTCCGGTTTGCAGCACGCGTTCTTTCGGCAATTTAAGCATGAACAATTGAAATACGCTAAAGAATACGACAAGAGGAAGGAGAGCCATGCTGACTTCGATGAGCACTTCCCCGAAACCTTGGAAAATATGCAAGTTCACCGGTACAGCACCCCCAGGATCATGACAGCGATGATAGGGCCGATCGAGGCAAGCCCGATCAAGCCGAAGCCTTCACCGCTGCTTGGCTTATCGGAGCGCAGGACGGAGGCGACGCCGATGCCCAGCGCCAATATAAAGGGCACTGCCATCGGGCCGGTCGTAACCCCGCCGGCATCGAAAGAAATTGGGATGAATGCTTCAGGAACAAAAAACGAAAGAAGGAAGACAAGGATATATCCTCCGATCAGCATATAGTGGATCGGAATGCTGAACAGCGTCCGGACCATCGCCAAGGCGACAAAAATCGCCAAGCCTACCGAAACGGATAAAATAAGGATGTTCCGTGAAATATCCCCTCCTGAAACGTCCTCAATCTGATTGGCCAATACACGGACATCCGGTTCGGCAATCGTGACGGCGAGCCCAAGCACCAGGCCCGTCCCAATGATCAACCAAGGCTTACGGGTCAAGGGCAGCTTCTTGCCGATCAACTCCCCGATCGGAAGCAGCCCTGCATTGACACCCAGCAGGAACAGGAAAAAGCCGGTGCCTACAAAAACAACCCCGATCAAAAACTGCAGCAGCGCTTCGAGCGGCAGGCGGATGATCAGCACTTGAAGCAAGACGACGACAATCGTGACAGGCAGAATGGCAGAGGCGACTTCCTTAAACGTACTTTTGACATTTTCCATGCAGCATCTCCTTTACAGCGGATTTGGGTTGAGGCAATTCTCGCGGCGGATGGGACAAGAAACTGGATTGTCGTTAAGATGAAGAAAGAACATACGCAAGCCAGGAGGAATGATGATGAAAAAGAACAAGAAGACCGAACCGATGCTTCCCCCAGAATTAGAAACATTTTCTTATATTGAAGCATTAGATGATGGATATGTCCATGATTGCCGGATCGTTTCCGAGGAATTACCGGCAGGGAACGTCCATTTTGACCGGGTGCTGTTCGAGAATGTCCGTTTTTTGGATGGCGAGTGGGAACGCAGTGAGTTCGCGGATGTGGTGTTCATCAATTGCGATT
The DNA here is from genome assembly GCF_002833405.1 of Planococcus sp. MB-3u-03. NCBI lineage: Bacteria > Bacillati > Bacillota > Bacilli > Caryophanales > Caryophanaceae > Planococcus > Planococcus sp. MB-3u-03. Next base: position 2,905,328 of record NZ_CP025135.1, on the reverse strand, counting down.
TATCGAATGCTGATATGAGGCGGGTGGTGTTCCATCGGGTGAAGTTCGAGAATTGCCGGTTGCTGGGAACGGATTTCACGGAAAGCGCGATCCGCTATGCACGTTTTAAAGAATGCCGTATCGATTATGCAGTTTTCGGATTTTCCCATATAAGCGACGTGGCGTTCGAGAAGAGTGTGCTGCGGCAAGCGGATTTCTATGAAGTAAATCTGAAAAATGCGCAGTTTCTTGACAGCGACTTAAATGAAGCCAATTTCACGGGAACTTCCCTTAAAGGCACCGACTTCAGTTCAAGCCGCTTCGAAGATCTGCAATTGACGACGGAATTGCTTGCGGGGTGCAAAGTATCTACGGATCAAGCATTGCTGTTTGCCCGAAAGTTGGGAATAATCATCACAGAATAAGATTTTTAATTTTTATATGCTTTATGACCTGCTTGATTTCCAATTATTATATTAAATAGATACTGTTCACTAAATATTCATTTAATTTTAAAATTATCCATAAAATGATTGCTCATTCACTTTAATTGCAGTACATTTAAAATAATTAGAAATCTATTAAAAGGAGCAGGACTCAACTATGAAGCAGTTAAGCAAAAAAATAAAAGACTTAAGAGAAGTGAGAGGCCTTTCCCCGGAAGAGCTTGCAGACCGTCTGGGCTTTGCGAAAAGCACGGTATGGGCATACGAAAGCGGAAAGAAACAAGTGTCAGTTGTACATCTGGAGCGCCTCGCCGATTTCTTTGAGATTTCTGTGGATAGCCTATTGGACCGCAACGACCGCACGATAAATGTCGATCTTCAAAATGCGAATTTCCTGAACGAATATACAGTGATGCTCGATGACCAGCCATTGAATGAAGCGGAACTCGCCGAGGCGGCTTCCTTTATCCAAGTGAAGCGCCGTATGGGCAGCTACGGCTTGGCGACTTGATGTCTGCACAAAATCACGAGCCTGTTCTCCTGTAATGAGGAGGACAGGCTTTTTTTGTATGACAAGAGCTATTGATGAATTGTTTTTGACAGAATTATCTGTCAAAATAAAAAGGACACTTAAGGAAATGGCGGTGAGGGTTTGAGAAGATACATAATGTACGAAACATACCGGCTGGGCATTCTCATCGACCATTTAAAAGCGGAGGACTTGATCAGGCAAATAGATAATTATATTGAAGAAACGCCCGTTGACCAAATTCCCCATGTTTTTTATGTCCTGTCACTGGCGAGCAACCGGCGCATTATGATTGAGCTGCTGACAGACTTGGCGCGGGGAGTGGACGAGGAACTGCCAGCATCGATTGTGGCCGGCATCCTCTATAAGGATCGCGAGCGTTATACAGTGGAAGAGCTGTACGGAAAAATCGGGATGCTGGCTTCGCTATTATCGGATGAAGACGATGAAATTGCGGCGAGTTTCCGTGAATTGAAAACCTCCTATGATGAATTGCAGGCCGTCTATGGGCGGCGCTTTAAACGGAAAAAAGCAAGGGAGCGCATGCTTGCCCGGAGCGAAAAAGTGTTGGAGGAGACGCTCTCTGAATACGCCCACTTTGCGGAAGAAATGGACCGCAAAGAATGGTGGCTCAATTAAACCTGTTTATTCTAGTTGTTACGGGGAAAACAACCTATAGCAAGCAACTTACAGAATCAGGAGGAGAAAATGATGAGTAAAACGATTTTCATTACAGGAGCCGGAAGCGGGCTCGGTAAAGGCACAGCACTGGGCCTAGCGGCAAAAGGGCATAAAGTGATCGCGCCAGTCGAAACAGCACCGCAAGTAACATCTCTCCGTGAAGCGGCAGCGTCCGCTGGAGTTGAGCTGACTACATTTAAGATGGATATCAAAAACCCGCAGGATCTGGCACAGATGCTCGAATATGATTTTGATATCTTTGTGGCGAATGCCGCCGTCAATGAAGGAGGCGCGCTCGGTGAAGTGCCGATGTCGAACTTCCGTGAGCTATTCGAAGTGAACGTATTCCAGACACTTGAAACGGCGCAAATTGCGGCACGTAAATTCGTCGAAAAAGGCAAAGGCAAGATTATCTTCTTGTCTTCTATGGCCGGCATCATGTCGACGCCTTACGTTGGCCCGTACACGGCGACGAAACATGCCATCGAAGCGATTGCGAAAACGCTGCGCAAGGAAATGGCGGAGTTCGGGGTGCAAGTGGCGACGATCAATCCAGGCGCATTCGACACAGGTTTCAATGACCGCAGTGCAGAAGCGAAGTGGAAATGGTTTGATGAGAAAATCCACTTCACGCGCCCTGAAGACATGAAAGAAGCAGAGAAAGGTTTGGAAGACCAATTCGACCCGCAGGACATGATCGATAAAATGGTGGAAATCATCCCGCAGGATTCGCATAAATTCCGCACAGCTTACCCTGAAGAAACCGAGCAGCAGATGAAAGACGAAGAAGCTAAACAGTGGGAGATCGAAATTTAAGCTGAAAGGAAGAGGGCCATGAAGCCGGAACGCTGGGCTTGGGAAATGATGGAGCGCGGCGCGGAGAGTGCCGGTGAAGCTTGCCGCTTGTTCGATGCGCTCGAGCCAGTCGACCCACACGAAATGTTCGGCACGTGGAAAGGGCGCGAATTGCCTACAGGACACCCAATGGACGGATGGCTTGAAAAAACGGGCTGGTACGGCAAAGCTTTCCACAGCACCGAGCATGTCGATCCTTTATTGTTCAACAACCCTTTTGGAGAACCGTTCCCGCTGCATCCGTTTCCCCCTGGCCTGATTTCCAATCTGCTGAGTGGTGCGAGAGGTGCAGCGCGGCTCCGTAAGATGGAGTGGCGCGGAAAAACGAGTGCGGTGATGATTTACGATCAATTGCCGATCCAGGACCATTTCCGTAAAGTGAATGAGGACGTGCTGCTGGGCATGATGGACTGGAAAGGCATGAAGCGGCCATACTTCTTCCTGTTGGCCAGAGTATACGCCTGAGATCATTTTCACCTGCACGATCCGAATAAAAAGGCCTTTTCAGCCATCCCGGGAAATAATCGATTTTCCGGGGTGGCTTTTCGTATGCCAAAAAAGAAATAGCCCTTCAAATATGGTAAGCTACGTTCATAGTAAAACAGTATGGGGAGTGTTCAAAGGTGTTGGAACAAGCAAGAAAATTACTGCAGTCGCATTTCGGGTATGATAGCTTCCGGACCGGCCAGGAGCAGGCCATCACACAAGTCTTCGATGGCCAAAATACGATTTGCGTCATGCCGACAGGCGGCGGGAAATCGATGTGCTACCAGATTCCTGCGCTTGCCATGGAAGGGACAACGATCGTCGTCTCGCCGCTGATCTCCCTGATGAAAGACCAAGTTGATGCATTGCAGGCAGCCGGAATTCCAGCTGCTTCTATTAATAGTTCGCTCGATGTCTATGAAGTCCGTGAAATCCTTCATGAAGTGCAGATGGGCATCATCAAATTATTGTATATCGCGCCAGAGCGCCTCGATTCAGAAATGTTTTTGGATGGCCTGCAAGGCGTCAAGGTACCGCTCATCGCAGTCGATGAAGCGCATTGCATCTCGCAATGGGGCCATGATTTCCGGCCGAGCTACCGCCTGATCAGCCGCATGCTGGAAATTTTTCCGGACAATCCGACGGTGCTTGCGTTGACGGCTACGGCCACACCTCAAGTGCGGGAAGATATTTGCCGCATCCTGGATATCGAAGAACAAAATACCGTCATTACCGGATTTGAACGGGCGAACTTAAGCTTTTCGGTCATTCAAGGACAGGACCGCGAACGCTTTATCCGCGATTATGTCCAGAAAAATGATAATGAAGCAGGTATCATTTACGCAGCGACGCGCAAAACGGTGGATTCGGTCTATGAATCGCTTATCAAACGCGGCGTCAAAGCGGCGAAATACCATGCCGGCATGCCGGACGAAGAACGCCGCCTCGGGCAAGAGCGCTTTTTGAACGATGAAGTGACCGTGATGGTCGCGACCAATGCATTCGGAATGGGCATCGATAAATCCAATATTCGCTATGTAATCCATTACCAGCTGCCCAAAAACATGGAAAGCTATTATCAGGAAGCAGGGCGTGCGGGGCGAGACGGGTTGCCGAGTGAGTGCATCGTCCTGTACGCTTCGCAGGACGTCCAAACGCAGCGCTTTTTGATCGACCAGGCGCAAGACCCAACGCGCATTCCAGGGGAGTTGAAAAAGCTCCAGGGGATGGTCGATTATTGCCATACGGAAAACTGCCTTCAGCAATTCATCGTCCATTATTTTGGCGACGGAAGTGCGGCTCCGTGCGGCCATTGCGGAAATTGCGTCGACGAGCGGGAAGGCCAGGATGTCACGGAAGATGTCCAGAAAGTATTGTCATGCGTCATCCGCATGGGCCAGAAATTCGGCAAGACGATGACTGCCCAAGTATTGACCGGCTCACGCAATAAGAAAGTGCTCGATTTCCGCTTTGATCAATTGTCGACCTACGGCGTGTTGAAGCATATGAATTCAAAAGAAGTGTCGAATCTTATCGAATTCATGATTTCACAGGAACTGCTGGCAGTTGAACAAGGCAGCTTTCCGACGATCTTCGTCCCGGACGGAGGGCGCGATGTGCTGCTCGGAAAACGCCGCGTCATGAGAAAAGGCGCTGTCGTAACGAAACGAATCGCCACCAACGATCCGCTATTCGAGGAATTGCGCACGGTCCGCAAGAAATTGGCGGACGAGGCGGGAGTTCCGCCGTTTGTCATCTTCTCGGATAAAAGCCTGCAGGACATGGTTGCGCGTAAACCGAAAGATGAAGAAGCCTTCCTGGAAGTCAGCGGAGTCGGCGCCAACAAGCTGGAGAAATACGGGGAATACTTTCTTGAAGCAATTCGGATGTATGAAACTGTGAATAATTCGTAGCAATTTGGTTGCCTTGGCAGAGGCATTTGCCTTATGCGTCAACATGGAGAATGGGATAAAACAAGAAAATTTTATAGCTGTTTGAAAAGAGCGCGGAAAATGATTCATTTTCTGCGCTCTTTTTTGTATAGAAAATTCTATGCGCATTCGGCCGAAAAACTGGTGTGGGGAGCCAGTTATTTGAGAGCAATCAATCAGCAAATTCCAACTCGAATTGTCTATTTACTGGGAAAAATAACTGCCAAGAACATCTGTCGAAAAAAATACTGTATCAATATACACAAATAGCGAATAAAGAAAAATCGCTATACACCTATATTTGAAAGCGGTTTCACTTGAGATGCTAGGATTTGCAATGAATCTTCATGCACTTGATAAATTTTTCACAAAATGCAATTGTATATATATTCAGTTATATGATATACTATCATAATATTATGACAAATTAGCGTGTAAAAGGAGGCGGTTTTATTGAGAAAGAAAGAGTATCCGATCGCACAAGGACTGTATCATCCCGACCAGGAACATGAAGCTTGCGGTATTGGGATGATCGCTAATATAGACGGCAGAAAATCGCACAATATTGTCCAGAACGCAGTAAACATCCTGTGTAACTTGGAACACCGCGGCGGCCAATCATCAGATACGAGCACGGGGGACGGCGCCGGTATTTTGACGCAGATTCCGCACCGCTTTTTCCTGAAGCAATGTGAAAAAGAAGGAATCGTTCTTCCGGATGAAGGGAAATACGGCATCGGGATGATTTTCATGCCACAGGATTACGATCTGCGCATGAAGGCAAAAGACATCATCCAGCGTATTGTCGAAGAAGAAGGGCAGCAATCACTTGGTTGGCGCCCGGTTCCAGTCAACGATTCATTTGTCGGAAATGTCGCAGCGAAAACCAAGCCAGTCATTCGCCAAATCTTCATCGGCGCATCAGCGGAGCTAGAGACGCGCATGGACTTGGAGCGCCGTTTGTACATTATCCGTAAACGCATCGAGCAGGAAATGGGCGGCGTGGAAGAATTTAAAGACGTCTATTTCAGCAGCTTGTCTGCCGGCACAATCGTCTATAAAGGCATGCTCATCCCGGAACAACTGGATTCATTCTATATCGACCTCAACCATCCCGAATTCAAATCGGCGTTGGCACTCGTCCACTCACGGTTCAGTACGAATACCTTCCCGAGCTGGCAGCGTTCCCACCCGAACCGCTACTCCATCCATAACGGCGAATTCAATACGCTTCGCGGAAATGTCAATTGGATGAGAGCCCGTCAGCTCGCTTGCAACTCCCCTTATTTCAATGACCAAGACTTGCAAAAAGTCCTGCCGGTCATTGATGAGACAGGAAGCGACTCGTCGATGTTCGACAATTGCTTCGAATTCCTCCATCTATCAGGCCGTTCGCTTGCGCACACGGCGATGATGATGGTTCCAGAGCCATGGGTCAACGATCAATCGATCGACAAGAAAAAACGCGATTTCTATGAATACCATAGCACGCTCATGGAGCCGTGGGACGGCCCAGCGGCACTGGTGTTTACAGACGGACGCCAGATCGCAGCCTGTCTCGACCGCAACGGCTTGCGCCCGGCGCGTTATTATATTACGAAAAGCGGCATGATCGTACTCGGCTCAGAAGTCGGGGCGCTTGATATCTTTTCGGATGACATCATCTATAAAGACCGCTTGCGTCCGGGGAAGATGCTGTTGGTGGATCTTGAAGCCGGCAAGATCATCCCGGACGACGAAATCAAAACGCAGATTGCATCCGAACTCCCTTATAAAGATTGGGTCGAAAACAATCTGTTCGATTTGGGCGATTTACCAGAACCAAAAGAAGTGGTGCATCCAAACACCGAAGGGTTATTGAAGCAGCAGCTTGCTTTTGGTTATACGCAAGAAGAAGTTCAGAAAATCATTAAACCACTGGCATCCGATGGGAAAGATCCAGTCGGCTCGATGGGTTACGACTCACCGCTTGCAGTATTGTCGAAAAAACCGCAGCTTTTGTATAACTACTTTAAGCAATTGTTTGCACAAGTTACCAACCCGCCAATTGATGCCATCCGCGAACAGATCATCACGGCAGCCCGGACGACGATCGGGGCAGAAGGCAACTTGGTGGATCCGAAACCGGAAAGCGCGCGTCATATCCGCCTAGAAACACCGGTATTGCTGAATGCAGAGCTGGAAAGGCTGCGCCAGCAAAACTTGCCGGAGTTCAAAGCCGTTACCTTGCCGATCCTGTTTACAGCGGACGGAGGCGCAGAAGCGATGGAAGCGCGCTTAGAAGCAGTGTTTGCAGAAGCGGACGAGGCGATTGAACAAGGCGCGACGCTGGTCATCCTGTCCGACCGCGGAGTTGACAGCGCGCATGCGGCAATTCCTGCGCTCCTTGCAGTATCAGGCCTTCATCATCATTTAATCCGACAAGGTACACGAACACGCATGAGCATCCTGCTTGAATCTGCAGAACCGCGCGAAGTCCATCATTTCGCAATGCTGATTGGCTACGGTGCAGAAGGAATCAATCCTTACCTGGCGTTCGAATCGATCGAAGACCTGGTAGCGAAAGATGATATCCATGGCATGAACGTCGAACAAGCGGAAACGAGCTACGTTCAAGCTGTAACGGACGGGATTATTAAAATATTGTCTAAAATGGGCATTTCAACTATTCAAAGTTACCGAGGTGCACAGATTTTCGAAGCAATCGGTATTCATATGGACGTTATCGATAAATACTTCACGCGTACATCTTCGCGTCTAGGCGGCATCGGCATCGATATTATCGCCAAGGAAGTCCTGCTTCGCCATGCGTCTGCTTATCCGGACCGTGAAGGATCGAATCCAGCGCTCGAATCAGGCGACGAATACCAGTACCGTGAAAACGGCGAGGACCATCAATACAACCCAATGACGATCCATACGCTTCAGCAAGCATGCCGGACGAATAATTACGATACATTCCGCAAGTATTCAAAATTATTGACGGATGAAAAAGCCAATCTCCAATCATTGCGCGGCTTATTGAAATTCAAAGACCGTACGCCGGTGCCGATCGAAGAAGTCGAAACGGTCGAAGAGATTTGCGCACGCTTTAAAACCGGTGCCATGTCTTACGGGTCTATCAGTAAAGAAGCTCACGAAGCCTTAGCAATCGCGATGAATAAAATCGGCGGCCGCAGCAATTCAGGAGAAGGCGGCGAAGAAGTTTCACGCTTTATTCCGGACGATAATGGCGACAACCGCAGAAGCGCCATCAAGCAAGTTGCATCCGGCCGCTTCGGTGTTACAAGCCATTATTTGGTCAATGCTGATGAAATCCAGATCAAAGTCGCACAAGGGGCGAAGCCAGGAGAAGGCGGGCATTTGCCAGGCAAGAAAGTATATCCATGGATTGCGGAAGTGCGTGGTTCGACGACTGGCGTCGAATTGATTTCACCGCCGCCTCACCACGACATTTATTCAATCGAAGATTTGGCGGAATTGATCTTCAACTTGAAAAACGCCAACCCGCGTGCGCGCATCAGCGTAAAGCTCGTGTCTGCAGTCGGTGTCGGCACAATCGCAGCTGGTGTTGCCAAAGGGCGTGCAGATCTTGTGTTGATCAGCGGCTACGACGGCGGCACAGGCGCGGCGCCGAAAACAAGCTTGAAACATACCGGCTTGCCATGGGAGATCGGGCTTGCGGAAACGCATCAGACGCTGCTATTGAACGGCCTGCGTGACCGCATCGTCGTCGAAACAGATGGCAAGATGATGACCGGCCGCGACGTCGTGACTGCGGCGCTTCTCGGGGCAGAAGAATATGGCTTCTCGACAGCACCGCTCGTCGTGCTTGGATGCGTCATGATGCGCGTCTGCCATTTGGATACATGCCCAGTCGGGATTGCGACTCAAAACCCGGAACTGCGCAAAAAATACACGGGCGAAGCAGATCACGTCGCGAACTTCATGCGCTTTATCGCTATGGAAGCACGCGAATTGATGGCGGAGCTTGGGTTCCGCACGATCAACGAAATGATCGGCCGCACCGATGTACTCGAAACGAATAAAGCGATCAAGCATTGGAAAGCGGAAGGGCTGGATTTGACGCAGCTTCTTTATCAACCGGACCTGCCGGAAAAAGTTGGCCGCTATGCAACAATCAAGCAAGACCACGGTTTGAAGCATACGCTTGATGTGCAAGAGCTTCTCCCGCGCTGCCGCAATGCGATCGAAAACGGTGAACGTGTCGAAGTATCGACAGCAATTCGCAATATCCACCGCGCAACCGGGACGATCATCGGCAGTGCCATCTCCCGCAAATACGGAGCAGAGGGCTTGCCGGAAGATACCATTACATTGAACTTCCAAGGTTCAGCCGGGCAAAGCTTCGGTGCATTCATTCCGAAAGGCATGACGCTCAATTTGATCGGAGACTCCAACGATTTTGTCGGAAAAGGCTTATCCGGCGGCAAGATCATCGTCAAGCCAGCAGCGGATTCCACATTCCTTCCCGAGAAGAACATCATCATCGGCAACGTGTCGTTTTACGGTGCATCGGCTGGGGAAGCGTATATCCACGGCATGGCCGGCGAGCGTTTCGCCGTCCGCAACTCGGGTGCTAAGATTGTCGTCGAAGGCGTCGGCGACCACGGTTGTGAATACATGACCGGCGGACGCGTTATCATTCTCGGAGACACCGGCAAGAACTTCGCAGCCGGCATGTCAGGCGGCGTCGCGTATATCCTGGATGAAGATGAAACATTCAGTGCACGCTGCAACCCCGAAATGGTGCATATGCAGCCGCTCGCAGATCCTTCGGAAATCGCGGAACTGAAAGAGATGGTCGAAAACCATGTCCGCTACACAGGAAGCCTGAACGGCAAACGCGTATTGGATCATTGGGAGATTCTTTCTGCCAAATTCGTCCGCGTCATTCCGAAAGCCTATTTGAAGATCAACGAACGCATCAGCAAGCTGCAAGACAGCGGCATGGCGAAATTCGATGCCGAAATGGCCGCATTCGAAGAAAGCAAAATGGCTTCAGCCGGCAAGTAACAGCGCCGGCAATGGCTGCCTTTCATAGAGAAAAGCTTGGAAAATATGCGAACTGGAGGGAAACGATGGGGAAGATAACCGGATTTATGGAATATGACCGACAGACTGTAAAAGAACGCGACCCGGCACAGCGGACGAAAGACTGGAAAGATTATACGATTCCGCTATCTGAACAGGAAGTACAAAAGCAAGGGGCTCGCTGCATGGATTGCGGCGTCCCGACCTGCCAGACCGGCATGGATCTCGATAATGGCACGACCGGATGCCCGGTTAACCATTTGATTCCGGAATGGAATGATCTGGTCTATCGCGGCCAGTGGAAAGAAGCGCTTCATCGCGAACATTTGAAGAATAACTTCCCTGAATTCACGGGCGTCGCTTGTCCGGCTCCGTGTGAAGGGGCTTGTGTGCTCGGCATCAACGAACCGCCTGTCGCTATCCGCACAGTCGAACGCTCGATCATCGAACGCGGATTTGCGGAAGGCTGGGTCGTTCCAGAACCGCCGAAACACCGCACCGGCAAAAAAGTGGCTGTTGTCGGTTCGGGTCCTGCCGGTCTTGCGTCGGCAGCCCAATTGAACAAAGCGGGCCATACTGTAACGGTGTTCGAAAAAAGCGACCGCATCGGCGGCCTGCTGACGTACGGCATCCCTGAAATGAAATTACCGTATGACATGGTCATGCGCCGCGTCAAAATTCTTGAGCAGGAAGGCATCACCTTCGTGACGAATGTTGAAGTCGGCAAAAACTACCCTGCAACGAAATTGCGCGATGATTTCGATTCGGTCATCATGGCGACCGGCGCGACTGTCCACCGCAATATTGACGTCGAAGGGCGTGACTTGGAAGGTGTTCATTTCGCGATGGACTTCCTGCATGCCAGCACGAAAAGCTTGCTCGATTCCGATTTGGAAGACGGCAATTATATTTCGGCAAAAGGAAAAAACGTCATTGTCATCGGCGGTGGGGACACGGGCACAGACTGTCTCGCAACTTCCGTACGCCATGGCTGCGAGAGCCTTGTGCAATTCGATGTCTACGATCAAAAAGGAGCGCTCCGTGACGAAAAGGGCAATCCATGGCCGCAGTATCCGAAAATCCACCGCGTAGAATACGGCCACAAAGAAGCTGCCGCAACGTTCGGTGACGATCCGCGTGCTTATGCGGTCATGACGAAGAAATTTGTCGGCGATGAAAACGGGCATGTAAAAGAAGTCCATACCGTCAACGTCAAACTGAAAATCGATGAGCAAGGCAACCGCATCCGTGAAGAAATTCCGGGAACGGAAAAAGTATGGAAAGCGGACCTCATCCTAATCGCTATCGGCTTCAGCGGCCCTGAACAATTGCTGATCGACCAATTGAATGTAGAAACACATGCTAATTCACGCGTCAAAGCCGAATACGGCGATTACCGCACGAATGTCGAAGGTATCTTTGCGGCAGGTGACATGCGCAGAGGCCAGAGCTTGATCGTCTGGGCGATCAACGAAGGCCGTGAAGCTGCACGGGAATGCGACCGTTATTTGATGGGCAGCACCGTATTGCCTTAAATAAGATTTCAGTAAAAAAGAGTTCGCAATGTAAAGCTGCGAACTCTTTTTTTGGTAAAAGAATAATTACAATAGAGCATTTTTCAGAAAATACAAATATTTATTTTTTGTTAATTTTTACATTCGTATTGTGCCAAAGTCCTGGTTTATATACTATTCATTGTAGGACTATGGTTAACCTTGAATATAGTCATACCAGGTATTCGTAACCTACAAATATAACTAAACTGTCAGGGGAAATGTAATGTTAAAGAAAAGTATTGCTGCTGTCACTTTGTCATTCCTAATGATTTTATCGTTGGCGAACGGAGCTTTTGCGGAAGAACTACTAGTAGTATCAGAAGTCCCATACTATGAAATTGAGGAAGGGATGAGCGAAGAAATCCAGGCAGCGATCAAAGATATCAATAGCGTTAATGCAAGAATCGAGGCTGAAATTGTCAAAACCAAGAAAAGCCGCTGAGTTGCATGAGAAATATATCAATAAATTAGCTTCTGAAGAAGACGTAGCGAAACAAGCCGAGCTTACGGCAGATTACGAAGAAGAAATCGCGCAATTGATTAAAGCGTTGCAGAAAAAAGCTGAAGAAATTACGTTAGAAGGAATTGAAAAAGCAACTGCATCAGGAATCGTGGCAGACATTGTCCTAGTTGAAGAAGATTTCGCTGATAAAACTGCTAAGATTGATCCGATCATTGTGGTTTCCTGGTAAGAATATTGTAGATAATTAATAAAAAGAGTAGTATGAGAGTAGAGGAAACTTTACTCTCATTTTTATATTTCAGGGGATGTGAATTTGTGAAAGGCTTGGATATACTAAAAGGTAAATATCTGGAAAAAGTTGAAAACGATGCTACTACTCTTTCTTTATTGGCTAGAGGTAGTGGTTTGGAACTGATGAAACAAACTATTTTAAAAGATAATACTTTTATTTTGATTCCGAGCGAAGCCACTGAGGCTCACGAATTCTACTACATATTAGAAGGGGAAATTCAGGCGGAAATAGAAGGTAAAGAAGTCCATCTCGTCAAAGAAGATTTCTTTTCATGCAAAGAATTAGAATCCCCAGTCAACTTTACAGTTTTAGAGACAGTTGTTTTATTATCTGTTTCAAATTTTCCTGTCTTCCACTATGCCAGCAAAATGATTGCGGAGCTGAGAAAAATTGGTGAAAAAGTTGAGCATAAAGATCGTTATACATTTAATCATAGTTTCCGAGTAGCCAGTTATGCAATTAAGACGGCATCCAAAATGAGACTAACAAGAGAACGTACAGAATCATTGTTCCTGGCGTCTCTTCTCCACGACATCGGCAAAATCAATATTCCTGAAGAAGTATTGAAAAAGCCTTCCAAATTGACGGACGAAGAATTTGACCTGGTGAAAAAACATCCAGGAGACGGCGCTGCTATGATCCGCGACACCCCTTATAAAGATATCGCCGACATTGTCGAGCAGCATCACGAACGAGTGAATGGGCGGGGCTATCCATTCGGCTTGAAAGGCGACGAAATCCTGCTTGAAGCGAAAATTATCGGTGTTTGCGATACTTTCGATGCGATGACGGAAGACCGCGCCTACCGTTCTGCGTTCACTGCCCAATATGCGATGGACGAACTCGATCGGCTGATCGGCATCCAATATGATGAAGACGTCGTAAAAGCATTCAAGCAAGTATTGTTAGAAGAAGGCAAATTAATAGATACACCGTAAAGGACGCCTTATCACAAGGGTGTCCTTTTCCTTTTGGTAAGCGATGTTTGAGAATAGGCAATTTCGTCTATACTTACTACACTAAGCTTTATCAAATGAAGGAGGAGATCATAAAATGGCAAGAAAATCAGGTGGGTTTTTCAGTAAGCTCGTACTGCTCGGAGTAGGCGCGGCAATCGGGGCAGCGATGACGCAGAAAAAATCGGAAACAGGCAGCACACAAAATACAGGCAGCTCTTCGATGAATACAGCCGATATGAAAGAAAATATCAAAAAGAATTTGGACCGCTTCAATGAACAATCGGGAGGCATGGTCGACAAAGTAAAGCCTCATATCAACAAAGCAGTGGATACGGTCAAGACGACAATCGAAAAGCAGCAGCAAATGATGGACAAAGAAAAAGACGCGCTCGACCAAGCGAACAAAACTGTCCAGGATGAAGTCGGCGAAACAAAAGGCTCGGATTCTTCAGCAAACCGAACGACATCTTCGGGTAATATAGACTCGTCCGTTGGTTCTTCTTCAGAATCTGATAAACCAAGCGGCGGCGCATTCGGCGGCAGCACTGCATACACAGAATCCTTGAAAAAGAATCTGGAAAATGATTCATCTTCTGACAAATCTTCAAATGATGGCACAACGAAAAAATAACTTCGGTTATAATAGAACAAAGAACAGCTATGCCGAGCATGGGCATGGCTTTTTCTTTCCCTACAGTAGACAGAAAATTCATATCTTTTAAAAATCAACGAGATTTACTGGCGGTATTCTAACAGAGGGGGTTCGGCCACGTGTTTAATGATTACAGAACCAGTCCATTTTTTGACGAAATGTTTATGCCAGATGGAAAACCGAAAGCCCATTATGAAACTTTTCACGAAGTGATCAAACGATTTTCAGAAGATGAATTAAGGGAAAAGCATGAAACGGCGCAGCTATCGTTTCTGCGCCAAGGCATCACGTTCACCGTATACCATAATAATGTAGGAACTGAACGGACGATGCCGTTCGACTTTGTGCCGATCATCATTCCGCCGGAAGAGTGGGAAGTCGTCGAAAAAGGAATGACACAGCGCGCAGAGGCGTTGAATCGTTTTTTGGATGATGTCTACCATGACCAAAATATTATTGAAGCGGGAATTGTGCCGCGCCATTTGGTTCAAGACAATCCTTATTATTACGAACGGCAAATGAAAGGCGTCGATATCCCGCTCAACAACCATATCTTTTTGGCAGGGATCGACTTAATACGTGACGAAACCGGCAAATACCATGTGCTGGAAGATAATTTGCGCAACCCGTCCGGATTGTCGTATGTGTATCAGAACCGATATGTCATGCGGCAAGTATACCCCGAGTTTTTCGTCAACCATTCGGTAAGGACGCTCGAGCATCAAATGAGCTTTTTGCATGATTCGATTTTGGCCCATGCCCCAAATGGGAGAAAAGACAAACCGTTTGCCGTGCTCTTGACGCCTGGCATGTACAACTCGGCTTATTACGATCATGTCTTCCTGGCCCAGCAGATGGGCATGGATTTAGTCGAAGGGCGCGATCTGGTCGTCCGAAATAATATCGTCTATATGAAATCGATCCGGGGGCTGAAACGCGTCGATATTATCTACCGCCGCATCGACGACGATTTTTTGGATCCAGAATCCTTCCGTTCAGATTCCGCACTCGGTGTAAGGGGTGTGATGGAAGCTTATCAAAAAGGTAATGTCGCGATTTTGAATGCGGTCGGCAACGGCGTCGCAGATGACAAAGCGATCTATGCGTATGTGCCGGAGATGATCCGCTATTATTTAGGCGAAGAACCGATCATCGACAATGTGAAAACTTATTTGCTTGATAAGCCCGAAGATCGGGAATGGGTACTCGAGCATCTTGAAGAGCTCGTCGTTAAAAACGTAGGGGCGTCCGGCGGCTATGACATGCTCGTTGGCCCGCATGCCTCGAAGGAGCTGATTGAAAAGTTCAGGGAAAAAATTATCGAAACACCTCATCAGTATATAGCGCAGCCGACGATCAAGCTGTCGCGTGCCCCTGCTTATCAAGGAGACAAGTTCTACCCTTGCCACGTGGATCTTAGGGTGTTCGTCATGAGGGGTGAGACGACTCATGTCCTGCCTGGCGGATTATCCCGCGTCGCGCTGAAAGAAGGCTCGCTTGTCGTCAACTCTTCACAAGGCGGCGGCGGAAAAGACACGTGGGTGTTCAAAAAGAAAGAAGAAGGGGAGGATGCGTAAATGTTAAGCCGTGTTGCAAATTCATTGTATTGGATGTCCCGGAATGTCGAGCGGGCGGAGAACAATGCACGCATCCTCGACGTGCAATTGCTGCAAATGATCGAAGCGGCCGATGAAGAGCTGGTGCGTGACTCAGATTGGCGGTTGATTTTTGAAATCTGCGATTCGACGGAAACGATGCGCCGGATCAAAGCCAACCCGACCTATGAAGAATCGGAGCTGGTGCAGTATTTGGCGATGGCGCAGGAAAATTCCAATTCAGTCGCCAGCTGCACCATGGTCGTCCGTGAAAATGCCCGCATCAGCCGGGACCATATCCCTGATGATTATTGGGAAACATGGAACCGCGCATATCTGTCATTGACGGACATGGATTTGAAAAACAGTTCTGTCCGTGACATGAGGTCGTTTCTGGAGAACGTTAAAACGACTTCGCTTATTTCTCAGGGAATTGTTGAGTCCTCGATGTCGCGGGGTGTGGCGTATCAAATGATTAAAATCGCCAAATGGCTCGAACGCGCGGAAAAGACGGCACGCATCTTGAATGTCGTCTGCGAGAGGACGCGTGAACGTGTCAGGAAAGAAAAGACCGATGATTATTATTTCTGGCTGGCGGCGCTCCGGATGACCAATGGCTATAACGCCTACTTAAAGAGCAATCCGCCGCGCATGGAACCGAAGAACGTATTGGCTTTTTTGATCTCAGACAAGACCTTCCCGAGATCGATCCGATATTGCCTCGATCATGTACGGGATGCGGTCGAAGAACTTGAAGGGGGCAAAGTGTCCCATTATTCATGGGAGTTGTACGCAAAACTCGACGAGGTCCGCACTTCCTTCAGTGAGACGGATATCGAATCTTTGGATTCGGACGAATTGATGCATTTCCTGAACCGTTTCCAGGATGGCTGCAACGAAATCAGTCGGATTTTCTCCAGCACTTATTATTTAACGGATCCCGAAGCGGAAACAGCGATGGCGTTCCAATCCCAAGGGATGGACATGAAAGGAATAACTTCTATGAAATACAAAATCGAGCATACCAATATTTTGACTACGAAACAATCGTTGACCAAAGCATGAATACCATCCGCTTGAAACCGAGAACGGATGAATGCCAGCGCCTTCTGTCGTACCGTGCGGACATCACACCGGCAACATTGACGACAAATCATGTGGACATCTTCGGCAATAATGTCGAGACATTCTTTATCGCCGAACACCACCAGCACCTCGAAGTGAAGGCAACATCCATTGTCAGCATTCAGAAAAGCCCGTTTATCCACCGTATCGATTATTCGCCGGAGATGAACGTCATTTTCCATTCCCAATTATTTGCCGAACACTATATGGCGTATTTGAGCAACACTGCATATACGTATATGTTGCCAGAGCAAATGGAATTGGTTGATCGAGAACTCGGGGACATGAGCAATCCGGTGCAATACTCTATCGACGTAATGGAATATTTATTCGATCATTTCACTTATGACGGCGATTCAACGACCGTTACGACAACAGCGAGTGAATCGTTCAACCTGAAAAAAGGCGTGTGCCAAGACATTACGCACGTTATGCTCGGCATCTTGCGCAGCAAAAACATCCCAGCGCGCTATGTCAGCGGCTATCTCTACGTTGGGGAAGATTCCGCGCTTGTCGGTGACGCAGCGAGCCACGCTTGGGTTGAAGTCATGGTGCCGGGCATCGGCTGGGTCGGGCTCGATCCAACGAATAACGTAGAAGCGCTGGAAAACCATATCCGCGTTGGCACAGGACGTGATTACAACGATGTCAGTCCAGTCCAGGGCGTCTATAGAGGCGGCAGCCAATCGCTCGATGTGAAAGTCTCCGTCAGCTTGCTCGACCAATAATGGCAATAATCGCTCAACTGCAAAACTGCCCGATCCGTGCCATAATGAAGAGATAAGACAGATGAACGGAGAAGGAGAACTTATGAACACGAACCAATTTAAAGATTATGGCATTAGCGAG
The DNA here is from genome assembly GCF_002833405.1 of Planococcus sp. MB-3u-03. Classification (NCBI taxonomy): domain Bacteria; kingdom Bacillati; phylum Bacillota; class Bacilli; order Caryophanales; family Caryophanaceae; genus Planococcus; species Planococcus sp. MB-3u-03. The sequence continues at coordinate 2,887,875 of NZ_CP025135.1, read as the reverse complement.
CCCATCGTAAAAGCGCTAGAAGGCCTTGGATACCAACAGCCGACCGAAGTACAGCAGCAAGTCATTCCCGCCGCCCTTGAAAAGAATGATTTGACCGTCAAATCGCAAACCGGCAGCGGCAAGACAGCCGCATTCGGCATTCCGTTGTGCGAACTTGTCGATTGGGATGAAAACAAGCCCCAGGCGCTCGTCTTGACACCGACCCGTGAACTTGCCGACCAAGTGAAAGAAGACATCACCCACATCGGCCGATTCAAGCGCATCAAAGCCGCAGCGATCTATGGCAAGCATCCGTTTGCGTATCAAAAGGAAGAGCTGAAGCAAAAATGCCACATCGTCGTCGGAACGCCTGGTCGTGTGCTCGATCATATCGAAAAAGGCACCTTGAAGCTCGAAAAAATCGAGTATTTGGTGTTGGATGAAGCAGATGAAATGCTCAATATGGGCTTTATCGAACAAGTTGAATCGATCATCAAGCAGTTGCCAAAAGAACGGACGACGATGCTGTTTTCGGCAACCTTTCCAGGACATTTAGAGAAGTTGCAGCGCGATTTCATGCGCTCCCCGCGCTATATCGGAATCCAGGCAGCCGATACGTTAGAAGAGCGTATCGAGCATTCACTCATCATCGTGAAAGAGCAGGATAAATTCCAGTTGCTGCGCGACGTCACTGTAGTCGAGAATCCGGATAGCTGCATCATTTTCTGCCGCACGAAAGACCAAGTCGATGCTGTGTCGGAAGGGCTTGAACGCCTGTTCTACACAAGCGATCAATTGCACGGCGGCATGACCCAAGAAGACCGTTTCGGCGTCATGGATGATTTTCGCCGCGGCGAGTTCCGTTATTTGGTTGCGACAGACGTCGCGGCACGCGGCATCGATATCGACGGCATTACTCATGTCATCAATTATGATTTTCCGCTCGAGAAAGAAAGTTATGTCCACCGTGCTGGACGCACAGGGCGTGCCGGCAAGAGCGGCAAGGCAATTTCTTTTGTCACGCCGTTTGAGGATAAATTCCTGAAAGAAACGGAAGATTATTTAGGATTTGAAATCACGTGCGTTGAACGGCCATCAAGAGAACAGGTTGCTTTGGCAAAACCGGCGTTCGAAGACAAGATCGAGAGCCGCCAGAAGCCGAAGAAACATAAAGCGGCAGCGCTCAACCAAGACATCATGAAGCTCTATTTCAACGGCGGCAAGAAGAAAAAGCTGCGCGCTGTCGATTTTGTTGGGACTTTGACCAGTATACCTGGCATCACGGCGGAAGATATCGGCATCATCAAAATCCAGGATACTGTTACCTATATTGACATTTTGAATGGCAAAGGGCTGCATGTCTTGAAGGCGATGAAAGACAAAACCGTCAAAGGCAAGACCTTAAAAGTTCATAAAGCGAAAAAATAATCTCAGGCCTTTTCCAAGCTGCAAAAGCTTTGGAAAGGGCCTTTTTTCTATTGATTGATACAGATTTTTAATGGAACGGGTTCTTTTGTCACGAAAAAAAGCGTAATTGTCATCAAATATGCCTATTGCTGTCACATGATTGTAACCTTGCCGTGCTATTTTAATTTTACTGAAAAGCTTTCAACCGATTTACGCAAGGCACAATCATCCGACAGGTAAAGGGGATAGGAACTTGAAAAAATTATTGGCGGCTTTAGGAATGGCAATGCTTTTATTACTCGGTACTTCACTTACGACTTCTGCAGCATCGAACGTTTACACAGTTAAAAGCGGAGATACACTTTATAAAATTTCTCAGCAAACAAAAGTATCTGTAACTAACTTGAAATCATATAACGGTTTGAAATCGAATTTAATCTTCCCGAAACAACAATTGAAATTGAAAAAAACAACAGCTCAAACTATCTCTAAACCATCAACTCCATCTTCAAGCAAAGATAAAGTGGTGAAAGAATTCACTGTTTCCGCGACAGCCTATACGGCGTATTGCAAAGGATGCTCCGGGATCACGAGAACGGGCATTAACCTGAAAAAGAACCCAGGGCTTAAAGTCATCGCAGTCGACCCGAAAGTCATCCCGCTCGGTTCTAAAGTATGGGTGGAAGGCTACGGCACCGCAATCGCGGGCGATACAGGCGGCGCAATCAAAGGTAAGAAAATCGACGTCTTCATCCCAACTCAAAGCCAAGCGCTTAAATGGGGACGCAAAAACGTAAAAGTTAAAATCCTAAAATAAGCAAAACCCGGCTGATCCATCAGCCGGGTTTTTATATGGCGTCATTCACTATCCGAATAGCTTTTTGACTCAACTACTTCATTACAAGATGCCATCACCCAAGAAGCGATTCCCCCACTAGCCGGCAACTAACTATAGAAGCAAATCTGTTTAAATAAACTCGACTTAATGAAATCACTCAGCCGCCTAGCGCCAAGGGTGAGCCGACGCCGTAAGACAGGCGTTCTTCCTGTCTTATGGCAAGAGGCCAACCCAAAGCCAGGCGGCGACTAGCCAAGCGAAGCTTCATTCCAAACACCGAAACAATTCCGCAAGCAAACCCTCGCTAACTTCAAATACGTCGGATCCAAGAAGCGATTCCCCTGAAAGTACCGACAAAATTCACTGCATTCCATGAATTAAAAAACAAGCACCATAAGAGGTTAAATAATTAGTCTTTTAGGGAAGAGATGTATATACTGTTTGTATAGGTATTGTATAACTTTTACAAGCGAAACGGGGGCTTACGCAATGGCAAAACGGATGATTATTATAGGAGCGGGGCCAGGTGGCTTAGCAGCGGGAATGCTGTTGGCGAGCAAAGGATACCAAGTAGACATTTATGAAAAAAATGACCGAATCGGTGGACGCAATGCTGCATTGACAATAGGTGATTTCACTTTTGACATAGGGCCGACGTTTTTGAGCATGCTTCATCTGGTGGAGGAATTATTCGAAACGACTGGGCGCAATGTCCATGATTATATGGAAGCGGTCGAACTGGACCCGATGTACGAACTGCGTTTTGAAGACCAGAACTTGGTGATGACGCGAGATCCTGAAGCAATGCGCAAGCAAATCGATGACAACTTCAAAGGCGACGGAGATGGCTACGCGCGTTTCATGAAAGACACCGGCAAAAAGCTCGAAGCGCTGTCTCCGCTTTTGCAGACAAAAATGGACCGCATGACGGACCTCATGCAGCCGAAAGTGATCAAAGCAATTCCAGAATTGGAAGCAGGCAAGACGCTTTACGATGTCTTGTCCCGTTACTTTAAAGACGAGCGCCTAAAGATGGCGTTTGCGTTTCAATCCAAATACCTCGGTATGTCGCCTTGGGAATGCCCTGGGGCGTTCACGATCCTATCCTATATGGAGCATGCGTATGGTATTTATCATCCAATTGGCGGCGTCAATCAATTGTCCGCAGCGATGGCGAAGGCAGTCAAAGAAATGGGCGGCCGCATCCATCTAAATAAAGGCGTCCAGAAATTATGGATAGAAGGGCGTACGGTGAAAGGTGTCGATCTTTATGACGGCAGCCGTGAAGCAGCGGATGAAGTAATCATCAATGGCGACTTTGCACACGTAATGACCCATCTGGTAGAGCCGGGTATCCTGAAGAAATACACTCCCAAAAAGCTCGACAAGAAAAAATATTCATGTTCTACATTTATGCTGTATTTAGGGCTCGACAAGAAATACGATTTGTCCCATCACACAATCGTTTTTCGAAAGACTATAAGAAGAACGTCGAGGAAATGACAAAATCCCGCATCTTGTCAGCAGACCCGTCAATCTATGTTCAAAATGCCAGCGTCACGGATCCGACCTTGGCTCCGGAAGGCAAGTCGGCACTTTATATTTTGGCACCGGTGCCGAATAATTTCAGCGATATCGGCTGGGAAAACGAACAAGAAGCATTCCGCGATTTGGTGCTGGATATCATTGAAGAAAAACCGAGTTCAAGAATTTGCGCGACCACATCGAAGTCGAGAAGATGCTGACGCCGTTCGGCTGGGAATCAGATTACTCCGTTTACCGCGGTGCTACATTCAATTTGGGGCATCAATTATCACAAATGATGGTATTCCGCCCGCATAATAAATTCGAAGAGCTCGATAAGTGCTGGCTGGTCGGAGGCGGAACGCATCCCGGCAGCGGCTTGCCGACCATCTTGGAATCCGCCCGTATTACGGCGAACGGCATCTTGAAAGAAGACGGCAAATCTGGAATTCCGATTGGCCCGCTTCCGAAAGTGGAGGGATACGCATGAAAATAGCCATAATTGGAGGCGGGGTCGGAGGCTTGATGGGCGCGCTTTATTTAACAAAGCTCGGCTATGAAGTCACTATCTATGAAAAAGAACATAAACTTGGTGGCAGAATGGCGTTTGTGGAACGGGATGGTTTCCGAATCGATGAAGGCCCGACCATCGTCTTGCTGCCGGAAATGTTCCGCGATTTATTCGCCCAAGCAGGAATCGACCCTCACAGCATCGAATTATTATTATGCGACCCGCTTTACACAATCCGTTTTACAGATGGAAAAGTGTATACGAAATATCCAGGGCGTGAGCGGCAATTGCAAGAAGTAGAAGAGCAGTTCCCGGAAGATAAAGATGGATTTATCCGCTTTATGGATGAGGGGCAGAAGCGCTTCGACATCGGCAAGCCTGCTTTTCTCGAACATGATTTTGTCCGCAAAGCGGATTTTTGGACTTTCCGCAACATCCGCAATTTGATGAAGCTAAAGCCGCAGCAATCTGTCCACCAATTAATGGAGAATTACTTCAGGGACGAACGATTGCAATTGGCATATTCCCTTCAGGCGCTTTATATCGGTGGGGACCCTTACCGCGCGCCGGCCATGTATTCACTTGTACCGTTCAGTGAGCATCAGCACGGAGTGTATTATGTGAAGGGCGGCTATGCGAGCATCATTCCTGTTATGGAGCGGGAGCTGCGCAGCCGCGGCGCTGAGATTCGTTTGAACACAGCTGTTAAACGCGTCGTGAAAAAATACGGTCGTGCCACAGCAATCGAAACAACAGCCGGCATAGAGCCATATGATGCGATTGTCTATAATGGGGATTTCCCCGGAATCAACCAAGTGGCGCCGATGAAGAAACAGAAAGAATACACGCCTTCTTCCGGCTGTGTGCTGTTGTATTTTGGATTGGACAAAGTGTATGAAGATGTAAATGTCCACCAGTTCTTCATTGGTGATGATTATAAAGAACATATGGAAGATGTGTTTGTCAGAGGGCAAAAAACGGAAAATCCGGCATTCTACACATTTCATCCGTCGGTCATTGACGATTCTCTTGCCCCTGAAGGCAAATCGGTGCTCTATGTGCTTGTACCGGTTCCTTCTGATACAGAAATCGACTGGAAAAATGATGAAGAGTGGATCGGGCGTATTTTGGACCGGATGGAGACATTGTCGTTTCCTGGGATCCGGGAATCGATTGAATGGATGGATGTGCGCACGCCGAAAGATGCGGAAGCGTTCGGCTTGTTTAAGGGAGGCAGCTTCGGAATCGGCCCGACATTACGTCAATCCGGCGTTTTCCGCCCTCAGATCAAACCGGACAATACGGAAAATTTGTATGCAGTCGGAGCTTCTGTCCATCCGGGCGGCGGCATCCCGATCGTTATGCAAGGAGCGAAATTGCTGGCCGACAGAATCCACAGCGATTTGAAAGAAAGGGGCGGTTCATGATGGAATTGAAACAAGCCTATAGCTATTGCGAACGCATTATCACCGATAATTCAAAGAGCTTTTATAAAGCATTTTCCTTATTGCCGAAAGAAAAGCGCAAAGCCGTATGGGCAGTATACGCCTTCTGCCGGAAAGTCGACGATATCGTCGATGAAGGCAGCCATCCAGAACCTGAGCTAAAAGCATTCCGGAAAGACTTTGATGAATTTCTAGCCGGTTCGATTCAATGGGACGACCCGATGTGGCTGGCGCTTGAAGATGTTTTTGAAAGTTACGATATGGATGCCAGCGCATTTTACGGATTGATTAAAGGGCAGGAAATGGATTTGACGATCAACCGCTACAGAACGCTTGATGAGCTATTGGATTATAGCTATCACGTGGCGAGTACGGTCGGCCTGATGCTGTTGCCGATACTTGCACCTGGGCGCACGGCTCTGTTAAAAGATGGCGCGATTTCGTTAGGCTACGCCATGCAAATCACCAATATCCTGCGAGATATCGGAGAAGACTTGTCTATGGACCGCATCTATTTGCCTCAGGACATTATGCGGAAATACGGCCTCGCCGAGGAAGCACTTGGAAGCGGAACGGTATCGGAATCATTCATCCAAGTGTGGGAAGAACTCGCCAGCATCGCGGAGTTCCATTACGAGCGGGCCTTTGAAACGATCAACGATTATCCCCTATCTTCTCGTGTGCCAGTCAAAGGCGCCGCGCTTGTCTATCGGGAAATCCTTTCGACCATCCGCGCGAAAGAGTATACGGTGTTTCACGAAAAGCATTACGTAACGGATGATTCCAAGCAATCCATCCTGCAATGTTTATAACAAGCGAAAAAGCTGTATCCATCTGTCAATTGTGGCGGATGGATACAGCTTTTTTCATTTTAGGATGAATAATGTTCGATCAAGCGCCGCGCTACATTCAAACCGCTCAAAGTAACCATCGGAGAGCCGCCTCCAGGGTGAACGCTTCCACCGACAAAGAACAGTCCCTTAATGTCGCGGCTTGCATTCGATGGCCGCAAAAAGGCGTCTTTCGGGCGATTGGAAGACGGCCCGTATAAAGCGCCGCGATGAGACCCGAATGTATCGTGGATGAATTCAGGCGTGAAGATCCGTTCTTGTCGCAGGTGGTCGCGTATTTCTATTCCGTAATGTTCCAATAAGTCGTAAATCCGCTCTTTGTATTGTTGGGGATCAATTTGCAAATCGCCTTGCGCTGTCAGGGCAGGAGCGTTGACGAGAATGAACAGATTGTCCCCGGCAGGCGAGACGGACGGGTCTGAATGGGATGAGTTGCTGATGTAGATGGTCGGCTCGCCGCTGTATTGCTTATCGCTAAACAACTCATGGAACTCACGCGGATAGTCGGCTGAAAAGAAGACGTTATGATGCTTCAGTTCATGCAAGCGAGTGTCGAGCCCCGCCGTGATGACAAAAGCCGAAATCGACGGCTCAAATCGGTCGCGCTTCGCATCCTTAAAAGACGGACGCTCTGTTTCATGGACCAACTCTGGAAATGCCGATAATAAATCTCCATTCAAGATGACCGCATCGGCGGCAATCTGTTCGCCGTCTGCGAGTTCTACACCACATGCTTGACCTTGTTCCGTCAAGATGCTGGCGACGGCCGTTTCAGGGTACATCTCAACGCCGCATTCCGCTGCAACTTGTGCAAAACCTTGTGCAATCGACACGTTTCCGCCTTTTGCGTAAAAGACGCCTTGAGACAGTTCGAGGTGGGCGATCATTGCGAAGGTGGCAGGGGCTTTATAAGGCGATGAGCCGATATAAGTAGCGTAGCGCCCGACTGCCTGAAGCAAACCTTTGTGTTTGAAATAGCGGCTGAAAAAATGGTCCATCGATTCAAGCGGTCGCACTTTCAGCATGGCCACCCCGAGTGATGGGGACAAATAATCTCGGTAAGACTGGAAGCTCAGCGGAAAGAAATACTGTTCGGATGACTGATACAAACGGGCGACTTCGGCTAAGAACGCATCGTATTTGCTAGCTGCAAAAGAATCCAGCGTTTCGAGCTGGCGGATCATGTGTGCGCGGTCTGCGGTAAAGTCGATGTGGCTGCCGTCCGCAAAATGGTTGCGCGTATGGACAGCGAGTTTTTCGAGCTGAAAATATTGATCTGGGTCTCGTCCCGTCTGCTCGATGACCTCGCGAAAGATATGCGGCATCGTGATCGTGTTGGGGCCGAAATCGAAATGGTAGCTGCCAAGCTCGACTGGCATTAACTTGCCGCCGAAATGGCTGTTCTTTTCAAATAGACTGACGCGTATGCCCGCGTTCGCGAGCGTGATCGCAGCAGCCAAGCCGCCGAGCCCGCCGCCGACGATGGCGATATGTGGTCTGTTCATGAATAATGCCTGCCTTTCCATGTATAAGACTCATTTTTTAAGGATTTTTTCATGGCCGTGAGCATGACCGCGAGCATCGCTGCCGCTTGGAGGGGAATGAGAAATGCCAAGTACCAGCGCTGATTGGTTACCATGTCGACATACCAGCGCTGCAAAACGGTCAGTGCGTATGGCAGGAGCCAGATCCAGTTGGCCGTCACAAGGCCGGCTGTTGCGAGAAGCAGCGGGAAGATGTAAAAGACGCTGTAAAACAAGGTCAAAAGGATGGCGATCAGCGGCGAACGCCCGATGCCGGTGTAGCTGTTCTTTAAAAACCCTTCCCATACTTCGGCTGGCGTTTCGTACATCCGGCATTTAACCGAAGCGGTGATATTGGCGAGCAGCACTCTATGGCCAGCTTGCTTCAGAGTACGCGCAATATGTACATCCTCGACGAGTGAAGTGCGCACGGCTTCGTGCCCGCCAATCGACTCGTAGGCTTGTCGTTCAAAAGCCATCCACATGCCGTTTGCCGCGGTGGCTGCCGGGAATTTCGCGTAATTCGCCAGCGCCAATGGCAAGTGGAATAGAATGACGAAATGAAGCATCGGCACGAGTAATTTACTCAAGAACACAGGCACTTCAAAAGCAGGGAATCCGGACAACAGGGCAGCGTGCCGTTTTTCCATCAAGCCGATTGTCTGACGCACCGCCTGCTTGCGGAAGCGGACATCGGCATCGACGAAGAATAAGTAGTCGCCGGAAGCGTGTTTCTGCAGCTGGTGGCAGGCGTGGACTTTGCCGATCCATTCGGCAGGCAGTTCGACGCCTTGCAGGACAGTGAAGCGCTTGTCGCCCGCGATTTCCCGGTCGAGTGCCGCTTGGGTGCCGTCTGTCGACTGGTCATTCAATAGGATGAATTCGGCCTTTTCCCAGTCGGTCTCTTTTAATGAACGGATAATCGTCGGCACGTTGCGTTCTTCGTTGCGCATCGGCACGAGAATGGACACGAGCGGCTCAGCTTTGACTAAAGGCTGTTTGGGCAACGCTGGGAGGAATAGGCGGTTGAAGACAATCCACAAGAAAAAGGCGATATGGATGACGATCAAAGCCGTGATCATGATGTACGCCTCCTTTTCAGCATCTCCTGGAATTTCTCGTAATTCTCTTCGAGCACTTCCTGTTTCAACTGGTCAAGCGCTGCGGTTTCCCGCTCCTGTAGCCATACGGTCCTGTCGTGCCTCGAGCCTGCGGGAATGTCATCAAGTGTCAGGCTGTCACCTTGGTCGATCCACACTTCAGGATGTTTTTCCCGGCGCATTGAATAATAAAAGCGTACCGGAACAAGCGGAATCTCGGGGCATTTCTCCATCAAGTAAAGGACGCCTGTATGAAATTCCAGCGGGCGTGTCTCCAAATGATATTCATCGCCTTGCGGAAACAGGATGACCGTTTTGCCTTGTTTCAATAAGTTCTCGGCATAGCGCAGCGAGGCCAAAATATCTTTCGGATTGCTGCGGTCGATTGAAAAGGCGCCGAGCCGGCGGAAAAAAGGAAATTCCTTCAGTCCGCGTTCGTGCATCATGATATGGACATCCAAGTTCCAGACGCGCCGGTTCAGGAAAAAGAACAACAGCCCGTCCCACCAAGAGCTGTGGTTTGAAATGATCAGTGCCGGCCCTTTAGGCGGGCGGATGCTGCGGCCGTAAAGATGTGAAAAAGACCGCTGGATCGACGGCATCAAATAGAGAGCGAATGCGCGTTCAAAGAGCGCTGATTTTTTGGCCTGTATCATTGCGGCCGCCTCTTCCATGCCAGGGCGACGATCGCTGCCGTCAGAACGGAAGTCAATGCAGCAGCCAGCCATAATCCGCCGATCAACCCGAGCAGCACGAACAAGGCGATCATCAGCACATACAACAGAGCCATGCGCTTTTCTGCCTGTCCCGCTGTTACTTCGAGCTTCTGATTTTTGAAGGCGGCATCGAGTATCAGGTGAAGGACGAATGCCACGATAAACCAGCCAGTGAAATTGGTCCACGGGATATCATAGTAGAAACCTGTGTCTTCCCATAGCCAATAGCCTTTCACTTTATAGGCGACCGGATCGATGATCAAGTCGATGATGACCGCCGCAATGCCTCCAGTGGCTGCGTAAAGGATGCCGCCGCCCGGCACGATCCAGCGTGCGATGACGTGGCTTGTCGCCATGACCATGAGCCAGGCGAACCCGATCGCGATCGGGACGCCGAAGACATTCGGGGCGAAGCGGTCGGTATAGTCATAAGACCCGAACAAGAAGCCGCTGTCAGCGCCAGCCCATTCGACGATGAACGTCGAGAAAAAAATGAGTACGCCGATCGATCCGCCGATTGCAGGGCCGAAGCGCCGCCATAAATAAAGGAAGCCGAGTGTTCCCGCAAGGATCAGGAAGAAGGCGTTGGCCCATTCTAGCCAGGGCGGCAATAAATCAAAACTCAGCAAGATAACGCCGCAGATATACCAAAAAATGAATAACTTGAAAATCCGATCTTCCCATTTCACGAGCAGCACCTCATCTAAATTAGTTATACAAATAGTGTACAACAATAGCTGGAAAAGGCGAAAGAAAAGGGCGGAGCGCTTAATGAATAGGATAGTGAAATTTTTTTGCTTTGTGTGTTTTTGCTGCAAAGACTGGTTTAACGGTATATTTATGAGGAAAATGTCATAAACGCTAGCAGAATTTTCAGTAAAATATTGCAGGGAATCCTGCAAAAGTATATACTATGTTACAAGCAACTACGCGTGTTCTTGCGATGGGGGAATGAATATGCAGGATTTACTGCGAAATGTGTCAGCTTCATATAAAGATTTCAGTTCTGGTCAAAAAAAGATAGCAGACCTCTTTTTCCGCGAACCGATATTCATTGCTTTTTCATCCGCATTGGAAGTAGGGAGGCGCGTACAGGTCAGTGAATCGACCGTCATCAGATGGACGCAGAAGCTCGGTTACAGGGGTTATACAGAGTTTCAGCATACGCTCCAGCGCAAACTGGCGGAGGAACGGCTGGACAATGCGCAGCAGGAACAGCCTGCTGCTGCGGACCAGTCGTTTCTTGAAAACTTGCTCGATGCAGACATCACCAGCATCCTGAAGCTCAAGCAAACGATCAATGAAGAAAATTTATTGCAAGTGGTCGACCGCATCAGCAAGTCTAAACAGCGCTACGTCACAGGCAATTTCTTCGATTTCGGCTTAGCCGAATGGTTCGGGGGCTGGCTTGGTAATGCGCTTGGAAATTCAGCGATGATGCAGCCTGGCACTGCCGCTTATTACGGGCAGATGGCAGAGCTCGGGCCGCACGATACGATTATCGCGTTCGCGTTCCCGCGCTATACGCGCACCTTGATGGAAACTTTGGAGCAAGCGAAGCGCAAAGGAGCGGAAGTGATCGTCTTGACTGACAGGGAAGACTCACCAGCCGCGAAGAGCGCCGATATCGTGCTCACGGTTTCTGTCAATGCGAACTTGAATATCGATTCCTATACGGCGGTCCATGCGTTATTGACTTCTGTGATGCGCTTTGTCTATGTCAAAGAACATGCAAAAGTGAAAGAAAAACTCGCACAGCTCGAAGCGGCTTACAGTGACCAGGACATCTTCATATGACATAACCCATTGCAGGCACGTCCCGAATCGCTTCGGCGTTTTGGTCAAACATACACGAAAAGGGGAGAGCAAGATGAATAAAAAATTTACAACAGCAGGCGTAATTTTAACAGCAGGCATGCTTCTGGCAGCCTGTGGATCGGATGACTCAACCACCGGCTCGGAAGGATCAAGCGAAGGAGCGGCAGGCAGCGATTTGAACCTTCTTGAAGAAGGGCAATTTACAACTGCTTCCAGTGGACTATACAAACCGTTCAGTTTTGAAGAAGGCGGCGAACTTAAAGGGTTTGACATTGATATCGGCAATGCCATTGCAGAAGAAATGGGACTGGAACCAAGTCCAGTGACTACGCCATTTGAAACAATTATCCAGGGGTTAAATTCAAACCGCTTTGACGCTATTATCGGTTCGATGTCTAAAACTGCAGAGCGCGCAGAACAGGTGAGTTTCTCTGACCCTTACTATTATTCAGGCGGCGCTATTTTCGTGCGTGAAGGAACGACCGATATCCAGTCTGTTGATGATCTGGCAGATAAGAAAATTGGAGTGGTCGGCCAGACTACATATGACACGGTAGCTCAGGAGCACACCGACGATATCCAGTACTATTCCAGTGACGTAGTAGCTTTGCAGGATTTGGAAATTGAAGGCCGCCTGGACGCTGTCATTACGGCAGACGTAGTTGGCTTTGAAGCTCAGAATGAGGGCTTGGCTGTTGAAATGGTGGGAGATCCGCTATGGGTAGAGCAACCTTCCATCGCTGTTCGTAAAGACGATGAGGAACTACTTGCTGCAGTTAATGAAGCCTTGGATACAATCATTGAGAACGGTACCTACGATGAAATCTCACAAAAATGGTTCGGCCGCAATCTCCTCGATATTGACCTTGAAGGCGTAGAAGTTCTTGAATAATGACTTGAAGTAAAGAGGGGGATGTGTATGCCAGAATTACTTGTCACGGTTTATGATGTTTTTATTCGAACGTATCCAGGCTTCCTGGAAGCTACACTCGTCACCTTGCAATTGACGGCTGTTGGTGTCATTCTTGGGACGCTGATTGGCTTAGTGTTTGCGCTGATGAAGATTTCCGGTTCTAAAATTTTACAAGCAATTGCCAATATCTACATTACAATCATTCGCGGTACGCCTTTGATTGTTCAAATTATGTTTTTGTATTTTGGAATTGTTGAATTTTACACGATGTCGAACTTCTGGGCAGGGGCAATTGCGCTTGGTGTTCACAATGGCGCCTACATCGCAGAGATTTTCCGCGGGGCGATTCAAGGAGTGGACCCAGGCCAGCGCGAAGCGAGTATGTCGCTCGGGATGAACCGCAAGCAGACGATGCAGCGGATTGTATTCCCGCAGGCACTGCGCCGATCCATCCCGCCGCTTGGCAACCAGTTTATTATCACACTGAAAGATTCTTCACTTGTCTATATTATTGGTGTTGCAGAAATCTTTTCACTCGGCAATCGGGAAGCTGCGCAGTCCTATCAGCCATTCGAATCATTTCTTGTCGTCGGGGTTTATTACCTCGTGCTCGTCATGATTTTCACGCTGCTCTTGCGCCTGTATGAAAACCGGCTTGATGTGGACAAAACCTAAGGAGGAGCAGTTATGATTATTGGAGAGAATATACACAAATCCTTTGGTGATCTCGAGGTGTTGAAGGGCGTGGATCTCCACGTCCAGCCCCAAGAGGTGGTTGTTCTGGTCGGGGTCAGCGGATCCGGCAAAAGTACGCTGCTCAGATGCTTTAACTTCCTGGAGATGATCAACGAAGGATCCATCACGATCGACGGCAAGAAAGTCGATCCGAAAAAAGATAATTTGACGAAGATTCGCGCCGAAGTGGGCATGGTCTTCCAGCATTTCAATCTTTTCCCGCATAAGACAGTGCTCGAGAATGTCATCGAAGCGCCCATTACGGTCAAGAAGATGAACAAGGAAAAAGCTAAAAAACTCGGCCTTGCGCTATTGGAGAAAGTCGGCTTGAGCGATAAGGCGGATGTCTACCCGAGCAAATTATCGGGCGGGCAGAAGCAGCGTGTCGCGATCGCCCGTTCACTTGCGATGGAACCGAAAGTGATGCTCTTCGATGAGCCTACCTCGGCGCTCGATCCGGAACTTGTCGGGGAAGTGCTTCAGGTTATGAAGCAGCTCGCTGAAGAAGGCATGACGATGGTCGTCGTGACCCACGAGATGAAATTCGCCAAAGAAGTGGCGGACCGCATCATCATGATCGATCAAGGGACCATCATCGAATCCGCGGACCCGCAGAATTTCTTCGGAAATCCGCAGCATGAACGGACACGTCAATTTATCCAATTGGTTGAGTGAGGATCTAAAGGGCCCGTAATCCCTTTAGCGTTTACTGCCAATAAAAAAACCAGATCCGGAGCCGGATCTGGTTTTTTTGTATTAAAGGTTGATGGTGACGTCTGCTTTTTCACGAAGTTCCGCTACAAGTGTTTGGGTAGCTTCGTTTTCTTTTTGCATTTTGACCTGTTCTTCAAGTTCTGGTTTCAGTTCATCAAAAGCAGGGAGTTCTTCTTCGCTGCCCATTTGTTCTTGCTGGGCTTTGACTTGCTCATAGGCTGCTTCCACTTCTTCGTTGCTAGGGTCGGTATCTCCAGCGGATTCAGCGATCAGCTGGTCCACTTTCACTTGTGTTTCGATTTGGGACATGACTTCATCTTCTGCCATGCCTTGCTCGTTCAAGGCTGACAGGAATTCATCTTTCGACTCGAGGCCATTTTGTTTTGCTAGCTGGTCCAATGTCTCGTCCACTTCTTCGTCGGACGCAGTCAGTTCTTGATTTTCAGCTTCCTGAACGAGCAATTTCTGGCCGACCATGCTTTCCGCCAATTGAGTTTTCAATTGATTCTGGTCGATTTCCTGGCCGGACATTTGTGCTTGCATGGCTGCTTGCTGGAATTGCCCTGTATAGGCTGTTTCAAATTCCTCTTTGCTGACTTCTTCGCCGTTTACTTGTGCTACGACTTCAGGAATGCCTTCCAAATCAGGTTCTGGCATTTCCGGTTGCTCGGCACTTTCCTCGCCGCTAGGGGCTTGTTCTTCAGTTTCAGGTTGCGCGTTTTCGTTTTCTGCGGATTCATCGGTACCTCCGCATGCAGACAATACGATGAGTGATGTACCAAGGGATAGGCCTAAAAACCATTTTTTAATCATTGTCATTCTCCTTCCAACGCATAATGTCCGGTAGTGTAACATAGCCCGGAATTCGATGGAAAGCGATAACCCTCAAGAGCTTGAGGGGATGTAAATTAATAAGACAGAAATACCTATTCTTTTTACTAATGACGTTTTCAGCCTTCAAAAGAGGATAAAGACTATTAATAGAGAGAATTCGAGGAGGAGACGGCATGAAAATAGCGGAAATAATGACAACTGATGTAGAGACTTGCCCGCCAACTGTAACAATTCAAGATATTGCCGCCAAGATGCGTGAAATTAATGTCGGATCGATTCCGATTTGTGAAGAAGGAAGAATTGTCGGCATCGTCACGGACCGTGATATCGTCCTGAGGGGCATTGCGGAAGAACTGGGGACGGATGCGCCCATTTCAGAAATATTTTCAGAAACTTTGATCACGGGAACAGAAGAAATGCTTGTTGAAGAGGCAGCTTCTTTAATGGCGAGGCACCAAATCCGCCGGTTGCCGATTGTGCGCCAAGAACAAGTCATCGGCATCGTCTCGCTCGGCGATATCGCTGTAAGGGGCAAGACGCCGCGTGAAGCGGAAACTGCACTTGAAAAAGTTTCGGAACCAGCCAAGCCACGGCGTTGAGCGTAAGAGAATAGGAGGCGCGAAATGGAGAGGAAAGAAACCCCGAATGTATTGGAAGAGAAAGCGAAGAAAAGCGCAGCTGTTCTGCAGACGGCCAATGCTAAAGTCATGAACATCCAATTGCGTAAAGGCGAAGCCATCCCGGAGCATCATGCGGACGCAGAAGTAGTGATCGTGGTACGGAAAGGGCGTGTGCAGTTCACGTCGGAAGGCGAAACGGTCGAAGCGACGCCGGAAAACGTCCTGCACATGGCCCCGATGGAAAATCACCAGCTATTGGCAGCGGAAGACAGCGACTTGCTGGTATTTCAAATTAAAGCGTAAAAAACCTCTCGAGCATGAGCTCGAGAGGTTTTTTACCATTCCACTTGTTCAGGATATTTTGCCTGGATCCCGATTTCGTGAATCGGCTGTTTTCCGGGAGTTGCCGCACTGATGACTTGTTTGCGGAATGCTTGGTACTCGGAATCCTGGAGCGTGAGTTTCATGGCGATGGCCGATAAGCTTTTTTCGCGCTGCTGCCTGGTCATGCCGATGTATTTCAAGTTCAACAGGTCGACATATTGAATGGCGTAATCGTTAACCGAAGGCGATTTGCGGAACGCTTCCAAGATCGCTGCGTATTCTTCATTCGGCACATGGCCTTGCAGGCATTCGAGAACAAGTGCCTGGAATTTTGCAATCACCGGCGCGTAGGCATCAGCCAGCAAGTCGCCGCGCTTGTCCCCGTAAAGCCGGACGAAATCACGGAGTGCATAAGCTGCATACAAAAGCTCTGGCCATAGCACTTCCACCGAGAAATAAATATTCTTGTCGGGTGCGATAAAGCCGTGTTGTTTTTTCGTATGCTCATGCAAGCCATTGAAGACGAAGTCGACGTTGCGGTCGCCTTGAGCGGCGTGGCGGATTTCAGAGGAAACGCCGAGTATCCGCAAGCGCGATCCTTCATAGCCATGGTATTCGCCTTCTTTGCCGATGACTTTGTAGATGGCTTGGTTCAGTTCATCCAAATCGAAATAATCTCCGCTGATCTTGACGCCGGTATGGTTCTGCGTCGTTTTCATGCTTAGCATAAAATGCCTCCTTAGCGTTTCGGTTGATAATCAAGCTGGCGGAACAGTTCCTGTTTTTCTTCTTCTGTCAGGTCGCGCCATTCGCCGGCTTTTAAATTGCCGAGGCGGATGTTCATGATGCGGATGCGCTGCAGGCGTTTCACTTCGTAGCCGAGCGCTGAACACATGCGGCGGATCTGCCGGTTGAGTCCTTGCTGCAAGGTCAATTTGAATACGTGCTTGGCGATCCGCTCAGCTTTCGCGGGAAGTGTCATGGTGTCGAGGATCTCGACGCCGCTCTCCATATTCTCCAAGAATTCATCGGTGATTGGTTTATCGACCGTCACGATGTATTCTTTTTCATGTTCGTGCTCGGCCCGCAGGATTTCATTGACGATATCGCCGTCATTGGTCATGAGGATGAGTCCTTCTGAATCCTTATCGAGCCGCCCGACATGGAAGATGCGTTCAGGATGGTTGATGAAATCGACGATATTGCCTTCGATATGGCGTTCGGTCGTGCTGGTGATGCCGACCGGTTTATTGAGCGCCAGGTAAACGTAAGCACGCTTCGGCTGCTGGATGACTTTGCCGTCGACCCGTACTTCGTCTTCGTGCTCGACTTTGCTGCCGAGCTCCGCTTTTTGGCCGTTGATCTCGACGCGGCCGGCTTCGATGAATTTATCCGCCCCGCGTCGGGACGTGATGCCTGTTTCGCTGAGGAATTTATTGATTCGCATAAAAAAATCCTTTCGGTTGTATATTTCCACTGTCTGGTCCCATTATACTCCAGATGACCCTTATAAGAAAAAAATTTGTAGGCTAACAGTTGCAATTTTCCGATTTATTTGACAATATATAGAGGCGAGCCCTGAAATAAATGGTGCGCCAAGTGAAATTTGAAAGCGTATACATAACGGGGCTAAACCAAGCAAAGGGGAGATGTAGAATGGTATATGCAGTTCCAAACACAGAGGGTGCAAAAGTAAACTTTAAAGAGCAATATGATAATTATATAAACGGTGGATGGCAAGCGCCGAAAAACGGTCAGTATTTTGAAAACTTATCGCCTGTAAACGGCAAAGTGTTCACGAAAGTAGCGCGTTCAAGCGCAGAAGACGTCGAGTCGGCGCTGGATGCTGCGCACGCTGCGAGAGAAGCATGGGGGAAAACGTCCACAACAGAACGCGGCAATATCCTTTTGAAGATCGCTGACCGCATGGAAGAGAACCTGGAGATGCTGGCGGTCGCTGAAACTTGGGATAACGGGAAAGCGGTCCGTGAAACCTTGAACGCTGATATGCCGCTCGCTATCGATCACTTCCGTTATTTTGCCGGCGCGATTCGCGCCCAGGAAGGCGGCATCAGCCAAATCGACAACGACACGGTCGCTTATCACTTCCATGAGCCTCTTGGCGTGGTCGGCCAGATCATTCCCTGGAACTTCCCGCTTCTCATGGCTGTATGGAAATTGGCCCCTGCGCTTGCAGCAGGAAACTGCGTCGTCTTGAAGCCAGCTGAACAAACACCGGTCAGCATACTTGTATGGGCTGAATTGGTCGGCGATTTGCTTCCGCCGGGCGTCCTTAATATCGTCAACGGATTCGGGATTGAAACAGGCAAGCCGCTTGCATCGAGCCCGCGCATCAGCAAAATCGCCTTCACCGGGGAAACGACGACTGGTCGTATGATCATGCAGTATGCGTCGCAAAACCTCATTCCGGTGACGCTCGAACTGGGCGGGAAATCACCGAACATCTTCTTCAAGGATGTCATGGACCAGGACGATGCATTCCTTGATAAAGCGGTGGAAGGATTCGTCATGTTCGCCTTGAACCAAGGCGAGGTATGTACATGCCCATCCCGTGCCTTGATCCAGGAAGACATTTATGAGGAATTCATGAAGCGCGCCATCAAGCGCGTAGAAGAAATCAAGACCGGCAACCCGCTGGATCCGGCTACGATGATGGGAGCACAGGCATCCACTGAGCAATTGGAGAAAATCCAATCCTATCTCGAAATCGGCAAGCAGGAAGGCGCAGAAGTACTGGCAGGCGGAGAACGCAACCGACTGGAAGGTGATCTTTCAGAAGGCTTCTATATCCAGCCGACAGTCTTCAAAGGCGACAACAAAATGCGTATTTTCCAGGAAGAGATTTTCGGGCCGGTACTGGCGGTCGCTACATTCAAGACAAAAGAAGAGGCAATGGAAATCGCCAACGATACGCTTTACGGCTTAGGTGCGGGCATCTGGACGCGTGACACGAATACGGCTTACCGTTTCGGTCGCGGCATCCAGGCTGGCCGTGTATGGACAAACTGTTACCACCAGTATCCTGCACACGCAGCGTTCGGCGGCTACAAAATGTCCGGGTTTGGGCGTGAGAACCATTTGATGATGCTCAGCCATTACCAGAACACGAAGAACATGCTCGTCAGCTACAGCGAAGACAAGCTTGGATTCTTCTGATCAGAAAGAAGGGCTAGCCATGACAGAACGGGTAATCGCCACAGACGCCGCCTTGGAACTGATCAATGCCTTGAAGGAAAAACATGGACCGTTGATGTTTCATCAGTCGGGAGGCTGCTGCGACGGCAGTTCTCCGATGTGCTATCCGAAAGGTGATTTGATGGTCGGCGACCAGGACGTATTGATGGGTGCTATCGGCGACAGCGAGTTTTATATGCATAAGAGCCAGTTTGAGTATTGGAGCCATACGCAATTGATCATCGATGCCGTGCCTGGGCGCGGCGGGATGTTTTCGCTTGAAGGCGCAGAAGGCAAACGATTTTTGACCCGCTCGCGTGTCTTCACGGCAGAAGAAACCGAAGAACTGCAAAATCAATGATAAGAAAAATTCCCGGATGCTCAGCATCTGGGAATTTCTTTGTGTAAACACTGGAAAGCAGTGGGAATCAAAGAAGCAAAAAGGCGTTCGCAGAGCCATTTTAAGCATTTTTGAAGAGGGGGAATCGTGGAAAAACAAGCATCAAAATGGTATAATAACAGAATGAAAGGTGGTCATCCATGTGACGAATTTAGCTAACCGGGTATCCCATGAACAAGCAAATCACGCGATTTCCTGCGCCGCACACTCTCTCGTAACGGAAGGGTTTGATGTGACCCATGAAGACCGGAATTTTGTCCGCTCTGTCCTGACCGGAGAACGGACGGAAGCTCAATTCCACCAGGCCATCAAAGCACGCTTCGATGTCTAAATACCAGCACACGTCCATGTATTGCTACCCTGGAACTGATGTGTTGGTGAATGCATTCGATATCCGGGACGAAGACAAGTTGAAGGAATTGGAAACGGTCTACGCGCTTTACCGCTTGTCGGAACTGCAATTAAAAAAGCTGAAAGACCCAACTGATCTCGAGGTGTTCCTCGATATCCACCGCTGCCTGCTGCAGGACGTCTATCCGTTTGCCGGGAAGCTGCGTGAGGAAATGACATCCAAAGGAAGTTCGACATTCGCCCACCCTAAACACCTGGCTGGCCAGTTAAAGCAGCTTTTCGATGAATTGGCTGAAGAGGCTTATTTAAAGGGTTTAAGCAAAGACGTTTTTATTCAACGCCTCGCACATTATTTGGCGGAATTGAATGCGCTCCATCCTTTCCGTGAAGGCAATGGCAGGGCGGTCCGTGAATTTGCCCGCCAACTCGCATTGAATGCAGGCTATCGGCTGGATTGGGCGAAGATCGAAGAACCTGCTCATATCATCAATGCATTTGTGGACTCTTTCAATAAAGACAATGAGCGTCTGGAAGCTTTGCTGGAAGAAATCATCAGTTGAATGTGCCAACCGGGTGCATATCGACAGTAAAAATAGGCTGAAGCGGTAGGTTGCCTACCGCTTCAGCCTATTTTTGTTTAATTTTTTTGTTCCTGCTGTTCTTGCGGTGCTGGATTTCGTCTGAGCCAGTCGATAGCGAACTCCACAAGCGGCCGCATCTCAGTGAGCTGGGTTTCGGCTTGCCCGAGGATTCCTTCAGTGATAGTTCCAGGAAAGTCTTTGGCGATTTCCGGGAAGCGGTCTGAATCCATATCGACGCAATCGTATGCGGCCCATTGCCGCTCTCCGTTGACGTACATCGCTGCACCTTGCGGGGAAGTCGTACGTTCCGGCTGTGAAAATTCTGCATAATGGAGTGCGGTGCATGAATCGAACCCGGTGCCGATGAGCAGGATCTTCACTTGATGCGCCATCATTTTGCCAAGAGGCGAAGCGGGGCCGAACGAATCTTCCAGCGGCTGTTCAGCCATCCACTCAGCGGCAAGACGCCCCCAGGCGATGAATGAGTGAGTCGGATGGGGACTGCGGATCGTCGCCGGATGGCGGTGTAGGCATTCCGGTATTTTCCCCATTCCGCGCATATTTGTCAGATCGGGATCAAAGGCAGGCATCTGGTCGCGTGTCGGCTGATGCCAATTCTCGGGGATAGGCGGAGCCATCCAGTAGACGGGATCGGAATTATCGGCAGACTGTGAAGGCATGACGAGAGTGCCTTCAGGAGTGATGACTTCCATCAAAGCTTCAACGACTGTTTGCGCGCCTCCAGCAATCCAGCCCATCGATTTCAGCGAGGAATGGACCATCAGGTGATCGCCCGCAGCAATCCCGAGTTCCTGAAGTTGCCGCTTGAGCGAATCCTTGGATTGAAAATCGGGTGTGTTCAGAATTTGAAAAAGATCAGACATGGACTTGATTCCCCCTTTTTTCCACTTTACCATAAGGCGGAATTTCGGTTTTTATTTTTCGATTGGAATGAACCCGTAATGGATTGAAATTTTCTGGAGCGGGAATAGCCTTAAGGAAGAAAGAGGAGGAGAACACATGGAAGCGAAACCTATGCGTGAATCACGGACGATACAGACAAAGCTGGTGCTTCCGCCTGACACCAATCATATGGAATCGATTTTCGGCGGGAAAGTGCTCGCCTATATCGATGAAATTGCCGGAATCTCGGCCATGAAACATGCGAGCCGCCATATCGTCGTGACGGCTTCGATCGACTCGGTGGATTTTCTGTCGTCTGCAAAAGTTGGCGACGTTCTGGAATTGGAGGCGAACGTCACATCTACTGGCAGAACGTCGATGGAAGTGTATGTGCGCGTCAAATCGAAGAATCTGGAAACCGGCGAAGAACGTTTGACGACCGAGTCATTTTTGACGCTGGTCGCAATTGGCGAGAACGGAAAACCGACGCCGGTACCGCCGGTCTATCCTGAAACAGAAGGCGAGAAGTTGTTTTTCGAATCAGCGCCTGCGCGCCGGGAACACCGGAAACAACGCGTGAAAACGCCAAGATAAAAAAGGATCCTACAAGGGATCCTTTTTTGCGTTCTCTTTAACGTTGGCAAGCGCGCTGCCTGCTTGATTGGTGATGACCGACATGCTGCCATCGGTCTCGAGAATGACAGCTTTAACATTCTGCAAGTCGCCTTCGCCTGAATTGCGCACTGCCTGCATGATTTCAATATCTTTGATGCGTTCGTCGCGCATGGCCTGTGCTAAGAATTCGCCCTCCGAAAACAATAGCCGCGGTTCTGATTTGATCAGTTTATTGAAGCTTTTCGAACGCACTGCCGTAAACGTGATTAAATACTGCAGGACGATGAGGACGGCAAATGCGGTAAGGCCTTCCCATAGGCTCAGTTTGCTGTCGAGCAGGATGGTCGCCAAAGTCGACCCTAAAGCGACGGTCACGACGAGGTCGAAGGCATTAAGCTTCGTCAAGGTTCGTTTGCCAGAGGTTCTTAAGAATATCAATAACCCGATATACGCCAGAACACCTACCGTGACGATTCGGATAAAACTATCCCAAGTGATTTCAAACATTCAGTTCTTCCTCCTTTTGAAATATGAAAAGATAAGACGGACTTATCAACATGTGGATAAGTCCATTATTAATGAAAATCGACTGTAAATTTCGACATTTACCCACATAACTCACGGTTTTTTAATAAATATTGTGCATAACTGCTGTTTTTTCGCATATATTAAGGGCTTTCCCTACAAGCAAGGCAGTGAAACGGTATTTTGTGGATAGCTCTGATATAGGAAAGAAAAAATCAGCAGGCATGAAATAAATTCTGTCACGAAGCGGTGCGTTTTTTTCTGTTCAAGCCACCTTATTTCGGGAATAGGGGGAGTAAGAGTTAAGAGGAGAGGTGAAAAGATGGAAGCTGTCCGGAATATTTTCCGCTTTTTGGGCATGGGCGTATTTTTCCTGAGCATTGCCCTGTTTCTTTTGACAGTGTTGAACAATTGGTTTGGGTTTGCATCGGCCACTTGGCTGAGCGGCCCGTTTTGGCGCGTATATTTGTTTTTCGCAGTTTCCGGAATTTTATTGTACATCCTGATTACGTTCAGGCGAAAAAAAGACGATTAAAAAAAGCACCGGAGAGGATCCGGTGCTTTCATTACTTATTTTTTAGCTAGCAGTTCTTCGAAATAAGAACCGAACTCTTTAGAGCGTTTCAAGATCGTGCTGGACGAAACGCCGAATTTTTCACTCAAGTCTTTTGCAGAAAGCATCGGCCCTTGAATCAGTTCATGGTCCTGCAGGAAGCGCCAGTAGCCGGCAACGAGTGCTTCGGGTTTCTGGACGGTCGGCTGTTGGCTGACCAGATAGCTGTTGAGGATGCTTGTCACATTCGTTACGGTTTCTTCATCGAAGTCCGCTTCGTCGATGTGTTTTTTCAATTCGTCCATAACGGACTGGTGCTCCGGGGAAAGCTCAATGCTTTCCTCGACAGCGCCTGTCGAGTATTGGACGATATGCTCGACCACTTCGAGATAATGCTCGCGAAGATAGTCTTCGTTCGCGGAGGCGCCTTTTTCTTCAATGCGTTTTTGCAGCTGCTCAAAGAATGGGGCGAATTTGCCGACAATCGTCAAATAGCCGTTCAAGAACAGGATGCCTTGTTCGCCTGCGCGCGCATCCGGCAAAAGAATCGCAAGAAGCCCTTGGTCTTCTTCCATATCCGTCGGCGGCTGGTCTGCCATGACGTAAGTTTCGCCGGTAAAGGCATCTTTCAATTCCGCTTTTTCTGTATCCCCTGAAACCAATTGGCCAAGGAATACATGGAAGTTTGGCCATTGTTCCAACACTTCTTGCGTTGTTGGGCGCTGCGTCTGTTCAATCTGCTTAGACAGGAAGTTTTCCCATAGTTCCGGTTTTTGCATGAACAGGAAGTTTTCGATGACAAAAGCTTGTGCATCGTTTTCCGCCATCGATTTCATCAAGCGCGGCTGCCATTCCTGCTGGAGCGCGCGGAAATCCGTCAGCTGGTCACGGTTCGGGTTTTCCGAGAAGAATTGCTGTCTGACTTGGAACAGCTCTTCGTTCACCAGATCATTGATGGAAACTGTCTGTTGTTTCCCGTGACATTTTTTATATTTCTTTCCGCTGCCACATGGACACGGATCATTTCTTCCTACCATTCTAATCACCTACATTTTTTCTTGAGTGTAACATAAAATCTTTCGGCGCTCAAAAGTCTGACGATTCAGACGTCTAAATAGCCCCATATATCCTTATAATTTCCATATTACGCAAATAAACGGAAGTTCAACCCTTGCAGTACATGGTATGGAACAAAGAACCTCGCCGTCACAAGGGGATCGACCACTTGGCTGATCTGCGTTTCACCGGCTGCGCTCATGAGCATGGTCATTTCGCTGACGGATAAGTCGGATTGCGGCAGCAACAGATCGATCATCTCCTCGACCGCAGTGGAAACGGCTTCGTCTAAAGTCATCGCTGAGACGAGAAACGCCAAGCCTTCTTCATTTTCGAGCAAAGGATGCTTTAAATGGTTGCCTTTAATGACATCAAATTGGACAGTGGCACTGCCCGGTACTTCAATGCCGGAAACACTGATTTCTCCGTCACCCATCGCGGCATGGAAATCACCAAGTGCAAACAGCGCGCCTTCAGCAGCAACGGGAAAATAAAGGGTTGCGCCTTTTGTAATCAGTTTCGTATCCATGTTGCCGCCGTGTGCACCCGGCGTGCCGCATGAAACGGGTTCGCCTTCCGGTGCAACGCCGATGACGCCAATCATCGGATTCAGCGGAAGCTGCAAGCGCTCGTTGAAGACCGCCTTGCCGTTTTGGATGGGAATGATTTTTGATTCCATCTTTTCCATCCGGTGGCCCATCACGCCGAGGTCCGGACCGGTGACCATGACACCTTGCTCGCCGATTTCAAGGTCTTTGATCTCCACTTTCAAGACATCGCCGATCTCGGCTCCTTCAATGAAAATCGGCCCTGTCGCAGGATTCACTTGATTCCAGTCGATGGCTGCGACTTCCTGATCGCTCGACTGGAGTTGGTTTTTAAAGCAATCGAAAGTATTGATCTTCACGGTATCGCCGGCCGCTATCCGCAGGCTCGGGTCATGTGTATTGGAAAAAGCGTAAATGACATCTTGTGCAGGTAATGTTTTCATCAATCCCACTCCTTTAAAATTAAGATAGAAATCAATTCTATGTCTGATAATTCTTTCAACTCGCTTGTTTTCATTATCGAACAAGAAATCTCCGAGTGCAAGGCGTGAGGCGCTATAGTAAACTAAAGAAAAAAGCGGGGCGGGGGAGAGTCAGTGTACGAAGATCCGGTCAAAGAAATGCTTGTATGGATGAAAGTGCTGCTGCTGACGGCATTGATCATCTTTGGGGTCCGCCAGTTCCTGTTCGAGCCGGTCATCGTCGAAGGCGGATCGATGCAGCCGAGCTATTATGAAAACGATAAATTAGTGCTGAGCAAAGCGACAACAATCGCCAACTTCGATACAATCGTGTTTTCGCACCGGACGGCAGCCGTTTCATCAAGCGGGTCATCGGCGTGCCGGGCGACCATATCCAGATGTCGGGCGCGGAAATTATCCTGAACGGACAGCCGCTGGACGAACCCTACCTGGACGGAGGCGGAGATGACGAATTCACGGCACAGCCCCAATTGGCCAGTGAATTTTCAGTTCCCCGGATTGCTATTATGTCCTTGGTGACAATCGCGGCAATAGCACGGATTCCCGCGTGCTGGGATTTATCCAGAAACAAGACGTGATCGGTGAAGTGAAATTCCGCTTTGCGCCTTTCAGGAGTTCAGATTCGTGGAATAAACGATAAGTTTAGCAAAAGCTTTTCCGTTGAGCAGAGGCTCTTCGGGAAAGGCCTTTTGTATGGCTGTGATTTTCTTTTCTTTATATGTGGAGGAAGCATTGCTTAAGGAATGATGGCCATGGATATACAGAAAGAATGTAAATTCCTTTTAAATAGTTCTAAATATTCACATTTTTTCTTTTTTTAGTTCAATTGAATTATGCTAAAATTTAATTACTGAATATTTGAAAATAATAGATCGGATTGTTTACGAAGGGGTGGGGCAATGAAGACGATATGGCAGGGTGCAGGGCGATGGTTTCTTATAGCGATGATTGCGGGAGGGCGGCTTTTCAGCTGGGTGAGAGACACACAGAAGCGGCAGAAGGCGCACTGGAAATCGGGGCGGCGCATTTGATGGAAGGGCAGCGCCAGGCTTTTCAATCGCATCTTTCCAGCTCGCTGTTGTTTATGGACAGGGGCTTTTTGAGTAGCGAAGCGGATGATTCATACCCTGCGTCCCATATCGCCTTTGCACCTGGAAGCGATGAGTCGGAAATGAATTTTTCGTGGTATTCGCCGAGCACAACACGTCCTGGCCAAGTGCAATACGCAAAAGTTTCTTCCGGGACCGAGGATTTTCCGGAAAACGCTGCGGTAACGGTCGATGCATCGTTGAAAAACGCTACTTACGGCTATTCTGCCCATGAAACGGTGATCACCCAGCTCGAAAATGAAACGGACTATCTGTACCGTTTAGGGGATGGACGTGGCAATTGGACGCAAGCTTTCCATTTCAAGACTAAGGATCCTTCGTCATATGAATTTGTGATGGTTGCTGATCCGCAAATCGGCGCGTCTGGTGACATTGCAGAAGATCAAAGAGGATGGGAAAGAACTTTGCGTCAAGCAATTGACCGCAGTCCTGACTCGAGCTTTATCCTCTCCGCAGGCGATCAGGTTGATGCCCGCTATTCCGAAAAAGAATATGCGGCTTATTTCGCGCCTGAACCGCTGCGCAATTATCCAACGGCGACCACTATCGGCAACCATGACGATACCTATCATTACGCCTA
This sequence comes from Planococcus sp. MB-3u-03, assembly GCF_002833405.1. Taxonomy (NCBI): domain Bacteria; kingdom Bacillati; phylum Bacillota; class Bacilli; order Caryophanales; family Caryophanaceae; genus Planococcus; species Planococcus sp. MB-3u-03. The sequence goes on along the minus strand of NZ_CP025135.1, from coordinate 2,861,125 downwards.
TCATTTCAATGTCCCGAATGAAAACTGGGAACTCGGCAATTACGATAATTCCGGTGGTGATTATTATTTCTCTTACGGGGATACCTTGTTCATGAATTTGAATTCCAATAGCCAGAATCCGGAAGAGCATATTCAGTTTATGGAGGAAACGGCTGAAGCGACTGCCGGGCGGGACTGGAAATGGAAGATACTCGTTTTCCATCATTCCATCTATAGCGCTGCTGCACATTCGCAAAGTGAAGTGGTGCTAAACTTGCGCGATCAGCTCGTGCCGACCATTGACGAACTCGGCTTTGATGCGGTATTGATGGGGCATGACCATTCCTATGTGAGAACTTATCAGATGGAAAATTTCCAGCCTTTGAAAAATCACATGATGCAAGGCGATGCACCGGTCAATCCGGAAGGCACCGTCTATATTACAGGGAACACGGCGAGCGGCAGTAAATTCTATGGCATGCAGACAGAACGCGAACCGTATTCAGCGGTACGCGAACAATGGGGTGTACCGACTTATATGAATATCCAAGTGGAGCCGACGCGTTTGCGCTTTGAGACCTACCGAACGGATACGGAAGAACTGGTCGATGGATACGAGATCATTAAAGATCCGTCCATCGAAACGGTCGTGCCGGCGCTTGAAAAAGTGGAACTCGAAGCGAACAGCACCGTGCTGGCTACCGAAGAGAATTCTTTCTATCCGGAAGTGGAATTGAACCTTAAAGGAGAAAACGTCGAAGGCGGGCAATACGATATTTCGCCTGACTCGGTCACGTACCGCACGAGCAGTGATGGCATCCAAATAAAAGACGGAAAAGTCCTGGCAGCAGAAGGTGCGGATCCTGGAAAAGTGGAAGTGTTTGCGGAAGTAAAAGATGGCGATAAAGTGTGGGAAAGCAATGCGATTGAATTCGAATTGGTGGCACACGAAGAAATCGGACTGCTCGAAGCAGGCAGCGAGTGGCGTTATCTGGACGATGGCAGCGACCAGAAACAAGACTGGATTGAAGCCGATTTCGATGACAGTGATTGGGCGCAAGGCGCTGGCCCGCTAGGCTTTCCGGAAGATGAAGAACGGCCGGAATTTGGCGCTGTGGAAACGCTCGTCGGCTTTGGTGGGGATGAGACCGAGAAAATCGCATTGACGTATTTCAGAGCCGCATTTGAAGTGGAAGATGCGGAAGATATCGGCGATCTCGGCTATGTGGAATTCGGTGTTGATGACGCGGTCATCCTGTATTTGAACGGAGAAGAAATTATGCGCTTCAATATGCCGGAGACTGGCGAGTTCGGTTTTGAGGACTACCAGGAAGCGGTGAGCGATGAGGATTTCGGAAGCGAAGACCGAATCGAGCGAATCTACTTGGATGAAGAGGCCCTTGCCCATCTGAAAGACGGCGAGAATGTGCTGGCTGCCCAAGTGCATCAGGATGACCGTTTCAGTTCCGACCTGTATTGGGATCTGGAAATGGTGGTTAATAAAAAATAAAAAAAAAGAAGGCGCAATGCCTTCTTTTTTTGCCTATTTAGTGAAAATCCCCAATTTCTCGATTCGTTGGATTGCTTCGATGATGCGCTGTTCATCGACCAATAGCCCGACGCGTACAAAACCTTCTCCGCCAGGGCCAAATCCACTGCCCGGCGCCACGGCGATGTCGACTTTGTCGAGTAGCAGGTCAGAGAACTCGATGCTCGTATAGCCTTCGGGGACAGGCAGCCAGGCAAAAAATGATCCCTTCGGCGCTTCGAATTCCCAGCCGATCCGGCGGCATTCATCCACCAGCGTCTGGCGTCTCTTCTCGTATAATTCATTCAGTTCCTCGACGCATTGCTGGCTGCTGTTTAATGCTTCTACAGCGGCCAGTTGGACAGCCGGAAAGATGCCGGCGAACAAATGGTCTTGGACGAGGTTGAGTGCTTCGATCATTTTGGCATTACCCACCGCAAAGCCGATGCGCCATCCGGCCATATTATACGTTTTGGACAAGGTATACATTTCGATGCCGATATCTTTGGCGCCTTTTGATTGCAGGAAGCTAACCGGCTTCTTGCCATCAAAGCCAATGCGGCCATAAGCAAAGTCATGTACAACCCCGATGCCGTTTTCTTTGGCAAACTGAATCGTTTCATCGAAAAACGCAATGTCTGCAGTCGCGCCTGTCGGGTTGTTTGGGTAGTTCAAGTACATCAGTTTGGCGCGTGCTTTCGCGGCGGCTGTCACATCGTTGTAGTCGGGGAGATAGCCGGTTTCCTGTTTCAGTTTCATCAAATCAAATTCGATATCCGCAAGCGGTGCGGCTGACAGGTAATCAGGATAGCCCGGATCCGGCAACAGCAGCGAATCGCCCGGGTTCAGCAATGCAAGCGGCAACTCGATAAAACCGATTTTCGTTCCGGACAAAATAGCGACTTCCAAATCAGGATCGATATCGACATCGTATTCTTTTTAGAAATCCGCAGCGGCTTTCCTTAACGAACTGAGGCCGCGAAACGGCGAGTAGCGATGTGTTTGAGGATCGGCTACCGCTTGTTGCATGGCCTTGACTATATGCGCAGGCGTTGGCTGATCCGGGTTGCCTTGGCCGAAATTGATGACGTCTCGTCCTTCGTCGACTGCTTTTGCCGTTTTGCAACAAGCAGGGCGAAAATTGATCCGGAAGATTTTGTAAGCGATTTGAAAAGTCCATGAAATCCTCCTCATTTTCTAAATAATTGCACTTCTATCTTAAATCTTATAGAGTTTAAGCTAAACTGTCTACAGGGGGAGAGAATATGAAAATCGCTTGTGTGCAGATGGATATCGATTTCGGAGAGCCCGAAACGAATTTTCAGCGTGTAAAAAACTATTTGGAAGAAGCGGCAGAAAACGGCGCGGAGCTCATCGTCCTGCCAGAAATGTGGAACACCGGGTATGCGTTAACGCAGCTGGACGAACTCGCGGACAGCAACGGCCGAACCGCAGATTTTCTGAAACAATTCGCCAAAGAGCATAGCGTCCATATCGTCGGAGGTTCGGTCTCTACAAAAAAAGAAGGTGGCTTCTATAATACGATGTATGTGGCCGACAACACAGGCGCGCTCGTTTCAGAATACGATAAAGCACATCGCTTCGGCTTGATGGACGAGCATATCCATCTCGAGGAAGGGCAGTCGCTCGGCACATTCGAATTAGACGGTGAGACTTTTGGCGGCGTCATTTGCTACGACATCCGCTTTCCTGAATGGCTGCGCGCACAAGTGCTGAACGGCGCGAAGGCGATCTTCGTGCCTGCGGAATGGCCGGCCGCGCGCATCGATCATTGGCGCATCCTGCTGCAGGCGCGCGCAATCGAGAATCAATGCTTCATCATTGCCGCGAACCGGATCGGCAGCGACCCGAAAAATGAGTTCGGCGGCCATTCGATGGTCATCGCGCCGTGGGGGGAAGTCCGGATGGATATGGGGCAAGAACAAGGCATTGGCTATACCGAGATCGATCTTTCGGAAGTAGACGAAGTGCGGGGGCGCATTCCGGTATTCGATGACCGCCGCGTTCCATTGTACAAAAAGTTTGAAAAATCGCATTGACAAGTCTGCGCTCCTGCAGGTAACATGGGAAATAACCAAATAACTATGCTTATCAAGAGAGACCGAGGGTAAGGCCCTATGACGTCCGGCAACCCCCATTTATTGGGAAGGTGCCAAGTCCTGCAGAATGAAATTCATTCTGAAAGATAAGTCGGAATTCTAATTTTCGATGTCTCTTTTTTGATAAAAGAGGCATTTTTTTATTTGCCTGGGGGAGTGGACAGCATGATTCAAATCGAACAACTGAGCAAAACTTATCAAACCAAGCACGGCACGGTGAAAGGTGTCGATGATGTGACGTTGGAAGTGAAGACCGGTGAAATTTTCGGCATCGTCGGCTATTCCGGCGCCGGAAAAAGTTCCCTCATCCGCTGCATCAACTTGCTTGAGCGGCCAACATCAGGCACCGTGAAAGTCGGCGGTCAGGACTTAACGAAGCTGCGTGGCGACGGATTGCGGAAAGCGCGCTTGAAAATCGGCATGATCTTCCAGCATTTCTACTTGATCAGCCAAAAGACGGTCGCTGAGAATATTTCCTTCGCCCTTCGCGCAGCAGGAACACCGAGCAAGAAAATCGGCCCACGCGTCGATGAACTGCTCGAAATGGTTGGCTTGTCGGACAAACGCAATGTCTACCCGGCACAGCTGAGCGGCGGGCAAAAGCAGCGCGTTGGCATCGCCCGTGCACTCGCCAATGAACCGGCTGTGCTGTTATGTGACGAAGCAACATCTGCACTCGACCCGAATACGACTTTATCGATCTTGCGTTTATTGAAAGACATCAACCGCAAGCTTAATATCACGATTGTATTGATTACGCATGAGATGAACGTCGTCAAGGAAATTTGCGACCGGATGGCGGTCATGCAAGGCGGGCGTGTCATCGAAGAAGGCCGTGTCTACGATATCTTTGCCGATCCAAAGACCGCTTTGACGAAGGAATTCATCTCGAGCGTCGTGTCGTTCAACGTGCCGGAAGAAATCCTGAAGAAATGCGATGGCACGATCGTCAAAGTATTGTTCAAAGGCGAAGTCGCTGGAGATGGCATCATTTCCGATATGTTGCAAAGCTATCCGGTCAAAGGGAATTTCCTGCACGGGGCGATCGAATACATCCAGGAATTGCCCCTCGGCATTTTCGTCATGGAATTGAAAGGCGCTCAAGCAGATGTGAGTCAGGCGATTCACTATCTTGAGCAGCGCGAAGCAATTGTGGAGGTGATGGAGCATGGGAATTGAATGGGGACGAATCATCGAATTATGGCCGGAAATTCAAGTGGCGTTTTACCAGACTTTAATCATGATCGGCATCTCGCTTGGAGTGGCTCTTGTCATCGGTTTGCCGCTGGGCATTTTATTGTTCATCACAGACCGCGGCTTGTTCTGGGAAAACCGCCCGGTCAATTCTGTCATCGGATTTGTCGTCAACATCGTCCGGTCGATTCCGTTCATCATTTTGCTGGTGGCGCTCATCCCGTTGACGCAATTGATTACCGGCACAACCATCGGCCCGGTCGCAGCGAGCGTTTCCTTATCGGTTGCGGCGATTCCGTTTTTCGCACGCATTGTGGAAACGGCGCTCCGGGACATCGATAAAGGCGTCATCGAAGCGGCGATCGCGGTCGGTGCCACCCCGTGGATGATCATCAAAGATGTGCTTTTGCCGGAAGCAAAAGCGAGCCTGATCCAAGGCATCACGCTGACAGTCATCAGCCTCATCGCCTATTCTGCGATGGCGGGCGTCGTCGGGGGCGGCGGCATCGGCGATTTGGCAATTCGCTTCGGTTATTACCGTTATGATAATACGATCATGATTGTCACGGTCGTCATTTTGATCGTGCTCGTCCAATTGATTCAACAGGCAGGCGACTTTACAGCCAAAAAACTCGATAAACGATAAGGGGAGAATAATATGAAGAAACTCACATGGATATTGGCAGCGAGCGCGCTTGCACTGGCCGCATGCGGCGGAGAAGAAGCGGACACAGGAACGACGGAAGGCGGCGAAGCGTCGAAAGACATCAAGCTCGGCGCGACTGCCGGCCCTTACAGTGACATGCTGAACGAAGCAATCGTCCCGGCGCTTGAAGAAAAAGGCTATACGGTCGAAACGATTGAATTCAGCGATTATATCCAGCCGAACAACGCATTGAACAACGGGGAAATCGACGCCAACTTGTTCCAGCATACGGTTTATCTGGAAAACTTCGAAACAGAAAACGATATGGATTTGAGCGCATTGATCACGGTACCGACCGCGCCAATGGGAGTCTACTCCAATGAGTTCGATTCGCTGGATGCGGTATCTGACGGAGCGACAATCGCGATTCCGAACGATCCTGTCAACGGTGCGCGGGCATTATTGATGCTGCAGGACGAAGGATTGGTCGAGCTTGATCCGGAAGCGGAAGTGCTCCAGGCTTCTGAGCGCGATGTAACGGAAAACCCGAAAAACCTCGTATTCCAGCCGATTGAAGCGGGGCAATTGCCGCGTGCAGTTGAAGGCACAGACCTTGCCGCGGTTCCAGGCAACTTCGCATTGGCTGCGGATATGGATTTGCTTGATGCGTTGGCGCTTGAAAACATGCCTGACCAGTACCGCAATGTCGTAGCCGTTGCAGCGGACAATGAAGACAGTGAACTGGCGGCGGATTTGGTGGAAATCGTCGAGTCGGAAGAATTTGAAACGGTCATCGATGAGCAATTCGAAGGCTTCGGAAAACCGGAGTGGATGGCTGAATAATGGGATAAGCCGGCTGGAGAGTTTTTTCTCCGGCTGTTTTTTTATGCGAAAACATCGGTACTACGCGCTTTTCGGGCTTTTCCCTTGCCCTGCCCGTTTTCTGCTGAAATAATAGGGAAAGTGAATTTCAACAGGCCGCTGCAAATAAGGCAGCGGGCAAGGGTTGTTCTTTGGAGAAAGGGAGAGGATTATGGAAGCTAACAGGCACGTCCTGACTTACGGCGACGCGTTTGTCGATTATATCGCAACCACCAAAAATAACGATCTGTTCGATCTGTATCTCGGAGGCGCCACCGTCAACGTCTCTGCCGGCGTCAGCCGCCTCGGGGTTCCGTCAGCATTCATCACGATCACCGGGGATGATGAGATTTCGGACTTTTTCTGCCAGGCGCTGCAGGCGGAAGGCGTCGATTTGACGCATTCAATTAAACGTCCGGAAAAGCGCATCAGCGGGGTGTATATTCATTTAACAGAAACGAACGATCGCGTCTTCGCTTCCTATGATAATGAAACGCCTGATTTGCAAGTAAAGGCAGACGAACTGGCGGGTAAAGCGTTCGAATCGGCGAGCCTGTTCCATTTTTGCTCAGGGACGCTGTTCCATCCGGAAGCGCGTGAAACGACGGCGCAGGCTTTGGAATTGGCGAAGTCTCACGATGTAATTTGTTCATACGATGTCAATATCCGGCCGCTGCGCTGGGAAAGCGAGGAGCTGTGCCGCCAGACCGTCCTGCGCTTTTTGCCGCATGCGGACATTTTGAAACTGACAGTCGAAGAATTATTGTTCCTCATGGAAGCTGATTCAATGGAAGCAGGCATCGAGCGCCTGAAGGCTTACGGGCTTCCTGTCGTTTTTGTCACGGACGGGGAACATGGCACGCACGCTGTATTTAAAGAGGAGACGATCCATGTGCCGGTTGTGCCGGTCAAGCCTGTGGATACGACAGGCGCCGGGGATGCGTTCATGGCAGGCATCATCCGTCATGTCCATTTAAACGGCATGCCAAAAAACCGGCAACAACTGATTGCTTGCGCAGACTTCGGCAATAAGCTGGGGGCCCTTTGTGCAACACGGGCGGGAGCCATCACAGCGATGCCGCGAAGCGAAGATATGGAAGATTGGGAATAGAAGAGGAGGAAACAGCAATGGCTTTGCATAGTTTTCATTTAACAGCAGACTGGCCCGGCAACCGGAACGATGTCGGGACAATCGAATCGGGGAATTTGAAGACCCAAATCTCGATTCCACCGGAAATGGACGGCCCGGGGGTCGGCACCAATCCGGACGAAATGCTGCTCGGTGCGGCAGCGACCTGCTATATCATCACGCTCGCCGCGATGATGGAGCGCAGCAAACTTGAGAAAGAGTCGCTGACGATGGAGTCGGAAGGAATCGTTGAAGTCGAAAATGGCGTCATCACCTATAAAAAGATCATCCACCGCCCGAAAGTCGTCTTGTCGGCGGAGGCAGGGGAAAAGGAATTCAAACTGGCGCACAAACTCGCGGAAAAAGCGGAATCTTCCTGCATGATCACGCGCGCCATCCAAGGAAATGTCGCAGTCGAACTGGAAGCCGATATTACAAAAGCATGAAGCGAAGCCCTGATTTTCCATTTTGGAGAACAGGGTTTTTTAGTGGGGAAATAATGTTTTTAGAGAATTCTAAGAATTTTTTCTTTCGGCCGTTTCGGGATATGGTAGACTACATTTAATGAAAAACGGTCTTTACAGGGGACGGGTGCCATGAAAAAATTATCGCTGCAAACCAAAATCATCCTGCTGACGACTTCGCTCGTGCTGTTGACGACAGTGGTATTCGGCGGGATTCTGAGCTATCAGGAAATTGCGGAAATCAAAGAGAACATCGGCCAGCGAGCGCAGGAAACGGCGATCGGTATTTCGGCCATGCCGACGATCGTCGAAGCGATGGACGACGAGGAACCGGCGCTGCAAATCCAGCCGATCGCTGAGTATTTGCGCAAGCAAGTGGGTGCAGAGTTCATCGTCATCGGCAATAGGGAGAGCATCCGTTATTCACATCCGGATCCGGAAAAGATCGGTAAACAGATGGTCGGCGGTGATAACGAGCGCGCTCTCCAAGAAGGAAAAGTCTATGTGTCCGAAGCATTCGGGTCGCTCGGCAGAAGCCTGCGCGGCAAAGCGCCGATCTATGACGGCGATGGGCGCGTCATCGGTGTGGTCTCGGTCGGTTATATGATCGAAGACATCGAAGCGATCATTTTCGGCAATATTATGGACGTGATGGCGCTGGCTCTATTGACGCTCGTCATTGGCGTCCTGGGCAGCATCCTGCTCGCAAGGAATATCCGGAAAGATACGCTGGGGCTTGAACCCCGGGAAATCGCCCGTTTGTACCAGGACCGGGAAGCTTTGCTGTCATCGATTATCGAAGGGGTCATCGCGATCGATAAAGACGGCCGCATCACGGAGTTGAACAGTTCCGCAGAAAAGATGCTCGCCATGGACCAAAGTTTTCTCCATACCCCATCCGATGAGATATTGCCGGAACTTAGGATGGGCGAAACCTTGACGACGGGGAATTCATGGAAGAATAAAGAAATCCTGATTGGCGGGACCGTTTTTATCGTCAACCAAAAGCCGATTTGGGCAGAAGGGGAAATGGTCGGCGCCGTTTCAACATTCCGTGAAAAAACGGAAGTGCAGGAAGTGCTGGAAACGCTGTCAGAAATCCGGCAATACTCGGAAAGCTTGCGGGCGCAAACGCATGAATACGCCAATAAACTGTATGCCATATCCGGGCTTCTCCAGTTGGAGGAGACCGAGGAAGCGGTCCGGCTGATCCAGCAAGAGACGAATCATCATGAAAAGCAGACGAAGCATACGTTGAATCATATCGAAGATAAAAAGGTCCAAGCGATCCTGCTCGGCAAAATGGGGAAAGCTTCCGAAGCGAAAGTCGAGCTGTCGGTGGATGAAAACAGTTCGCTAGCCAAATTGCCCGCCCATGTCGATATTTCCAAAGTCATTCACATTGTCGGGAATTTGATCGACAATGCCATTGAAGAAGTCGAGTCGAGCGACAGGAAAGAAGTGTCTTTCTTCATTACCGATATCGGCAACGACTTGGTCATCGAGGTCCAGGACAGCGGGCGCGGAATCGAAACCGGCAACCTCGACCAATTTTTCACGCAAGGATTCTCCACGAAACTTGAAAAAGCGGACAGGGGCTACGGCTTGGCGATCGTCAAACAAGCGGTTGAGGACTTGGATGGCTGGATTGAAGTGGATTCGACGCCGCAGCACGGGACGGTATTCAGCGTTTTTATCCCGAAAAAAACGATGGAGGTGGCATAATGCTGCGGGTAGTGATTGCAGAAGATGATTTTCGTGTTGCGCAAGTGCACGAGAAGTTTTTAGCGAAAATTAAACAAGTGGAACTGGCAGCAAAAGCGAAAGACTGCGCCGAAACGCTGGCGGCGGTCAAGCAAGAGCGGCCGGATTTGGTGCTATTGGATAATTACATGCCGGACGGGCTCGGCATTGAACTGATCGATGAGTTAAGGAAAGAAAGCCCGGAGACCGACATCATTCTCGTGTCGGCAGCAAACGAGCGGGAGTATATCGAAACGGCGCTGCGCAAGGGCGTAAAAGGCATCATCTTAAAACCTGCCGAACTTAATCAGTTCACTGCCACCATCGAGAAATACCGTAAAGACAGAGAAAAGCTGTCGAGCCAAGAAACCATCGACCAAGAGTATTTGGATGAACTGTTCGGCGTCAAGGCCGTCAAAAAAGAAGCGCCAGCGGTCAAAGGCATCGACCCGCTGACGATGCAGAAAGTGCAAAAGCTATTGGCGCAGTATGAAGATGGTGTAACCGCAGAGAAAATGGGCGAAGAGATGGGCGCTTCCCGCACGACTGCCAGGCGCTATCTGGAATACTTGGTGTCGACGGACGATTGTTACGCCGAGCTCGGATACGGGATTGTCGGCAGGCCGGAACGAAAATACTTTGTTAAATGAAGAGAAAGTAGAATGGCCGGTGCGAACTTCAAAGCAAAGACAAGCTTCGGAAAACTCAATTCCATACCGCTTTCATAAACAAAAAAGCAACTCCCCTAAACTGGGGAGTTGCTTTTTTTGCGTAGATGTTTCATTTTCGGCAATCAGTCTGTGTGGCATTCGAAATGGGTCATTTGCCAACCGCTTTTTTCGATTTCAGGAAATCCGCCCAAATCGTAACAGCGGCTAGCTGCTTCGGTCACTTCTACATAACTGAAATAGCTTTGTACGGCTATGGCGATTCCCATGCCGAGAAATACCATGATGCCGAGCACAAAGGCCGCCATGCCGGGAGTTATGGCTGAGATGCGTTTCATTGTCGGCCTCCTTAAGGTTCATTTTATGCTATTTCTAGCCTAGCATAATTCCCTTTGGTTTCCTATAAATGAAATATCAATAAAATGTCGATCTTTCTGTGAACTTTATGAACAAAATGTTCACAAAATCCTCTATACAGCTTATTTTGCAAACGGTTACATTCTGAAAATTCACAGTTATACTTCAACTCATAAGAAAACTACTTGAACTGAGGGGGAAATAAAATGAAGAAAACGATTTTGCTAGTGTCTTGACTGTAAGCGCTTTAGCATTTGCCGGGTGTGGATCCGAAGACACGGCTAATACAGGGGAGAAGACGGAAACTTCAGAACCGTCGAAAACGATTGAAATGGTAGCACCGGCCGGGTCAGGCGGCGGCTGGGATACGACAGCCCGTGAAGTTGCCCGTGTATTCGGCGAAACAGAAATCATCGATGAAAATATGACCGTCATCAACCGTGAAGGCGGAGGCGGAGCGATTGGTTGGGCTTACGTCCACGGAAAAGAAGGCGATGCCCACAGCATGTTCGTCGCTTCACCGCCACTGATGTTCGTTCCGCTCAACGGCCAATCGGAACACGGCCATGAAGACTTTACGCCGCTTGCCAATATGATTGCAGACTACGGCGCGTTCGCTGTCCGTGAAGATAGCGAGTTTGAAGATTTGAACGATCTATTCGACCAGATGAAAGACGATCCGGAAAGCATCACAGTTATCGGCACTTCCGCTCCAGGAAGCATGGACCATATGCAATTTGTCCGCATTGCCAAAGCGGCAGGCGTGGACCCGACAAAGATTAAATACGTTTCTGACCAAGAAGGGGGCGCTTTGACAGCGGTTCTGAATGGCTCGGTAGATGTCTTCTCCACAGGTGTCGGCGAAACAATCGAGCAAGTGCGTGCCGGCAATATCAAAGTTCTCGGTGTGACGGCAGAAGAACGCATGGAAGGGGAAGTGCTTTCCGAATTCCCGACAGCGATCGAGCAAGGCATCGATGAAAGCTTCGTCAACTGGCGCGGATTCTTCGGGCCTCCAGGCATGGACCAGGCAGCAGTCGATTATTATGAAGCTAAATTCCAGGAATTGAGTGAATCCGAAGAGTTTGCAGAAGTCCGCGAGAAGTACGGCTGGAACGAAATGTACATGGGCAGTGAAGAATATAACGAATTCCTCGAAGGCGAGAAAGAAGAAATTGCCGCATTGCTCGAGGAAATCGGATTAGGCCAATAATACAATTACTTAATAAAAGAAATTACAGCTGCCTAAGCAGTTCAAAAGTAAAAAAGTCAACAAGTGAAACCGGATCTTTGGCATTCGGTTTCTCTCTTTTCAGTTAAAAGGAGGCGTTTCGTTTGCTAGCAAGCATAAATCGGAAATTAGGGCTGCTGCTTTTCATTGTTGCGGCCGTCTATCTATATTTAAGTTTTCAATTGCCCAATTATGAATATGCCCCGATCGATGCGGATGTCATTCCGAAGGGCTTGGGCATCTTGTTATTGGTGTTGTCCGTCTTCCTGTTCTTTTCCCGTGTAGTGGAAACGGATGCGGAAAAGGCGAAGCGCAATATCCCGAAAAAAGAACTCGGGGTCATTGCCGCAGTGTTCGCTATGATTTTTGTCTACATTCTATTGTTTGAAGCGATCGGTTTTATCATCACGACGACATTGTTCATTTTCTTCTGTTCGTGGTTTTTAGGTTATAGAGCATGGAAGACAAATATATTGGTCTCTCTTCTATTCCCGATTGTTATGTATGCTATTTTCGTTTTCGCGCTGGGGATTGTATTGCCGCGCGGCATCTTGCCATTTTAAGGAGGGAGTTTCCATATGGATGCATTTCAAGGTCTATTGACCGGTTTTCAAGTTGCCTTAAGTCTAGAAGGGATCATGTTCGTGCTGATCGGCGTTGTCGTCGGCACCTTGATCGGTATGATGCCAGGCCTCGGCCCGATCAGTGCCATTGCGATCATGATTCCGATTACATACGGGATGGACCCGGCACCGGCACTCGTCATGATGGCAGGCGTCTATTACGGAGCTGTATTCGGCGGATCGACTTCTTCGATCCTGTTGAATGCACCGGGAATTTCGGGTACTGTCGCTACAGCTTTTGATGGTTATCCGATGGCCCAGCAAGGGAAGGCCGGAAAGGCGCTGGCCATTGCGGCGATTTCTTCATTCGTCGGAGGTACTGTCTCGGTCGTCCTGTTGATGCTGCTCGCCCCGGCGCTCTCGAGCGTGGCGATTTCCTTTGGGCCGCCTGCGTATTTCGCATTGATGTTCATGGGCTTGACCGCGATTTCCAGTCTATCTGAAGGTTCGACGATCAAAGCGATGATCGCAGCGGTCGCAGGCTTCATGGTCGTCACAATCGGCATCGACCCGCAGACAGGGACGCAGCGTTTTACATTCGGGAACGTCAACCTATTCGACGGGTTCGACTTTTTGATCATCGCGCTTGGCCTCTTTGCGGTCGCGGAAGTCTGCATGCTCATCCTGAACCGCAAAAACCGCAGCTTGAGCGACGACCAGAAACTGGGCAGCTTGAAGTTGTCCAAGGCGGACCTGAAAGAAATGAGCGGGCCAGTCAGCCGCCAGTCGTTCGTCGGGTTTTTGCTCGGCGTCTTGCCGGGTGCAGGAGCGACAATCGCTTCTTTCATCAGCTATATTTTCGAAAAACGAATTGCTAAAAATCCTGAAGAGTTCGGGAAAGGGTCCATCAAAGGGCTCGCAGCACCGGAAAGTTCCAATAACGCCGCGACAAGCGGTGCATTCGTTCCGCTTTTGAGCTTGGGGATTCCAGGTTCAGGGACGACGGCTGTCATGTTGGGCGCGTTCCTTGTGCTCGGCGTACAACCAGGGCCGCTCTTGATGACTGACCGCCCGGAAATCTTCTGGGGCATCATCGCTTCCATGTATCTCGGGAACGTCTTCCTGTTGATCTTGAACTTGCCGCTGATTCCATACTTGGCGAAAATCTTGAGCATCCCACGCCCTTTGCTGATTTCACTCGTCATCATGTTCAGTTTGATCGGCGTCTATTCAATCAGCTTCAATGTCTTTGACCTATATGCTGCTTGTATTCGGCTCATTTGGGTTTGCGATGCGGATATTTTCATTCCCAGCACCGCCATTCATCTTGGCATTTATCCTTGGAGGCATGATGGAGCAGGCCTTCCGCCAATCCATGACAATCTCCAACGGCAGCTTGAGCATTTTTGTCGATACTCCACTTCCGCTATCCTTGCTCTTGGTTGCACTCGTTTCACTATTGGTTCCGGCATTCCTCAAATGGAGAAGCAACAGGCTGGCATATAAACAACGTTAAGGGGTGGAAAAGTGAGAAACTCTAAGCTAGTGCCGCGTATTCTTGCTTTTCTGCTGGCCGCCGGTTTTGCTCTTTTATGGGCGTTCGGTTTATTGGATGCTTATACGGATGACCAGAAACTGACGTTGCTATTGCTTGGCATCGCAATTGGTTTGTGGACGGTAAGCGCCATGCCGCTCGCCGCTTCGAGTCTTCTGGTGCTTGGCCTGCTGCTGCTTTTCCGTTTAACGGAAGAGCCGGAGCAGGCTTTTGCCGGTTTTCTGTCGGATGCGCTTTATTTTATCCTGGCACTGACTTTGATTTCCAAAGTGCTGGTGAAAGCGAAAGCCGATCAAGTCTTTGTCGGCGTGTTATTGAAAATGAGCAAAGGGAAAGTCCAGCGGGTATTGGTCGGCTTGCCGCTATTGATCGTCTTTTTGCCGATCCTGCTGCCTTCTGCTGTCGCCAGGTTCCGCATTCTTGAGCCGATCATCGAGCAAGTGAACGACCGCTTTGCACTCGGCAAGAGAAGCGTGTTCCGCCAATTCAGCTTTTATGTCATCGGCATGATGAACCAGAACTCGACGATGATCGTTTTCACAGGCGGCGGGTTTCCGATTTTAGCGGCTCAATTGCTGAGCGATTTTGGGGGTATCCAAATTTCCTGGCTCGGCTGGTTTGTGCGCATCGCACCTGCGCTTTGGCTGTCGCTGCTATTGATCAGTTTCGGTGTCTGGTTCTTTTTCAAACGCCGCAGCGGTGCCGGGCTTCAGATGGAGCAGATGGAATTCTCTCCAGCGGCCCGCTTGCCGGAACGTTTCTGGTGGGTGATCATCCCATTTTTCGCTATGATCATCAGCTGGATCGTCATCGATCAGGAACAGATTCCACTCATAGTGGCGCCTTTCTTATTGCTCGCATATTATGCATTGCCGATGAATGGGCTTGTCGATGACCGGCTCGTCCGGGATTACGACTGGGAAACTTTCCTATTGCTCGGCGCCTCATTTTCACTTGGCTATTTAATAGAAGAAAACGGAACGGCTGGTGTCTTGGCGAGCCAATTGATTCAACTGCTGCCAGCAGGAATGGGTCAGGGGGTAAATATTATTTTTATCGCTTGTCTCATTTTCCTATTGCGCTTTTTGTTTGTCGTGCCTTCCACATCGATGATTGTCATTTTTCCGATCATCGTCAGTTTTGCAGAAATGTTGGGCTTACCGATTTTGCCGATGGCGTTTTTATTGATCATGATCATCGGCGGCGTCACCATCTTGCCGATCCATTCACCGACCACTTTTCTGGCATTTCAAAAAGGGGCATTTTCCCAGCGTGAACAGTTGCTCATTGGCAGCTTTTCAAGTGTTGTCATCACGGCAATTGCCATCCTTTTCGCGGTTTTCATCTGGTGATGAAATCCATTCACAATTGCCAAAGCCAGCCTTCAAAGAGAAGGGTGGCTTTTTTGTCTAAAAAGAGCCCATATGTTTAGTTGAAAAAATAGGGGGTAGGGTAATTTTAGAAGCGATTTAACTAAGAGGAGGCAGAAAAAATGTTTGATTATACCGTTACGACTAGCAAATCCGTAGATGAAGCAGTGGCATCACTTGAGGAAAACTTGAAAGAAGAGCAGTTCGGCGTCTTATGGAACTTCGATTTGACGTCAAAACTTCAGGAAAAGGGACAGGACTTCGATACACCATACAAGATCTTGGAAGTGTGCAACCCGAAAGAAGCGAATACGGTACTCTCTGAAAACTTGATGGTCGGCTATTTCCTGCCATGCAAAATCGTTGTTTATAAAGATGGTGAAGAAACGAAGATTGGCATGCCGAAGCCGACATCGCTGATTGGCATGGCTGAAGATGGCGGCAAATTGACTGAAGTGGCTGCAGATATCGAAAATCGCCTGATCAGCTGCATCGACCGGACCGCCTAAGTTTCGGGAATTTACGAATGGAGGAATTTTTTTATGACAGTCAAATTTACATCCGCTGAAGAAATTGCAGAAAAAGTAATGAACAATGAACCTGTTGCCATTCTCGATGTCCGCAGCAAAGAAGATGTGGAAAATTGGCATGTAGAAGGCAGCCAAGTTGAATTGCATAATATTCCATTCAATAAAATAGAAGAAAGCAGTGAAGAAATAAACAAGCTGCCGAAGGAAAAACCGCTCTATACGATGTGTGCGAAAGGCAATACATCGAAAAAAGCGGCGGAGTACCTGCAGGATCAAGGATTTGAAAACATCATTTCCATTGAAGGCGGGATGGCTTCCTGGAGTGAACAATTGGAGCCGGTGAAAATCGGCGACTTGAAGACTGGCGGTACGATCTATCAATTTGTCCGGATCGGCAAGGGTTGCCTGTCTTATTTGATCGAATCGAATGGCGAAGCGGCGGTAGTCGATGCGGCACGAATGACCAAACCGTATGAAAACTTCGCAAAAGAGCATTCAGCGAAAATCACTCATGTGTTGGATACCCATCTCCATGCCGACCACATTTCGGGAGGCAGAAAACTGGCCGAACAATTCGGCGCACAGTACCATTTGCCTCCGGAAGATGCGGATGAAGTGGTATTCGGCTATGAACCAGTTGAAGACGGCACAACCGTGGAAGTAGGGAAAGCCAAGATCAAGGCATTCTATTCGCCTGGCCACACGATCGGCAGCACCTCATTTATCGTCGACGATGAATATTTGCTGACAGGCGATATTTTATTCATCGAATCAATCGGCCGTCCGGACCTTGCAGGGAAAGCGACGGATTGGGCAGAAGACCTGCATGAAACGCTTTATGGACGCTACGATAATTTGTCGAAAGAACTGATCGTTTTGCCTGCCCATTATGCCGACATCAAAGAAATGAACGAAGACGGCAGCGTCCATAAAAAACTCAGTGACTTGTATGACCAGAACGATGGCTTGAATATTGATGGTGAAGAACGTTTTATTAAGCGTGTAACGGAAAACTTGAAAGAACAGCCGAACGCTTATGAAGATATCCGCAAAACGAATATGGGGAAAATCACCCCATCCGAAGACGAACAAAAAGAAATGGAAACCGGCCCGAACAACTGCGCGGTCTAAGCAGTGCCGGCTATACAAGGGTCCCCGCTGTATTGGCGGGGACTTTACGTGTTAAAATAGCATCAGGCAAAGTGAAAAAAACTTATGAGTTTTTCGTTTGACTTTATACCCTTAGGGGTATATTATAGGCATAACAACTTCACTTTATATTTTGAACAGGAGGCTTGTCTGATGGAATACGATAAAAAGATTGAAAACCGCCTCAAGCGGATTGAAGGCCAATTGCGCGGAGTCATCAAAATGGTCGAAGCGGACGGTGAATGCCGTGATGTAGTGACCCAGCTGTCGGCAGTAAGAAGCGCAGTGGACCGGACGATCGGAGTTATTGTCAGTGAAAACCTACAGTCTTGTGTACGCGATAGCTTAGAAAAAGGCGAAAGTACCGAAGATGTCGTAAAAGAAGCGGTCGAGCTTCTCGTAAAAAGCCGTTAAAACGGGATAAAATAAAAAAAGAAGTTTCCTGTTGACATAGCAGAATAGATGCTTTAATATACCCTATAGGGTATTAAAAAGAAGTGCGACGCCACTATAAAACGTTCTTTTTTTTGGAATAAATTATACCCATAGGGGTAATTATTGGAGGGATTTACAGAATGGCAGAACAGAAGAAGACAACAATCGTACTTTTCAGCGGGGACTATGACAAAGCAATGGCCGCTTACATTATCGCAAACGGGGCAGCAGCTTACGATCACGAAGTTACCATTTTCCATACATTCTGGGGATTGAACGCATTACGCAAAGAAAATCCGCCAGCCATCAAAAAAGGCCGCCTCGAAACAATGTTCTCGAAAATGATGCCACGCGGGGCTGATAAACTCGGTCTTTCTAATATGCAATTCGGCGGCATGGGCCCGAAACTTATTAAGCAAGTGATGAAAAAACACAATGCAATGCCTTTGCCGGATCTGATCGAGATGGCTCAGGAGCAGGACATTAAATTGGTTGCCTGCACGATGACAATGGATCTTTTAGGTTTACAGAAGGAAGAGTTGCTTGATGATATCGTCTATGCAGGAGTTGCTGCTTATCTTGGCGACGCAGAAGACGGCAACGTCAACTTGTTTATCTAACTCCCAAAAGTGGAAAGGATGAAGTATAGATGGAATGGTTGCTCTGGATTGCAGTCGGGGTTATTGCCTATTTCGCGATCTCCCGCTTTACTGCACCAACTAAAGGAATCAAGACGATGTCCACTGACGAACTGAAACCTGCACTCGGCAAGAAAGATAAGCAGTATATTGATGTCCGGACGCCTGCAGAATTCAAGGCGAATCATATTAAAGGCTTCAAGAACATTCCATTGAATGATTTGCCGAAGCGTGTGAATGAGCTGTCGAAAGATAAAGAAACACTGGTCATCTGCCAAAGCGGCATGCGCAGCAGCAGAGCGAGCCAATTATTGAAGAAAAACGGGTTTACCAATATAGTAAATATCAGAGGCGGAATGAGCAGTTACCGCGGATAATTTGAGGAGGAATTTAACATGAAAAGCATGACTACACAAGAAGTTCAGGAATACATCAAAAATAACCCCGAGGCATCGCTGATCGATGTGCGCGAAACAGAAGAAGTCGCTGCAGGAAAAATTCCTGGAGCTGAGCACATTCCATTAGGCTTGTTGGAATTCCGTTTGCAGGATATCGATAAATCAAAAGAGCATATCATGGTCTGCCGTTCGGGCAACCGCAGTGGACAGGCGACCCGCTTTCTTGAAGACCGCGGCTATAACGTCATCAATATGGACGGCGGGATGTTGGACTGGGAAGGCGACACCGAGTAATCTTCAGCCGCAGGCACTGATTTATAAAAGGAGGAAAATGATTAATGGTTCAAACAGATAAAGTATTGGACGCTAAAGGGCTTGCATGCCCAATGCCGATCGTTAAGACGAAAAAAGCGATGAAAGACCTGGCTTCCGGCGATGTGCTGGAAATCCAGGCTACCGATAAAGGGTCAACAGCCGATTTACAAGCATGGGCGAAAAGCTCAGGCCATGAATACATCGGCACGGAAACAGAAGGGGACGTTTTGATTCATTATTTGCGTAAAGACGGCGTAAGTGAAGTGGAAGAGACGATTGAAATCCCTGAAGTGTCACTTGCTGATTTCCATACACGCGTTGAAAACGGGGATTCGTTGAACATTCTGGATGTCCGCGAGCAAGAAGAATACGATGAAGCGCATATCCCTGGCGTCAAACACATTCCGCTCGGCGAAGTGGAGAACCGCATGAACGAATTGGACCAGAACGAAGAAATCTACATCATCTGCCATTCAGGCCGCAGAAGCGGGATCGCTGGCGACATGATGGCGAAAAAAGGTTTCAAGACTTTGTATAACGTAGTGCCTGGCATGCGTGATTGGACTGGCAAAACCGAGTAATCGGGCCAGTCCTGGCACCAAGCCGGAATGTTCTATGCAAGCTTGAGAAATATAGGCATTAATTTTTTTTGAAATAAAAAATACCCCGGGAGGTAATTGATAAATGTCAGTAAAAGCAATGACCGCGGCGCAAGTAGCCCGCAAAGTAATTGATAACGAACCATTGTTCATCCTTGATGTCCGCAACGGCGACGCATTCGCCGATTGGAAAATCGAAGGCGGCAACATCCAGTACTTGAACATCCCATATTTTGATTTATTAGACGGCGTTGAAGAAGTCATCGATCAATTGCCGAAAGACCGCGATATTTTGGTTGTCTGTGCCAAAGAAGGATCTTCCATCATGGTCGCAGATATGCTTGCAGATGAAGGCGTGGAAACGGCTTACCTGTCAGGCGGCATGAAAGCATGGAGCGAGCACTTGGAGCCGGTGAAAGTCGGCGATTTGAACGATGGCGGAGAGCTTTACCAATTCGTCCGCATCGGCAAAGGCTGCTTGTCTTACATGGCGATTTCCGGCGTGGAAGCGGCAGTCATTGACGCGACTCGCATGACGGATGTCTTCTTGAACTTCGCGCAGGAAAAAGGCGCACAAATCAAGCACGTATTCGATTCACATCTTCATGCAGACCATATCTCAGGTGGCCGCCAAATTGCACAAGCGACAGGCGCTACGTATTACTTGCCGCCGGCTGATGCTGAAGAAGTGGTATTCGAATATACACCACTTGAAGGTGGCTTCGAAGCAGTAGTTGGCAGCTCGAAAGTCGAAGCGCTCTATTCGCCAGGACACACCATCGGTTCGACTTCATTTATCGTAGACAATCAATACTTGATGACAGGCGATATCCTGTTCATCGATTCTATCGGACGCCCGGACCTTGCAGGACTAGCGGAAGACTGGGTCGGTGATTTGCGCGAATCCCTATACAGCCGCTACCAGGCGCTTGCAAACGAATTGTCTGTTCTGCCGGCTCACTTCATGATCATGGATGAGTTGAACGAAGACGGTAGCGTCGCCAAAAAATTGGGCGACTTGTTCAACGAAAACCACGGCTTGAATATCGAAGATGAGCAGGAATTCCGCGATATGGTAACGAAAAACTTGCCACCGCAGCCGAATGCTTACGAAGATATCCGCAAAACCAATATGGGCAAGATTACACCAGAAAACGAAATGCAACGTGAAATGGAAATCGGTCCGAACCGCTGCGCCGTACGTTAAGTTTTACCGATTACGAATTGGATAAAGAGTCAAAAAGAGCGATGAAATCAATCCAGGCGGTCGCTTTCATCTGAGATAGTCAAATAGATATGTAACAAAACAGTGCAGACTCCTTGGGGAGCAGAAACGGAGCTGGCTTTCCAACTCCGTTTCGACGAAGTGCTGAAATCCATTCGGGCGCCTAGCCCGAATTAGTTCAGCGCGAGCCCCTAGGAAAGCTAGCTGTTTTGTGGAATATCGACTGTAGTGAAATTGCATTTAGACTTATATAGCAAGTAACTATAATAAAACATTCTAAAGGAGAGATTTTGATGAACGCAGATAAAGTACTAGACGCAAAAGGCTTGGCTTGCCCAATGCCGATCGTAAAAACAAGAAAAGAAATGAAAGACATGGATTCCGGGCAAGTCTTGGAAATCCAGGCAACAGATAAAGGCGCTTCAGCAGATTTGACTGCTTGGGCAAAATCAGGCGGCCACGAACTCTTGGAACAGCAAGTCGATGGCGACGTGCTGAAGTTCTGGATCAAAAAGGGCTGAGCATCAGCCATCTAGATTGCAAAGAAAAGCAGAAATGCTTTTTGGGAAGGTGAGTTTCCATGAGTATTGATTTTATGATTGTTATTTTCTTGATCGGTTTTGTCGGTTCCTTTATTTCGGGGATGGTTGGAATCGGCGGTTCCATCATCAAGTATCCGATGCTGTTATATATCCCGGTCATGCTGGGATACACGGCATTTTCAGCACATGAAGTATCAGGCATCAGTGCCATTCAAGTATTCTTCGCGACAATCGCGGGGGTATGGGCATACCGGGGCAGTGGCTATTTGAATAAGTCCCTCATCGCCTATATGGGCGGCGCTATTCTAGTCGGGAGCTTTATCGGCGGATACGGCTCGACTCTCTTGTCTGAGTCTGCGATCAACATCGTCTATGCCATCCTGGCAACCATCGCAGTCGTCATGATGTTCATCCCGAAAAAAGGTTTGGATGACATACCGGCGGATCAAGTGACTTTCAATAAATGGATTGCTGCGAGTCTGGCGTTCATCGTCGGAATCGCGGCAGGAATCGTCGGTGCAGCAGGCGCCTTCATCCTGGTGCCGATTATGCTGGTCGTTTTGCGTATTCCAACTCGCATGACCATTGCGACTTCATTGGCAATCACATTCATCTCGTCCATCGGTTCAACGTTCGGCAAAATCGTTACCGACCAGATTCTGTATGGGCCGGCTGCCGTCATGATCGTAGCGAGTATCATCGCCGCCCCGATCGGCGCGAAAATCGGGCAAAAAGCCAACACCAAAGTATTGCAATGGATCTTGTCGCTATTGATTCTAGGCACAGCCATCAAAATCTGGCTCGATATTCTATAAGCACGAAAAGCTTCCGGCATTGAACTGCACCTCTATTGTTAGACACAACTAACAATAGAGGTGCAGTTTTTCTATGGCGAAATTTTCAGTTGAGGACAAGTTGAGGGTAGTTCGGGAATATGTGGAGGGCCATGATTCGAAAAAAGGAATGGGCAGACGTTTCTGCCTCTCTCCAAGTGGTCTGAAAACAATAGATTGACCTGTATCAGAATCATGGAAAAGAAGGCTAAATCAAAAAACATGAGTCCGGTTGAATACCAAACTCATGTCGAGCAAGCTGCTTAAATTTTCGTCTAACTTTTTCGGTTCAATTCACTTATTGGAATTGGAGATACTTAGATAACAATTAGAAGGGTTGTCTTAAAAAAGTCATGAAAACGACTTTTTGGGACAGCCCTTTGTAGAGCTTTTTGCTATAGAGGTACCAGTATCATTAACTTAGCGGATGCGCAGCTCAGACTCGCTATCAAAGAAATGTGCTTTGTTCATATCGAACGCGATTTCGATTGTCGTGTCTGCTTTAACATTGAAGCGTGAGTCGACGCGTGCTACGAAATCCTGATTGTCGACTTGAGAATAAAGGATGATTTCCGCACCCATCAATTCTGCAACGTCGATGTACGCTTTGATTTTAGTATGCGGTGAATGCTCCAGGAACAGCGGCTCATCGTGGATATCTTCAGGACGGATGCCGAGGACGAGGTCTCTCGTTTCGTAGCCTTGTTCTTTCAGCATCTTCAGCTTGCCTTCAGGAATTCGAATATTGCTGTCACCTATCACAAAGTGCTCACCGACTAATTTGCCGATCAGAAAGTTCATGGACGGCGATCCGATAAATCCGCCAACGAACATGTTTTCCGGCAAGTCGTACACTTCTTTAGGTGTACCCACTTGCTGGATAAATCCGTCTTTCATAACAACCAAGCGTGTCGCCATCGTCATAGCTTCTGTCTGGTCATGTGTTACATAGACAGTTGTTGTCTGAAGGCGGCGGTGCAATTTCTGGATTTCTGCACGCATTTGCACACGCAGTTTTGCATCCAGGTTGGATAAAGGCTCATCCATCAGGAAGACTTTTGCGTCCCGCACGATGGCACGGCCTAGAGCAACACGTTGGCGCTGACCACCAGATAGCGCTTTCGGTTTGCGGTTCAAGTAGTCATCCAATCCAAGGATTTTCGATGCATTTTCCACACGTGTTTTAATTTCATCTTTTTTCATTTTGCGCAATTTCAAACTGAACGCCATGTTTTCATAAACAGTCATGTGCGGATACAACGCGTAGTTTTGGAACACCATTGCAATGTCGCGGTCTTTTGGTGAAACGTCGTTGACTCTTCTGTCACCGATATACAAATCGCCTTCTGTAATATCTTCCAGTCCAGCGATCATGCGGAGTGTTGTTGATTTTCCGCAGCCTGAAGGGCCGACCAATACCAAAAATTCCTTATCGCGGATTTCAAGGTTAAAGTCTTTTACAGACACCACGTCTTTTTCGTATTTTTTTTTGATATTCACTAATGATAAGCCAGTCATTTGCTTTCCCCAATATTGTAATGTTGTTGGTAAAAGCATAACTGATAACCAATGCTAAGAGAATGTCAAAACTGCCTAAAATGAAAGCGTTTTTGTGCACATTTACTTTTGATCAATATCGCCAAATAGACTGCCATGGCGTGTTCAAACTTGCGGACGTCGATGCCGGTGTTTTCATGAAAGCGATCGAGCCGGTATTGCAAGCTGTTGCGGTGCATATGCAGCGCTTTTGCCGTTTCTGAAATATTTAAGTTATTGCGGACAAAGTTTGGAGCATTTTGATGGTTTCTTCATCGCCCTGATAGGACTGTAGGATGATCTGTTTGATATCATTGAGCACGGCACGATCAGATTGGCCAATCAGTAAATAAGGAACGGCATCTACATAGCCCGTCACAGCTTTAGTGGAATAAAGTGCCATGGTCTTCGCAACATCAATCACCGCTCGGTAATGAGCTGGCGCATCGTTCAAGGTATCTCGGAAAGGGCCGACAAAAATGGATTTTGACGTAAAGGTCACTCATCAAAATATCGATGATTTCCGCATAGGAGATAGGCCCATCCTCTTTGATCATGTGTTCGACAAGGATGCCTTCGTGATCATTTTCCCACAGGATGGAAACTTGCTGTGCGGAAAATCATTCACTGCTTGCTTGAATACTGCCGGACTGATCTGTTTTTTTGGATCGAAAATGGACGAAGCGATATAAAGAATCCAATGGGAATTTGATCACTTCTTCGGGTGTGGCTGAACTTACTACATCGAGCCATTTCTTTTTCATCGGTGCGAATCGGGAATTGTGGATTGTATGGAGTAAGAAATGCCGATAACAACGATAAATCTTTTTGGGCCAGCTCTGTTTCATGGATACCGACTACTACACCCTCTGCACCAGAAAACCATTTATATTCCGGATCGGCGGCAGAGGCGCCTTGTGTATAGACTTGGAGAGAAGGATAGATTTTACTCAATTGGCTGATCATCGAATTCCTCTTTTCAATACGAATTTCGTGATGGCAGTCTGATTCTTTTATTAAAATAGCTATTAAGTAAAGATCGGTTCATATTTTGATGAAAATCCGTATATTATCCCAAGTTAAAAAATAATGAACCTCAGAATACGAAACATTCTGAGGTTCATTGTTTTAATACCATAAGGAGGTAATACCGCAAATTATGAAAATACTATTTCGCTCTACTACTAGATACTTCTCCTGAAAAAGGATAAGAATTTTGTCCGCTTTTTGTGTAATTTCAGTCGTGGGAGCTGCATTTAAAACAATATAGCAATCATATTTTCTTGCTAAGGACATTGTATATTCAATTATATCTTATGTAAAATACAATTTTGTTAAAAACCGCAAGTTTACCAATTTGATCGATTGGCAGAATGTCTGTATGAAGTAGCTTAAACGGATCGGCATTTACAAAGTCCATCATAATATCAAAAAAACTTTTGAGGGCCCTGGAAAATCAACGCCTGCAAATCATTTAGGAAATATACGAAAAAGCGGTATTCATTATGACTTCGAGTAAAGGCCCAAGTAAATGGGCTGAATTCTCAGGGGATTCGACCTTAGCTACGGACATTTCAGATCGTCTTCTTCACAAAAGCGAAATTCTCACCTTTGACGAGACGCAAGACAGTATATGGGAGAGATATCGAAAAACCTTATTCACCAATCAAGGTGTAGAGTCTTAATTGATGAAAACAGTTGATTTCTACTTGACGGTTACAGCATCACGATGTTTACGCCGAAAGTGAGTTATAATTTTTTTAAAAAACTTTGCTGATTTTAAAAGTTGCACCGCTATATCCCTTTGGATATCATGTTTAAAGGAATGTTTTTATGCCTATCATTACATGTTATCATATAAATAATTCAAGCTATTGTTATTTTTAGGAGCTTTGAATTAGAAGGGGAAGCCTATTTAAGGAGTGCTAATCAAGAGGTATAAGTCTGAAAAGATGAATGTTTCACATAGATAATGAATAAAACTCATTTTTGCTTTATCAGTTGGATCACCAAGTACTTTTTATTTTCCAAGTAGTATAGCAACAGAATGGACCTATCTAAATATCTTTCAATTAGGTAAACAAAAGTTGAATTAGCAAAGAGACAGTAAAGGTGATGAATAGTGAAAAATACAAACGGAAATGTAAATCAAAAAGTAAAATTAGATGATGTTGCTAACGAAGCTGGTGTTTCGAAGACAACTGTCTCAAGAGTGCTGAATAATCGCGGTTACATAAGTGAAAAGACAAGAAAGAAAGTATATGAAGCTGTAGAACTGTTAAATTATCATCCAAATGAAATAGCTAGGTCCCTCTTTATCAATAAGACGTTTATCATTGGCCTTATTTTCCCAACTACAAACAATCCCTTTTATGGACAATTGATTTTCCATTTAGAGAATATCTGTGAATCTCTGGGCTATAAAGTATTATTATGCAATAGTGAAGGCCGTGAAGATAAAGAGAAGAGTTATCTAGAAATGCTGCAAAGACACCAAGTAGATGGAATCATAGCAGGATCTCATAATAGAGGGATTCTAGAATATAACAACCGACATCTTCCGTTGGTAGGCATTGACCGGTATTTATCCGAAAATACCCCTGTTGTATCCAGTGATAATTATGATGGTGGGAAAAAGGCTACTCAATTGTTGATCGATAAAGGGTGTAAAAAGATCATTCATATTAACGGTTCTCCTTCTTTGGAAACCCCTGCAAATTTCAGAAGAGATGCGTATGAAGATGTTATGAGAGAAAATCAATATGATCCGCTTAATTATATAATGGGTGAAAATATTATCGAAACTATTTTTGATGAGAATCCAAATATGGATGGTATTTTTGCGAGTGATGACCTTATCGCAGCAAGTGTGATAAGAGAAGCTAAGAGAAGGAATATAAAGATACCCGGTGAGTTGAAAGTGATTGGCTATGATGGTTCAGAAACAACCAGAATGCTCTTGCCGGAACTAAGTACGATTCAGCAGCCCGTAAAGGAAATTGCAGAGTTAGCCGTTCAATTATTATTGAAACAAATCAATGGTGAACCGGAATCGGAAATTGAGTGGAAGTTGCCAATAAAGTTAATTGAAAGCGAAACAACATAAAAACAAAGGGAGTCAATATTTAAAATTTTTGGTTTTTATGTTAACCGGTTGACAGAAAAACGGATGTAACTATAATCAAACTTACAAGACAACATGTCAACCGGTTAACATGTTTGTTGATAGCTAGATGTTCTGTATGATAAAACTTTGTGAAAGCGCTATCTTAATAGGTGTTAATAAAATAATATACTGCATTTTACTGATGAAGCCTAAGGAAGGGAGAAATTTTATGGCGAAAGTAGTAGCTGAGAAAACAAGCCAGGCAACCAAAAGTAAAGAAAGCCGTAAAAACTATATCAAAAATAATTTCATCCTGTATTTGTTTTTAGTACCTGCTGTTGTCCTAGTATTTATATTCAATTACATACCAATGTATGGGGTGACAATCGCCTTTAAAGATTTCAGCCCGATCGAAGGGATTATGGGAAGTGAATGGATTGGTTTCGACCATTTCATTAATTTTTTACAATCTCCCAACTTTCAGCAAATATTCATGAATACGATAAAGCTAAGCGCTTTTGAACTTCTTATCGGATTTCCTATCCCTGTCATTTTGGCACTGATGTTAAATCAGTTGAGAAGAGCCAAAGTTAAAAAAAATATTCAATTAATCATCTATGCACCGTACTTTCTTTCAACAGTAGTCATATCGGGAATGTTATTTATCTTTTTATCGCCAGCAGGCCCGATTAATGAATTTTTGACTTTATTTATGGATGAGCCCGTTGCCTTTATGACAGATCCTTCTTATTTCAGAAGCGTATTCATTGCATCCAGTGTCTGGCAGGTTGCAGGTTTTTCATCAATTATCTATGTTGCGGCATTGTCGAATGTTGATCCACAGCTTCATGATGCAGCAACAATTGACGGTGCTTCCCTTCTACAAAGAATCATTCATATTGACCTTCAAGTTTTAAAACCAACGATGGCGGTTTTGTTTATTTTAGCAATTGGCGGAATTATGGGCGTTGGTTTTGAAAAAGCGTATTTACTTCAAACAGACATGAACCTGCCTGCTTCAGAGATTATTGATACCTATGTATATAAAAGAGGCTTACAAGCTGGGGATTGGTCATTTGGAGCTGCTGTAGGATTATTCAATTCTGTTATTAGTTTGCTTCTACTAGTAGTTGCTAATACTGTTATCAAAAAAATAAATGGTGAAACACTTTACTAGAAGGGAGCGCAATTCAATGAAATCGAAAATTGATCTTGTAAATAATTCGAAAACAGATAGGATGCTCCTCTTAGTTAATAAAATCATTTTAATTTTAATTGTGCTCATTATTACTGCGCCACTTTTGTATGTGTTACTTGGCTCATTTCTGTCTCCGAATGTATTGCTGACGAAAGGCATATCATTTAGTCCGGATGACTGGACGCTTGATGGTTATATAAGGATATTTGAAGATGGCTCCATTGTTAGAGGCTTTCTTAACTCGATTCTTTATGCAGGAGGCTTTTCTATTGTATCTGTTTTGTTTTCCGTTCTTGCTGGGTACGCTTTATCCGTAGACAACTTGGCAGGGAAAAAGTTATTTATGCTTTTCTTTATTGTCACAATGTTCTTTAATGGCGGGATGATCCCTACGTATTTGCTGATTAACGATTTTGGTATTATCAATACGCCTTTGGCAATACTTTTGCCAGGGGCTGTCCGTGTATGTAATATTATCCTTTCCAGAACATATTTTAAAGGATTGCCAAATGAACTGAAAGAAGCGGCAAGAATTGATGGTGCTTCAGATCTCAAAATATTTTACAGATTATCTTGCCACTTTCCAAACCGATTATTTTGTATTAGCTTTATATGCTTTTATAGGCCAGTGGAATTCTTATTTCAACGCAATGATTTATCTCGAAGATCAATCGCTTTATCCATTACAGCTGGTATTGCGTGAAATTCTTATCCAGAATGAAGTGCAGCCTGGCATGATTGCAGATCAGCTTGCGAGGGCTGAGATTCAAAAATTGCAGAAATGATAAAGTATTCTTCTATTGTAGTTTCAAGTTTGCCTTTACTAATTATGTATCCTTTTTCCAAAAGTATTTTGAAAAGGCGTAATGGTAGGCTCATTAAAATAAGGAAAGTGGGAAATTATGATGAAAAGAGTTTAAAAGCAACTTCATTGCTGCTGATCATCGGAACAGTAATTTCTGGATGCAGCGGTGATGGCAACAATACCTGGTCAGAGGATTATGGACTTTCTGATATTTCATTTCCGTTGGAAGAAAAGTGACATTGAAAATCATGACACAAAGTTCGCCTCTAGCCCTGAAGATCCCAATGAAAAGTTGCTCAATCAGCGATTGGAAGAGAATACAAATGTTCATGTTGAATGGAGAAACTTTACAGGAGAAACATTTGGTGAGAAAAGGAATTTAGCGATGACGAGTGGGGATATGCCAGATGCAATCCACAACGCTGGTTATAGTGATTATGAGTTATTAAATCTGGCAGAAGATGGCGCGATTATTCCGCTAAACGATTTAATAGAGGAACATATGCCGAATCTGCAAGCAGTGTTGGAAAAAGCGCCGGAGTATAAAGACATGATGACGGCACCGGACGGAAATATCTATGCATTCCCTTGGATAGAAGAACTGGGCCAAGGAAAAGAAAGCATTCACTCCGTAGATAATTTTCCGTGGATAAACGTAACGTGGTTGGAGGAATTGGGGCTGGAAATGCCTACAACAACTCAGGAATTAAAAGAAGTGCTAATCGCTTTTAAAGAGAATGATCCTGCTGGAGGCGGACAAACAATTCCGATGTCATTTATTGTAAATGACGGCGGACAGGATCCAGGATTCTTATTTGGCTCGTTTGGTCTGGGTGATAATTGGGATCACACCGTTGTAACTAATGATGGAGAAGTTAGATTAACATCCAGCGATGAAGGATACAAAGAAGCTATCAATTTCATGAATGAACTGCATAAGGAAAAATTAATTGATATTGAAGCCTTTGAACAGGACTGGTCTACTTATGTAGCTAAAGGCCAAGAAGGACGCTACGGAATGTATTTTACTTGGGATAAAGCAAATATTTCAGGATCGAATGATGATTATGCGCTTATGCCCCCTTTAGAAGGTCCAAATGGCCAAAAAAATGTTGCCAGAACAAATGGGATGGGTTTTGATCGTTCGAAAATGGTTATTACAGGTGCCAACCAAAATCTTGAATTAACGGCAAAATGGGTGGATGAATTCTATGACCCCCATCAGTCTGTACAAAACAACTGGGGTACTTTTGGGGATGAAGATATGCAGAATATCTTTGAATTTGATAAAGAGCAAAATATATTAAAACACCTCAGCCTAGAAGGGACTGCGCCTGTTGAATTAAGAGAGAGAACTTCCGTTGGAGGGCCATTGGCAATACTGGACAGTTATTATGGGGAAGTAACGACAAAGCCTGATGATGCTGCTGAGAGATTGGAACAAATGAAAGAAGTTATGGTTCCGCATATGGAAGCGGATAATATATACCCGAAAGTATTTTTCAGTCTAGAAGAACTAGAGCGTCTTTCTACTATTGAAGCAGACTTAGTGCCGTATATTCAGCGGAAAAAAGCTGAATGGATTGGAAATGGATCTGTAGGGAAAGAGTGGAACGAATACTTGGAGGAATTGGATCGTCTTGGTTTACAGGAATGGCTAGAAATTAAACAAAAAGGTTACGATCGAACTGCTATGTAATGGAGGAGAACTAATTGACAAAACAAGAAATTTTACAATACAGACCTAGTTTGCATTTTGCAACAAAAAAAAATTGGTTAAATGATCCAAATGGATTGATCTATTTTAAAGGTGAATATCATTTGTTTTTTCAACATAATCCGAATGAAAATATCTGGGGCCCAATGCACTGGGGACATGCCGTCAGCAAGGATTTGATCACTTGGGAAGAGCTTGAAATAGCTTTATATCCGGATGAGCACGGAACTATTTTCTCTGGAAGTACCGTGGTGGATTGGCATAATACGACAGGATTCTTTCCAGATGAGCCAGGTTTAGTCGCTATTTTTACGCACCACCAGGATAGCGGTGCTGAAATAGTGCCCAAGCAAACGCAAAGTTTGGCGTACAGTAAAGACAATGGACGAACTTGGATGAAATATGAAGGCAATCCGGTTCTTTCTCATGTATCCAAAAGTGATTTCAGAGATCCCAAAGTTTTTCGCAACGCAGAAACAGATAAATGGATTATGTCATTAGCAACAGGCCAAACGATTTCTTTTTATTCTTCATCAAATTTAATCGATTGGGAGTTTGAAAGTGAGTTTGGTGATAACGTAGGTTCTCATGATGGGGTGTGGGAATGTCCCGATTTATTTAAACTAAAGGCGGAAGATACTGGAGAAGAAAAATGGATTTTGATCGTCAGTATCGGTGACAATGGAATTTCAAGCACGGGCTCGCGTACACAGTATTTTGTTGGTACTTTTGATGGTTCTGTCTTTACTTCGGAACATGATGACATCAGATGGCTGGACCATGGGCGGGACAATTATGCGGGTGTTAGCTTTTCAGATATTCCGGAGGAAGATGGTCGCCGAATTTATCTGGGGTGGATGAGCAATTGGAGATATGCCAATGTGGTGCCTACGGATGGCTGGAGACATCAGATGACGATACCAAGAGAGCTGCGCCTTCGAAACGTAGAAGGGAAATACAAAGTCATTCAATTCCCAGTGGAAGAACTCGGTTCTTATTTTGAAAAAACAGTAGATCTTCAAAATTATGAAGTAAATACTTCTCAGCCAAAGAAAATCGAAGTGAATGAGCGATATGTGGACTTATTTTTGGATGTAGAGAACGATGCGGAGCAATTTGGCATTACATTGAATCATACGTCAACCCACATCACTACAATCGAGTATGATGCATTAAATAACGTGATCTTATTAAATAGAAGAAATTCCGGAAATGTCGAATTTTCCGATATGTTCTCGACGGACCAAGAACTTAAAATGAGTGAGAGAAACCAAGTGCAATTACGGGTGATTATTGATAAATGCTCCGTTGAAATCTTTATTAATGATGGCACTTATGCGATAACAAGTTTAGTTTATCCGGACGAAACCTGTGAAAGCATAACGCTTTATAGCCGGGGTGGCAAAACGACCGTAAAAAATGGGTATGTTGCAATTCCTACTAAACATGTAACATTATAAAATAGGAAGTTTCATATGGTTTAGTTATTTAGGAAAGAGGAAGCATTTGATTGTTTCCTCTTTTTTAAATTTAAAGAATAAGGTCGTTTGAAAATTAATGAGGGGAGTAGGAGTATGAATAAAAAGCCGTCTGTAGTTTGTATCGGAGAGTTGTTAATCGATTTTTATTGTAAAGATGCAGAAGATAATTTAGTGGACGGGAATATTTTTGAAAAACAGGCGGGTGGAGCACCTGCTAATGTGTGTGCAGCCATTGTGAAATTAGGTGGAACTGCGTTGTTCTGCGGCAAAGTGGGAAACGATCCGTTTGGCAAGTTTCTGAAAAACACGTTGGAAAAAATACATGTGGATACTTCCATGCTTGTATTTGACGATGTGAACCCGACTACTTTGGCTTTTGTTTCTTTGATGGAGAATGGGGAACGGGACTTTTTTTTCAATAGGGGAGCCGACGCATATTTAAATGAAGAAGAGGTGGATAAAGGGAAGTTACAGGAAGCTGCCATCCTCCATTTTGGATCTGCCACCGCTTTATTGGAAGGGTCGTTCCAATTGACATACTTGAATACAATGAAGTTGGCAAAAAAAGATGGGCAATTTGTTTCGTTTGATCCTAATTACCGTTCAGATCTCTGGAAAGGAAAAAAATCCGATTTTATAGAGTTAACGAAACAGGGAATTGCCATAGCTGACTTTGTAAAAGTCAGTCAGGAAGAATTAGCGATTATTACGGGTACAGAGGATTATAATGTCGGAATCCAGATTTTGCACCAAGTGGGGCCAAGCTTAATCGCCCTTACACTAGGGAAAAAGGGAACGTTAATTTCCAATCGCCATAAGCAAGAACTAGTTTCAAGCATTGAAATAGATTCTATAGATACGACAGGTGCGGGGGACGCGTTTGTTGGCGCAATGCTATACCAGCTTGCCCAAGAGAAGGATCCCAAAGAAGTTTTGCAGGACTTTGAGAAAATCAAAAAAATGACGTATATAAGCAATAAAGTTGGCGCAATTGTTTGTACACGAGTAGGGGCAATTTCTGCTCTCCCAACTTTGGATGAAGTCATCTAATAGATCGGTAGACAAATCGATGCAATCAGCTGTAGAATCGATTTTACCGGCG
This sequence comes from Planococcus sp. MB-3u-03, assembly GCF_002833405.1. NCBI lineage: Bacteria > Bacillati > Bacillota > Bacilli > Caryophanales > Caryophanaceae > Planococcus > Planococcus sp. MB-3u-03. Next base: position 2,828,108 of record NZ_CP025135.1, on the reverse strand, counting down.
TAAATGGGGGTACATGGAATTATGTTTGGCACACAATGGTATATGCGATTAGGGAATTGGGGATTTAATTTAGTGTTGTTAAATTTATTATGGTTATTATTTTCCTTTTCCGGTTTGGTGGTATTAGGAATTTTTCCTGCGACTGCCGCGTTATTTGCGGTTATGCGGCTTATGATCATGGAAACAGATAATGGTTCCATGATCAAGTTGTTTTGGGCTAAATTTAAAGAGGAGTTTGTAGCAGCCAATGTTGTGGGGTATATGATGCTGCTAATTGGACTGGTGTTGTATACGGATTTAAAAGTACTGCATTATGTAAATCAGGATATGCTCTATACAATCTTGATGAGCACGACAATGGTTGTTATATTCGTATACCTTCTCAGTTTGTTGTACATCTTCTCAGTTTTTGTTCATTATAATTTAAAGGTTTGGCAGTATCCAAAGCATGCATTCATTCTTGTCATTGCCCGGCCAATGCATACGTTAATAATGGCTATTCTTGTCGTCTTCATCCTTTTCTTGTATCTGCAATTACCAGTATTGATCGTTCTTTTTGGAATAAGCTTGATTAGTTATGTATTGATGAAATTCTCCTATTTATCTTTTTCAAAGGAAAAAGTCTAATCGAAAATTAGTTATTCAAAAGTCTCCTGTTTTATAACAATCAATATTAAATTTACTGAAAGAAATCCATGTTGTTTAATCCAATACAAAATGGATTTTTTTATTTACCCTAAAATTTTGACTTGCAAGGTTTTTGGAAATTTTGTTCTAAGTCAACACATACGGCGAACGTTTCCGAACAAACAATGGACTAAAGATGAACAAACTCCCCTGACAAATTGGAGAATCGCTTGCTGGATTTTGGCATTTTCATCGAACCAGCGGACAAACAGAAATACGATTATATAAAACTGTCAGCGACTGACCTATGCGGTGTATGGATGCGAAAAGACCGGCCCTCGTATAAAAGCCGTGTATTCAACCTAACGACTTGATGGATAAGCCTTCGTTAATCTCACGTCCAACAGCAGCCAGCAACGAAAATTTCCGGAGGGGTTGGGGAAGCATTGATGACCTCAATGTTATTGGAACATATAATTTGATTTACAACGCGGCATTGATAGTGGAAGAAAACATTGGCTATGCAATTTGTCTGGATAAGTTAGTGAATAAAACCGGGAATAGCAATCACTCCTTCCGAAACTAAAAGCGAACTTAAATATCATTTGGAAAAAGCACCAAGTGTTCTCCAGTGCCGCCAATATGTTTTTAGAACAACTTCGAAATAATATAAAAAAATCTGCCCCAACAGACTGAAGGTAAGTTTCCAATTTAACTTAAAAGTAAGCGGTGAAGGCTAGGTTTGTTAGTAATTGAAATCTAGAATACATTACTGGCAAGTTTAAAATCATGAACGAAAGTTCAACATTTAAATTGAAACTCCACTAACCTTGTCCTTACGGGATAGTTGGGGTTTTTCGATGCATATGCAAAGCAATACTTAAAATAAAGGCAAACCAGGACCTGAAATGACAAGCGAAGTGGTTAATAGATTGAAAAAATCTTGCGCGGCCATGCCGTGTTCTGTAAAACAGTTTTTCATTTGGAATTTGTACCGGAAAGAGTACAATGAAACAAAGAGCATGGGAAAGGAAGAACAGCATGAAACCAGTAATTGTAGCCGAAAAACCGAGCCAGGCGAAAGCGTATGGCGATGCATTCAAGACGGTGAAGCGGGAAGGCTATATGGAAGTGGCGGCGAATCCGATTTTTCCAGAAGGTGCGTTCATTACGTGGGGCATCGGCCATCTCGTCGAACTCAAAGAGCCGAAAGCCTACGACCCGAAATGGGGCAAATGGTCGCTCGCGTCTTTGCCGATTCTGCCGGTCGAATACCAATTCCAAGTAGCGCGCGGCAAATCGAAGCAATTCAATATCATTAAGAAACTCCTGAAAGAAACCGATACCGTCATCAATGCCTGCGATGTGGACCGCGAAGGCTCAAATATTTTCTATAGCATCTACCGCCAAACCGGCGTGCGCGGCAAACAAATCAAACGTCTGTGGATCAATTCACTCGAAGTCGACGAAGTGCGCGAAGGGTTCCGCAATTTGCGCGACAATGAGGAAGACTTGCGCCTGTATGAGGAAGCGCGTGCGCGCCAAATCAGTGACTGGCTGGTTGGCATGAACGGCTCGCGGCTTTACTCGCTGCTGCTTCAAGAACGCGGCATCCACGAAGTCTTTGCTATTGGTCGCGTCCAGACGCCGACGGTATTTTTGATCTATCAGCGCCAAAAGGAAATCGAAGCCTTCAAACCCGAGCCATTTTATGAAATCGAAGGGAAGTTCAAGTCCGCGAAAGGCAGCTATAAAGGAAAAGCGAAACTGAAAGCGAAAGAGCGCAAAAAAGCGGAAGAGCTCTTGGCCACCCATGAATTGACGGACGGCAAAGCGCAAGGCCATATCAAAGAATTGAAGACGGCGGAAAAGCATATCCCGCCGCAGCCTCTGCATTCCTTATCGAGCCTGCAGGCAGCAGCAAACCGGAAATGGAAATACAGCCCGCAAAAAGTGTTGTCGGCGATGCAGAAGCTCTATGAGAAGAAGCTCGTCAGCTATCCGCGGACCGATTCGCGCCATATCACGTCGGCGGTATTTGGCTATCTGTCAGCCCAAGTGGAAAGTTACCAAAAGCTCATCGATGCCCCGTTTCCGATTGCCTCGAAAACGCCGAAAAAGCGTTTTGTCGATAACTCGAAAGTGCAGGAACACTACGCCATCATCCCGACGAAGAGTTTGCCGACAGCCCGTAAAATAGAAGGGTTGCCGCAGGATGAACGGAATTTATACGAAGAAGTGATGCGTACGGCACTCGGCATGTTCCACCGGGATTACCGCTATGCCGAAACGAAAGTCGTGACTGATGTCAAAGGGCTCGAATTCCATACGACGGGCCGGACAGAGCTCGACAAAGGCTGGAAATCCTTATTTCCAACATCCAAAGAAGCGAAGCAGGATCCGCCGCTTCCCGAATTGGCCCTCCATGAGCAAGTAGCGGCAGCGGTTGCCATTGTCGAAGGCATGACGACTCCGCCAAAGCCCTATACGGAAGGGCAGCTGATCGCCATGATGAAAACCTGCGGGAAGTTCGCGGAAGACATAGCCGACAGCGAAATCCTTAAGGAAGTCGAAGGGCTCGGAACAGAAGCGACGCGCAGCGGCATCATTGAAACGATCAAACGGCATAATTATATTGAGGTTAAGAGAAACATCGTATCAGTCACCGAAAAAGGGCGCATGCTGTGTCAGGCCATTGAAGGGAATTTGCTATCAAGCCCGTCGATGACGGCAAAATGGGAAAGCTATTTGAAAAAAATCGGCAAAGGCGAAGGTTCGTCGGAAGTTTTTCTCGCCACGATCGGCAAGTTTATCGAGAAGCTGCTGCAGGACGTGCCGGAGCAATTGCGCAGCAACGGCATGCCGGACCAGATGCCGGCATTGCAAGGAACGGAAATTGCGGTATGCCCGCGCTGCCGGAAAGGATCGATTGTTTCCCGCAGGGGCTCGTATGGCTGTACGGAACATGCCAATGGCTGCAAGCAATCGTTCCCGGCGGTGTTTTTGAAAAAAAGGCTGACCGCCAAACATATCGAATACTTATGCACCAAAGGGAAAACACCGGTTATTAAAGGGTTTGTTTCGAAGAACGGCAAAAAGTTCAACGCCAGCCTGGAACTGGAAGAAGGTAAACTGAAAATGAAGTTTTGATATTTCCCGGGAAATGCACAGAAAGGAGAATCGATGATGAGAAAAATGACGATGTATGTAAAAGAAGCGAAATCACAACGCCCAATTCACGAACTGGAAGATTTATTGCTGAAAGAACCAGGCGTTGAACGGGCTTTAGTTGATGTGGAAGACGGCGAAGTCAAACTGGAGCTGGACGAAACCAAGGTCAAAGAAAGCCAGATTATCCGTCTTATCAAAGAGGCCGGCTTCCATTTGGAGTGATTTCTTTGCCACATGGTGCGTGTTCATGTACAATAGGAATCATTGAAATGCAACAATTGTATATAACAGGTCAAATGCCGCGGACTATAGTGCCGGAGGCAAAGCCGAAAAGATTCCTTTCATTTTGAGAGGATCTTTTCGGCTTTTTTTATAGGGGGGGAAGCAGTAATGGGTTATTTTGTAGATCATCGAACGAAAAAAATCCATCATAGCCAGTTTGCAGGAGATAGCTGTGGCTTTTTGCAAACGCCTATAGATCAAAGAGAATTTACGGATAAAGCAGATTATGTGGAGAACTTGGCGGAAACAGAATATGAGTATTGCCCGTATTGCCAAACGGCACAGTCCACTGTCGGACAAATGGGATAAGCAAAGAAAAAAGCCGCCTCATGGGCGGCTTTTTTGATGTCAGCTATATTTTTTGGGTTCGAGCAGGACGAGTATATAGCTTATATCTGTGGAGAATTCCCAGTCGAGGAAAATTTCACGGATGTCCCGGTTGAGCAATTCAGGAAATTGGGTTTCCTTCAAAAGCAAGCGCTTCTCGAGCGGCCGTTTCACTTGTTTCAGTTCTTCGGCCAGGCCACTGCGAATCAATTCACGTTCGATCTCCACAAGAAAGCCAGTCCGTTCGATCAATAAGGTCCGGTCATTCAACCAGAACAACTCGGTGCTTTCGGGTTTTTTTTCGGCTTTTCGGCTGGCTTCCACTACTGACTCTTGGAGTGCTTCTTGCGTCGTTTCAGACTGCCAGTCAAATTCAGCGGCAGCTTCCCGGTTTTCCATGACCCCGATGAGCATGCCGGTCTGGTTTTCCAGATGCCAATCGGCATAGATCGATTCGACTTTTTCGCCCGAAGCACGGGAGAAGGCATCGCAAATATCTGGTTTCAGTTCTTCGATCAGCAAGTGGCGGATCTCCATCACACGTTTGAACTCGCTTTTTTGGAGCAGAATCTTTTCTGTCGGGCTTAGGAATCCTCTGAGATGTACGATGACAAAGGGTGGTTTCACAATAACGAATACAGAAGTCGGGCCTTTCCCGAAGTGTTCACGGATGACGGTTGAAATATAGCCGCCGATTTCGCTTTGCATGGTTTTGGAATTCTGCAAATGGGTCGCCTCCTTGGATAATGTAATACGTGTGGGGGATGCAATATTTATTTTGGGCGTGCAATGCCCTGAACGGCCAACAACGATTAATTGGCTGATAGAGCGGGTATAAATGGAAAAACAGGTATGGACGGAATTCAAAAGGGGTGGATTGAATGGTTTCGGCAGAACGCAAGACAGATCTTACGACAGCAAGAAACCGGCGCGTCCACACTTCCCGGAACTTTTGGGCGGGCTTATTGTTCGGAGCTGGGATGTTTTCAGTGCTCGAACAAAGCATTTTCCACTTTTTCTTGCAATGGCATCATTTCTACGAAGGCAATGGTCCCCAAGCGATTTTGACCGGGGAAGGGATTTACCAGGTCATCGGCTGGGCCTTGACGGTTTTATCGTTATGGATCGCTGCAGATTTGGCCAGGCGAAAAGCCTTTTGGCCAGCGCGCTTTTCAGGAAGCGCGTTAATCGGAGGCGGCGTGCTGCTGATTTTCGACAGCCTGGTGTTCCGCCTGCTGTTGAATCTGCATACAGTCAGGGACACCGGCGCCCCCGTTTTCTATGAATCGCTATGGCTCGGAACAGCCGCTTTCCTATTTTTGCTCGGCTGGTCAGTCTTGCGTAATGCCTCAAAAGATGGCGATTGATGCCCTTCATTTTCTATTCCCTAGTTTTCATACTTCCCCTTCAATGGCACAAAGCGGACAGCTTCGAGCGCTGTCTTTTCCAATTTTCCATCGATGGATTTATCGATGGCGAGAAGGTCCTGGCTGTATCGACTGCCAACAGGAATGATCATGCGGCCGTCGTCAGCCAATTGGTCTACCAATTCTTTTGGAATATCCGAAGCAGCGGCAGTGACGATGATCCGGTCGTACGGTGCATGTTCAGGCCAGCCGAGGCTGCCATCGCCCAGCAGGAAAAAGATGTTTTCGAATCCTTTCGCTTCGAGCCGTTTTTTTGCGCTCTCAGATAGCTGAGGGATTTTTTCGACTGTATAGACTTCATTCGAAAAGGCTGCCAGCAGCGCCGTCTGAAAACCAGATCCTGTGCCGATCTCCAGTACTTTGTGATGGTCTTCGAGATCGAGGGCAAGCGTCATTTCCAACACGAGGGAAGGTTGTGAAATCGTCTGGCCATATCCGATCGGCAAAGCTTCGTCGCGCTCGGCATCTTGCTGGTGGCGATCCATGAACGAACGCCGGTCGAGTGAGCGGAAATAAGCGGTGATGTCCTGTTTACGCGCAGTCATTCAGATACACCTGCTTTCGTTCGATTTGTTTTATGGACTCCTTGCTACTATCATAAGGAAAAATGGCCCGAAGCACAAAGGGCGGCTCTTAAGGAGAGGAAATGGATATGGAGAACACAACGATTTCAACGCTTGAACAGGATTTCCCAGATACAGCGAATCTCGAAACCGCAACCTTCGGAATGGGCTGCTTTTGGAGCCCGGATGCGCAGTTCGGTTCATTGCCTGGCGTAATCCGGACACGGACCGGCTATGCAGGCGGCACTTCGGACAATCCGACATACCGGCAGATGGGAGACCATACAGAAACCATCCAAGTGGAATTTGATCCCAGACAGATTCACTTTGAAGAGATCGTGAGGGAATTTTGGAGCAGCCATTACCCGAACCGCGACGCTTATAAAGGGCGCCAATATATTTCCTTGATGTTTTGGCAGTCTGAAGAGCAAAAGCACATCCTTGAGAGACTGAAGAAAGAAAAAGAACAGCAACTGAATGAGCCGGTCGAAACGGAGATCCGGCCGTTCGACGGATTTACGGAAGCGGAGGAGCGCCATCAGAAATATTATTTGAAGCGCTATCCGAAAGCGCTCGAACAATTGGCTGAACTTTATCCAGATGCGGGTCTGCTGACGCAATCGACTTTCGCTGCCCGGCTGAACGGATTCGTCAAAGGCTTCGGCAGCCGCCAGCAATTGCTGGAGGAAATCAACGGATGGCCGATCGCCAAAGAACATCGGGATGCTCTTCGGCAACTGCTGCTAAAGCTGAAATGGTGAATCAATGAATGCTGTAGGACCGCTGATGGCGGTCCTTTTTTATGCAACAAATGCAGGGAGAGCAGGCAGACGCAGCGAAATAACAACAGAGGCAAAAGAAGGGCAGGGGAAGGAACATGGACATGGTGGATGAACGCACAATTCTATTGGTGCTGCCTATTCTGGTTTTGCAGATCGCATTGATGATATTCGCATTAGTGGATTTGATTAGAAACCCGAATCCGAATGGTCCGAAGTGGATGTGGGCAGCGATCATCGTCTTGTTGAATATCATCGGGCCGATTCTGTACTTTGTCATAGGGAGGCGGAATTATTGAACGTATTGGAAGTCAGGTCATTATCAAAGCGCTTCGGCACCGAACAAGCAGTGGACGGATTGGGCTTTGAACTTGCAGAAGGCAGTGCGACGGCATTGATTGGGCCAAACGGTGCCGGGAAGACTACGACGCTGTCGATGCTTGCGGGGCTGTTGGAAGCGACCACAGGAGAAATCCAGCGCAAGAAAAACTTATCGATCGGCTTTTTGCCGCAATATCCGCGATTCTTTCCCTGGCTCACGGCTTTGGAGTTTACGGAAATGGCCGCCAAGCTGAGCGGCGTCGATTCGAAAAAAGCCCGCCAGCAGGCAGAACGGACTCTGGGCTTTGTAGGACTAGGCCAAGTGGCCAATAAGAAAATCGGCGGTTTTTCAGGAGGCATGAAGCAGCGGCTCGGTCTGGCACAGGCGATGGTGCACCAGCCGAGCCTGCTGCTTTTGGACGAACCGATTTCTTCCTTGGACCCGACTGGGCGGAGGGAAGTGATGGAGCTATTGAAATCATTGCTCGGGCAAACGACGATTCTTTACTCTACCCATATTTTGAACGATGCGGAAGAAATGACGGACCAGCTATTGTTTATGCAGAATGGGCGCTTGGTGGAACACGGTTCCCTTAGTCAGATGCGCAGCCGTTATGCAGACCCGCAAATTCGGATTCGCTTTGAAAACACTAACGCTGCGGAAAGGTTTGTGCGCGAATCGCCTTGGCCAGCTGCCATTAAGGGCACAGCAGCCATTATTCCTATAAAAGCAGAAGGGCCGATCATGCAGGATGTGTTCCGCTTCCTGTCAGTCAAGAGCTTGCCTGTTGTCGGCGTCGAGCAAGAGACCGCCAGCCTGGAAGATATTTTCCTGAAGGTGGTGGCAGGGAAATGAAGCAATTTTCGACACTGCTATTGAAGGAATGGCGTGAGAACCTGCGCAATTATAAGATATTCTGGATTCCCGTCGTCTTCATTCTGTTGGGCGTCACAGAACCTTTATCAAATTATTACCTTCCTCAGATTCTCGATGCGACAGGCGGTTTGCCAGACGGTGCCGTCATCGAACTGCCGGATCCTGAACCCGAACAATTACTGGTGGCGGTCATGGGTCAATTTCAGCTGATCGGCATGCTTGTCCTCGTTCTCGCTTATATGGGCAGTATTGCTGACGAGCGTAGAAACGGCACGGCCACTCTTTTATATGTACGTCCTTTATCGTATGTATCCTATTTTCTCAGCAAATGGCTGATGGCTTCCATCGTGGCATTGATCAGCGTGTGGGCTGGCTTTTTGGCAGGTTATTATTACACCGCTGTGCTGTTTTCAGCGGTGCCGTTCGGAGAGTTCGTGGCATTTGCGGCGACTTATAGTTTATGGATGGTGCTGGTCGTCACCTTGGTTTTATTCGCGAGTGCGGCTATGCCGAATGCGGGCTTGGCTGCTGGGTTGACGCTTGCCGCATTGCTTATTCTACAGCTTGTTGACAGCCTGTTCGGCAGCCGCTGGGAATGGTCGCCGTTAAAGCTTCCGAATTATGCGGCATCCTTCCTGGATATCGGGCCGGATGCGACAGCGCTGACCTGGACGCTCGCCATCTCGCTTGTATGCCTGATAGGACTGGCGGCACTGGGCATTTGGTTCTCGAAAAGAAACCGTGCAAAAACGAAAGTTTGAAGCGATCAGCTGCGTTAGCTGATTGCTTTTCTTTTGGGTGAATGCTGGTAGAATAAGAACAGGATTTGGCGCAGCGCTAATGAACTTTCATGCTGCAGTGGAATTTCCGTTCCGTGCAGGCCATTCAAGCGAAAAGGCTATGCTTGCCAAACCGGGACTCGTACACAATGGATACACGGGCCATACTAATGAATTGAGGAATAGAATATGAAGAAACTGATCGCATTGATTTTTGTGGCATTGCTCCTGCTGGGGTTTGCCTGGGTCAATAATAACTGGATTGTCGCGACCGAATATTCGGTCCAATCGGAAAAAGTGCCGGATGCATTTGCCGGCAAACGCATCGTCCAAGTATCGGACCTTCACAATGCTGAATTTGGAGACCAACAGCAATCCCTGTTGGATAAAGTCGAAGCGGCAAATCCCGATGTTATTTTCATTACCGGAGATTTGATCGACAGTGACCGCTACGATTTAGAGAGAAGCTTGGCAGCTGTCGACGGGCTGGTGGAGATGAGCGAAGTGTATTATGTCATCGGCAACCACGAAGTGTCATCAAATCGGCTGGATGATGAAATCGTTCCCGCACTCGAAGAACGCGGTGTAGAAGTGCTGCGCAATCGCTCGGTCATGTGGGAGCAGGACGGGGAAGCTATACAAATTGCAGGTATCGACGATCCATTGATGGATATCTATCTGCATGAAGAGGAGTTCACGCGCAACAGCATCGCAGAAGCCGGGCTTAACGACGCCTTTACCTTGCTGCTTGCCCATCGGCCCGAACAATTGGAGACTTACGCTAGCGAAGGCATCGATGTCGTTTTTGCCGGCCATGCACATGGCGGCCAGATTCGCTTTCCCGGCCTTGGCGGCTTGATTGCCCCTGGGCAAGGCTGGTTTCCGAGCATGACAGAAGGCGTATTCGAATCAGGTGATACACAGCTTGTGTTGAGCCGGGGCCTTGGAAATAGTGGATTTCCGCTGCGCGTTTTCAATTTGCCCGAAGTCGTGGTCGTAACGTTAGAGAATGAATAACTAGTGTAGGGGGACCGATTTTCGTGATTAGAAAAAGTGAAGTGACGCTCCATTGCTATACCAAAAGAACAGATGTCTCCTATAATCTGCCAGCGGACCAGCAGGAATTCACTATGATGCCGCAGGACCTCATCAAGCGGGATGCGGGGAATCCGGAAAAGCATCTAATCGTCATACGCGCACGCGGCGAAGTGGCCGGATTTTTCGAGCTGGATGAATCGGAGGACCGAAAACGCTATTCCGATAATCCGAAAGCTTTGCTTTTGCGCGGTTATTCCGTCAATCCGAAATTTCAAGGACGCGGCATCGCGACCGGCTCTCTTGAAGCGTTGCCGGCTTTTCTGCAAAAAGAATTCGAAGCTTTTGACGAAGTCGTGCTCGGTGTCAATGCGCGCAATACCGCTGCACAGAATCTCTATAAAAAAGCCGGGTTTGAAGATACCGGCAGAAGAGTAATGGGCAAAAAAGGAGAGCAATTCGCGATGTGCCTGAAAGTGAACTGACCCATTCAAAACCGCCCGAAAAGCTTTGGGAATCCAGCTTTTCGGGCGGTTATTTTATTAGTTGGAATTATATCCCAAGTCATTTTAAACTTCGAAATATAAATGTTTATGGAGGCTGCAGCCTGGATTGAACGCGGCTGCGCAACACGGGCAGGAAGAAGCGCAATCGAGATAGTCGCGTATGGACAGCTCGTTGCCACATGCCCCGCATAGAATGGCTTTTTCGTGGAACTGCTCTTTTGGCCAGACGGATGTGTTGCTGCAGCCGAATGCAGCGTGGCATGCAAAGCAAGCGAAGTAATCTCCGCAGCAATGGAAGCGGATGGCGATCCGGTCGATTTCCGAATGGTAATGGCGGCAGCGGGTTTCAGGATCGACATCGAGCCCGATGACATGAGGGTGTTCACACATGGACAGGCACTCCTTTTTAATTCACATATTTCTTTCATGCTACTATGAAATAGGGCTGGTGGCGAGTGCAGGGGATGGCTGAAAATGGTCGCGAACGCCGGAAGCCTTTATAATAGGGATAAGTATCTTGAAGGAGGAGACTGGCCAATGGTTAAGGAATTCGAAGATGAAGTCATGCGTGCGATGGATAAAGTGTTTGAAGATGAGATGAAAAAAGTGAGCGATACGCTCGAGCAGGATTTGCTGATCTCATTGATTGGTGAAGTCAATGCCGGGAAATCGACGACGGTGAATAAAATCATCGGTGAAGACATTGCCAGCACCAACCCGATGCCTGGCGAAACGGTCAGCGTGGACCCTTATAATATCCGCGGCCTCGAAAACATCAAGTTCATGGATACACCGGGGCTCAATGACCCGAATGATGAAAACCCGAAAAAGACTTTGGAGTTCGTCCAGCAATCGGATGTCGTGCTATTTTTCCTGAATGCTGCCGGAACGGTCTTTTCAGATAGTGAAAAACAAAAATTCGCCGAGATCGAAAAACATAATAAAGACATCCTCATTGTCCTCAATAAAATCGATGCGGCAGAAGATATCCCGTCGATCATCAGATTCATCAAAGGGCACACAAACAATAAATACAAAGTGATCCCGGTATCTTCAAAAACGGGAGAGAATTTGGATCTGCTGAAAAAGGAAATTTTGCTGTTGCTGGAAAAGAAGGGGAAAGACCTGCTCTTCGCCAAAAGCATGAAAGAGAAATCGTCTGCCGCCACGCGCTGGATCGTGGGGGCCGGGGTCTCAGCAGGAATCATCGGCGCATCACCGATTCCTGGATCGGACGTATTGCCGCTGACAACGCTGCAGGTCGGACTCATTGTCAAACTGTCGAATCTGTACGATAAGCCTTTGACGAAAAAAGCAGCGAAAGACATGATCGTCATTACTGCAACGCAGACGATCGGCCATACCCTCTACCGGCAGGCTTTGAAGTTTGTGCCTGGGGCAGGTTCGATCATCGGCGGTACAGTGGCGAGCTCCATGACACTGGCGCTCGGTTACGGCGTGAAATATGCGTACGAAAACAATATCGCCATCGATTATGAAATGATCGGCAGCCTCTATGATAAGCTGAAAAAGCGAGAAAAGAATGCTTAAACCACGTGGCCGTCCTTCGTTTTCAGGGCGGCTTTTTGGGTTTGACACGGACATTGGACCGGAAATCTGGAGGTGGGAATCATGAAAATCTTGGTAGTGGAAGATAACCCGAGTGTCAGCTCGATGCTTGAATTGTTTTTTTCAAAAGAGGGGCTTGAAGGTGAATTCGCTGGAGACGGGCTGGAAGGCTACCGAAAATTCCAGGAAGGGGATTTTGACCTGCTGATCCTGGATTGGATGCTTCCAGGAATGGACGGCATCACTCTATGCCGGAAAATCCGGGAGACAGGGAGTGAAGTCCCCATCATCATGCTGACAGCGAAAGACAGTGAATCCGACCAAGTGATCGGCTTTGAAATGGGAGCAGATGATTATGTGACCAAGCCATTCAGCCCTTTGACCTTGATGGCGCGCATCAAAGCTGTGACCAGAAGGGCGCGAAAAGGCGAAGCGGCTGAGGACGGCATCCGCACATCCCATTTCCATGTCAGGAAAGAAACACGCGAAGTCGTCAAAGACGGCCAAGCAATCGACAATCTAACGCCAAAGGAATTCGATCTGCTGGTCTTTTTCCTGCAGCATCCGAAGCAAGTGTTCAGCCGGGAGCAATTGCTCGAACAGGTATGGGGCTATCAGTTCTACGGCGATGAACGGACGGTTGATGTCCATATCAAACGGCTGCGCAAAAAAATTCCGGAAGGGGACCAGCTCTTCCATACGGTGTGGGGAGTAGGTTATAAATTTGAAGAACTTGCGAGTTAAGTATTTCTATCAATTGATCGCGAGCCATATGGGCGTCCTCGTGTTTGCGGTGGCCATTTTAAGCACGCTGTTCATTTTTTACGGCGAGCGGGTGGCGTATTCGGACAAGGCGGAGGAGTTGGAGCGCTACGGCGAGCAGATCCTCCAAGAACTGGAACAGGCACGCCCAGGGACGGATCTGCAATCCTATGTAACGGTGCTTGAAGCGCAGAACATCAATTTCATCGTCTTCGACCAGCAAAGCCGGATCCTTTATCCGATCAACGGCAATTTTCCGTCGGTCGAGCTGACTCCTGAAGAATGGAATGTCATCGAGCGCGGCGAAACCTTGGTCGTCTATCGGGATGTCGAACGCTTTGAGCGGTCAATGACATTCGTGGCGCTGCCATATGTTGAAGGCAGCACGCTGGCAGGAGGGGTGTTATTGGCTTCGCCTGTAAGCGGCATTCGTGAAATGGTGACGGAATTGAACCGGACGCTGGTCGCAGTGATCGCCATTTCCCTGCCATTCGCCTTGCTGCTTAGCCTACTATTGGCAAAAATCCACGTAACGCGCCTGCAGCGCATGCGCAAAGCGACTTCGATGATCAGTGAAGGGCATTACCAAGTCAATTTACCGGAATCGAATTTTGATGAATTTGGAGATTTGGCACATGACTTCAATGTCATGGCGGACAAATTACAGCGTTCCAATGAAGAAATCGAACAGCTCGAAAACCGCAGGCGGCGCTTCATGGCCGATGTGTCGCATGAGATGAGGACGCCGCTTACGACCATCGCCGGCATTATCGAAGGATTGAAGAGCGGCATGATCGAAGAACAGCAGCGCGAAAAAGGCATCCGTCTCGTGAGCGATGAGACGAAGCGGCTTATGCGCCTCGTCAATGAAAATCTGGATTATGAGAAAATCCGGTCGAATCAAGTGACGCTCATGAAAGAGGAGATTGAAGCGGCCGAGCTCTTGGAAATTATTCAAGAACAGCTGCAATTACAGGCAGCCGAAAAAGGCGACCGCTTGTTGATCGAAGCCGAGCCTGGCAAGATGATCTATGGGGATATGGACCGGCTGATCCAAATCCTGGTGAACATCGTCAAGAACAGCATCCAATTCACTGATGGCGGGGACATTTTCCTGCGTGCCCGTGCAGAATCGGAGGTGACCGTGCTGGAAGTGGAAGATACCGGGAACGGCATCGAGGTTGATGAACTGGAGATGATTTGGCGCCGTTTCTATAAAGCGGATGTTTCGCGCGGAAGCGGCCAGTTCGGGCTGGGCCTTTCCATCGTCCGGCAATTGGTCAATTTGCACGACGGGGAAATCTCGGTGGAAAGCGAAAAAGGCAAGGGCACCAAGTTCACCATCCGCCTGCCGCATAAACCATCAGATAAGTAATTGAAACAGTGAAAGCCTGCCGTGTGTTGCGGCGGGCTTTTTCGCATCCGTCCACCTCGAAAACTTTACATTTCTGTTGCATGTTTGGTCATAATTTTTTCATATCTGCTTTGTATGATAAGACTATCGAAAGCCACAAGGCAGACGGCCAACAATCATTAAAGGGGATGGGAAAATAATGGGTTACTATAATACACCGCGTCAGAATGACCAAAAGAATCCGTGGAAACGCTATATGGCTTCCAGTTTCGGGGGCGTACTGGCAGGCGCATTGCTGGTCGGGACACTGGTCACAGGAACGGATTTGGGCGAAACAGAATCTGCGACTGCGGGCGTTCAAACCAGTGAACTGCAAAACGAGTCAGCGATTGTCACCACAGACGTCACGGAAACCGTCGAGCAGACGGCAGATGCAGTGGTTGGCGTTTCCAACCTGCAAGCGGGCAATAATCCGTTCGCACAAACTTCTACGCAAGAAGCAGGGGCGGGATCCGGCGTCATCTATAAAAAGCAAGGCGATGATGCATACGTTGTCACGAACCATCACGTAGTGGAAGGCGCTAAAGAAGTCGTCGTGACCTTGGCGGACGGTGAAGAGCTTGAAGCGGAAGTGCTCGGTTCGGATGTATGGACCGATCTCGCAGTCCTGAAAGTCCCGGGAGCGCAAATTGACACGATCGCAGAGTTTGGCGATTCCTCAGTGCTGAAATCAGGAGAGCCCGTCATTGCCATCGGCAACCCGCTCGGCCTTCAATTTTCGGGATCGGTGACGACAGGCGTCATTTCCGGTACGGAACGTGCTGTCCCGATCGACATCAATAAAGACGGCCAGGAAGACTGGCAGTCGGAAGTGCTTCAAACCGATGCCGCGATCAATCCCGGCAACAGTGGCGGCGCATTATTGAATGCACAAGGCCAAGTCATCGGCATCAACTCGATGAAAATCGCACAGGACGCAGTGGAAGGAATTGGCCTTGCCATTCCAATTAACTCCGCGATCCCGATCATCTCCGAACTTGAAGGGGAAGGGGAAGTGTCCCGTCCGTCTCTAGGCGTAGCATTGCTTGAACTCGAACAGATACCTGCAGAAATCAGAAATGCGGAATTGAACCTCCCGGCTGAAGTGGAAGACGGCATTGTCGTCCAATCTGTACAGGAAGGATCCGGCGCCGACGAAGCGGGAATCGAAGCGAAAGATACCATCGTTGAATTGAACGGACAGGCAGTCACTTCCGTCTTGGAACTTCGTCAATATCTCTATACGGAAGTGAAAGAAGAAGGGGCAGTGACGGTCAAAGCTTACCGGAACGGCGAACTGAAAACTTTTGAAGTCCAGTTGAGTGAACAAATTTAATGTGGCATATAAAAAAGCGGCGGACAGGAAATCCTGTCTGCCGCTTTTTACGTGAACTTGGCAATGCAATCAATTCCCGAACAGGCCGAACCAGTCAAAACCGATCGCAAATCCGACAATCACCAAGACAGCGATGGCGAAAATGATCAATCCGAGCTGCAATGGCTTGTAACCTGTTGTTCTTGGCTCTTCAAGCCCTTCCTTTTCTACGGGCGGCTTGCGCTCCAATTCCTGCTCGCTCGTTTTCATATATTCCTGTTCTTTGTCCTTGTCGTTGTGGTTATTTTTGTTATCCATTTGTTCTCCTCCTCCAATGCTTGCTATATTTTTCAGGCCTATCGCTTCGGCGTACTCACTTCAAGTGTTTGTCGAGTTGATGTTCTTCCATTTCGGTCAGCTTCCTCGCCAACTCGCGGCCGAATGCCTGTGAGGAACCGGGATCGCGGCCAGTCAGGAGGCGGTCGCTGCCCCAAACAATGTATTCATCTTGCCCGTCGCCTTTGTCGTATTGCGCAATTTTTCCCATTTCATCTTCCAGGCTAAACGGCAATAGCCCGTCCACTTCTTCCGGTTCCATATCATTCGGATAGCCCGTCACTTTCAATCCTTGCAATAAGGGCTTGCCGTCTTTCGTTTTTGTAAAGACGAGCGGGGCTGGGCCGTGGCAGACAGCGGAAATGATGCCGCCTGTTTCGTGGACGACGTTGATGACGGCGTGAAGATTTTCATCATGCGCCAAATCGAACATGGCGCCATGGCCGCCGACAATCATGATGGCATCGTAATCGCTCGCTTTGACATCCACGACTGGGGTTGTCTTATCCGCAATGCCGGAGTCGTATAATTTTTTGTATTTGCCCTCTGGATCGTATGCTGAATCGAGGCTCAGGGGGTCGACAACCGGTTTGCCGCCGTCGATGGAAGCTAGGCCTACCGAATGGCCCGCTTTTTCAAGTTCCGCCAAGGGCTCGAATAATTCTTCCGCCCACCAGCCGGTTACGTAATTATGCTCTTCGTTTGAATAGCCGCTTGATAATACTGCCAATACTTTTGCCATTTGGGTATCCTCTCCATTTCTTTAGAAAGCTCTTGTTTCTACATTTACCCTTTGACGGATTCCTGAAACTTCCGGAAGTTCCCGGTTTTGGCTGCGTGCAAAGCTGTGCTAAAATAATATGAGTAAAATTTGAGGTGAACTAATTTATATGGAGAAAATGGAAGTGGATACACAGATTCAGCTGCTTGAAGCCATGTTGGACGGCAGCAAAGTCGGCACCATCGTCACGGATCCTGAAAAGAAGACAACCCGATCATTTACGCAAACCACACATTTACGGAAATGACAGGTTACGAAAAGAAGAAATTCTTGGGCGCAACTGCCGGTTCCTGCAAGGGTTGAAAACGGCTCCGGAAGCCGTCGACCAAATACGGCAAGCGATCAGGAGCCAGGAAAAGTTGACCGTGGTTCTGCGCAACTACCGGAAAGACGGAACGCCGTTTTGGAACCGGCTGGCGATCTCGCCGGTGACAGTCGAAGGAAAACTCTATTTCATCGGCACCCAGACGGATATCACGGTTGAGCGAATGCAGCAGGAAGCGATTACCGCCAATGAAAGCGAAATAGAGAAACTGATGCTGCCGATTTTATCGATCCAACCGAACGTGGCAACGGTTGCGCTAGTCGGGACGATGAACCTGCAGCGTTTTGAAACCTTGAAAGTGAAGTTGTGCGAATATGTCAGCGAGCACAGGATTGAACACGCGCTTCTCGACATAACAGGATTGACCTGGAACGAGGAATCTCCGCTCCACTGGTTCACGCAAATTTGCGAAGCGCTCCGCATCATGGGGAGCCAGCTATACATCACGGGCGTCACCCCTCAGGCAGCAACTGAATTGGTACGTGACCTCGACCGGGAGAATATGCTGAAAACTTATTCGAGCATCGAGAAAGCCTTGGCTGAGATTAATGAATAAAATAGCGTTTTTGATTGAGCCTCATTCAAATGGAATGAGGTTTTTTCTGTGAAAAATTTCTAATTAGCGATGCACTAATGGTGCTTTACGCTCTGAAACTTGTACGGTTCCATTACTATATGGTCAATTAATTGAAAAGATAGTTTATTTCGTTTCGGTCTGGTATTTCGGGGTACATAACTAGGGAATAGAAATTCCAGGTTTTCCAAGGAGGCGTAACGATGGGTAAAGAGCAGAACCAGCGTGAAGGACCTGAGAATCAAGTGAATTCAGACACGGATGAAAAGAAATTCAATGCAGGCGGAAATAGTTCGGATTATGATGGAGGCCAGCCTCAGGACAGTATTCGAGGCAGCGAAGGCCGAGTCGATGAAAAGCAATCGATCGAGAAAAAACAGCAGCAGAAGAAAGAATTCAATGCTGGGGGCAACGATTCGGATTACGATGGTGGCCATCCGAAAGATGCTAATAAAGGCAGCGAAGGACGGATAGAGGACGATAAATGACCATACTAAGAGGAGGAAGTTAAATGTTCTTCAATAGAAAAGAGTTGCAATTCGAAGCAAAACCGGATAAGCCGGATCCGATATTTGCAAAGCAGCTGCAGGAAGTCATCGGCGGGCAGTTCGGCGAAATGTCTGTGGCCATGCAATATTTATTCCAGGGATGGAACACAAGAGGAAATGAAAAATACAAAGATTTGCTGATGGACACGGGGACAGAAGAGCTCGGCCATATTGAAATGCTCGCGACCATGGTAGCCCAATTGCTCGAAGGCGCACCGGTTTACGAACAGGAAAAAGCGGCAAGCGATCCGGTGATCGGGGCGATCATGGGTGGCATGAACCCGCATCATGCAATCGTTTCGGGTCTTGGCGCGACACCTGAGAACAGTGCAGGGGTGCCGTGGAGCGGGGGATATATCATTGCAAGCGGCAATTTGCTTGCCGATTTCCGCGCGAATGTCACAGCAGAATCCCAAGGCCGCCTTCAAGTCGCACGCTTGTACAGCATGACCGACGACAAAGGGGTAAAAGACTTGCTGTCCTTCTTGCTGGCTCGCGATACTATGCACCAAAACCAGTGGATTGCGGCAATCCGCGACTTGGAAGAAAAAGAAGGTAGCGTGATCGTGCCTTCCACAGTGCCGCCGGAATGGGAAGCGACGGAGTATTCCCATACGCTTTATAATTTCTCGGAAGGCGAAGACAGTGCACAGCTTCCGTGGATGAGCGGCAATGCGCCAGACGGCCATCCATTCAAGTACGGGCAGCCGGAAGCATTCGGCCAGAAACCGGTCTTGAAGCCGGGACCGCTGGAGTCGCATGATACACTTCCGGAAGACAAATTAAAAGGTTAGAAACATCGAGCGGGACGGGGAATCTATCTTCGTCCCGTTTTAGTTATGGATCTTTTTAAAAGGGGGAGGCATAGATGAAAAAACCATGGATCATGGCACAGACATGGCGGGATCTCGTGTTTTTGCATTGGCCGATTTCGCCTGAGGCACTGCGCCCGTACGTACCGGCAGAGCTCGAAATCGATTTATTCGAAGGCCGGGCATGGATCGGGGTCGTCCCGTTCATTGCCGATCACACGCGCCTGCGCTTTTCCTTGCCTTTTCCCATCGCAGGGACGTACCGTGAATTGAATGTCAGAACATATGTAACGTATAACGGCCGGCCCGGAGTCTATTTCTTCAGCCTGGATGCCGATAGCTTGCTAGTTGTAAAGGCGGCAAGTGCAGGAGGGTTTCTTCCTTATCGATATGCCCGTATGAAAGTTGTGAAAAAAGACAGACGCTATGTGTTTATGAGCCGTCTTGCTGCATCCGGAACCGGAGAGGGGTTCCGGATGGGCTTTACGCCAAGCGCCGGGATATTGAAGGCGTCTGAGCTCGAGCGATGGCTGACGGAACGTTATCGTTTGTGGACAAAGCCGAAAGCTGTCCTGTACCGTGTGGATATTGCGCATGCTCCTTGGCAGCTGCAGAATGTCCATATTGAAATAGCTGAAAACTCACTTGCGCAATTTCTGCCTGTTGGCTGGCATGCCAAGGAACCGCTAGCCCATTTCTCAGCGGTCCAGAAAACACGGTTTTATCCGCCTGTTCCTGAAAGCAAAACAAAAGCCGATCATTAAAAATGATCGGCTTTTGTTTATTTGTTTTTATTTTCGGTTCGGCTCTTGTTTTAAAGTATGGGATGTTTCTTTTTGCTCCCATAGGCGTTTTTTCAAGTAGATATGGTAGAACCATTCGCCCGCAGCAATCAGCAACGCTGTGTAGATAGCTGCAGCGACCAAGGAGAAATCCGGATTTTCGATCAGGAATTCTCCAAGGAGCCAAACAATCAGGAATGCGAGCACTAAATCGCCGCCAGTTGCGATCTTATTGGATGTACGGGGAAATATCAACATATCGCCGGCATATCCAACGGCTGTAATCACTAAACTGATTACGAAAATGTCGAATACACGAACTCCGTAAATCAGTCCAAGAACCAGAAATACGACCGCAAAGCTCATTGCAAATTTCATCAAGATTGCTTCGATGTGCTTCATGCCATGCCCTCCTATACAACTTTTTTTGAATAGGTGTCTTCATTCCAATACTCTATTGGATTTTGTTATGCAAAAAGATCATCTCATGAACTGATAAAGTCTCCTCCGTTTACGTGAATCGCTTGGCCAGTAACGTAAGTCGAGTCAGCGGAGGCGAGATAGACATAAGCCGGAGCGAGTTCAGCAGGCTGCCCGCGCCGCTCCATCGGCGTATCGCCGCCGTGTTCGCCGACTTTTTCGGCGCTGAATGTTGCCGGGATGAGCGGTGTCCAAATCGGGCCCGGGGCGACCGAGTTGACTCGGATGCCCTGTTCGCTGATATTGGCGGATAAAGAACGGGTGAAGCTCGTTATCGCGCCTTTGGTGGACGAGTAATCAATCAATTCAGGCGAGCCGCGGTAAGCGGTCACCGATGAGGTATTGATGATGCTGTCGCCTTTGGATAGGTGCGGCAAAGCGGCTTGGGTCAAATAAAACATGCTGAAAATATTTGTCTCGAAAGTTTCCCGCAATTGTTCGGGGCTGATATCAAGGAAATCGTCTTTCGGGAATTGCTTCCCCGCATTGTTGACAAGAATATTCAATTGGCCAAATTCACCGATTACATCAACCACCAATTGATGGCAATTCTCGACTTGGCTCACATCCGTTGCGAATTTCTGGGCTTCTGCACCGTAGGCTTTCACGGCTTCGATGGTTTTATCCGCGTCATCGTGTTCATCAAGGTAGGCGATGGCGATACTGGCACCTTCTTTCGCATAAGCGATTGCTACAGCACGCCCGATTCCACTGTCGCCGCCTGTAATCAATGCGACTTTCCCTTCCAATTTGCCGGCGCCTTTGTAATGCTCGTCATCATATATCGGTTCCGGAGACATTTCGCTTTCTATCCCAGGCTGATGGTCTTGTTCCTGGGGATCAACTTGGTCATGGATTTTTTCATATTTATCTTTTGACATATAGATGTCCTCCTCGTTATCAATATATGGTAGTTATTCCCGTTCCATTTCATGCTAAACGCGAAGAAAACCTTAACTCCAGCCGGCAGAGAATTAAGTGTCACCCTAAAAAAACAGCCGGAGAAGATTCCCAGGCTGTTTTAAAAATTACTTATTCAGCTGTCACCACGCCGCAAGCGACGCGTTCACCGGAATCTCCGGAAGGATCGGTTTGGCCGTCATCTTCTGAAGCGTGGATGACGAGCGCTGTTCCGCCTTCTTTCAACAATGAGTTATCTTCGCCGATTTGCAAAGTGACGTTTTCTGCGGTCAGTTCGTCCGTTGAAGTGCCATCATCGGCCACTTCGATATTCTGGAGGTCGCCTGCATGAGGGCCGTCCGGGTTATCATGTCCATGGCTTGCGCCTGTCGGGTTGAAATGTCCGCCTGCTGATTCGAAATCAGGCGCTTCACATTCCTTCTTCATGGAAATGGATGCCGTGCATGCCAGGCTCCAATCCTTCTACATTCAATTTGACCATGACCCCATTATCTTCTTCCGTCAATTCGGCAGTGCCGGTCGCGTCCCCGTCGGCATTGAGGAATTCAACCGTCAGCAATTGAATTTCGCTGGCTCCTTCCGATTCGCCTCCTGAACCATCCTGTGGCTCACCTTCCTGTTCTTCGACTTCCTCTTCTTGCGGTTCGGCCCCGTCCGTTTCCGTTGGAGGTTCCGTTGTGTCGTCACCGCATGCCGCCAGCAGCAGTAAAAGGCCTAAAAGCATAAGCATCAACCATGATTTCATCGCATTTTCTCCTTCCTCCTAGAAATTGTTATTACCTTACCTTACACATGTAGGAGGGGAGCTAAACCCGTTAATTCGTCATGGTGTCTTTTGGCTCATGCCCACGGGCTTCTTTTCTTTTTCGCCGGCGCAGCCAAAACAGTCCGATCGCGAGCGATGCCAAACTGATGAACAGGGAAGGCAAAAAGAACGGCGGGCGATAGCGCAGCTCAATTTCGTTCATGCCGTCTTCGAGAGGAACCCCTAAAAACGCGTAATTGGCTTTCAGCACATCGACCGGTTCATTATTGATGGTCGCCTGCCAACCTCTTTCGTAAGGAATCGATAAATTGAGGAAAGGTGCTCCATCTTGATTATCGTAAGTGACGTCGACCTGGCTGCCGTCGATCTTCAAGTTGCTGGTGCGGTCTGCCAATGCATTTTGCTCTCTCAAAAGGGCGTAGGGCTCTTTCACTATTTCAATATCCGTAAGTTTGTAAGTTCCCTCAGGCATGCGGATTTCAATTCTTTCTGCAGCCTCGACACGGATCGTCAAGTCATCGACGAAAGTCTTGTAAATCGACTGGTTGGACTTGCGGGTCGTCCGGAACTCATTGACTTCGAGCGGAAAACCTTGGTCTGCTGCGGTATTCTCCAGATGGAAAGAGATGTACAAATCGCCTTCTTCAGGAACTTCATCGAGCAGCAAATCGATCCCGCCGGTTTCTTCGGAGATATCGAGCAAGCCCTCATCATAGCTTGCGCCCGACTCTTCGATTTCATAATCAGCTTCTCCGGGGAAGCGGTCGGGAAGGGGCTCAGGTTCTATGTTTTCATCCAAGACGATTCCGCTGAGCATGGCGTGTTCACGCAGCAATGGCGGCTCATCCGCTAGCTGGGCCTCTTGATAAACCTGGAAGGCCGGGCGTGCGAAAGGCAGTGGATAGCGGTTTTGGTAGGCGATGAAATTTTCGGTAGCGGCAAATTTGCGGAAACCGTATGGCACATTCGGATCGTTCCGCTCGCGTATCGCATAATTGCCTTGCAACAGGCTGTGGAGATTGCTGCGGTTGCCGAGTGTGGCGTAACGGCTGACGCTTTCCCGGCCCATATCGATTTCCAAATCGTATAAATAGAAATACAGCAAGTTCTTGTTCAAGATGCTGGAGTATGCACTCAGCCCTTGGAAATCCTGGACAATCGGCGTGTTATTGCGGACGCCTTCCATCCAGTCGATTCGGTACATCTCGCTCGTTTCCCGTTCTTGGATTTCATCGATCAAGGCGCGTACTTCGGTGTTATCGTAATCATCGCCTGTGATCAAATCTTCATCGACATCCGAGATGTTTCCAGCATCCAGCAGTTTTTCGCTCTGATAGACATTCGCAGTCGCCAAAACCAAAGCGAGCAGCAAAGCCGCCAATAACGGTTTTTGCAATCGCTGCCGAATGGCGGGCGCTGCCAACGCGGCTGCCAAGGTCAAGATGAGGCCGGCCCATGCCAGGCGGGGGTAAAGTGTGGTGAATTCAAGTGTGCCGTCTTGCCATGCAAACCAGCCATAAAAGAGGGCTGCCAAAATCGCGGCTCGGACAACTTCCTCCAAGCGAAGCTTATGGAAATGATCCAGGCCGCTGGCGATTGCCCCAGCCGACACAAACGAGATGAAATATTCCCAGCGATGTTGCGGGGCCGAGAACCCATTGAAGATACTGCCGACCATGGGGCTGTGGTAAAGAACAATAGTCACTATGCCGATCAACGCAAAAAGCCGGAAACGGTGAAGCTTGTACAGCGATGGAATGAACAAAAATAGCATGAACATGGCCGGCAACAGGACATAGCGGCTCATGAAGAGGATGTTTTCCGTCGCTTCGAACCATGGAATATCCTGCTGGAAAGCGGGGCGGTGATTGTTCAAGAACGCATAGACGGAAGGGATGAACGACACCATGGACATGCCGGCGCCAATCACTCCCGCCATCAAGAACAATGCAACGGCCTTTTTCCATTTCGTTTCCGTCTTTTCAAGCGGAATGAACATGCGGAATAAAATATAGATGCCTGCCAACAGGAAATTGATGTATGCGAAATAGAAATTGTCGATCATCGAAATCGCGATCGCGAACATAAACCAGCCGGGTTTTTGTTCCCGGAAGATTTTTTCAGCTCCGAAAATCAGCAAGGGCAGCCAGATGAATGCATCCGCGAAAAACTCCCAAAATGCGGTGTGGCGGAAGTACATCCCTGAAATCCCGTAGATGCTTGCCCCGACAAATGCCGATAAACGTGTTATACGCATATAGCGGAATAAGATGTAGGCGACGATCAAGACGATTGTCAACCTGGCGACGCTGATGAACACAGAAGCATTAGCCCAGAACAGGACATCGGGGTCCCCGATCAATTGAAGGGCATCAAGCAGATAAACAATCAAGATTGTAGTGATATACACGAAAGAAGTGGAAAAATAATAGGACAGTTCGCTGAATATGCCAGCGCCGAGGCCGAAATCAAAGGAATAAAAGAATTCGCCGCGCGTGTAGTGGTCATAAAGCAATTGCTTGAACGGCATCATCTGGGCAAGGCCGTCGTTGGGCCCGGCCATGTACTGGTTTTGAGTCCATTGAAACAGAAAGACGCCATGGCCGATCACGGCCATGGCTAGAAATGCAACTGTCAGTAGAAGATAGGGACGAAAAGAGCGCATAATGCCACCGTCTTTATGGTTATTTGGATTGCGCCGGCGCTTTAAGGATTTTCCCCGAAACGGCAAAGGTCACGGGAATAGTGAAAATCACTGCGGCAAATGGCGCGATATTGCTGTTGATGTGTAAGAATTCCACAAATATGAAAATCAAGAATGTGGAAACGGACATATTCACGACTTGTGTTAACGGGAAATACAAGTATTTCTTCAAAGTCGGTTTTACGCGATACGTTACGTAAGTGTTTAAGAAAAACGAGATGTTCAAGCTGATCAAGAATCCGATGATATGAGACAGCATATAGGCCCAGTCGAGCACATTATGCAAAAACAGGTAGATGGAGTAATAGCTGAGCGTGTTGACGACCCCAACAAAAACAAAGCGGGTGAACTCCGTATTCAAGCGCTTAAGATTCATCGTATTCATCCACATTGCTCATCTCGACCAAGAAATGCGGCCGCTGCTTTGTCTCGTTATAGATGCGCCCGACGTATTCGCCGATGACGCCAAGGCTGATCAATTGAATGCCGCCAAGCAGCAGGATCGCCGTGATGGTCGTGAAATAACCGGGTGCGATGACGCCCCGCACCATGATTTGGTAGAACGTAAAAGCGATATAAAGCAAGGATAGGAACAACACGAGAAATCCTGTGTAAAAACAGATGCGCAAGGGTTTCATATTAAATGAAATGATCCCGTCGATGCCGTAATTGACGAGGCTGCTGAAGGACCATTTGGAATCGCCTTCTGCGCGCAAGACGTTTTCATAGCTGATGGTTTTCTTGCTGAGGCCTATCCATGAGTAGATGCCTTTGGAAAAACGATTGCTCTCACTGAGTGACAGGATGGAATTGATGGCTTTGCGGCTCAAGAGGCGGAAATCGCCTTCGCCGTCTTCGAAGCTGACATCAGTTACAGAATTGACCACTTTATAGTATAGGGAAGAAAAGGCGCTGCGCAATTTCGAATCTCCCTTGCGAGAACGCTTGGCGACGACTTGATGGAAGCCGTCTTCATAGCCTTGGATCATTTCGCAGATGAGTGTGGGAGGGTGCTGCATATCGCTGTCCATCAGGATGGCAGCATCTCCTTTGATTCGTTTCATCCCTGCGAACATGGCGGATTCCTTCCCGAAATTGCGGGATAGGGAAATATATTTTACGGTTTCGTGTTGATTGGCGAGTTTGAGTATTTCATCTAAAGTTCCGTCACTGCTGCCGTCATTGATAAACATGATTTCATACAGATAGGGAAGCGGCTCAAGTTCTTGCACCAAAGTCTTGTACATCGAAGCGATGTTCGCTTCTTCGTTGAAAGCTGGCACAATAATAGAGATCAGCTTCATAATGGTGTTCTCCTTTCAATGGGCATTCAAAATCTTCCCTGAAAATCCATTTACCCATTTTTCAGGACATTATTCCTGGAAAATGAAACAAAGGAAAAGGGAAGCTCTATTCATTATACGCAAAATGAAGCCTACTGGCATGTGCGGGCCATCGCAGTTGAATTATCTCAGAATGCGGAATTCTCAGAAAGGACAAGCCGGAGGAGAAAATATTTTGCCGCAATCCCTATAGCAGCAGCGGCATTGGAAACGCTTGCAAAGAAATCTTAATATTTTTATATATTGACAATAGTTTTTCCGTATATGATGGACTCAATTCAATTATATCGATTAACTATTGCGACGGAGATAGGCCGTGTGCAGAGGAATCCAAAGAGAGCTGATGGATGGTGCGAATCAGCGGTTCCGGCATTCGGCAGCACTCCCGAATAGATGTGCTGAAACTGTAGTAGGCCCATCCGCTTCATGCCCGTTACGCATGATATTAATGAGGCTGCCTGCATGCTGGGCAGTGAATTAGGTGGTACCGCGACTAGAGACTTCTTCCCCTTGCATCTTGGATGTGGGGCGTAGAGTCTTTTTGTATACAAATTTCCAGAATCAATTTTTCAAATCGAAAGGGGACATTATCATGCTGACAGACCAACAAATTTTGCGAATTCCAGGACCGACACCGATTCCGCCAAGTGTAGGGCGTGCCATGGCACAACCGATGATCGGACACCGCGGGGAAAGCACGTATTCATTGATCAGAGATATCCGCCCGAAATTGAAAAAGTATTTGGCACAAAAGAAGAAGTGATGATTTTGACAGGCAGCGGAACTTCCGCGTTGGAAAGTGCAGTAGTCAATACCGTGGCACCAGGCGAAGAAGTAATGGTGCTTGTCACCGGTGCATTCGGCGAGCGTTTCGCTAAAATCTGCCAAGCCTACGGAATCAAGACACATGTTTCAATGTGGAATGGGGACAAGCGGTGGATCCGGAAGCCGTGAAAACTTCCTTGGCGAACATCCGACATCCGCGTCATTTTCTCCACATTCTGCGAAACCTCAACTGGTGTCTTAAACCCGATCAAAGAACTTGCCGAAACGGTAAAACAAGTATCGGATGCGCTGATCGTCGTTGATGGCGTTTCATGCGTAGCGGGTACGGAGACGGAAATGGACAAATGGGGCATCGATGTTGTCGTCACCGGTTCCCAAAAGCGTTCATGCTGCCGGCAGGGCTCGCATTCATCGCAGCGAGCAAGCGTGCATGGAAGAAAATCGAAGCCAATCCGCAGCCGCGCTTTTTTGGATTTGAAAAGCACCGCGACAATATCGAAAAGACACAACGCCGTTCACGCCGGCGATCTCCATCCTTTACGGCTTGCAGCAAGTATTGAATTTATTGAGGAAGAAGGGCTGGAGAACGTTTACCGCCGCCACCGTTTGATGCGCGACATGACACGCGCTGCCTTCAAAGCGCTGAACGTCCGTTTGCTGACAAGCGACGAGGACGCATCGCCCACCGTTACCGCTGTGTATCCGGAAGATTTTGACGCAGAAAAATTCCGTAAAGTGCTGAAAGAAGAGTTTGCCATTGAATTTGCCGGCGGCCAGCAGCATCTCGCGAAAAGCATTTTCCGCATCGGGCATATGGGGTATTGCTCTCCAGCGGAAGTGCTGCAGGCACTCGCCGCATCGGAAGTCGTCTTGAAAAAGCTTGGACAAGATATCACGCTTGGCGCAGGCATCGCAGCCGCGCAGCAAGTCTTTTTGGAAGGGAAGGATAAGTAATGACATTTCACGTATTGATCAGCGATCCCCTATCAGAAGAAGGCGTATATCCACTACGCCACGCCGACGGCATTAACATCGTCATGGAGACGAATTTGTCTGAAGCTGAACTTGCTGAACGCATTGACGGATTCGATGCATTGCTCGTCCGCAGCCAGACCCAAGTGACGCGTGAACTTATCGAAAAAGCATCCAATTTGAAAATCATCGGCCGCGCAGGCGTCGGAGTCGATAACATCGATTTGGCAGCGGCAACCGAGCACGGCATCATTGTCGTCAACGCACCGGATGGCAATACCAACTCGGCCGCCGAACATACGATGGCGATGCTCATGGGGATGGCACGCAAAATTCCACAAGCCTATAATTCCCTGAAGCAAGGCAAATGGGACCGCAAAGCCTATGTCGGCGTCGAATTGAAAAACAAAACGCTCGGCGTCGTCGGTTTCGGCCGCATCGGCCAGGAAGTGGCGGCGCGTGCCAAGGGCCAACGGATGAACATCATTGCCTACGATCCATTTTTGACTGCTGAAAAAGCGGAAAAGCTTGGCGTCGACTTCGGTTCGGTGGAAGATGTCTTGAAAGCGGCTGACTTTGTTACAGTCCACACGCCGCTACTCAAAGAAACCAAGCATTTGATCAACGCGGAAGCTTTTAAAGTGATGAAAGACGGCGTGCAGATCATCAACTGTGCACGCGGCGGCATCATCGACGAAAGCGCCCTGTATGATGCGGTGAAGTCCGGCAAAGTGGCCGGTGCCGCACTCGATGTGTTCGAACAAGAGCCAATGGTCGATTTCCGCTTGCTGGAATTGCCGGAGATCATCGCGACGCCTCACCTCGGGGCGAGCACATTCGAAGCGCAGGAAAGCGTCGCGGTCGACGTCAGCCAAGATGTTGTCAGCTTCGTCAAATACGGCACCGTCCGGAATTCTGTTAACTTGCCGTCTGTACCGAAAGAAATCATGAAACGCATCGAGCCGTATTTCGATTTGGCTGAACGCATCGGCACCTTCCTCACCGACTTGACCGGCGAAACGGCGGATGAAGTGAACGTCTATTATTCTGGCGAGCTCGCGAACCTGGAAGTCGGCCCCTTGACGCGCAATATGCTCAAAGGGATGCTTAAGCGCCATCTCGGCAAACACGTCAATGACGTCAATGCGATGTATATCGCCAATCAAAAAGGCATTCATGTCAACGAACACAAATCGACCGAATCCCGAGGCTTTACTAATCTCATCACTGTCGAAGTGAAAACGCAGAGCGGCACGCGGAAAGCATCCGGCACGCTATTGAACGGGCAAGGCGCTCGGATCGTCAAAGTGGATGATTACATCGTCGACTTCCTGCCGAACGGCCACCTGTTGTTCATCCGCCATAATGACCGTCCGGGCGTCATCGGCCGCGTCGGGACATTGCTCGGCGCAGAAGACATCAATATCGCGACGATGCAGGTTGGGCGTTCGAATGTCGGCGGCGACGCGATCATGATGCTGTCGATCGATAAGCACGCCGATCCGGAAGATTTGGAAGGATTGAAGAAACTCGAAGAAATCGAAAGCGTTACGGCAATCGATCTATAAAAATAAAGCGCCTGCCCCGAATGTGTCAAGAGAGCAATCGGGGCAGGCGCTTTTCTTATGCAGATGTGGTTTCCAGCTTGTCGAGCAAGGGCAATAGCTCTTTCAGGCTGTCAATTTCATGCGTTGCGACAACCGTTTCATGAGGGGCTTTTTGCTCTCGGTTCAGCCAGACGGACGGGATGCCGGCACGCTCAGCTCCGAGGATATCCGTCAGCGGATTGTCGCCGACCATCAAGACGTCTTCCGGGGCATAGCCGAACTTCGACAAGGCGTGCTCGAAGATAGAAGCATCGGGCTTGCCGCGTCCGAATGCGCCGGAGATGACAATATGGTCGAAATACGGCGCGATTTCCGGTGTGATGTCGAGTTTGATCTGCTGCAGGCTCGGCGACCCATTCGTCAACAGCAATAAATCGAAACGGCCTTTCAATTGATCGAGCACTTCCAAACTGTCTTCGTAGAGAATGGGATTGCGTTTTCTGGCTTCCGGGAAATACTCGGCTAGCTGTTTCCCTAAGACAGGATCATCGATGCCGATGCGTTTCAGCCCGAGCGTCCAGGCCTCTTGTTGATAGCCTGGGGCGACTTCTTTAAGTTGCTGGAAATCGTCTCCCGAATCATCGAAACGCCCCCACAGCCCTTCGAACGGGTTGATGCCGATCATTTGGGTAAAGGCATGTGTCGAATAGCCCGCATACAGTTTCCGGGCTTCTTCCCGCACCGCTTGTTCGAGTCTGCTGCAATCGGCGCCTGCCTGTTCGGCCGCCCACTCGCACGTTTCGCGGAAGGCTTCTTTCACGCTTTGCTGATCCCATAATAAAGTATCGTCCAAATCAAAGAAAATCGCTTTCACCATATCGAACCACTCCCTTGCTATTTTATTATGTATCAATTAGATGGATCTTATAAAAGAGTGGAAGGCGGCGGAGTCTATGCCCTGGCAGCTGGCAGCGCGACGTCCTGTCGCGCCAGCTGCATGACCCACATCCTGTGGGCCCGAAAGCGTCCGCCTGAAGCGACTGCAGCGCTCTCTTTTAATTTTCAAAATACTTAATTCACTTTTTATAGTGTACTAAAGCGCGGCTGAAAATCAAAGAGTTGTCACAAATCTGGCGACCGCCGTCCCATTCCGGTGGTACGATGTACGGAAAGGAGTGAAACTATGGATAAGCTTGCACAACGCCCTCTGTTATTCGAAGAGGCAGCTCATTTCATTGAAACTTGCTATTTGGAACTGGGAAAAGGCGAACAGGAAATCCGCCGTCGTGTAGAGGAAATTGAACAGGAAATCGAGTCTTCGGGCAGCTATTTACATACAATGGAAGAATTACAGCATGGGGCGCGCATGGCGTGGCGCAATAACAACCGCTGCATCGGGCGTTTGTTTTGGCAGACTTTAGAAATTTTTGATGAACGTGAAGCGGAAACGGAAGAACAAGTATTTTCGGCCATCGTCCGCCATTTGCGCTTTGCATTCAACGGAGGGCAAATCCGCCCGGCCATTACAATTTTCAAGCAGTCAGACAAAAGCGGGATGCGCATCTGGAACCATCAATTATTGCGCTATGCAGGATATGAACGGGACGGCCGGATCGTCGGCGACTCCTCGTCTCTTGCATTTACCAAACAATGCGAGGCACTGGGATGGCAAGGGGCGGGAAGTGAGTTCGACTTATTGCCAGTGGTGATCGGTGAAGCCGGCAAGCAGCCCAAATGGTTCGAGCTGCCAGCCGAGGCCAAGCCTGAAGTGGCGATCGGACATCCTGACTGGCCAGCTGTGGCGGAGCTCGGGCTGAAATGGTATGCAGTGCCGCTCATATCCGATATGAAGCTTGAAATCGGGGGCATTGAATACTGTATGGCGCCGTTCAATGGCTGGTATATGGGAACGGAAATTGGCGCACGCAATTTAGCGGACGAAGATCGCTATGACCTGTTGCCGACAATGGCGGAAATCATGGGGCTCGACACGAGTTCGCAGCGGACGCTATGGAAAGATAAAGCGCTCGTCGAATTGAACGTGGCGGTGCTTGAATCATTTGCGAATGCGGGCGTGACCATCGTCGATCATCATACCGCCGCCAAGCAGTTCAAGAATTTCGAGAAAATCGAAGAACGGGAAGGGCGTCAAGTCACCGGGAATTGGGCATGGCTGATTCCGCCGGTGTCGCCGGCAACTACGCATATTTTCCATAAGCCTTATAACAACGACGTCGTCAAACCGAATTATTTTACCAGCAAACGCCTTATGGGGAATGAAAATTCAATCGCTTTGACTGTCCCGCTGGAGCTATTCACAGCTGGGATAGCCAAAGCGATTTTAATGCGGACAAGGAAAATAAGCAGGTGGAAGACGGTTTTTAAGGCTGAAGGTCGATAGAGCGGAAGGTATTGTATTATAATAGAATGAAATGATGTTCTTCATCGTAAGAAATTTGAGAAAGAAGGAATAACAATGGGACGCAAATGGAATAATATTAAAGAGAAAAGCTTCCAAAGATGCCAACACAAGCCGAATCTATGCAAAATTCGGCCGTGAAATATATGTAGCCGCCAAGCAAGGCGAGCCGGATCCGGAATCGAATCAGGCATTGAAAGTCGTGCTGGGCGTGCCAAAACCTATAACGTGCCAAGAGCCATCATCGATCGCGCTGTCGAAAAGCAAAGGCGGATCGGAAGAGAACTACGACGAGCTGCGTTACGAAGGATTCGGACCGAACGGCTCGATGGTCATTGTCGATACCTTGACCAACAACGTCAACCGCACCGCTTCCGACGTGCGCGCAGCATTCGGCAAAACGGCGGCAATATGGGCGTCAGCGGATCGGTAGCCTATATGTTCGACCATACGGCGGTTATCGGCGTAGAAGGCAAGTCGGCCGACGAAGCGCTGGAGCTATTGATGGAAGCAGATATTGACGTGCGCGACATCCTCGAAGAAGAAGGCACCGTCATCGTCTATGCAGAACCGGATCAATTCCACTTGGTGCAAGAAGCGTTCAAAGCGGACGGCGTCACCGACTTCACGGTCGCTGAATTGACGATGCTTCCGCAGAATGAATTGCCGCTGTCAGAAGAAGACCAGGCGCAATTCGAAAAGATGGTCGATGCCATCGAAGACCTCGAAGACGTCCAGCAGGTCTATCACAACGTCGACTTGGTATAAAAAATTCCATAAACCAGTCAACTTCTGTCCAACAATGGGCAGAAGTTTTTTTGCGATAATTAATAAAAAGAATATTTAAAATAATTTAAAAATTAACTTGTAATTCAAAATATTAAAACGTATACTTTTTTTGAATCAACGTTTAATAAATGACCGGAAAGTTTATTTTTTTCAGACAAGATGTAAGGGTTTACATTTTCTTTAAAAGGAGGCTTTCGTTTGGCAGCTATTGAAACGATGGAACTTTTTGGGCGGGCCGAAGTGAAGGTGTTTGCACAGCGCCCTTCGACAATCGGCCAGTTGCTTGCAGATACTGTGGCACGCTACGCAGAAAAACCAGCAGTCGTCACGGAACAACAGACTTTAAGCTACAGGGAGCTTGACGGGCAATCGACCACGCTTGCCGCCAACCTTCAGCAGCGCGGCATTCAAGTGGGTGACCGGGTGGGTGCGGTGGTCGGAAACTGCGCTGAGTTTCCAGTCGTCGTCTTCGCTTGTGCCAAGGCCGGGGCGATCATGGTACCGATCAATGTCAAACTGCAAGTCGAAGAGCTGCAATACATTATCGGGCATTCCAAGCCGAAGCTCTTGATTGTAGAAGCGGAATATGCGGAGAAAGTGAAAGAAGCCACTGTAAACAGCGGGCTGCAGGATGCTGAACACCCCGAACTCTTTATCATCGGAGGCGAGAATTCCTACGGCCAATTGCTGGATGAGTCGGCTGCATTTAAACAGGTGGACGTCGGCGAAGAGGACGGCGCATTCATCCTCTATACGTCGGGGACGACCGGCCGGCCTAAAGGCGCGGTGCTGGCACATATCAATGCGGTGCACAGCGTGATGAATTACAAACGCCGCTTTGAGACCGACGATTCGATGAAAACGCTGGTCGCTGTCCCGATGTTCCATGTGACAGGGCTGGTCGGACAGCTGCTCCATATGTTTTATGTCGGGGGTACGGTCTACAGCATGAGGCGCTATCAAAATGAAAGCTATATCGAGCTGATCTT
Source organism: Planococcus sp. MB-3u-03 (assembly GCF_002833405.1). Classification (NCBI taxonomy): domain Bacteria; kingdom Bacillati; phylum Bacillota; class Bacilli; order Caryophanales; family Caryophanaceae; genus Planococcus; species Planococcus sp. MB-3u-03. The sequence continues at coordinate 2,794,501 of NZ_CP025135.1, read as the reverse complement.
GAAACACGAAATCAATTTCCTATTCAATGTGCCGACCATTTTCATCATGATGTCGACGAGCGAAGAATTCCAGCAGCATTCGTTCAACTTTGTGAAGAAAGTGGCGTTCGGCGGTTCCCCGATCTACCAACAGACCTTCCAAATGTTGAAAAAAGCGTTCCCGAATGCACAGCTTCACAATGCATATGGGGCGACGGAAACAACATCTCCCGCTACTTTGATGCCGGTGAGTTATCCCGAGTCGAAAGTGACGTCGGTCGGCTTGCCGGTCGAAGTCGCAGACATCAAAATCGTCGACCCGGAAGGACGCACCGTGGCGAACGGGGAATCCGGCGAATTGTATATCAAAGGGCCGATGATCATCAAGGAATACTGGGACAACCCGGCCGCCAACCAGTCGAGCTTCACCGACGGCTACTGGCATTCAGGCGACCTTGGCATTATGGATAATGACGGCTATGTCTATATCCGTGACCGCAAAAAAGACATGATCAACCGCGGCGGCGAGAAGATTTTCTCCATCGAAGTGGAGGATGCGCTGAAGAGCCATCCGGATGTCGTCGAAGCAGCTGTCATCGGAGAACCGGACCCGGTGTTCGGCGAGAAAGTGAAAGCGTTTGTCGTCGGGCCGAAACTCGATTCCGAAGATTTCACGGAATTGCAGGCGCATTGCAGAAAGACGCTCGCAAAATTCAAGGTGCCGGAACAGTTTGTTCTTTTGGAAAGCCTGCCGCGCAATGCGTCAGGAAAGATATTGAAAAACACATTAAAAGAAACAGGGGGCCGATCAAATGCTTAAGGAATTATCGCCAAAAGCGGAACAATTACGCCAGGAACTACTGAAATTCATGGATGACTATGTCTATCCGGCTGAACAGACAGTAAAAGAATACAAGGAAACTGCAAGCGACCGCTGGACTATTCCGCCGATCATCGAAGAGCTGAAGCAAAAAGCGAAAGCGCAAGGTTTATGGAACCTCTTCCTCGACCATCCGGAATACGGGGCAGGATTATCAAATTATGAGTATTCCCATTTATGTGAAATTATGGGGCGTTCACTCATCGCCCCGGAAATCTTCAACTGCAACGCGCCGGATACAGGCAATATGGAGGTATTCGTGAAATATGGAACGGATGAGCAGAAAAAGCAATGGCTAGAACCCTTATTGAACGGCGAAATCCGCTCGTGCTTCTCCATGACAGAGCCGGATGTCGCTTCATCCGACGCCACCAATATCCAAAGCAGCATCGTCCGCGACGGCGATGAATATGTCATCAACGCTAAGAAGTGGTGGACGACAGGTGCCATGGACCCGCGCTGCAGCATTGCGATCGTCATGGGAAAAACCGACCCGGATGCTGAAAAGCACAAGCAGCAGTCGATGATCCTTGTGCCATTTGATACGCCAGGCGTCAAGATTGTCCGCCCGCTTACCGTGTTCGGCTATGATGATGCGCCGCAAGGGCATGCAGAAGTGCATTACGAAAATGTCCGCGTCCCGGCGAGCAATATGCTGCTTGGCGAAGGACGAGGATTCGAGATCGCACAAGGCCGCCTCGGGCCAGGACGCATCCATCACTGCATGCGTGCAATCGGCGCTGCCGAACGTGCACTTGAATTATTGTGCAGACGGGCGGAAAGCCGCGTCGCCTTCGGTTCGACATTGGCAGAAAAAGACGTCATCAAGGAAATCATCGCCGAAAGCCGCATCGAAATCGAACAGGCACGGCTTTTGACCTTGAACGCCGCGCACAAGATCGATGAGCACGGTGCGAAAGCCGCACGCAAAGAAATCGCCATGATTAAAATCTCCGCCCCGCGCGTGTCGATCAATGTCATCGACCGGGCGATGCAAGTATTCGGCGGAGCCGGGCTGACAGAAGATTTCCCGCTCGCAGAACATTACGCAAACGCACGCACGCTGCGTCTTGTCGATGGGCCGGATCAAGTCCACTTGCGCGATGTTGGGCGCCTTGAACTGCGTGAGCAATTGAAAGCGAATGAAGCACGGCAATAACAGTTTGCAAACAAAACGGATGGGAGTGATGACAGTGAAAGCGTGGCAAGTGACAGAGCTCGGCGACCCGGAACAGGCTTTAGCCGTTGCAGAATTGCCGAAGCCAAGCCCAGGAGCGGGTGAAGCGCTCATCAAAGTGGAAGCGGCAGCGCTGAATTTCTTTGATATTCTGCAATGCCAAGGGAAATATCAGGAACGTCCAGAGCTTCCTTTTACGCCGGGGGCGGAGATTGCCGGAACGATCGAAGCGCTCGGTGAAGGCACACAGGGCGAAATCGGCCAACGTGTTCTCGCGACGCCGATGCTGCCAAGCGGCGGCCTCGCCGAATGGGCAGTCGTCAAACAAGAAGGGATCTTCCCAATTCCGGATGAACTTTCCTATGCAGAAGCGGCAGCGCTATTCATTACGTACCAAACAGCCTATTTTGCCTTGCATCGCTCAGGCCATTTGAAAAAAGGCGAAGTATTGCTGGTCCATGCCGCATCAGGCGGTGTCGGCTCGGCCGCGGTTCAGCTCGGCAAAGCAGCAGGCGCGACTGTCATCGCGACTGCCGGAAGTGCGGATAAGCTTGCGGTATGCAAAGAACTTGGAGCGGATATCGTCATCAATTACCGCGAAGAGGATTTCGTCCCGAAAGTGAAAGAAGCGACCGGCGGCAAAGGGGCAGATGTTATTTTCGATCCTGTCGGCGGTGATACCTTCGATCGTTCAAGAAAATGCATCGCCTTTGAAGGGCGTATCCTGGTCATCGGTTTTGCCGGAGGGCGAATCGCCGATGCACCGACCAACCATGCCTTGATCAAAAATTATTCGATTGTCGGCGTGCATTTCGGCTTGTTCCGCAATTTGATGCCGGACCAAGTGATGAAAGCCCATCACGAGTTGATGGCGTTGTATAAAGAAGGAGCCATCAAGCCGCTCATCTATAAAGAATTCGCATTCGATGAAGTCATCGACGCACTCGATCAGCTCGGCAGCCGAAAAACATACGGGAAATTAGTGGTTACGCCATAAAGGGGGAAAGCCTATGGGAAATCTTGTCCAAACTGAAGTGAACGGATCCATCGCAAGGCTCCATATGAACCGGCCGGATAAACTCAACGCCTTATCGCGGGAAATGGTCGCAGAAATGCTCGCAGCGCTCAAGCAATTGGAAAGGAATCCGGCTGTCAATGCCATTGTCCTGTCAGGGGAAGGAAAAGCATTTTCTGCAGGGGGCGACATTGCCTCGATGAAGTCATTGGGCAGCGCGCACGAAGTTGCTGAATGGATCGATTTTGTCTCCAGTTTATCGAAAGCTTTGATGGACAGCGATAAACCTATTATCGCTGCGGTTCACGGCTATGCCGCAGGAGCAGGTTTCAGCTTGGCGCTCGCCGCGGATTTCATCGTGGCAGACGAAGACGCAAAGTTCGCTTTGAGCTTCTCGAATATCGGCCTCATTCCCGACCTCGGGCTCATTAAAGCGCTCCGCAAACGAATCAGCCCACCGCTCGCGAAGGAATGGATCGCTTCCGCAAAAGTGATCAGCGCACAAGAAGCGCAACATCACGGTTTGATCAATCGTATATCGAGCGGGGATGTCGGCCAAGCCGCTGTGGAATTTGCTGAATTTCTCGCAGCAGGGCCAGCCGTCAGCAATAAATACGTCAAATACTTGGTCAACCATTTGGATGAATTGCCGCAGGAAGCGGCATTCATGCAAGAAAATCTCATCCAGACGCTGCTTCTCCAGACTGAAGACCATAAAGAAGGCGTCGCTGCTTTCTTTGAGAAACGCAAACCTGAATTTCAAGGGAAATAATGTAAGCGTTACCATTAGATGCGGCCACGGCACAAAAACCGGATGGAGGTATTTTCTATGAAAAAACACGGTTCTCGTTTTTTAGCAGCAGGTGCAGCAATGACTCTTCTACTTGCAGGATGCGGCGGTGGAGATTCTGAGGGCGGCGGTTCGGAAGGGGAAACGATTACACTTCGCGCAGCCACAGGATTAAGCGCGCAGCATGCCTGGTGGGAAGCTTCGATGGTTCCCTGGATGGAGCGGGTCGAGGAATTGACGGATGGCCAAGTGCAATTTGAAACCTTCACAGGCGGTGAATTGGTTTCGGTTCCGGATGAAGGCGACGCCCTTCAAAGTGGAACGGTTGATGTCGCTTTGGTGTTGCCGATCTATCAGCCGGACCAATTCCCGATGGCTGAAGTGACGATGCTGCCACTTAACCATTCCGATACCATGATCGCTTCAAACGCCTGGAAAAAGCTTCTGGAAAGTGAAGAAGAACTGGCGGATGGGCAAACTTATACGGAGATGCAATTCGGTGATTTTAAAGTATTCCCAGTATCGACGACACAGGAATATTCCATTTCCACGACAGGGCATGAATTCAATTCGGTCAGCGATGTCGAGGGAACTTCCCTTCGCACGCCTTCCCGCATCCATGAAATGTATGCCGCGAAAACCGGCATCAATAGCGTGACCATGCCAGCTGTCGAAATCTACGATGCCCTCAGCCGCGGCACGTTTGAAGGCGCATTCTACAGCATCGCCGACTGGACCGGATACGGCTTCCAGGATCTGTTCCGCTATACAGTCACAGGCATCAACTTCGGACATTTCAATGCATTTATCGGCATGAGCCAAAGCAAATGGGATGAACTTCCAGAGAATGTCCAGGAAGCGATGACTCAAGCCAATGAAGATATTTTCGAAGCCGGTGCCCAGGAATGGATGGACCGCGCTGAAGCGATTATCCCGGAAAATGAAGAAAACGGCGGCAAGTTCGTCGAATTCAGTGAATTGGACCAGGAAGTGCAGGATCACTTCAATACAGGGATTGAAGACACCTGGACAGATTACGCACAACTCCTGGAAGATAATGGGTTGCCGGGTAATGAAGTGGTCAAAATGTGGAGAGATCTCTTGATTGAAGAAGGCGGAGAAGTGCCGGAAGCGGTCATGAATTTGGAATAAGCAAGCAAGAAGAGGATAGCGCATTGAGGTGTCGCGTATCCTCTTTTTCCATAATGGAGGCAAGGAGGCCAGAGAATGGACAATTTACTGGTTATTGGAATCATTTTGGCCATGATGATCGTTTTGCTGCTGGCGGGGTTGTATATCCACTCCGTTTTGTTGGCGAGCGGCATCATCGGGCTGATTCTTTTGGAAGGGTTCGGCATTCTGCCGGGTCTTCTCGGCAACGAACCGTTCAACCGCGTGGCCAGTTATACCTTGACGACGATTCCGTTGTTTGTGTTGATGGCACAATTCATCCTGCAATCGGGGCTCGTCCAGGACATCTTTTATATGGTTCGTAAAGTATCGAAAGGAAAGAATAGTTTGCTCGGCGTGCTGACTTTGATTATCGGTGGATTATTGGGTGCGGTTTCGGGATCTGGGACAGCCACTTCCGCATCGCTTGGCCAAGTCGCCATTCCGGAACTCCGCAAGCACGGCTATAGCGCACCGCTCGCTGGGGCAGTCGCTGCTTCAGGCGGGTCGCTTTCAGGGATCATCCCGCCGAGCATCATCTTGATCCTTTACGGGGTCGCGACCGAAACGCCGGTCGGAAGTTTATTCGTCGGCGCATTCATTCCAGGGATTTTAACGATGTTGGTGTTTATCGCTGTCATGCTCGTCTATTTCCAGTTGGGCAAGAAAAAACAGCAGTCAGCACAGGAAGAAGTGATCGAGGAGACAGCGACGGAAGAAAAAGTACCGGTTCTTCGCCTGATCATCGCGAGCGTTATTGCCGTGGCGATCGTGTTCATCATTTTCGGGGGCATTTATTCAGGCGTCTTTACGCCGACCGAAGCGGGTGCTGTCGGGGCGTTTGTCGGTTTGATTGCGGCATTTTTATTGGGCAAAGTCAATTTCGCGTTCTTTAAAACCTCTTTAATTGAAACAGTGAAGCTGACAGGGATGGTCATGATCATCATGATCGGCGCGCAAATCTTCGGGCGCTTTGTTTCCTTGTCCTTACTGCCAAGGCGATTGATTGAATGGATTGAACCGATCATGGATACGCCGGCGCTCGTATTGATCGCCATTTCCATCGTGTTGTTCATCATGTTCATGTTCATCGAAGGGGCAGCGGTCATTTTGATGTCGATTCCTGTGCTCCTGCCGATCATTGTCGAATTGCAAGTCGATATCTTATGGTTTGGGGTATTTGTGGCAGTCATTTGTACCATTGGTTTGATTACACCGCCGGTCGGGCTAAGCGTCTATGCGGTCGCCGGTGTCAGCGGCATCAGTTCAGGTTCGATTTTCCGCTTGACGACGGTCTTTGCTTTGGTAGCGATGGTGGTCGTGACAGGATTGATGATCGCATTCCCGGGCCTCGCCACATGGCTGCCGAATTCAATGTAGCAAAAGGAGGGAAGCATGATGAAAGGTGTATGGAAAGCGTATCGGCTTTTTCACTATTTAAAGCTTATCGGCATTTGGATCAGCGGCATCGCCGTCGTAGCGATGATGTTATTGATCGTCTACGACGTGATGATGCGCACGCTGTTCTCGAGCTCGATCCGGGGCGGATTTGAAATCATCCAGAACTATATGATGCCGCTGGTTGTTTTTCCCGGTCTCGCTTATGTCTATTCTTCAGGGGTCTTGCCGAAGATGGATTTACTTCTCGACCGTTTCGGGGCAGGCATGCAAAAAGCGATCATTCTGCTGATGATTTTGCTGGAGCTTTTTGTCCTGGTGCTGATTGTCCAGTTCAGCTGGGCTTATGCAATGGACGGGCTCGAGAGGGAAATTGCGTTCCCGGCGGCAGGAACATTGTATCCGCTGTATCCGTTTTTCTTCTTGATTCCGATTGCGTTTGGAATGATTGTCATCGAAAACCTGTTTATCCTGATTCGAAACATACTGGAGAAGAAACCGAGCCTATTAATGGAAGAACCGAAAGGGCCAGTGGAGGATCTCTAATAAACCAGCAAATGAGGGAGTGGAATGAATCTACGGGAACGTAAAGCAGCAAAGAAACGGGAGGATATCCTTCGTTCAGCCAGTTTGGTCATTTCACGGCAGGGCTATCATAATGCAACGATGGAAGACATTGCCGCTGAATTATTGATGACAAAAGGGGCTCTCTATTATTACTTCAAAAACAAGGAAGAATTATTGTATCGCTGCCACGACTTGATCTTGACGGAAGCGAAAGAAAAGATGGAAGAGATTGTGCAAGCGGACGTGCCATCTGTCGAGAAGATGCGCAGGGCCTTGCGCCATCACATTGAAGTAGCGATTCGCGAAAAAGAAGTCTTCAATTTGATCGTTAAACCCGAAACGACTTTTTCCGAGGACAATATTCCGGAAATTATCGAAAAGCGCGATGACTATGCAAAACTGTTCGACCAAATCATCGACGAAGGCGTCGAACGCGGAGAATTTGAAGTGCCGGAGAAGAAGATGGCACGAATGATCATTTTGGGGGCAACCAACTGGATTCAAGTATGGTATTCGCCTGAAGGCAAGTATGCGCCTGAAGATGTGGAAGAAATCTACGCTGATCATTTATTGAAAATGCTGATGAAAACATCCTGATTTGAAGGAATTGATGGAATGAGAAAAATACACGTCATCACCCAGAAGGAAGCGGTGAGGGAAGAGCGGCTTGCAGGATGCACAGCCGCAGTGATCGATGTGTTCCTGGCGACGTCGACAATCATTTTTCTATTGGACCGCAATTACGAGCCGGTGCATGCGGTTCTCGGAAGCGAGCAGGCGCTTGAATTGTCAAAGTTGCAAGAGGCAGAGCATCTATTGCTCGGTGAATCGAAAGGCGAAGGGCTCAAAGGTTTTGATTACCCTGATCCGTGCGCGTTAGAACACAGTCCGGAGCGGCAGGCGGCGATTATTTGCTCGACGAACGGCACGATCGCCATTGAAAAAGCGAAAAACGCAAAGAGATTATACATTTCTTCCTTGGTGAACGGTCACCGTGTAGCTGAACGCATCCACCAGGAGCAGGACGGCTCATCGATTGTGCTCGTCTGTTCAGGAAATGATGACCGTTTCTCGATGGAAGATTTTATCGGTGCCGGCCAATTGGTCGAACATCTGCACAATCGGGGAGGCTATGAGCTGTCGGATGCTGCGAAGCTTGCCCAAAAAGCGTATCGCAATTCTCATGCGGAAAGCTTCAACGAATTACTGGACAGCGAAACGGCGAATTTGCTCAAGCGCTTTAATTTTCCTGAAGCGGCAGAGTTCGTCATCCGCCATCACGAAAAGCTGGATGTGGTGCCGGTCTATGAAGATGGCATGATCGTCAAAGAGCGCAAGCAAGTGAGAAATGCAGAATAAAGGAGGAACCCTATGACGAAGCATTGGGATGCTGTACATCTGGAAACAACTGATTCCATCGCGGTGGTCACGCTAGATCACCAGCCGCTCAATGTATTGAGCGATGCGGTTTTGGAACAGTTGGAACAAGCCTTTGATGCTTTGCAGGAAACACAGGTGCGGGCGGTCGTGCTGCGCTCGGCAAGCGCCAAGGCATTTGCTGCCGGCGCGGACATCAGCCAATTTCCGGAACTGACTAAAATGAGCGGCATCGAATTGCTGGAAAAGGGAAAACGGATTTTCGACAAGCTGACGGAAGGGAAAGCCCCTGTCATCTGCGCAGTTCATGGCTTAGCGCTTGGTGCAGGGCTGGAACTGGCACTTGCCTGCGACATACGCATTGCGGACCACAGCGCAAAATTCGGGCTGCCTGAAACGGGTCTTGGCATATTGCCAGGATACGGCGGAACACAGCGGCTTTCCCGTCTGGTCGGACCCGGAAAAGCGAAGGAACTCGTCCTCTCAGGAGTTTGGCTCAACGGACAGGAAGCTTACGAAGCGAAACTCGTTGAGCGGCTGGTGCCAGAGGGGCAAGCGTTTGAAACGGCTTATGCATTGGCGGAACAAATTGCCGGAAAAGGGCCGCTTGCAGTCGCCTTCGCAAAAGAAGCGATTGATGAAGGCTTGGATTTGCCTCTATCCGAAGCGCAGTTTTTGGAAACGCGGATGTTCGCGAAGCTGGTCGGCACGGAAGACATGGATGAAGGCGTTCAAGCCTTCATTGAAAAACGCAAACCGAATTTCACAGGGAAATGATGAGGGGGATGAACAAATGGAGCGATTGGCAGTAATCGGCGCCGGGACAATGGGGAACGGGATCGCGCAAGTCGGTGCAGAAGGCGGCATGGACGTCATTTTATATGATCTCGATCCGGCAGGGCTGGAACGCGGGATGCAGCGTATCGACAAAACGCTGCGCCGCAATGTCGAAAAAGGGCGCATGACCGAAGAACAGCGTGAAACCGTCTGGGAGCGGATCCGCCCCAGCACGGATATCAATGACTTAAAAGAGATGGATATCGTCATCGAAGCAATCATCGAAAAACTCGAACCGAAAAAGGAATTATTCGAAAAGCTCAATCGCATTTGCCAAGCGCAGACGATTTTCGCAACGAATACGTCGGGCTTGAGCATTACGGAGATGGCTGCAAGCTCGGGCCGCAGCGCACAAGTCGTCGGCATGCATTTCTTCAACCCGGTGCCGATCATGAAACTGGTCGAAATCATCCGGGCCGAACAGACGAGCGATGAAACCTTCGAGCGGGCGCACGAAATTGCACAGCGCTTCAACAAGACCGCGATTTCGGTGAAGGAAGCGCCTTTATTTGCAGTAAACCGGATCTTGACGCCGATGATCAACGAAGCGGTCTTTGTGTTGATGGAAGGGATCGCTTCGGCTGAAGATATCGATAAGGGCATGGAGCTTGGCGCAAACCATCCGATCGGACCGCTCGCTTTGGCTGATTTGATCGGTCTCGATACGATGCTGTTTGTAGCCGAAACACTTTACGAGGAAACGAAAGACTCGAAATACAGGCCGGCACCTTTGATGAAACAATACGTGCGCGCCGGCAAGCTCGGCAGAAAGTCGGGAGAAGGATTCTTCAAATACGAATGACATGGAGGGCGTCAATATGAGCGAGGCAACACCGAACACGAAAAAAACACAGGAAGTCGATTGGCAGAAAGTCGAGCGTTCCCTGCGAAATGCAATGCCGGACTTGCCACAAGGCGAGATGACGGTCCGCCAATTTTCTGAAGGCTATTCGAACCTCACGTACTTGTTGCAGATTGGAGACTGGGAAGGTGTATTGAGGCGTCCGCCTTTTGGGGAGATTCCGCCTAAAGCGCATGATATGGAGCGCGAATTCAAGATGCTCGAAAAAGTGCATCCGGTTTTCCCGCTTGCCCCTGAACCCTATGTATATTGTGAAGATCCGGAAGTGATGGACAAGCATTTTTATGTCATGGAGAAAAAACAGGGGCTCGTCATCGATGAAGAACTTCCGGAAGTGTACGGAAGCCCGGAACAAGCAGGGCCGGTCATTTCAAAAAATGTCATTTCGACATTGGTCCAGCTGCAGGCGATCGATTACAAAGAAGCCGGGCTCGCCGAGATGGGCAAACCGGAAGGATTCATGGAGCGCCAAGTGAAGGGCTGGATCAAACGCTATCATAATGCAAAAACCGATGATGTCGAAGGGCTTAAAGAGCTGGAGCAATGGCTCACGGCAAATATCCCCGTTAATGAAGAAACGACGATTGTCCATAATGACTTCAAATTGAACAATATGGTGATTGATGAAGAAAGCCCAGGGCTGGCAACGGGCGTTCTCGACTGGGAACTGTCGACGATCGGCGACCCACTTAGCGATGTCGGGTCGACTTTGGCCTATTGGGGCCAGGCGGAAGACGCAGACATCGGCATCAATATCATCTCGAGCCAGCCAGGCTTTTACAGCCGCAAGGAATTCGTGGAAGAGTATGCCAAGCAAAGCGGACGCGACGTGTCGAATATCAACTATTATCTAGCGTTCGGGTTTTACAAACTGGCCGGAATTTTGCAGCAAATCTATTACCGCTGGAAAAACGGCGAAATTGAAGATGAGCGTTTCCGCCATTTGAATAAAGCGGTCGCGAACTTGATCGATATGGCGAACCGGACGCGCAGGGGAGAAGTGTTATAACAAGCAATTGTAGCGCTTCTTCTCGCTGATTGAAGTGAAGCGGACGAGCCGGAATGAGGAGGGAAATGGAATGGAACAGGAATTTCACTACGCGCCGTTTCGCGTAGAAGCCGGGAAGATTCGCGAGTTCGCACTGGCACTCGGCTTAAGGAATCCGATTTATTTTGACAGGCAAGCAGCACTGGATGCGGGATATCCGGATATTCCGGCTCCGCCTACATACACAACAGTCATCGATTTCTGGAATGAACGGGATTTCTATCAATTATTCGCGGCCTGGGGACTGGACCCGAATGACATTTTGCACGGAGAGCAAAGTTTCGAATACGAAAAGAATATTATCAGCGGCGATGTCATTTCAGCAACGGCCGTGCTGACGGATCGATTCGATAAAAAGACAAGCGCTTTTACCTGATTGAAACGACTTACCGCAACCAAGACCATGAAGTCGTCCGCATCGGGCGGGCCACCTTAATCGAAAGGCGGGAACAGCATGGCGCAGAATTTGCCGGACATCCAAAAACAAGCACTCGCGCCGATTGATATGGTGCGCTATTCAGGTGCTTCAGGCGATTTTAATGAAATCCACACGGTACCGAAAGTCGCCCGCAGCAAAGGATTCAAGGAACCGATCGTCCACGGCATGTTATTGATGGGCTGGGCTGCAGATGCACTGGATGAGTGGTTTCCGGGCAGGAAGCTGAGTAAATTCACCGTGCGTTTTGTCGGCATGGCACATGCAGGGGAAGCGTTCGTTATTGAAGGGGTATTGACGACGGATAATACCGGTGAGCTGCAGATCAAAGATGCTTCCGGAACAGGAAAGCTCGTCGGAAGCTTTGAAATGGAATGACTAGCTTTTTAATTAACGGAATATTTTTATAACTAGAGAGGGGAGATAAGAGTGGAGGAATTTAGCTATCCAAGCTTCGACCTGACCGGGCAAAAAGCACTCGTTACCGGAGGCAGCAAAGGCATCGGCCTGGCCATTGCAGCTGGGCTCGCCCATGCCGGTGCTAAAGTGCTCATTACCGGACGCGATGAAACAGTGCTCAAGGAAGCGGCGGATGAAATGAAAGCCCTAAAACTGGATGTTTCCTGGAAGTCTGCGGACGTAACATCGAAACAAGCCGTCTCCGAATTATTCGAATTCATCGATGCTGATTTCGGGGGAGTGGACATTCTCGTCAATAATGCCGGAATGAACATACGTAAGCCACTTGTAGAAGTGGAGGAAGAAGACTGGGACCTGGTGCTCGGTACCAATTTAAAAGGCATCTTCCTGGTCGGCCAGCAAGCCGCAAAGCGGATGATCGGCCAAAAAAGCGGCTGCATCATCAATATTTCTTCTATTATGGGGCAAGTTGGCAATCCGCTCCAGACGAGCTATGCGGCAAGTAAAGGCGGGATCAACCAATTGACGAAAGTGTGGGCAGCGGAACTCGCTGAACATAATATCCGCGTCAACGCCTTGGCGCCCGCTTATATCAAAACACCGATGACAGAACCGTTTCTAAAGGATCCGGAACGGCTGGAAAAATTGGTCAGCAGAACCATGCTGAAGCGGATGGGTGAAGCGGGCGAGATGATCGGGCCGGCTTTATTCCTGGCATCGGAAGCATCCAGCTATGTGACGGGACAGATTCTTTATGTAGATGGCGGATGGACCGCCAATTAGATACTGGGGGGAAAGACGATGGAAAATGGAAGAAATACGGAGAGAGATCCAGTTTTAGAGAAACAGCAGAACAATCCGCTCGCCAAAGTAGCGAATGTGTTCGCCAAAATCGCCGAGAAATGGCTGCCGGATGCATTCGTATTCGCGGTATTGCTGACGGCGATCGCATTTATTGCAGGGGTGCTCTTTACGGATTCCGGGCCGATCGATATGATGCGCCATTGGGGAGACGGCATGTGGGGCCTTTTGACTTTTACGGCCCAGATCATCACGACCTTCGTATTGAGTTATGCTCTGGCTTTGACGCCGACCGTTTCGAAGGCGCTTGAGAAAATCGCCGGCATCCCTAAAGGGCCGAATTCCGCGATTTTGATGGTGACTTTCACGGCGCTTGGCGCGTCTCTCATCAGCTGGGCTTTCGGCCTTGTCGTGGCGGGCATCATCGCGAAACTGGTCGCAAAGAAAGTGCGCGACGTCGATTACCGTGTGCTCGTCGCTGCAGGATATTCAGGGTTTTTGATCTGGGAAGGCGGCTTGTCTTCTTCACCAGCACTATTTGTCGCGACCGCAGGGCACGTGTTTGAAGGGGATATCGGAATTGTCCCGATATCGGAGACGCTATTATCGGCAGTGAATATTGCGATTGTCGTAATCCTCTTCTTCACGCTTCCTTTCGTCATGCGCTTTATCCATCCGCGCAATCCGGAAGACCGCTATTTGGTAGATCCGGCGCGTTTGGAAGACCCGGTCACAGAAGAAGCCGTACAAGATCATGAGGATTATCCAAACGACAAAATCGAGAAGTCCCGCCTCATTCCATTGATTGGCGGATTCCTCGGCTTAAGTTATTTGATCAACCATTTCTATATGAATGGCTTCTCGCTCGATTTGAATACAGTCAACTTGATCTTCTTGACGGCCGCGCTTCTCATGTTCGGAAATGTCCGGGAGCTGACAGCAGGATTATTGAAATCCGTCAGCAGCGTCGGCCAGTTCGTGCTTCAATATCCGTTCTATGCAGGGATTATGGGCATGCTCGGTGCGTCAGGGCTGGCTGTCATGATGTCGAATTTCTTCATTGATATTTCAAATGAAACGACCTTGCCTCTCTTTACCTTCTTATCGGCAGGAATATTGAACATCTTCATCCCGTCAGGCGGCGGACAATGGGCGGTTCAGGCACCGATCATGCTTCCGGCCGCGCTTGAAATGGGCGTCGATCCGGCGAAAATCGTCATGGCTGTCGCTTGGGGAGATAGCTGGACGAATATGATCCAGCCGTTCTGGGCTATTCCGCTGCTCGCGATTGCCGGCTTGAAAATCCGCGACATCATGGGCTACACGATGATCGCCTTGATTTATGGCGGCTTGGTCATCGGTGCCTGCTTGCTGATTTTCTAATGAAAGGGGCATTCATATGAAAGCGATCATTGCAGAAACGACCGGCCCTCCTGAAGTGCTGAAGCTTCAGGAAGCGCCGAAACCAATAGCGAAAGACCATGAAGTGCTCATTAAAGTCGAAGCGATCAGTGTCAATTTTGCCGATATTAAAGCGCGTCTCGGACAATATCATGGCGTGGCAAATAACGAGCCGTTCACGCCAGGGCTGGATTGCGCAGGCATCGTAGAAGAAACAGGCAGCGCAGTGACCGGCTTTTCAGCAGGAGACCGGGTGCGCGCTTTCCCAGCTTCCGGGTCCTATGCGGAATATGTCGTCGCTTCTGACCAGCTTGTCTACAAGATCCCGGACAGCGTCTCCTTTGAGGAAGCGGCAGCGACCTTGACTGTCGGCATCACTGCCTATAATGTGCTGCACGAAGTCGCCCGGATACAGCCGGGTGAATCAGTCTTGATCCACGCAGCAGCCGGCGGCATCGGCACGACCGCGATCCAATTGGCGAAACTTGCTGGCATCTCGGAAATCTACGGAACGGTCGGCAGTGAAGAGAAGATGAAAGTGGCGGAAGACCTTGGCGCTATTGCGGTCAATTATCGTGAGAGTAACTTCGCGGAAGTGGTCGCTGAACTGACGGGCGGCAAAGGTGTCGACGTCATCTTAGATACGATCGCCGGTGAAAACTTCGAGCGCAGCCTGGATATCCTGGCACCGTTCGGCCGCATTGTGTCATTCGGCCATGCCAATGAAGGATCTGTTCCAGGAACGGTCAAAACAGACGCACTTCATTCAAGTTGCCGGGCGGTACTTGGGTACAGCACTGGCACCTACCGCAAGCAGCGTCCAGGGTTTTTGAAGAATGCAGAAGCGGCAATCAGCGAACTGCTCGAACAGCGTCAGCTGAACGTGTCGATCACTGGGCGTTATCCGCTGGAACAAGCAGCGCAAGCCCATGCGCTTATGGAAAGCCGGAAAAGTACAGGGAAACTGGTATTGCTTCCTTAACAATAGAAGAAGACTCGTCATGGGTCTTCTTTTTCTGGTGTTGTGCAATTGGAGTTAAACAAAGCGTTAAATTTTAAATGGAAGGTAAAATATTTTTGCAAATGGAGATACTGGGCGGTATGATTGAATGGAAAATTAAATTTTCTGACAAGTTGAATGAAAATATGTAAGCCCTTTCAATTGGGTGCGAAAAGGAGAAATGGACATGAAACATGTATATCTAGTAGATGGTGCAAGAACGGCATTCGGGGCATTCGGCGGGTCGTTTGCGAATACAGATGCGACAGAGCTCGGCACAGCAACAGCGGTGGAAGCGCTCAAAAGAGCGAATGTCAAAGCGGAAGATGTGGATCATGTCATTTACGGCAATGTCATCCAGTCGAATGTCAATGCAGCTTATCTTGCGCGCCATATCGGATTGAATGCAGGCGTTCCCCAGGAAGTGCCGGCCCTGACCTTGAACCGGCTTTGCGGATCCGGTGCGCAGGCGGTCGTTTCCGCAGCGCAGCATATTTTGCTCGGCGAAGCGGATATCGTCCTGGCTGGCGGCGCGGAGAATATGTCGATGTCGCCTTATGCGAACTTCACACAGCGTTTCAGCAAGGCGAAGATGGGGCCGATGCAGTTTGAGGATATGCTGCTCGCGACGCTGACCGACCAATATACGGGCAGCGGGATGGGGATGACAGCCGAGAAACTGGCGGAGCAATACGGTATTTCCCGTGAAGCCCAAGATGAATTTGCGGTCGAATCAAACCAGCGGGCAACTAGAGCGGCAACTGGCGGACAGTTTGACGAAGAAACTGTCGGCGTCGAAGTGAAAACGCGAAAAGGCACGGTTGTGGTCGATAAAGACGAACACATCAAACCGGATGCCAATACGGAGGGCTTATCGAAACTGCGCCCGTCGTTCAAGAAAGACGGTTCTGTCACAGCGGGCAATGCTTCAGGCATCAATGACGGTGCGGCGTCTCTTGTTGTGGCGGGGGAAGATGCAGTCAAAAAGCATGGCTTATCGCCTGTCGCCCGCATCGTGTCCTGGCATATTGCCGGCGTCGATCCGACGATCATGGGCATCGGCCCGGTCCCTGCCATCCGCCGTGCACTGGAAAAAGCGGAATTGACGATTGATGATATCGATTTGGTCGAAGTGAACGAAGCGTTCGCGGCGCAATATTTGGCAGTGGAAAAAGAGCTCGGGCTGGATCGTTCAAAAGTGAACGTCAACGGTGGGGCGATTGCGCTTGGCCATCCGGTTGGCGCGAGCGGCGCACGTATCTTGCTGTCAGCGGCTTATGAATTGAAGCGGCGCGGCGGAAAATATGCAGTCGCGAGCCTATGCATCGGCGGTGGACAGGGAATTGCGGTGGTGATTGAACATGACTAAACTGCCTGTTATCGTGGCGCCGATGTTTCTCGTATCGACGCCTCAAATGGTCATTGAATCAGGGCGTGCCGGCGTCATCGGTTCCTTTCCTTTATTGAATGCGCGTCCCGCGGAAGAATGCGCGAGATGGCTCGTTGAAGTGAAAGAAGCGCTCGGCGATATTCCATGGGCGGTCAATTTCATCAGCCACCGCGGCTCGAACAAGCGCTACGATGAAGATGTCGAATTGATCCGCGAGCATCAGCCGCCGATTGTCATCACCTCGCTCGGATCGCCCGCAGAAGTGCTTGAAATCGTCCACGCATACGGCGGCCTTGTCTATTCCGATGTGGCAAACGCCAAGCATGCGAAAAAAGCGGCACAAAGCGGCGTCGATGGATTGATCCTTGTGTGCGCGGGAGCCGGCGGGCACGGGGGCACACTTAATCCGTTCGCTTTCATTGCAGCGGTCAAAAAGTTCTTCGACGGCACGATCATCCTGTCGGGTTCTTTGTCCACCGGGCAAGATGTGGCAGCTGCTTTATTGATGGGCGCAGATTATGCCTATATGGGTACGCGTTTTTTGGCGGTCAAAGAAAGCAGCGCTCCCGAAGAGTATAAGCAGATGGTGATTGATTCCTCAATCGAAGATATTTTATATACCGATTCATTCAGCGGCGTTCCGGTGAATGTCCTCATCCCGAGCCTTGAAAAACAAGGGATCGATCCGAAAACCTTGAAGCCGAAAAAGGAAGTCGACCTATCCCATCTCGTCAATGCCAAGGCGTGGCGGGATATTTGGTCGGCCGGACATGGCGTGACGACAGTGACGAAGCGCGAGACGGTCAAGGAGGCCGTCGGGCAATTGGAACGGGAATACGAAGAAGGAGTGAAGGCGCTTGTACGAAACCATTAAAACCGAATTATCGGACGGGATCCTGACATTGACCTTGAACCGTCCCGATAAAATGAATGCCTATACGGAACAAATGAACGAAGAGCTATTGGATTTCTACCGCAAAGTGGATGACGACGACGAAGTGCGCGTCATTGTCGTGACTGGTGCCGGTCGGGCGTTTTGTGCCGGGATGGACTTATCGGACGGCGGCTCGACCTTCGCTTCCGAACAAAGCGCGGAAGAATATCGGGACCTCGGCGGGCAGGTCAGCAACCGAGTTTATGAAGTGAAAAAACCGATCATCGCCGCCATCAATGGCCCTGCGGTCGGCATCGGCATGACCATGACTTTGCCGATGGATATCCGCATCGTCAAAAAGGATGCAAAAATCGGCTTCGTCTTCGGGCGTCGCGGTATCAGTCCGGAAGCTTCATCCGGCTGGTTTTTGCCGCGCATCGTCGGCATCGGAAAAGCACTCGAATGGACTTTGACGGGCCGCTATATTCCGACTTCAGAAGCGGTGGAAGCGGGGCTCATGCAATATGAATCGGAAGACCCGCTTGAAAAAGCATATGAAATTGCGCGGGACATTGCAGAAAATACTGCCGCCACCTCCAATAGCTTTACGCGCCAATTATTGTGGAAAATGCTTGGTGCAGATCATCCACATGAGTCGCATCTCGCAGAATCGAAGTTCCTCCACTGGGCGGGGCAAAATGCTGATGCGGATGAAGGCATCCAATCCTTTGTCGACAAGCGCAAAGCCGAGTTTCCGATGAAAGCGAGCGAACTTCCTGATTTCTTCAATGTGAAAAAATGATACGCCTTTAAGCTTCAAGAGCGCAGTTGCTGCCCTCCTGGAGCTTTTTTTAATGTGTTGAAGGAAGTCGATAAAAATGTGAAGCATATGTGTTTACATCTTATACCCTATGGGGTATATTAAGCTTAAGAAAACGAAAACAAACAAAAGGAGATTGATTCCATGTTATTACGATATTTCTATGACGAAAAATTGGCTCACGCATCTTATGTAGTAGGGTGCCAAAAAACAGGCGAAGCAGTCGTCGTTGATCCGATGCGCGATATCACAGCATACGAAGAACTGGCGAAAGAAGAGAAACTGAATATTGTCGGCGCTCTTGAAACGCATATCCATGCTGACTTTGTATCCGGGTCACGGGAACTGAACGACCGTTTCGGCACGAAGCTCTATGTTTCGGATGAAGGCGATGCCGATTGGAAATATCAGAACCTGGATGGAATCAGCCATCAATTATTGAAAGACGGCGATCAGTTCAAGATCGGCAACTTGGTCTTTGACGTGATGCATACGCCAGGCCATACCCCGGAGAGCATTTCCTTCCTATTAACGGATAAAGGCGGATCTGCGGATAAGCCGATGGGCATCTTCACAGGCGACTTCGTCTTTGTTGGCGACGTCGGGCGCCCGGATCTTCTCGAAAAAGCGGCAGACATTCAAGGTACGTCCGATTCCGGTGCGGCGTCGATGTTCAAATCCATCGAACGCTTCAAGGCGCTTCCGGATTATTTGCAAGTTTGGCCAGCGCATGGTGCCGGATCCGCTTGCGGTAAAGCGCTCGGCGCGGTACCATCGACGACAGTCGGTTACGAAAAAGCCTTTAACTGGGCGATGCAATTCGATGATGAAGCTTCCTTCAAGAAAGCTTTGCTCGAAGGCCAGCCGGAACCGCCGTATTACTTCGCAGTGATGAAATCAGTCAATAAAGTCGGCCAAAAACTGATCAAAGACTTGCCGGAACTGAAAGAAATTACATCAGCCGCAGATATTGAAGCGCTTCTTGCTGAAGGCAAACAAGTACTCGATATGCGCCCGGCAGATGCCTACAGTAAAGGGCATATCCAAGGGACGCTCAACATCCCGTTCAATAATTCCTTCACGAACTGGGCTGGCTGGATTGTCGACTATGACAAGCCGCTGTACTTGCTTCTCGATACGAAAGTGCTCGATGAAGCATTGGTCGCCCTCCGTTCAGTCGGAATCGATGAAGTCTACGGCTTTGCGGAAGCGGACAGCCTCATGGCACAAGCCGAAAACTTGGCTTCTTATGAAAACGTCTCGCCATCCGAAGCGAATGAAATGGTCGAAAATAGCGAAGCATATGTACTTGATGTCCGCAATCAGACAGAGTTTGACGAAGGGCATATCGACAACGCCCAGCACATCATGGTCGGCACCTTGAAAAATCGCTTGGATGAAGTCGATACAGACAAAACGATCATTGTCCAATGCCAGGCCGGCGCCCGTTCCGCAATCGCGGCAAGTGTCCTGAAAGCGAATGGCATCGATAAGCTGGTCAATATGACAGGCGGCTACAGCAAATGGCAGCAAGAAGTAGCATCTGTTAAACAATAATAGGGACATAACCGCTTAAGCTTCGGCTTCGGCGGTTTTCCTTTGAAAAAACACAATCCAGAAGGGGAAGATCGAAACAATGAGTATTGGCATCCCGATTGCGCTGCTGGCTCTTGCCAGCTTCAACGGTTTTTATAAACGCTATGTCACGGCCAAAGGGGTCAAGCACGATTGTGCAGACAACTTGAAAGAAAATAACGATATTCTCTTGCTGGATGTGAGAGCCTATAATATTTCCTATAAAGATCCCATCGAAGGCGCATTCGAACTGCCGGTCGCTTATTTCATCCGCAGCTACGAAGAAATACCGGACCGGCCGATCCACATCATCGCTTCTGATGAAATGGAAAAGAATATGGCTGTCCGCTTGCTGCGGAAAAAAGGGAAAAACCTTATCAGCTATAGCCTAACCGAGGAAAATTGCGGCGAGCGGATGCTGGCCCACTGATCTTCTCACCCCGACATTAATTGTCGGGGTTTTTTTATGGACTTCGGAACAGGGGAAATGAAAAATCGCGTTGACAAGAAGAAAGGGAAGTTTTATAGTATGTGTAACCGGTTACACATAACCCGAGAATGGAGAAGAGCGATGACAACGATCAGAGATGTAGCGAAAAAAGCAGGCGTTTCCGTTGCGACAGTTTCACGTTTTTTGAACGGCAGCGGCTATGTCAGCGCAGATGCCGCCAAAGCGGTGACAGAAGCGGTCGAGGAATTGGAATATGAACTGAATCCGGTTGCACGCTCTTTGAACACGAAACGCTCCAATTTGATCGGGCTCATTTTGCCGGACATCACGAACCCGTTTTTTCCTGAGCTCGCACGGGCTGTGGAAGATGTGGCCTTGAGCTACGGCTATACGGTGATTTTATGTAACTCCGATGAAGATCCGAAAAAAGAGAAAAATTATATCGAAACCTTGAAGAAAAAATACATCGCCGGCTTTATCGTAACCTCCAACCAGCTGGAAGCTCCACATTATGTAAATACCAAGCTGCCAATTGTAGCGCTTGACCGGGCGATCAATGAAAAAATCCCGGTCGTCTCATCGAATAATAAGGAAGGTGCGGTGCTTGGGACGAATGCGCTGCTCGAGCGCGGATGCCAAAACATCCTGTTCCTGAGAGGGCCGGAAGCGCTGAACCCGGCGAACGACCGTTATGAAGGATTTATGGAAGCGATCGGAAAAGCGCATGTCGATCACCGCATTGTCACTTGCCCGTTCCATTATGCCGATTCGCAAAAGATCGTTGAACGGGAATTGCAGAACGATCCGGGAATCGACGGCATATTCGCTTCAAGCGATGTGTCGGCAGCAGGGGCTTTGAAAGCGGCTGTCCTGCTCGGTAGAAAAGTGCCGGACGATTTGCAGATTGTCGGATTCGATGGCATCGCAATGGGCGAGATGCTGTCGCCGGGGCTCTCGACCGTCGCACAAGACGTTTACAAAATGGGCGCAATCGCCACCCGCGTTTTGATCAAGCGGATTGAGAATAAGCCCGTGGAAGAAAGCTTCTATGAAATTCCGGTCAAGCTTGTCTTACGTGGCACAACAAGGAGTGTGGAATGATGATTACAGTAGTAGGCAGCATCAATATGGACCTTGTGGTCGGAACGGAACGCTTTCCGAAGCAAGGTGAAACGGTGCTAGGGAATTTATATACGACCGTGCCTGGCGGAAAAGGCGCCAATCAGGCAGTCGCAGCAGCGAGGCTCGGCGACCAAGTCCATATCGTCGGGGCAGTCGGCAGCGACGCATTCGGTACACAGCTTCTCGATGGGCTGGAAAAAGAGCAAATCAATACACAAGGTGTCAAAAAAACGAATGGGGCGAGCGGCATCGCCAATATCCTATTGTCAGAAGGCGACAACCGTATCATCGTCGTCCCAGGTGCCAACCACGAACTGACGAAATCCGACATCGATGCACAGAAAAAGGTAATCGAAAAAAGTTCGCTGGTCATCCTGCAGTTGGAACTGCCGATTCCGGTCGTGGAATATACGCTGCAGCTTGCCAAAGAACTCGGCGTGCCCGTTATTTTGAATCCAGCGCCAGCTGGTGGATTCACGGAGGCGATGAAACAAGCGGACTTTTTGACGCCGAATGAAACCGAAGCGGAAGAGCTGTTCGGCACGAATTGGGAACTTGAACTGGAACGTTATCCGAATCGCATGGTCGTGACGCTTGGAAAAAACGGTGCCCGCTATTTCGATGGCGATAAGCATGTAACAGTAGAAGGATTTCCGACACAAGCGGTCGATACGACGGGGGCGGGAGATACTTTTAACGGCGCCTTGGCAGTTGCACTAGCCGAAGGCAGCGAGTTCAAGGAAGCTGTCCGCTTCGCCAACGCCGCTGCCTCCTTATCGGTGGAGAAATTCGGGGCGCAAGGCGGCATGCCGAACCGCACGGAAGTCGTTTCCCGGATGGAGGCAGCAAAATGAAAAAACAAGGCATAATCAATCGCGACATCGCCGGTCATTTGGCACGGTTCGGGCATACGGATCTGCTTGTCATTGCCGATTGCGGGCTGCCGGTGCCGGAACATGTGCCATGCGTAGATTTATCATACCGCATCGGAGAGCCTTCTTTTGAGACGGTGCTGGATACAGTGCTTGAGGATTTTGAAGCGGAAGCGGCTTATATTGCCCGGGAAATAAGCGATCACAATAAAGGCTTGGAAGCTGGCATGCAACAGCAATTGGATTGCCGCTACTTGAGCCACGAGGAATTGAAGGCGATGAGCCATAACGCCAAACTGATCATCCGCACAGGGGAAGCAAGCCCTTATGCGAATGTCATTCTCCAGTCGGGCGTCATCTTTTAATGAGGCAGGTGAACGAAATGATCAATATGATCAACATGACCGATATTTGCAAGTCGTTCAGCGGCAACGCCGTCTTGAAAAACGTCCATTTCTCTCTTCATCAAGGCGAAATCCACGCCTTGATGGGCGAGAACGGGGCCGGCAAATCGACCTTGATGAAAATCATGTCCGGCATCTACACGCGTGACTCCGGAACGGTGGAAGTAAAAGGCAAAAAAGTCGAATTCACTTCGCCGAAGCAGGCGGAAGCGGAAGGCATCGCCGTCATCCACCAGGAATTGAATATCCTGCCGCACCTGTCGATTGCGGACAACCTCTTTCTTGGCCGCGAGGAAACCGTCGGGCGCACAGGAATCCTGAAGACAAAAGACATGGAACGCAAAACGAAAAAGATCCTGGGGGATTTAGGGCTCGATATCGACCCTTCGCTTTCCGCGAGCACATTGTCTGTCGGACAGCAGCAATTGGTGGAAATCGGCAAAGCTTTGTCGATGGATGCAGAAATGATCATTATGGACGAACCGACCGCTGCGCTGACGGACCGGGAAATCGAAACTTTATTCGTGACTATTCGCGACCTGCAAAAGCGCGGCGTCTCTTTCGTCTATATTTCTCACCGCATGGAAGAAATTTTTTCGCTATGCGACCGCATCACCATTTTGCGCGACGGTGAATTCGTCGGTGAACGGAAGATCAGCGAAACCAGCTTCGAAGAAATTGTCCAGTTGATGGTCGGCCGTGAACTTGGCGACCGTTTCCCTGAACGAAGCTCCACGATCGGGGACGTGAAACTGTCAGTTAAAGGCTTGTCGCGGAAAGATTGCTTTGAAGACATTTCCTTCGATATCCATAAAGGGGAAATCGTTTCGATTGCAGGGCTAATGGGAGCCGGGCGCACAGAAGTGGCGCAGTCTTTATTCGGTTATAAGAAAGCGGATACAGGAACCGTGGAACTTGATGGCAAGCCAGCGAAAATCGACAATCCGCAAAAAGCGAAAGAACTCGGCATCGGTTATGTAACCGAAGACCGTAAATCCGAAGGCTTGATCGTCGATTTTACAGTAGAGGAAAACATCAGCATGGCAAACTTTGAATCCATTTCCAAAAAGGGTTTGCTGTCGAAAGACAAAGAACGCAGCTTGTACGACCGGATGGTGAAACGCCTTGGAATCCGGACATCGGGGCCTGACCAGGCTGCCAAATCGCTCAGCGGAGGCAACCAGCAAAAAGTCGTCATCGCGAAATGGCTCGGCATCGAACCCGATGTGCTCATCCTCGATGAGCCGACACGGGGAGTCGATGTCGGTGCGAAGAAAGAGATTTATTCGATCATCAACGAATTGGCCGCTCGCGGCGTCGCCATCTTGATGATCTCTTCCGAACTTCCGGAAGTGATCGGCATGGCCGACCGTGTGCTCGTCATGCACGAAGGCAAGTTGACGGCAGATCTGCCGAAGCAGAAAATGACTCAGGAAACGATTATGCATTATGCAACAGGAGGTGGGAAACTTGAAGCTGAAGTCCGCTAATACAAGCTTGTTCCAAAAAATCGCGCCGTTCATCGGTTTGATTTTGATCATCATCATCATTACCGCAATTAACCCGAGTTTTCTATCCATGAGCAATATCTTGAACGTCCTCCGGCAAGTGTCGATCAATGCGTTGATCGCATTCGGCATGACCTTCGTCATCTTGACCGGCGGAATCGACTTATCGATCGGTTCTATTTTGGCGCTTACGGGTGCTGTGACAGCCGGCATGATGGCTTCAGGAATTGACCCGATCTTGGCGATGCTATTGGGGCTGTTCCTCGGGGCAGTTCTCGGAGCCATCAACGGTGTCATCATCGCGAAGGGGAAAGTGGCGCCATTCATCGCGACGCTTGCGACGATGACCATTTATCGGGGCTTGACGCTCGTCTACACAGAAGGCCGGCCGATTTCAGGGCTTGGCGACAGCATGGCTTTCCAGATGCTTGGAAAAGGCTATTTCCTCGGCATCCCGGTTCCAGTCGTGACGATGCTCATCAGTTTCGGGATCCTTTACTTCATTCTGAAGAAAACGACATTCGGACGCCGCGTTTACGCAGTGGGCGGCAACGAGGAAGCTTCTGTGCTTTCCGGAATCAATGCCGACCGCATCAAGATTTATGTATATTCCTTAGTCGGTGCGCTTGCTGGTTTGGCTTCTTTGATCTTGACTTCGCGTTTGAATTCAGCGCAGCCGACAGCCGGCCAGATGTTTGAGCTTGATGCCATCGCAGCTGTTGTACTTGGTGGAACGAGTTTGACAGGCGGCCGCGGGTGGATCGTCGGTACTTTGATCGGGGC
Organism: Planococcus sp. MB-3u-03; assembly: GCF_002833405.1. NCBI lineage: Bacteria > Bacillati > Bacillota > Bacilli > Caryophanales > Caryophanaceae > Planococcus > Planococcus sp. MB-3u-03. Next base: position 2,769,544 of record NZ_CP025135.1, on the reverse strand, counting down.
GCTGATCATCGGCGTCTTGAACAACGGATTGAATTTAATCGGGGTTTCCTCCTTCTTCCAGCAAGTGGTGAAGGGTGCAGTTATATTGCTTGCAGTATTGCTAGACCGTAAAAAAACAGCATAAGGAGTGGTAGAAATGAAGAAAATGCTATTGATGTTCGTCCTTTTGGCAATGATGGTTTTGGCCGCATGTACCATGGATGCACCAGGTTCGGATTCAGAAGAAACAACGGGCGGCGAAGAAGCGAGCGGCGATTACACAGTCGGCTTCTCGATCTCGACATTGAACAACCCGTTCTTCGTGACATTGAGCGAAGGAGCGGAAGCTAAAGCTTCTGAACTTGGCGCAAGCCTATCGGTTGTCGATGCACAAGATGATGCATCGAAACAGGCAAGTGATGTAGAAGACTTGATCCAGCAAGGCGTAGACATGATTCTGATCAACCCTGTCGATTCTGAGGCAGTTGCTTCAGCCGTGGCTTCGGCCAATAATGCCGACATCCCGGTCATTACAGTAGACCGCAGCGCAGAAAGTGGCGAAGTCGTTTCCCACATTGCTTCGGATAACGTAGCGGGTGGCGAAATGGCTGCTGAACATTTGTTGTCGCTTGTCGGTGACGGAGCACAAGTAGCTGAACTTGAAGGGGTCCCTGGATCTTCTGCAGCGCGTGAACGCGGAGAAGGTTTCAATAATATCGCAGCGGACAGCATGGACGTCGTTGCCAAGCAAACGGCGAACTTCAACCGTGCAGAAGGTTTGTCGGTCATGGAAAATATCCTGCAAGCAAACCCTGATGTAACCGGAGTGTTTGCACATAACGACGAAATGGCGCTTGGCGCGCTTGAAGCGATTGAAGCTTCGGGCAAAGACGTTACAGTTGTTGGATTCGACGCGACAGATGATGCTGTTGCAGCAGTAGAAGAAGGCCGGCTTGCCGGAACGATTGCCCAGAAACCGGAAATGATCGGGGAAATGGCTGTCGAAACAGCAATCCAGCACTTGGACGGCGAAGAAGTGGAAGCATCGATTCCAGTAGAATTGGAATTGATCGAGGAATAATGAAGAAACCGCATCGGCAATTTGCCGGTGCGGTTTTTTAATGCAGCTAGGCTGAAAGAACCTAGCGAAAAAGAAACAAAGAAAAATATAGATTTTATTTGGATTTTTTTACTATTAATATAAAATAGTAGTAAGCCATTAGTTCTGATTATTCAGGTATCAGAAAATTCTTACTTTATTTGTGGTACATTTTTTGTAAACCACTTGGAGGAGGAAGTAAAATGGCGAAATTGAATCGATGGAGAGCAGCGGGATTGCTCGTGCTGGCAGGGGCTTTGGCGGCATCCCCGCTGCAGATGGGAAGTGATGGGGAAATGGCAGGAGCAGACAGTGAATATGCAGCGTTAACTGCGCAAGTGAATGATATTCTGCAAGATGAAAGCTTGGACGGCGCGCTAGCAGGGGTCAGCATCCGAAAAGCGGACAGTAGGGAAAAAATATACGATCATTTTGGGGACATCCGACTGAAACCGGCATCCAATATGAAGCTGTTCACCTTGGCGGCGGCACTTGAAACTTTGGGGGAAGATCATCGGTTCTCGACAGAACTGCATACTGATGGGGATCTGAAAGGCAAAGTGCTGCAAGGCAATCTTTACTTGAAAGGCAAAGGCGACCCGACATTGCTCGAGGAGGATTTCGAGCGCTTTGCAAAAGAATTGAAAGCACAAGGCATACATAAAGTGAAGGGCGACTTGATCGGCGACGATAGCTGGTTCGATGATGAACGTTTGTCTGAAGACATGACATGGAAAAACGAAGTGTATTATGTCGGAGCCCAAGTATCCGCATTGACCGCCTCACCGAATAAAGATTACGACGCGGGGTCGATTATCGTGGAAGCGAACGCCGGAGATGCGGCAGGAGATGAGGTGCGGGTAAGTTTGTCGCCCGAGACGGATTATGTGACGATCACCAATAACGCCCAAACAGTGGCAGCTGGCGAACCGAAAACACTGAGCATCACGAGAGACCATGGCACGAATGAAATCATTGTGGAAGGCAATATCCCGGAACAGGGCAGCCGGACGCGTGAGTGGATCGCAGTCGATGAACCGTCAGGATACGCGCTCAGCTTGTTCGAAAAGGCACTCGATAAGGAAGGCGTCGAGTTGATCGGGAACTCACAAACGGAGATGGGCGTAACGCCATCTGATAGTCGCATGTTGGTAGAGCATCAATCGATGACGCTTGCGGAACTGTCGATCCCGTTCATGAAACTGAGCAATAACGGACACGGTGAAGCGTTGGCGAAACAAATGGGCCGCGTGGTGAATGGAGAGGGCAGCTGGGAAGCCGGGCTTGAAGTGATGGAGGCAACGGCCGATAAGCTTGGCGTCAATGTCGACACGATCCATCTGCGCGACGCTTCCGGAATGTCCCACGTCAATTTGATTCCAGCAAATGAAATTTCGCAGTTACTGGCCGGGACACAGGACGAGCCATGGTTCGATACGTTCCTCGAATCCTTGCCGGTCGCAGGAGCTTCTGAACGCCTTGTCGGCGGAACCTTGCGCAACCGCATGAAAGGCACAGCCGCAGAAGGCAACGTCCAGGCTAAAACCGGCAGCTTATCCTCGGTTTCTTCTCTGGCCGGCTATGCAACGACCCAAGACGGCGAACGGCTGGTCTTTGCGATCATCCTGAACAATGATTTGGCGAATGTCACGCCGATCGAAAACGCGATTGCCGAAGCGATTGCTGGATATCAAGCCGAGTGATGAGCAAGAGCTTCGGAGGACGATGAAAATCAGTTTTAACAGAAACAGCGGCGGAAGGCTTCGCGTCTTTTGCGGGCTGTTTCTTTTTGATGGGAAAGATTGGATTGTTCTTTCCATCCTGAAAAAACTTCTGTATGGTGAATATATCAAGTATTCAAACAACTTAGGAGTGATGGAAATGAGACCGATCATCGGCATTACCGCGTCAAAGGAATTAGGGAAAGATGAATACAATGTAGAGCTTGCGGACACAGAAGCGATTGTCCGGGCGGGCGGCTTGCCGATCATGCTTCCGCATATTGAAGGGCAGGCGGAACTGGAAGAACTCGCCGAGCACATCGACGGATTGTTCCTTGCGGGCGGCTGGGATATTGATCCGACATTATTCGGCGAAGAGCCGCATCCGGGTCTTGGCGTCATCATTCCCTCACGCGACCGCTTCGAGCTGGAGCTGCTGGAGAAAGTGATGGAGAAGAACAAACCGGTGTTGGCGATTTGCCGAGGCGCCCAGATCTTGAATATCGCAGCCGGCGGTGACATGTATCAGGATACGCCGTCTCAGCTGGCTGGTAACCTGCTGCAACATCAGCAGCGTGCGCCGAAAGAACATGGCTCGCATTTTGTCGAAGTTGCGGAAGGTTCGCTATTGCACCGGTTGACGGATTCTCTGAAGCTCAAAGTCAATAGCCGCCACCACCAGTCGAATCGCCGAGTGCCGGATCATTATCTCGTTTCCGGAATCGCAAGCGACGGAGTCATAGAAGCGATTGAAAGCAAAGAGCATGGTTTCGCCCTTGGGCTGCAATGGCATCCGGAAAATATGGCGCGTGCAGGCGACGCAGCGTCTCTGCGTATCTTCGAAGGTTTTGTCAGCGCATGTACAGAAGAAGGGGATGAGTGAGTGCAGATCATCGATACACATTGCGACGCGCTACTGAAGCTTCAGGTGGCGAAGCGCAACGAATTGTTTCGGGGAAAGCCGTTGCATTTTAAGGATGCGGAAGAGCTCGACACTAATTTCCAACGTTTGCAGCAAGGGGGCGTCAAAGTCCAGTTTTTCGCGGTATTTGTGCATCCGGAACTGCCGGACAATGAAAAATGGCAGCACGCATTGGAGCAGGTCGATTTGTTCTACAGCGAAGTGCTTGGCCAGCCGCTCATGAAACACATCCGCAACTGGGAAGACATCGACACGCTGGGCCCGGGAGAAATCGGGGCAGTGCTCGCGCTCGAGGGGGCGGATGCTTTCGGAAACGACCTTGCGAAATTGCGGCATCTCTACAGGCTCGGCGTGCTGTCGCTCGGGCTGACATGGAATTTCGCCAATCTTTGCGCGGACGGTGTCGGAGAGCCCAGAGGCGGCGGGTTGACGCTGCTCGGCAAGCAAGTGGTGCAGCTGAATAATGACCATCGTGTTTTCACGGACGTGTCCCATTTGTCGCTTGCGGGATTTTGGGAGGTGATGGAACTCGCCGATTATCCGATTGCGAGCCATTCCAATACACGGAAGTTATGCGAGCATCCACGCAATCTGGACGACGGGCAAATCGAGGCGATGTTCTCGCGCAACGGCTTGATCGATGTGGTGTTCTGTCCAGAATTCATCAACCCGGGGAGCCAGCAGGCGACGATCGAGGATTTGCTGCGCCATATCGAACGTCTTTGTACGCTCGGTGGAGAACGCCATATTGGCCTGGGATCTGATTTCGACGGGATTTTCGATCACGTCACGGGGCTTGAAAACGCTTCGGCGTACCCGAATTTAATCGAAGCCTTGCAAAAACGCTATTCGAAACCCAAGTGGAACGGTTTGCGTTCCGGAATTTCTTGGCGCATCGGCCGGGTATCAGGGAAGCAAGCAGCAAAATATAAAAGCCATCCGCTAATGAGTCAGCGGATGGCTTTTGCCTTAATACTTATTCATGGAAGACTCTGTTTCGCCAGATTCGGCAGCTTGCAGTTTGCTTTCTTCCGAATCGCTCTTGGCGTGTTTCCGGCGGTGCAGAATCGCATTGATTTCAGCGCCGATAACCAGGATCAAGCCTGTGAGGAAGAACCACAGGATCAAGACAATCAATCCGCCGAGGCTTCCGTAAGTGGCTGAATAGCTTCCGAAATTCGATACATAAAATGAGAAGCCAAGGGAGACCAGCTGCCACAGGATCGTAGCGATGACTGCCCCGATGAGGACTTCCTTGAACGGGAAGTGCTTATTCGGCGCAAATTTGTAAAGTAGCGCCAATACGAGGCTCATGACCACGATGGAAATGACCCAGCGAAGCACCTGGAAAATGATTTCTGTCTGCTGCGGAAGATTCAGGAATTGATTGATCATATCGATGATCGTGCCGCCGAAGATCGGCAGTACAAGCGCAACGATGACAGCAACCAGCATGAACAGCGTCAATACGATTGCCAGCCCTTTCTTCACGAAGAAAGAACGGGTTTCTTCCACGTCATATGCTTGGTTCGTTGCATCCATGAATGCAGTCAGGGCATTCGAAGCGGACCAAAGCGTACCAAGGATACCGAAAGTCAATAGGCCGCCGGACGGTGTCGTCACGACGCTGACGATGGTATCTTCGAATGTTGAAGCGACTTCACCTGGCAGGACGGTGCCGATAAAATCGACAGCCCGCTGCGGGTCGATCTGTAAATACGGCAGGATGGCCAGCAATAAAATCAATAATGGGACAATTGCCAGTAGATAGTAATATGCCTGGGCTGCCGCAAGTGTCGTCGCATGGTCTTTCTTGAATTCTTTGCCAAGTTCCTTGGCAAAAGACGTCACTTTGCTCATAACTTTATACCTCCATTTGTTTTGTAAAGTTATTAAGTATATGCCCGCTGCAACCAGGAAATAACCTTAAAAAAGAAAATTGTCCGTTTTTTACTTCATTCAGGAAGAGTTTTAATCGATCATTCTGACGCCAAGAAGGTCGGCAAAAGCGATTCGGACAACATCAGCACCCGATGAAATCTCTATGGTTTGATTGGATAGGCCGACTGAAGCGATGGTTCCGGATACGGCTCCCGGCCCATCGTCCCAATAGCGCATTTCGACCATGCATTGCCGCTGGTAGGCGATGCCGATTTCCTCCTGCAATAAACCGAGCTCTTCTTCATCGAGGCGGGGTTTATGCTTGGAAGGCTCATCGGCTTCCCACTCCCGCAGCATCCGGACATGTTCCGGCAGCATCAGCGCCCCCCATTTCAATTGCCCCCTGTCCAATACGTCCCCTTTAACCGTCAAATGCCGGTTCTTTTTCATCTTCAGCACTCCTTTCTAAAATATAAGAACACTTGTTCTTATCGTAAAGAAAGAACGGCTAATGGTCAATTACTTCTTTTCCATAAAAAAACAAGGCGCCTAAAGGCAGCCCTGTTTATGCGTTGATTTCCGGTTCTTCGAGTTTCTCGAAAGCGATCTTGAGGATATGGTGGTTTTCCATAGCAACGATTTCCCAATGATAGCCGCCTTTTTCGAATGAATCTCCAGCTTCAGCTTCGATGAGCTGATGCTGCATCCAGCCGGCGATGGTATCGATTTCGTCGCTGTCGGCAAATTTCAGGCTGAAGCGTTCTTCCAAGTCTTTCAACAGGACGCGGCCATTCACCACATACCGGGTGTCGCTTTCTTTCACGATTTCAGCTTCCTCTTCTTCATCAAACTCATCCCGGATTTCCCCGACGATCTCCTCGAGAATGTCTTCCATCGTGATCAGCCCCGACGTGCCGCCGTATTCGTCGATGACCAGCGCGATGTGGGTGCGGTCTTTCTGCATTTTCACGAGCGCCATCTGCAGCGGTGTCGTTTCATGGAAATACGGAAGGTCATGGACGAGTTCGGTCATCTGGACATCGTTATTGATCGCATAATGGGTCAGTACTTCCTTGGCATTGATGAAGCCGATCAAGTCGTCTTTATCACCGTCGCGCGCAATCGGATAGCGTGTAAAGCGGTGCTCCCGAAGTTCTGCCAGCAATTCATCAGTGGACAAATCATCCGGAAAAGCGACCATTTGCGTGCGCGGGATCATGACGTCCTTGGCGCTGCGTTCATCAAATGCAAAGATGTTCTGCATATAGGAAAGCTCCGTCTGGTTGATTTCGCCGCTCTGGAAGCTCTGTGCCATGATGATCTTCAGTTCTTCCTCTGAATGGGCTTGCTGTTCGCCGGCAGGTTCAACGCCAAACATGCGAAGCAGCAGGCGGGCAGAGCCGTTCAAGACGAAAATGAACGGATACATGATTTTCCCAAAGATATAAAGCGCTGGGGCCAGCGACAAAGTCATTCGTTCCGCAAATTGCAATGCCAGCGATTTTGGCGCCAATTCCCCGATGACGACGTGCAAAAATGTCACCAGTGCAAAAGCGAATGCGAACGACACGATCGTCGAAACCGCTGAAGGGACACCGAGCCAGTCGAATAGCGGATGAAGCAGCCGTTCGACAGTCGGTTCCCCGAGCCATCCGAGGCCGAGGGCGGTCACGGTGATGCCGAGCTGGCAAGCGGACAAATAATAGTCCAGATCGCTGACGACTTTCTTGACAGTGACGGCTTTTTTATTGCCTTCCTCGATCAGCTGCTCGATGCGTGACATGCGGACTTTGACGACAGCAAATTCCGTACCGACGAAAAATGCGGTTAATGCAATGAGTAAGACGAGAAGAGCTAAATTCAGTAAAAGTATGGGGTCCAATAAATTCCCTTAAATAAGGGATTCACCTCCGAGATAGTTTCTTTTAATTTATCACAATTTACATAATGGTGCTGAGGAATTGTATCAATGTGCGTCGAGAACGCGCTTTGTAATTTTGCGGATATCGATCGCTGTATCTTCCGTCATGATGTCATCGAGTATCACTTCGCGGAAATAAGTGACACTCGCGGTAAGCGGAAGGTCGAGGATCTTGCTGAGGGCAATGCGGTACATTTTCAGGAATTCCTTATCGGTATTGCCGCGCTTCAGTTCCGCAAACGCTTCGTAGAATTGGTCGAGCTTATCGGCGAACTCCAATAGCCGGCCTTCGAGCGATTCGTCTTTGCCTTCTTTCATGCGGTCAAAAAAGACTTCCTGGAATTCTTCCGGAATTTCTTTCAGGATGAATTTCTCCATCATCCCTTCCTCGACTCTCGCAAGGATTTCCTTGAGTTCAGGAGATGCATATTTCACGGGGGTTTTGATGTCCCCGATAAATACTTCGGCAAAGTCATGGTTGATGGTCCGCTCGTACAGGGATTTCCAGTCGACAGGTCGGCCTTCGCGCTCTTCAATCGTCGCGAAAAACATCGCATACTGGCTGACTTTCCAGGAATGCGCGGCGACGTTATGCTCTTCAAACTTGAACCTGCCCGGGGCCCGGATGATCCGCTCCAAATCATTTAATGAGGTGAAAAAACGATGTATTCCCATGAAAAACGACTCCTTTTTGCTGATTTCGATGTCTTCAGCATACCCGAAAAACGGTATAATAGAAATTATAGAGTGATTCAAACGGAAAAGGAGCGCAATCAGCTATGACAGGAAAAACACACATCACGGGCGGCATCGCAGCCAGTCTGGCATTTGCGCAAGTTTCCCATTACGAGCCCGCCATCTTATTGATCGGCGGAGTTGCCGGGGCGTTGATCCCGGATATTTGCCACGGTTCGAGCAAAATCGGCAGGAGCCTGCCGATTTTATCGAAGCTGATCAGCACATTGTTCGGCCACCGGACTTTCACCCATAGCTTGCTGTTTTTGCTGCTCATGACGGCATTGTTTCAAGCAGTGTTGCCGAATGAAGCTTTGGCGGCGGGCATTCTTGTCGGCATGATCAGCCACATCGTACTGGACATGGCGACAAAAAGGGGCGTAAAACTATTGTTTCCACTGCGCGTGACGGTGCGCTTTCCACTTACGACATCGACTGGGAGCTTTACGGAACATCTGGTGTTTGCTGCCTTATCGGTGCTGTCGGTTTATTTCGGCTATAACCTATTCAACTTTGCGTAATAAGTTTTAAGCAGTATTCTTCGGGAATAGGAGGGGAAAGCAGTCCAAGAGGAGGAAGTACAATGCCTAGAGACGAATTTTCCAAAGATGCCAACCCATCGAGGAATACTGACCGAAGAAAACGTGAAGAGTTCGAAGGGATTGACCGTGAATCGAAAGAAGACGGACAGAAGATGAGAAAAGAAGGCGCCCACAGCAATACAGGCGTCGGCGATGAACGCAATCCGATCGGCGAATCGGAAAGTGAATAATGACATGAAGGGAAGCTGCCGGAAATCGACCGGCAGCTTCTTTTTTTAGGCCAAGGACTGATTAAGCGAAGCACAACCGGTTCACGAAAAAAAGATGGGCAGCATGAGGACGGTTTCAAAAAATGAGAGCACTCTCGCCAGATAGCATCTCAGCTCTTGTCCTAAAAAATGAAAACGGCTACACTTAAACAGGTGGAATAATTAAACAATTTTTATTATTTGAAAAATGGAGGGATAAAATGATTTCAACAACGTGGAATTGGATGTGGGAAAAGCACGATCAAACAAAAGACATGCTGCGCTTTTTTGCCAAGCCCGGCTCGACTCCACCAGGGGACGACCGCGACCGTGCAGAAGATGCGGGTACATACGATGAGCGCTTCAAGAAGAAAAGCTATAATAAGCCGCAGCTGGTCGGGCTGATCCTTGGCCCTTTGCTGTTCATCTTGACGATGCTGTTCGTGAATCCGGAAGGGTTGACGCCAGAAGCGAAGGCGATCCTTGCCAGCACCATTTGGATTGCGACTTGGTGGATTACCGAAGCGATCCCGATTCCAGCCACTTCGCTGTTGCCGATTGTGTTGTTTCCTTTAACTGGGGGATTGGACGTTGGGGTCACCACTTCCGCTTATGGCAACGACACGATTTTCCTGTTCATGGGCGGCTTCATGATCGCCTTGACGATGGAAAAATGGAACCTGCATAAACGCATTGCCTTGACGATCATTTCATTGATCGGGACGAACACCGAGCGGATCATTCTTGGGTTCATGGTGGCGACCGGGTTCTTGTCGATGTGGATTTCCAACACCGCTACCGCCATGATGATGGTGCCGATCGGGCTGGCCATTATTTACCAGGTGTCAGAAGCATTGAAACATGATGACTCGATCGACACCTCACAGGAAAACTTCGGGTTTGGCAAAGCGCTCATGCTCGGCATCGCTTATTCCGCATCACTTGGCGGAATCGCGACCTTGATCGGGACGCCGCCGAATACTTTGCTTGCCGGTGCGGTCAATGAAATCTACGGCATTGAAATCACTTTTGCCGAGTGGATGCTGTTCGGCGTGCCGGTAGCGTGGATTTTTATCTTCGTGGCTTGGTTCTATTTGATCAAGATCGCTTTCCCATTGAAGTTGAAGGAATTGCCGGGAGGCAGTGCGGTCATTAAAGAACAGAAGGCAGAGCTCGGCAAAGCTTCCTACGAGGAAAAAATCGTTTTCGCGGTCTTCCTGCTGGCAGCATTTTCATGGATCACCCGCTCATTCCTGCTGGTGGAATTTTTGCCTGGCTTGAACGATGCGATGGTCGGATTGATTGCTGCATTGATCTTGTTTGCTGTTCCTTCGAAAAACCGCAGAGGCGACAATTTGCTGGACTGGGCGACAGCCGTTAAATTGCCATGGGGCATCCTCCTGCTCTTCGGTGGGGGTTTGGCGATCGCTGCAGGCTTCACCGAGTCAGGCCTATCTGAATGGGTAGGCGGCCAGTTAATCGGCCTGCAAGGAATCAATGTCTTGATTATCGTTCTTGTCGTTGCGGCATTTGTACTGTTCTTGACAGAAATCACCTCCAATACGGCTACGGCATCGATGATGTTCCCAATCATGGCGTCATTGGCAGTCGCGCTCGGCATCCATCCGTATGCGCTGATGGTAACGGCCGCTGTGACTGCGTCTTGTGCATTCATGCTCCCGGTTGCGACACCACCAAATGCCGTCGTCTTCGGTTCAGGGTATTTGAAAATCATCGATATGGCCCGTGCCGGATTCATCCTGAACGTCTTCGGGATTGTCTTTGTCGGCCTGGCGGTCTACTACTTCCTGCCGCTCGTCTGGGGCATCGATTTATTGAGCACCCCCGCACAGTTCCTTGAATAAACTAAAAGAGCCGCCTCATGCAATCGAGGCGGCTCTTTTTCTGTACCAAGTAACGATCAACACATAAAGCGCAGGCATCACTGCGCAAAGAAGAATTAGTACGTTCCATCCGAAGCGGGTCCAGATGGGGCTGAGCAATGAACTTCCGGCGGCGACGCCGATATAATATGACACGAGATACAAGCTAGATGCGCTGCCTTTATGATGCGTGGCTTGCTGGCCGACAGAAGCGGCGGTCAGTGAATGGGCCGTGAAAAACCCGAGGCAAGTCACGCATAAGCCGACTGCGACCATCCATAGTTCAGGCCCGAGCGTCATCAACACGCCTGCAGAAAAAATGAACACGCCGATAATGCGCACGCGCTTCAAGCCGAATGCTTCAGCAGCGCGCCCGGCAAGCGGCGAGCCAATGACCCCGATGCCGTAAGCGAAGAACAGATAGGAAATCGCCTGCAGCGACATGGAGAATGGCGGGGCTTCAAGGTGAAACGGCAAATAGGTCCAAACCCCGGTGAATGCGATTTGGAGAATCGCGCCGAGGCCGAACACAATGAGCAGTGCCGGATTTCTTAAATGGAACAGGAAACCTTCGATATCTTTTGAAAAGCTCAGCTCGCTCGGTTCAAAATGGTGCGAAGGCGGCAATAGCAAAAAGACGGCGATAAACAAGGCGATGCCGGTCACGCCGAATGCGAAAAAGGTCAATTGCCAGGAAAACGCATCCGTGAGAAATCCGGTCAGGACGCGCCCGAGCATGCCGCCGAGTGCATTGCTCGATATGTATAAAGCTGTGGCATAGGCGATGTTTTTACGGTCGATCTCCTCGCTGATATAGGCGAGCGCTGCAGCCGGGACCCCGGCAAGCGCAAAGCCCTGGATCAAGCGCAGCGCGAGAAACACGGTGAACGATTCGACATACGGCAGGATGAAAAACGGGATGGCGGAGCCGAGCAGCGACCAGATGATATAGGAGCGCCGCCCGTTGCGGTCAGAGAAGAACCCGAGAATGACCAGTCCCGCAATCAATCCGATGATGGTCAGGGAAAGGGACAGGCTAGAAGTTGAAACCGATACCCCGAAATCCGAGACGAATACCGGCAGCAAAGGCTGGACGGCATACATATTGGCGAAAATAAATAACGATGCCAACAGCAGGCTCGCAATGATTTTCCAGAATTCACGGTCGCGTACAGTGTATGTGGGTTTTTCCATGGAGACACTCACTTCCATTTCGTCAAAGCTTCTGCCATCCATTCTATCACTCATTGACAAATAAGTGGGAGCGGCAAAAAGGGTGTAAAAAAGCCCGCATGAAAAATGCGGGCTGGGCGTTAAAGCTTATTGAAATACGCAAGAATTTGTTTGCGGGTAGGTTCTTGCAGGCGATAGCGCAATTCCTTGTTTTGGGTATTCACGAGATGATAGGCCGGGTTTTCGACAACCGTAAACTTCCAATGCGGCTTCACGTTCTTTTTCTTCAATTGCAGTTCAGGAGGCATCATCTTATCAGTGAAACTTTCAAGTTTCGCCATCAGGAACGTATCCATATAACGCACAATAACAAACCCTTGGTGTTTCTCAGGGTCATATTTCGAGAGATTGTATTCACTTACATCAAAGCCTTTTTCGTAACGTTGCACAGACGGAGAAAGGACAAAAAAGTCCTCATTGTAAAAAACATTCGAGTTGCCGAATTGCTTGAGGCCCAATTCCTCAACCAAAAGATCCTTATTGACCAAATTCATTTCGCGCGCAGTAGCCATGCAATTCCTCCTCATTTCCTTATAGTCTCTCCATTATAACATTCTTTTGGATTGTACGCAGAAAGGGCGTACCTAAAGGAATGCACAGCAGATTGCTAGAGAAGTTTGAAAAATCTGTTATATTGGAGTTAAGCCAATCCACTTAGAAAAAGGAGAGGATTTCAGTGTGCGGAAGATTTGCGTTATATGCAGATTACGAAGCCTTGCTTGAGCGTTTTGAGATAGAAGAAGCCGCGCTCGACCGGGCTTCCTACGAAGAGAATTACAATGTGGCGCCCTCCCAGCAGATCGCTGCGGTCATCAATGACGGCAAGCGCAACCGGCTTGGCACATTCCGTTGGGGGCTCATCCCGTCATGGGCAAAAGACCAGAAAATCGGCTACAAGATGATCAATGCCCGCGCGGAGACCGCGGCAGAAAAGCCGAGTTTCCGAAATGCCTTCAAGAAAAAGCGCTGCCTCATTCCGGCAAGTGCATTTTACGAATGGAAAAAAGGGCAGGATGGCAAAACACCGATGCTCATCCATTTGGAGGACGATGAATTGTTCGCATTTGCAGGGCTATGGGAGTCGTGGGAATCGCCAGAAGGGGAATTGATCCATAGCTGCACGATTTTGACGACACAGCCGAATGCATTGATGGCGGAGATTCATGACCGCATGCCGGTGATTTTATCCAAGGAAGCGGAGAAAACCTGGCTCGATCCGAATATCCAGGACCCCGAGCTATTGCAGAAGCTCATCAAGCCTTACGAAGCGGCAGAGTTGGAAGCATATGAAGTATCCGCCGCGGTCAACTCGCCAAAAAACACAGGACAGGAATTGATTCGGAAAATCGGATGATCACACTTTCATGCAAAGGGGAGGGTCATGGTGAAAAGCGGGTTGATCTTGGAAGGCGGAGGCATGAGGGGCGTCTATACGGCTGGCGTGCTGCAGAAGTTCATGGAAGAGGGGCTATTTACGGATTATGTCATCGGTGTATCGGCCGGGGCTTGCAATGCCGTTTCGTATCTTTCCCGGCAAAGCGGCAGAAACCGGACAGTGATGATCGATTATGTCACGCATCCCGATTATATTTCTATGAAGAACTTCCTCAAGAAACGGGAATTGTTCGGCATGAATTTGATTTTCGACGATATCCCGAACCGGCTTGTGCCGTTTGACTATGGCGGATTCGGTGCAGCTGCGGAAGAATTCGTGGTCGGAACGACGGATTGTATGACGGGAGAAGCAATCTACTACCGCAAGCCGCTGCCCCCGGAAGATTTGCTCACAGTCGTGCGGGCATCGAGTTCGCTGCCATTCATGTCGCGCCCTGTGGAATATAATGGCCGGCTGCTTATGGATGGCAGCCTGGCCGATCCACTGCCGATCAAACAAGCCTTGTCGGACGGCGTGACCAAGCCGATCATCGTGATGACGCGTGAAAAGAGCTATCGGAAGCGCCATACGCCCCTTATGCGCCTCGCCCCCACATTTGCCCGGCAGTATCCAGGCCTTGCACGGGCGCTCGAGGAACGGCAGCGCATCTACAACGAATCGCTGGAGCAGATAGAGGCGCTTGAAGCACAAGATGATGCCATTATCGTACGCCCCCGCAATTTGCACAGGCTGCGCGGCATCGAGCGGGACCAGGAGCGGCTTGCGGCTTTGTATGTCCAAGGCTACCGGGATGCAGAGCTGGTCGTGCCCCGTGCGAAAAAATTCATCCATGCACAAAATGCATTAAGTTTGGAAAGGAGCTTGTGATGATTACCGAAATAGACCAGACAGATGAGAAAATTGCACGCGACATCCAGTCGATCCAGCGTCCGGCTTACCGGATCGAAGCGGAACTGATGGGGTTTCATGATATTCCTCATATTTCCGAGACGGTTGATGAAATCCAGCAAAGCGAAGAGACCTTTCTCGGCTATCAAGACGGCTATTTGAAAGGGTTCATTTCCTATAAAGAAGAAGACGGTGTCGTCGATATTTATCGGCTTGTTGTGGATCCGCTCCAGTTTCGCCAAGGGATCGCCCGCAGCCTGGTGGACCATCTCCTCCAGCAAAAGAATGCAGCGGAGTTCATTGTCAGTACAGGCACCGCAAATGTGCCGGCCCGAAAACTATATGAATCATTCGGCTTCCGGGAAGAAGAAACCTTCGAAGTCGCACCAGGCGTCACATGCACTCAATTCCGCCTGGCTGTTTGACCGCCTGCCGCCGCAGTTCTTTTGAGGGCTGCAGGCGGTTTTTTGTGCTTTCAGGAGCTGCAGGCACATTTATTTATTTTTAATTCGAGATAATATAAAATGAAGGAAGTGGATATGTCCCTGTCCGCACAGAAAGGAGTGCGATTCAGATGATTAAGATCTTGCCGCGCATTAATGAATTGGCGCAAAAAGAGCGCAGCTATGGATTGAGTTATGCGGAAATCCGGGAGCAGCAAGTGCTCCGCCGCGAGTATCTCCAAGAAATCCGTGGACAAGTCGAGACAACCGTAACGAATATGACGGTTATCGACCCGCTCGGCGCAGATGTCACGCCAAACAAAGTCAAAGACTTGAAATAAACGAACAAACCCAAACGATTTCAGAGAGGAAGAAAATAGATGAACGATTATTTAGTGAAAGCATTGGCTTACGATGGCCAGATCCGCGCCTTCGCAACGCGCACGACAGAAACGGTGAATGAGGCACAGCGCCGCCATTACACATGGCCAACTGCATCCGCTGCGCTTGGCCGTTCGATGACAGCAAGCGTCATGCTCGGTGCAATGCTGAAAGGCGAAGAGAAGTTGACGATTAAAATCAATGGGGGCGGCCCGCTCGGCACGATTCTCGTTGACGCCAACGCAAAAGGCGAAGTACGTGGCTATGTGTCCAATCCCCAAACCCATTTTGATTTGAACGAGCAAGGCAAACTCGATGTCCGCCGGGCAGTCGGGACAGAAGGGACACTGACTGTCTCCAAAGATATCGGTTTGCAGCATCCGTATGTCGGCCAAGTGCCGATCATCTCAGGTGAGCTTGGAGACGATTTCACCCATTATATCGTGACTTCCGAACAGACGCCTTCCTCTGTCGGTGTCGGCGTTATTGTCAACCCCGACAACACCATCCTGGCTTCAGGCGGCTTCATGATCCAATTGATGCCGGGGACTGATGAAAAAGTGATTAGCCAGCTTGAACAGCGCCTGACCGAAATCCCGACCATCTCGAATATGGTGCGTGCCGGTTTGACGCCTGAAGACATCCTAGACGAAGTATTGGGCAAAGAAAATGTCAAAGCGCTCGATACGATGCCGGTGAATTTCCAATGCCAATGCTCGCGCGAACGCATTCATAATGCCATCCAAGGCCTTGGAACTGCAGAAATCGAAGATATTATCGTGACAGAAGGCAAAGCGGAAGCACAATGCCATTTCTGCAACGAAACCTATGTATTTACGAAAGATCAATTGCAGGATATGTTGTCTTAATTAACTCTATGTAAAGCCTGTGGAAGATTCCGCAGGCTTTTTGATTTGGAAGCGTAAGGTGGATATGATATGATGTTATTATCTCGAATTAAAGATAATATAAATGGGAGGTTTTTACATGATGAAACATATTTACAACCCACCAGCGGATGCGTCCAAGCCGACATTCCTGCTGTTGCACGGAACAGGTGGAACAGAAACGGACTTATTGCCGGCAGCAGGGCATATCGATCCGGAAGCAGGCGTGCTGAGCGTTCGCGGGAATGTGTCGGAAAACGGCATGCCACGTTTTTTCAAACGCTTGTCTGAAGGCGTGTTCGATATGGAAGATTTGCGCGAACGGACAGAAGAATTGCATCAGTTTATCGGCCAGGCAGCCGATGAATACGGCTTTGACCGCAATAATGTCATTGCGCTCGGCTATTCGAATGGCGCAAACATTGCCGCGAACCTGTTGTTCTCGTACGAAGATTCATTGAAATCAGCGATTTTGCACCACCCGATGGTACCGGACCGCAATAAGGAATTGCCGAATTTGGATGGCACCCGCGTCTTTATCGCCGCGGGGACGAACGACCCGATTTGCCCGAAAGAAGAATCGGAAGATCTGGAAAAGCTGCTGAGTGGAGCAGGCGCAGAAGTGAGCCTGCATTGGGAAAATAACGGGCACCAGCTGACGATGGACGAATTGGTTGCAGCTAAAGCTTGGTACGAAAAAGGGTAAATAAAACTCCTCCGGCTCTGGGGGAGTTTTTTTTTGAGCCTGATTTCGTTCCGCATGCTTTGACAACCACGACATGCTTCGGTCATGATTAATGAAAACGAACTGGAGGAGGGATGGCGGTGCAAAACAATCCGCGCATCACCGAGCAACTTGAAGCTTGGGTGAAAGAAAACAAAGGGCATGCCGTTCTCGGCACCACGGCCCAGTACATACCTGCCTTGGGAAAAGTCGACCCGGGCAAACTAGGGATTTGCATGATCGATGAAGATGGCCATTATTATTGTGCGGGGGACACCGACGCCGAGTTCACCCTGCAGAGCATATCCAAAGCACTGACGTTTGTTGCGCTCAGTTGCCATTACGGTTTGGAGTTCGTATTGGAACGGGTGGACGTGGAGCCAACAGGTGAAGCATTCAACTCCATCGTGCCATTTGAAATCCACCGGCCGAACAAGCCGTTCAACCCGTTCATCAATGCAGGAGCCATCACGATTTCTTCTTTGCTGCCGGGACAGAATGCACAGAAGAAGTTCGACTATTTAAAAGGGTTTCTTGAAGAACTGCTTGGCCACCCGATCGAGATCGACAAGGAAGTCTATGATTCGGAATGGGGCACTTCTCACCGCAACCGGGCACTTGCTTATTATTTGAAGGAAGCGAACTTCCTGGAACTTGAAGTGGAAGAAGCACTCGACATCTACATCAGTCAATGCGCCATCAAAGTGTCAGTGAAAGACCTGGCGCTTCTCGGTTTGATCCTTGCCTATGACGGCTACAACCCGATCACGAAAGTGAAGCATTTTTCCGAAGAAATCGCACAGGTGACGAAAGTATTGATGGTCACTTGCGGCATGTATAATTCATCCGGGAATTTCGCTGCGCATGTCGGCATTCCGGCGAAAAGCGGCGTTTCAGGCGGCATCATGGCGGCCGTTCCACCCAAGCTCCATTCGCAAACCTATGAATTCCGCGCAGGAGCGGGGATCGGCGTTTATGGCCCGGCGATTGATGTTCAAGGGAACAGCGCAGCCGGCACAATGATGCTCCGGCAAATTTCAAAAGAGTGGGATTTAAGCATTTTTTGATAAAAATACCAAAACCGTGCAGGGCCTTGCAGTGAATCTATTTCACTGCAAGGCCTTTTATCATGGTTTTTTTCGATTTTTCTATTTATTTGTTTCCGGTTTGGATAGGGGGTACAGAAAGACTAAGGGATACATAAAAAGATGAGGAGTGGAAAAATGGCACAAGATCCGAAAAAAGTCGATGAAAACAGCAAGAACGAGCAATTGGAGCAGTACCGTTCAGATGACAGCGGCAAGGATTTGACGACGAATCAAGGGTTGAAACTATCGGAGGATGAATTTTCCTTAAAAGCGGGTGAACGCGGGCCGACGTTGATGGAGGACTTTCATTTCCGGGAAAAAATGACCCATTTCGACCATGAGCGCATTCCAGAGCGCGTGGTCCATGCGCGCGGATTCGCGGCACACGGTGAATTCGAAGCTTATGAGTCGCTCGAGCATTTGACGAAAGCGAAGTTTTTGTCGAAAAAAGGCAAGAAAACGCCGGTCTTCGTCCGTTTTTCAACCGTAGCGGGATCACGCGGTTCAGCAGAGACGGTGCGGGACGCGCGCGGCTTTGCGACGAAGTTCTACACGGAGGAAGGCAATTACGATTTAGTCGGCAATAACATCCCGGTCTTCTTTATCCAGGATGCGATCAAGTTCCCGGACTTGGTCCATGCATTCAAGCCCGAGCCGCATAATGAAATTCCGCAGGCTGCGACAGCCCATGATACGTTCTGGGATTTTGTCGCGAACAACCAGGAAGCAGCCCATATGGTCATGTGGACGATGTCTGACCGCGCCATTCCGAGGAGCTTCCGGACAATGGATGGATTCGGCGTCCATGCATTCCGTTTCATCAATGCCGAAGGAAAATCCCATTTCGTGAAATTCACGTGGAAATCCACGCTCGGTGTCCATTCGCTCGTATGGGATGAAGCCCAGAAGATCAACGGGAAAAACCCCGACTTCCACCGGGCTGACCTGCATGAAGCCATCGAAAGCGGCGATTATCCGGAATATGAATTGGGCGTCCAGATCGTTCCGGAAGAGGATGAGCATAAGTTCGATTTCGATTTGCTCGATGCGACAAAAATGTGGCCGCAGGAAGAGATTCCGATCCAGATCATCGGCAAGATGACCTTGAACCGCAATGTCGATAACGTCTTTGCGGAAACCGAGCAAGTCGCATTCCATCCAGGCCATGTGGTCCCAGGAATCGATTTCTCGAACGACCCGCTTCTTCAAGGGCGGCTGTTCTCCTATACGGATACACAATTGATCCGCCTGGGCGGGCCGAATTTCCATGAATTGCCGATCAACCGAGGCGTTTGCCCGTTCCACAATAACCAGCGCGATGGCTATGGCCGCCAAACCATCAATAAAGGGAAAGTATCCTATCAGAAGAGCTCCTTCACCAATAACACGCCGGCGCCTGTCAGCGAAGCGGAAGGCGGGTATGCCCATTACCAGGAAAAAGTGGAAGGCCGCAAAGTGCGCAAGCGCAGTGAAAGCTTTAAAGACCACTTCTCGCAAGCCACGATGTTCTGGAACAGCATGAGCGATGCGGAAAAACAACATATCATCGAAGCGTTCAGCTTCGAGCTCGGCAAATGCGACAGCATCGATATCCGCCAACAGATCGTGGACATGTATGCGAACGTCAATCTCAAGCTGGCACAGGAAATTGCTGCCAACATCGGCGTCAAAGCCCCTGAGACAGGAAATACCGATACGAGCAAAAAATCACCTGCGTTAAGCCAGGAAAATACGGTTAAGTCAGCCAAGACGCGCAAGGTTGGCGTCATCGTAGCCCCTGACTTCAACGGCAAGGAAGTCATGGAAGTATTGGAGCAGCTTGAATCCAAAGGCCTTCAATATGAAATCATCAGCGAGAAGCAAGGCAAGCTGGATGCAGGAAACGGCAAACAACTGAAAATCGACCATACCTTCACGACAGCGGACCCGGTATTGTTCGACGCCATCTATGCAGTAGGCGGCCCCGATGTCAGCAAGAAGTTCGCCCGGAACACCGCTTATTATGTAACGGAAGCGTTCGGGCACTTCAAGCCGATCGGTGCAACACATGAAGGCAAGAAATGGCTGGATGCCAATGGCTACACCGGCGAACCGGGAGTCGTCACGGATGATTCCATGAAAGGATTCGCAGATAGCTTTATCGAGGCAATCACAGCGCACCGCCACTGGACTCGGGAAGTTTGATAAAATATGGTGGAAAAGTAGTATTTTGGCACATTTCGAACCGAATATGTTTAATAACATAACTGAGGGGTATTTTCAAGACTAGAAAGCAAAAAAACTTCTCAAAAAAATGGAGGAATTTGAAATGGCTAACAATAAATTCATGGGAACATTCGACACAGAAACAGAAGTACTGAAAAAAATCGAAGACATGAAAGCGCAAGGCTCACGTGAAGAAGACATGTACGTGATGGCCCGCAACGAAGACCAGATTTCAATGGTACGCGGAAGAACAGACGTGGATTATAAATCATCTGAAGGCAATTGGATGGATAAATTCATGGGCTTCCTATCAGGCAATGAACCGACGCGTGAAGCCTTCTCCAATATGGGTGTAGACGAAGCGGAAGCAGACCGCTACTATAACGAAGTGCAAAACGGCAAGATCCTCTTGTTCGTCGACCGCGAGTTCGGCGCGAACTATGAAGGGGCAGCGCCTTACGATAACACAAGCTACGGCAATGTCGACAGCACGACAAGTACTACGAAAGTCGACAACTCGGCAGTGGCACGTGATGGCTTGACTGTAGATACAAATGAAAGCAATGACATGGCGTACAACACAGAGCGCGACGCACTCGGCTCCGAAACGGCCGGCGTCGACAAAGAGCGCGGTACAGGATTTGGCCTGGGAGCGGAAGACCGCACTACAACTGACGCCCATGCGGCAGGCACTCACCGTGCAACTTCGGATTTCAATGATGATGTAACGAACCGCAACCGCACAGTCGAAGATATCGACCGCGACTTGGAACGTGCAGGATCTGAAGAAGAACGCCTGCGTTTGCATGAAGAGCGTTTGCAAGTCAATAAAGAACGCGTCCAAACGGGCGAAGTCCATGTCGACAAGCATGTCGTCGAGGAAGAGCAGACACTTGAAGTGCCGGTGGAGCGTGAGGAAGTATATGTGGAGCGCCGCCCGGTGAATGAAGAAACGACTGGCACGCATAACTATACGGAAGGCGAAGATATTCACGTACCGGTTTCCGAAGAGCGTGTAGACGTGACGAAGAAAGATGTAGTATCTGAAGAAATTTCCATCGGGAAAAACAAAGTACAGGATACAGAACATGTCAGTGAAACAGTCCGTAAAGAACAAGCTGACATCCATAAAGACGGCGACTTGGTTGAAGAAGACGAATTTGACCGCAAAGACCGTACAGACCGTACAGACCGTACAGACCGCGACAGATTATAAGCAAGCTGGATGAAAAGCGGAGGGGCCTTCCCTCCGCTTTTTTGTATGGCCAGGGTAATTCGATTATAATGGAAGCAAGCTTGGAGGGATGAAGATGGACGGGAAAAAAAGAAGCGATGTAAAGCCAGGGCTTGAAGTGAACGTGATCTTGAAAAAAGACCAGCGGACCGGCAAGAAAACGAAAGGCGTCGTCAAGGATTTATTGACGAACTCCGCGACGCATCCTCACGGCATTAAAGTGCGCCTCGAGGATGGGCAAGTCGGCCGTGTTTGTGAAATTCTGGACGGCAAGTGAAAGGAAGGGATTTGCATGAGCGATCAAAAGAACAGCGATCTGCAATCATCTGACCCGAGAAGGATCGGGGCGAACCGCACGAGCAAAGCACAGGACGAAAAAGAGCGTGTCCATGAAGATCTGGCGACTAGAAAAGACAAGCGCCAAACAGGCGACCCCGCCAAACCCCATGAACGCAATTTTATTTGAACGGAAAGCAGGCCGCTTAAATGGGCCTGCTTTTGTGCTATCATGAAAGAGATTGCCACGCAAAAAGGAGTCTACCATGAGCGATTTTTTTGAACGGAAAAAACAAGAGCTCGGAGTCGAGCTGAATAAAATACAGAAAAAAGCGGTGACCAAGACAGAAGGGCCGCTATTGCTTCTCGCATGTCCCGGTTCCGGGAAAACGACAACCATGATCATGCGGATCGGCTATTTGATCGAGGAAAAGGGCGTCCAGCCGAAGCGCATCAAAGCCATCACGTTCAGCCGGGCATCGGCAACCGATATGCTGGAACGCTATGCGCGGTTCTTTCCAGGCCTTGCGCCGGTGGACTTTCGACTATACACAGCCTGGCTTTTCAAATCACCAGGAATACTTATCTGCCGGCGATTACTTGATGATCGAGGGCGGCGACTCGAACCGCCTCAACAAAAACGCTTATTGAAGGATATTTATGCCCGTGAGAATGACGAGCCGATCACCGACGACCAATTGGAGGAATTGGTGTCGTTCATCAGTTTCGTGAAAAACAAGATGGTGCCGAAAAGAAAGTGGAAAACACTTGATGAACCATTCCCGGGTGCCATCGATATTTTGACGGTCTACGAAGAGTTCAAAGAAAACCACGAACCGCGGCTCGTCGATTTCGATGATATGCTGACGATCGCTTTTGAAGCATTGGACACAGACCGCAAACTGCTGTCGAAGTATCAGAAACGCTGGGATTACGTCATGACCGATGAAAGCCAGGACACTTCCATGGTCCAGCACGCCATCGTTGAAAAGCTGGTCGAAAACCATCGCAATCTATGTGTCGTGGCGGATGACGACCAGTCGATTTACACGTGGCGGGCGGCGGAGCCAAGCTATTTGCTCAAATTCCGCCAAGTGTACCCGGATGCCTACATCATGAAGATGGAACGCAATTACCGCTCATCCGGCACTATCGTCAGTACAGCCAATCAATTCATCAAGGCCAATAAACTGCGTCATGATAAAAACATGTTCACCGACAGGCCGGAAGGCGGACCGATCGTCATTCGCCGCCTTGCTTCCCAAGAAGCGCAGCTGAAGTATCTGTTGAAAGAACTTTCCGCTCTCGAGGAATACGGAAATGTTGCAATTCTGTACCGCAATAACTCTTCGTCAACTTTATTGATGGATGAGCTGGACCGCCTCGGCATCCCTTTCTATATGAAAGATGCGGACAACCGCTTTTTCAGCCATTGGATCGTCCAGGACATCCTAAACTTCATGCGTTTCAGTTTGCGCCCGGAGCGGGTGGATTTATACTCCAAAGTCGCTTCGAAGACGAACGCCTATTGGTCGGCGTCCCAGCTTAAGCAATTGGGGAGGATGCAGCCGACAAAGCGGCATGCTTTCGAAGAAATCACTTTGGCCATCACGATGAAGGATTACCAGCTGCGGATTATTACGGAACAGCGCAGATCGATGGACGCATTGAAGGACATGAAGCCTTTGAAAGTGATCCAGGCAATTCGCCGCGATATGGGCTACGACCAGATGCTCAAGAGCCGCGCAGAGAAATTCGGTATGAAGCTCGATTATTTGCAGCAGATCCTCAGCACGCTCGAACAAATCGCCGAACCGCTTCCCACGATGATGGCTTTTGCGAAACGCTTGAAACAGCTCGAGGAAGTGACAAGGCAGGCGAAAACCGAAAAGGCCGATGATATGCTGACATTGTCCACGCTGCACAGCTCAAAAGGCTTGGAGTTTGACCGGGTCTATTTGATCGATTTAGTCGAAGGGATTGTGCCAACAGAAGAAGACGCCGATGATCCCGCTTTGCTGGAGGAAGCCAGGCGCTTGTTCTATGTTGGCATGACAAGGGCGAAACGCCATCTGGAATTGCTCAGTTACGACAAGGAGTCGCGCTTTGTGGAAGAAGTGCGGCGCATCGCCTTGCCGAAAATGAAGAAAGCGGAAACGTTCAACCGTTCCGCAACGAAAGCGCCGAAAACGAAAATTACAGTGCCGCACAACCCGGACGCTGTCAGTTCCACAGAGGAATTGCAGGTGGGGGCGCAAATTCGCCATCGCGTCTTCGGGAATGGGCGGATTACGGAGTTGGACGACGAGAAAGTCGGCATCCAGTTTGCCAAAGAGCATAAAGAATTTCTATTGGAAATTTGCCTGCAATATCAATTGCTTGAACTGGTGTGATGAAGATAGACGCAGAAGTGAGGAAATATAGATGAAGATCAGGGATTGGAACCGCAGTCTGAAAGTCCGGCTGGTGGGCGAGTTTTTCATGAATACAAGTTTTTGGATGGTATTCCCGTTCTTGGCGATTTATTTTGCCGAAGAGTTCGGGAAAGGGCTGGCGGGGCTATTGTTGATCGTCTCCCAAATGTTTTCCGTAGCTGCCAATTTATTTGGCGGCTATTTTGCTGACCGTTTCGGGCGCAAGCGAATGCTCGTGTCCGCTGCTGTGGCACAGGGTTTTGCGTTCTTGCTGTTCGCTGCGGCAAACTCGCCGTGGCTCAGTTCGCCCGAACTCAGTTTCGTGGCGTTCACGCTGGCCGGCATGTGCGGTTCCTTGTACTGGCCAGCGAGCCAGGCGATGATTGCGGACGTCATTCCTGAAAAATACCGGAGCGATGTATTTGCGGTGTTCTATACGACCTTGAATATTGCCGTCGTTATCGGCCCTTTATTCGGTGCTGTGCTGTTTTTCTCTTATCGTTTCGAGTTGCTGTTGGCAGTTGCCATCATTTCGATGCTGCTCGGGCTATTATTGCGCCTGTACACTGAAGAGACCTTATCGGCTGAAGTTATGGATAAATGGAAAGAAGGGGAGCGACTGGATGGAGAGGCGCACATTGCTTTCGCAAGTGAAGGATTACGGCATCATCTTGAAAGACCGTGTCTTTTTATTGTTTGTCGTAGCGGGAGTATTGGGAGCGCAGACCTTCATGCAACTGGACCTTGTCATCCCGGTCTACTTGAAGGAAACGATTGACCGCCAAACGATCCTGGACTTCCTGGGTCGTGAATGGTCGGTGACCGGGGAAACGTCTTTCGGTATCCTGCTTGCGGAGAATGGCTTGATTGTGGCACTTCTGACAGTCGTCATTACGCGTTGGATGACCAAGTTCCCCGAGAAATGGGTGTTCTTCTTCTCGGCCATGTTGTTTGGATTGTCGATGGCGATTTTCCCGATGACATCATGGTTTTGGATGTTCTTCGTGGCGATGGCGGTCTTCACATTCGCTGAATTGATGATTGTCGGGCTGCAGCAGAGCTTCATTTCCAAACTTGCGCCCGAATCGATGCGCGGCCAGTATTTCGCCGCGGCGAGCCTGCGCTATACGATTGGCCGGATGATTGCGCCGGTCTCCATCCCGATGACTGCCTGGTTCGGGTTCGGCTGGACATTTATCATCCTTGGGGCATTCGCGGTGTTGAGCGGATTCGTTTATCTATGGATGTTCCATTTATATGAAAAAAGAGCTGCCATAAGCGCATAGCTGAGCGTAGGAAAAAGCCTGAGCGGTTAAGCTCAGGCTTTTTGCGTGATCAGTTCTGTTCTTTTGCCAACTTGACTAGCATATGGGCGAGCATATGCTGCTCTTCTTTGTCGCCTACTTGCCATAAGCGCTGCAATAGGTACTCTTCGCTATTTTTCGGGTCTTCTTTTTTCGCCAGGTAATCGGCTACTTTAGACGCCAGCTGCGCGATGCGCTCTTCGCTTAAGCCCATTTTCTCGCCCATCTGAACTTTATCGCCCAAATAGTCGATGAAAGTCGAGAATTCCGCTAAAATCTGTTCTTTCTTCTTATTATCCGTATTGCTCAATTTCTCTTCTACTTTTTTATCAATGTTTTCCATGTATAATTCACTCCTCGTCATTTTTTGTTGCTAGTAATTGTTTACCACAGACAGGACAATTTAAACGTTGGAATATTGAAAAAGAAAAGGGTGGCTGCCGTTTAAGCACAGGCGGTTGGGGTATTCAGATAACAAGTAAGGATTAAAGGAGGATGATGGGTGAATGACATTATACGACGAAATCCAAGAGCTGAAACAATTCGAATGTGAAGACCGCTGTGTATTGAGTGTATATCTCAATACGAACCCGGCAGACCGTGAAGCACAGAACGGGGCCTGGAAGATCCAGTTGAAGAACGGCCTGAAGCGCCTCGACGAGTATTTGACCGCCTCAAAAGATGAAAAGGAATTGAAAGCCTACAAAGAATTACGTAAAAAAGTGGAAAAGGAAATATTGGACAATCAAGGCGACCTCCAGAAGGGTGTCGTTATTTTTGCATCCACTCAAGACGACCTGTTTTGGGTGAAGCATTTGCAGATTTCCGTCAAAACCGATTTCCAATGGGAAAACAAACCGGCACTCGACCAATTGCGCTATATCTACAAAGCATATCCATATGCAGGCGTGATCCTGCCGAGCTTCAAAGGCATCCGCGTGCTTGATACATCTGTCGGCATCGTCAATGAAGAAGTCTATTACGAATTCGACGCAGGCCTTGAAGTATGGACTGAGCAAAAAGGCGTCAGAAGCTCGGGGCGCATCCAAGGCCGCAGCGGCGCTGGTTCGACTGGCGGCGGCGCTGCTGGCGGAAACAGCCCGGTCATCGGGGGAAGCGGCGGGGGAAGCCCTGTCGATGAACTCGACCACCGTTTAAAAGAAAACTTGGACCGTTTCTATAAAGACATGGGCGCGAAAATCGAGAAGTTGAAAAAAGAGCGGCGCTGGGAAGAAATCCACGTCATCGGGGAAGCTGAGCACGCCCAGTCATTTTCGAAAGCGCTCCACAAAAAGCCCAACAGCTGCATCCATAAAAACCTGATCAATAATAGTGCAGACAAGATTCTGCATGAAGTTTTCGAGAAATAATAAAAAGCTCCGGCCCAGCCGGAGCTTTTTTAATGGGGTTGTGGGCAAAACGTGCATGTATCGAACGCCGCCAATTCCTTATACAAGCAGCAAGTTTTCCGCATTGGCACGGAGACTGCCCGTTCAAGGGGCGTGGTGCCGATGAAATTGCGCCACTGGGATTTGCGGAGGGGTTCCCAATTCTGGTCTTCCATCAGCCATTCGAGATCTTCAGCGGCCATCCGCGGATAGTGTCTTTGAAGGTTTGCGTAATACCAAGCAAGTGAGCCGAGCACATTTTCCCAGCACGTAATCGGCGATATCTTTGCGTGGCGGCGCAATTGCCGGAGCAGCGCATCTGTCTGCCCGATCAATACATACCGGAAAGCTTCGCTTCTTTGTTCAGCGGGAATTTCAATGAAATCAGCTGACTCGACGTGAAAAGAAATGAGCGGCAAGCCGTAATTCTGTATCCGGCCATAGCCAAGTTTTTCAGGCGGGGTCTTGAAATATCCGCCCTGCTGGTGGATTAAGCTGAATTGGGCCGTCACGAATAATGCGATTTGGCGAAAAAAATAAGAAACAGCCACTCCATTGTTTTCCGTTCCGCTCCAGTCCTTTAACTCTTCAATCAATATCTCCGGATTGGAAGAAGAAAAGGGATGGGCAGGAAGCCGGTCGACGATGACCGATTGCATTTGGAGTGCTTGTTTAACGGCCATAGGCAAGTGCATCTCAATTCCCCCTTTTTCTCCATGCTACCGGAATAGGGCGGGGCTGCCAAGCATCAAAAAAGCCGCTTCCCTCAATCGGGAAGCGGCTTTTGCTGTTTAGACGGATTGCAGGGCTACAGCAGGGCCGAAGAATTCATAGTGGATCTGTTCATCGGACATGCCGAGTGCACGCAATTCGCTGATCATTTTCTCCATGAATGGAACCGGTCCGCAAACGTATACTTCGCCGCTTGCATCGACCATATCTTCCAGGATTTCACGAGTGATATAGCCTTGCGGTTCATCGGAATACAAAGTTTTGTATTTTGCATTGTCCATTGTGGCGACGTATTTTTGGACGTCTTTGTCGAATGCATGCAAAGTTTCATTACGTGCTGCATGAAGGAATGAAACCGGGCGTTCCGGTGTTTGCGTTGCAACGGTTTCGAACATGCTCATCATCGGCGTGATACCTACGCCGCCGCTGACGAATGCCACTGGCGTTTCGCGTTTTGTATCGAGCACGAATTCGCCGGCAGGCGCACTCACTTCGATGGTGTCGCCTTCGTTCATGTTTTCGTGCAAGTAGACGGAAACCATTCCGTTCGGGTCGTTATCGGCTTCGCGTTTGACGGAAATGCGGAACTCATCCGGACGTGATGCTTGTGACAAGCTGTATTGGCGGTTGAAAAGGAATTCTTCTCCAGGGATCGCAAGGCGAACCGTGATGTATTGGCCAGCTTCATAGCTCGGCACATTCTTGCCATCAGCCGGTTTTAGATAGAACGAAGTGATGTTTTCGCTTTCTTTCACTTTGCGTGCAATGGTGAAGTCTTTGAAGAAGCTCCAGCCGTTTTCCTGGGTTTCGGATTTTTCGTACATGCCGTTTTCGATGCTGATGAAGACATCGGCAATGACGCCGTATGCTTCTGCCCAGGCATTGATGATCTCATCTGTCGCCGCATCGCCAAGTACTTCTTTGATCGCTTTCAGCAAGTATTCCCCGACGATTGGGTAATGTTCAGCTTTAACGCCAAGGCTGACGTGTTTATTGGCGATCTGGACAACTGCTGGAAGGATCGCTTCGAGATTATCGATATGCACCGCAGCTGCATACACAGTATTGGCAAGCGCCGTTTGCTGGCGGCCTTGTTTTTGGTTGGCTTGGTTAAAAATATTTAAAAGTTCCGGATGCGCTTCGAACATATTGCTGTAAAAAACGGTGGTGATGGTTTTTCCGTGTTCAGCTAATACAGGGGCAGTGGATTTGACAATGGTTCTTGTTTGTTCGGATAACATAGTCAATCTCTCCTTTTGTTTTCTATAATCCCACTATAAACCGAAAGGAGTTTAAAAGATATATTTAAAATACATCTTTAAAATTTAGACACATTTCATTTCACAGAAAAGTCACACATGGAATAATGGGCTGAAAAAGCCCCGATTCTGCAGATGCGTTTCCTTTCCAGAAATTATGGCGGCGCGTATAATAAACGTGCAGGGAAGGTGAAACCAATGAGATTAACGATGTATACGGATTATTCATTGCGCGTACTCATCTATTTGGGAACAAAAGAAGATGGCAAACTGACAACCATACAGGAAATTTCCGATGCTTATCATATATCGAAAAACCATTTGATGAAAGTGACATTCGAACTCGGCAAAGCGGGATTTATCGAGACGGTCAGGGGCAGGGGAGGCGGCATTCGTTTGGCGGACCGTCCCGAGAACATCAATGTCGGCAAGGTCGTCCGTAAAATGGAAGAAGATTTCCACTTGGTGGAATGTTTCAATCCAGAGACCAATATGTGCCCGATTTCCCCGATCTGCGGGCTACGTGGTGTTCTCGGCAAGGCACTGCATGCGTATCTGTCAGTATTGGATGAATACAATTTGCAAGATCTTCTATTTAATAAAGAAGGATTACGTGATTTATTGCGCACGTAAAAAGCCTCCGATAGCGGAGGCTTTTTTTATAATTCGATTGTTTGTGGATCTTTGCCTTTGCGGTTCATTAAACGGACACGCGTTGGCGTAATTGCCAGGATGATCAAGTTGGGGTCTTCTGGGCCATCGAACCAGCCGGTCAAGTGTTCGTTCCACACTTTGTCGATCAGCTCACGGTCATCCCGCAGCGACATCTGGCCTTCGATTTCTAGGAAGCTATCGCCGACGCCTTCCCCTTCGTAGCCAAGCAGGATATGGGCGTTAGGATTCTTCTCGAGCTCGTCCACTTTCTGTGTCTGCTTGCTTGTAGCCGTGTACAATGTAAATTCGTCATTGAAGAATGTCATATAACGGGAATGCGGCTTGTTGTCTTTGATCGTTGCCAAAGTCCCGATCATGCTGTCTTCCAAAATTTTCAATGCTTGTTGTTTTAATTCTTGTTGTGCCATTCAAATCTCTCCTTTACAGTAGTATCGTTTGCCAGGAAAACTGCGGGCGATAAGCCCGCAGAAGAAATCATTCTGGATGTTTTTCCTCGCTTGCTGAATCATCTTTCGTATCACGGGGATTTTTTTCGTCTTTCATGTCCTGCTTCAAGTCTTCCAATGGGATGGAATCCACATTCATTTCTTCTTCGTGCATTTCTGTCATGGTTTCTTTATCTGTCTTAACTTGCTCAGGATTGTCCATTGGAGCTCCGTCGCTTGTTTTTCGTTCCTTTTCGTTGAAACGGTCTTTTTCTGCCATCGTTAGCACCTCTCCTTTAGCGTTCTTGTCTATCTATTCCTTAATTGGAGTGCTTTAAAACATTAGAACTTGCTGGGGATACCCGGCTGGCGTATGATTATTTAATAGTGCTAAATAAGGAGGATGGCTATACAATGACGCAACAAACGAAGGTAAACGTGGGCGGCCTGGATTTTGAATGGGATCTCCCACAAGGGCGCTTCCTCTTTGAAGGGCAGAATTCCGTACTGTTCTGGACTTCCACTGCGATGAAAATGTTCTTTGATTCCATCGAGGAAATCTCTGGGGAAGACGCAGCAACTGTCGTTTTGGAGTCGACAGGATTTCGCCAAGGCCAGGTAGTGGGGGATTATTTCCACAAAATGGGCGGGATTTCCGTTTTTAAAGCTTCGGAACTTATAACCAATACATATGCATCAGCTGGCTGGGGATTGGCATCCATCCGCAATTTGGATATAGAAGCCGCCACTTTGGAAGTGACGCTGAAAAACAGCTGGGAATATCAGATCAATGTGGCACAAGGAAAAAAGACCGGCGGCAGTTTCTTGCCGGCCCATTACGCGGGAATCTTCAGCTCGCTCCTCGGCCGCAGCATTTGGTATGAAGTGGTCCACTCGCAGATTGAAGGGCATGATGAATGCCTGATCCGCTATTTCCCGTCAGAAGAGACGATTGAAAAGAACATCCATACACTGGCACGCCGCAAAGAATCGGAGAAAATCCGCGAACTCGAACAGCTGGTGGATGAAAAGACAGCGGATCTCCATGACATGATCCGGGAAATCACTTCACCGCTTATTCCAGTGCTCGAAGATATTGTGGTCGTTCCGCTTCTCGGACGCTATGATGAAGCGCGTGCTGAAGAGTTATTGACCAAAACGCTTGAGAATTTGCCGAAATACAAAGCGCGTTACTTGCTCCTCGATTTGACCGGGCTGAATGAAAGTTTCAACCAGCATGCGGCGATGCTGATCGAAAAATTAGGGTCGGCCGCGAATTTGATCGGGACGAAAACGGTGCTGGCCGGTATTTCACCGCACACCAGCATGACCATCACAGAAGCGGGCGTAGACCTCTCTGGCTATGAATGCTTCCGTACGCTTCAACACAGCATCCACTTCGCGTTGGCGCAGAACGGCAAGACGATTATCTAATAATAAAGATTTCCCTATCAGCAAAACGTATAGGGAAATCTTTTTTGGATATTTTTGAATAAATTGGATAAAAATATAAAGAAAATACTATTTAGTATATTGAGATTTCTTGAAAGAAATGATAAGCTCGAGAAGAACTATACATAGCTGACCACTGGGGGAGCCGGAATTGACTGGCTGAGACGAGCGAATGCTTGGACCCCTTGAACCTGATCTGGACCATGCCAGCGTAGGGAAGTGGTACGTATGCTTCCTTTTGCCTGCATACACCGCTTCCCCATGGAAAGCGGTGTTTTTTTATGGGCTTTGGAGTCATGCATAAGCTGAGAGGAGTTGAGATATTTTGGACGAAACATGGGGCTATATGGAGTCGGGGCTTTGCACGCCGGCCCACAATATGGCAATGGACGAAGCATTGATGAACTGGCAGCGCAAGACGGGCATGAAACCTGTGCTCAGGTTTTACGGATGGGCGCCAGCCGGGATTTCAGTGGGATTTTTCCAGAAACTGAATGGCAGCATCGATCTCGAAAAAGCTGCGCAATTGGGCATACCCTTGGTCAGGAGGCAGACCGGCGGAAAAGCCGTACTCCACGATCAGGAATTGACTTACAGCGTAGTGATTCCGGAACATCATCCATCCATGCCGAAATCAGTAAAAGAAGCGTATTTGGTCATTTCCCGAGGCTTACTTGAAGGTTACCGCAATTTAGGGATTCAAGCACAACTCGCTGCGGAGAGGAAGCGTTCGAAAGAATCTTCAGCGGTATGCTTTGAAGAACCGTCTTGGCATGAATTGACTGTTGAGGGCAGGAAAGCGGCAGGAAGCGCGCAGACAAGAAAACAAGGCATCATTTTGCAGCACGGATCTATTCCGCTGCAGCTGGATGAAAACCGTTTGTTCGAATTGTTTGTCTACCCGAGTGAAGCGGTGAAGGAAAGGGCGCGCCAAGCTTTCCGCACACGCGCCGTCGCGATCAACGAACTCCTGCAAGAACCGGCAAGCTTAGAAGAAGTACAACAGGCATTCAAGGATGGATTTGAAACGGGGCTTGGCATCCTTTTGGAAAAATTCGAACCACCAGCTGAACTGCTAGAAGAAGTGCGCGTGCTCGAAGCCAAATACGCAAGCGAAGAATGGAACCACCGACGAGAAGAGAAAGGGGAACTTATGCGATGACAAAAACAAAGCAGCGTGAACGTAAACCCGAATGGCTGAAAGTGAAATTGAACACGAACGAAACTTATAATGATCTGAAGAAATTGATGCGCGAGAAAAAATTGAACACGGTATGCGAGGAAGCAAAATGCCCGAATATCCATGAATGCTGGAGTGAACGCCGCACCGCGACCTTCATGATTCTGGGAGATACATGCACAAGAGCGTGCCGGTTCTGCGCGGTCAAAACCGGCTTGCCGAACGAACTGGATTGGGGCGAGCCGGAGCGCGTAGCGGAATCGACGGAAATCATGAACTTGAAGCATGTCGTCGTTACAGCGGTGGCCCGCGATGATTTGAAAGACGGCGGGGCTGCAGTTTTTGCGGAAACCGTCCGTGCCATTCACCGGAAAATGCCGGAAACGACCGTCGAGATTTTGCCGTCCGATATGAAAGGCGATTACGAGAGCCTGCATATGTTGATGAGCAGCGAACCGGATATTTTCAACCATAATATCGAAACGGTGCGCCGCCTGACGAAGCGCGTCCGTGCGAGAGCGACCTACGATCGTTCACTGGAATTGCTATTGCGGGTCAAGGAAATCGCACCGCATGTGCCGACCAAATCAAGCATCATGGTTGGGCTCGGGGAAACGAAAGAAGAGATTATCGAAGCGATGGATGATCTGTTGGCGCACAAAGTCGACATCATGACGATCGGCCAATATTTGCAACCGACATTGAAGCATTTGGACGTCGTCCGTTACTACCATCCGGACGAGTTCCAGGAGTTGAAGGAAATCGCATTGGCGAAAGGTTTCAAGCATTGCGAAGCCGGCCCGATGGTGCGTTCTTCATATCATGCGGATGAGCAAGTAAACGAAACCGCTGTCCAGAAACGCATCAAATACATGAAAGGCGTCGAATCAACGGGCGCGAAAATCGACCGCATCGAATTTTGAAATAGCGGAGCGGGTCTATAGAAACCTTTCTTAGAGGAGGGCTTGAATTGAGAAAAATACTTGCTGCGGCTATGCTGTTATCCACCGCGCTGTTCGTTATGAGCGCATGCAGCCCGTTGCTTGCGGCAGAGGAACCAGACCTCTTCGAATATGAAGGGGCGGCAGTCGGGAATAACAGTGCCGTTCTCAACACCCTTAACAGGCTGCCGGGTGCAGAGCATTTTACAGGCTTTGAACTGGAGACGAAACAACAGCCTTATGGAGTCACCGCCTCTTACGATTGGGAAAAGGCAACATTATCGGATAAGGAAACAGCGGCACATAATGCGACTTATTTGTTTACGCTGATCGACAATGTGGAGTGGGTCCAATTTGACTTCGACACAGGAGCAGACGTGGAACAATACCAACTGACGAGAGAGCAATTGCAAGCTTGGTATGAAGTGGATTTGACCGAAATTGATGAGCAAGAGAAATTAGAAGAGCTGCTCGAACAATATTTGGATGAAGACCAAAAAATTGATGCGCTGTTGACACAATCCTAAAACTGCATGAAACCTAAAAAGAGCAGCGGCATTAGGCCGCTGCTTTTTTGTGTTGAATCGTACTGAAAAAATTTCCCGGGAAATGGATAGGGGAACCCGGTTATTTGGCGATTTTTGCAACTTCCACAATCACTTGAGTCGCTTTTTCCATGTTTTCAGCGGAGATGAACTCGAATTTGCCGTGATAGTTTTCGCCACCTGTGAAGATGTTCGGTGTCGGCAAGCCCATATAAGATAACTGGGATCCGTCCGTGCCACCGCGTACAGGGATGATGTCTGGAGAAAGCCCCAATGTCTTCATCGCTTGTTCGGCCTGATCGACGATTTCCATTACCGGTTCGATTTTCTCGCGCATATTATAGTATTGGTCTTCGAGCTCGAGTTCGATCGCTTCTTCCCCGAATTCTTTTTGCAATGCGGCCGCCACTTGCTCCATATGGCGTTTTTTTGCTTCGAATTTGTCTTTATCGAAATCGCGCACAATGTACTGAAGCACTGCTTGTTCGACGGAACCATTGAAGTTGTTCAAATGGATAAAGCCTTCGTAGCCTTCCGTTTTCTCAGGAACTTCATCAGATGGCATTTCAGCCTGGAAGCGCGTCGCGACCGTAATGGCGTTGACCATCTTGTCTTTGGCGGAACCGGGGTGGACGCTGGTTCCGTGGACTGTCAATTTCGCGCTCGCGGCATTAAAGCTCTCGTATTGAAGCTCGCCAAGCGGCCCACCGTCCATCGTATACGCGTAGTCTGCGCCGAAACGGTCGACATCGAATTTATGCGGGCCGCGGCCGATTTCCTCATCCGGCGTGAAACCGACACGGATTTTGCCGTGCTCAATTTCAGGGTGTTCGATCAAATGTTCCATCGCGGTCATGATTTCGGCTATTCCTGCTTTATTGTCGGCACCGAGCAAAGTCGTGCCGTCTGTCGTGATCAAAGTATGGCCGACGTAATTCTGCAAGGCCGGGAAATCGCCCGTTTTCATCGTCACTTTGTCGTTTAATGAAATGTCTTTCCCGTCGTACTATTCGATACGCTGCGGGTTGACGCCTTTTCCGGTGAAGTCGGTCGCCGTGTCGACATGTGCCAGAAAGCAGATGTCAGGTCGCGGTTCTGCAGGGTTCGCCGGCAAAGTGCCGAATAAATAGCCGTGGTCGTCCACTTCGACTTCCTCCAAGCCGATGTTCTTCATTTCTTTTTCCAATTCAGCGAGTAAATCCCATTGCCCCGGTGTAGAGGGAGTTGCGTCATTTTCGAAATCGGATTGCGTGTCGATTTTGGCGTAGCGAATCAGGCGTTCGATCAAGTTTTCGATCATGGTAGAGCCTCCTATGTATGTATGACTACATTTTAACACGAAATTCGAAATACATAGAAAACCTCGAAAGCCTTTCAAGTTACGTTCCAGCCGGACGCTTTCCGCGGGCACGGCCTCAGCCGCTTCGTCGCTGACGCTCCTGCAGGGTCTTCGGCTCGCGCTGGTCCCGAAGGAGTCGCCGGCTTGCACTCCACTAGCGTCGAATAATTATTTATTCAACTCGCTTTTATTTTCATTAGAATTAACTAGGATATTAAATAATTTGTAAATGAAAAGCTATGACTTCCTTAACACCTCTAAAAACCAGCGCAGGGGCGCTGGTTTTAATCTTGTTGTTTGGTGGCAAGTGACCGGATATGGGCTTGCTTGACTTGCGCCAATAACGCGTGTTCAGTCAGCAAACGGTAACCTGTTTGCGCCAATGCTTTGGCGCCTTTGATCAAGGCTTCATCGCCTGCTTTCGAACGGGCGGCTTCCCGGAATTCTTCGGTATGGGCAATGAGGCTTTCGGGTCCGATTTTGATATAGCCGTGGGCAGTCGGCACTTCATAGCTGATATTGCCGGCATCGGTCGAACCGAGCCCGGAAATGCGCGAAGCGGCTACTGTGTCGCCTAGTGTTTCAAGTTCGGCTTTTAGGATTTCATCGAGCTCAGGCGTGACAACAAGATCCTTCACTTCATTCTGGAAACGTTCGATTTCGACACGGGCACCTGTTGCAAGGGCAGCGCCTTCAGCGATGGCACGCACTTTTTCGCCGTCTCGGCGGTCTTTTCCAAGAATCTCCGCGGATGTAGAAGCGGGCAGAGGCGTATTCCGGAATGATATTCGGCGCGTCGCCTCCGTGCGTGATGATGCCATGCACCCGTGCATCATCCGGTAATTGTTGGCGAAGGGCATTGATGCCGTTGAACAATTGAAGCACGGCATCGAGTGCATTGATGCCTTTTTCAGGAGACCCGGCAGCATGGGCCGGCTTGCCGTAGAAATGAAAACTCAGCGGGTCGACGGCGAGCGAAGGGCCTGTAACCGCCGAGTTTCCAGACGGGTGAAGCATCAATGCGGCATCGATTTTTCGAGAAGTCCGTGTTTGACGAAACTTCCTTTCGCGCTGCCATTCGGCCCGCCTTCTTCAGCGGGGTGCCGAGGACGACGACGCGCCCGCCGGTCAATTCAAGGTTTTACTGAGCGCAATCGCGGCTGCAACACTGGTCGTGCCGATAATATTGTGCCCACATGCATGCCCGATGCCCGGCAAGGCGTCGTATTCAGCAAGAAACGCGACGGTCGGTCCAGGCTTTGGCTGTCGCGGACTGCGTAAAAGCGGTGTGGTGGCCAGCGACACCGTATTCAACCTGGAATCCCGCTTCTTCAAGCAATCCGGTCAACAGTCCGCTCGCGAACACTTCTTCGTTGCCGATTTCCGGATTTTCATGGATGGCATGGCTGATGCGTAAATACTGTGCACGGTTCTTGTCGATCGATTCCGTAATTGTCTCGCGCTTCGCTAATGATGGTCATGTGATCGTCCCCCTCAAATGAAATTTCTTTTTTTAACGGCATGCAACTGCAGTTCGTTCGTTTATTTATTTGTAGTCGACTAATTCTTCAACTGAAACGAAAGTCGGGATTTGAGCGCCTTCTGTATGCTCGATGACAAACTCAGCTGTATCTTCTTCCTGGTACAATTCGACGATGCGCTGATACGCTTCGTTATCTTCTTCGCCAGCTTGTGCGGCGATCAGGTTGATATAAGGTTTTGCCGTATCGCTTTCACGGGCAATCGGATCTTCTGTCGGGTTCAAGCCTGCGTCGACTGCGATGCCGTTATTGACGATGGAAGCAGCGACGTCAGCCATAGCGCGAGGCGTATGGGCGGAAGTCATCGGGACAACTTCGATATTTTTCGGGTTGTCGATGATGTCTTCTTCCGTTCCGGTCAACCCGGCATCGTCGGATAACGTGATGAGCCCGGATTCATCGAGCAGGAGCAATGCACGGCCCATGTTGGTCGCTTCGTTCGGCATTGCGATTTGTGCGCCTTCGGGAAGTTCTTCGATCGATTCATATTTATCGGAATACAAGCCCATCGGTGCAATGACGGTAGAGCCGATCGGCACGATGTCGACATTATGCTCTTCGACAAACTCATCGAAATAAGAGATGGTCTGGAAAGCATTCAAGTCAAGTTCGCCTTCAGCGAGTGCCAAGTTCGGCGCAACATAATCCGAGAAGGTGATGATATCGAGCTCGATGCCTTCTTTAGCGGCTTTGTCGCCGACATAATCCCAGATCGTCGTGTCCGATCCGCTGATGCCTAGTGTCACTTTCGTCGTTTCTCCAGCTGAGCTATCATCTCCGCACGCGGTGAGAAGAGCGGCTACGCCTGCTGTTGCTAAAAGAGCTGTAATTTTTTTCATGATGAAATCCTCCAATGTGTTTTTAAAGTAGTGGTGCTGATGAATAAATAAATCGCTTTATTGAATTTGATTGACGTGCATAAAAGAACTTAGCTCCGGCGCACTCTGCGGGACATGAGGTTGCCGAGTGATTGGACGCCTTGGACAAGGACGACCAGAATGGCGACAGTCAAGAGCATGACCAATGTGTCGAAGCGCTGATAGCCGTAAGTAATGGCCAAGTCGCCGAGTCCGCCGCCACCGATCGCACCGGCCATGGCGGATGCGCCGATCAAGCCGACGATGGCGATGGTCAATGCCAGGACAAGGGAGCTGAGCGCTTCTGGGATAAGGAAGCGGA
The DNA here is from genome assembly GCF_002833405.1 of Planococcus sp. MB-3u-03. Taxonomy (NCBI): domain Bacteria; kingdom Bacillati; phylum Bacillota; class Bacilli; order Caryophanales; family Caryophanaceae; genus Planococcus; species Planococcus sp. MB-3u-03. The sequence goes on along the minus strand of NZ_CP025135.1, from coordinate 2,731,484 downwards.
AAATGATCTGGCCGGGAGAAGCGCCCATCGCCTGGGCTGCTTCGATGACGCCTTTATCGACTTCAAGCAATGAGTTTTCGATAAGGCGGGCGATATACGGCCCTGCGTAAAATACCAATGGAACGATGGCGGCGGCCGTGCCGATCGATGTGCCGACAATGACGCGCGTCAATGGAATGATGGCGACCATCAAGATGATGAACGGAACCGAGCGGAATATATTAATGACGATGTTCAATACGTTAAATACGGCTTCATTTTCGAGCAGGTGGCCCTTTCTCGTGACGACCAGCAAGATGCCAAGCGGCAAGCCAATGAATAGTGAGAAAACGAATGATGCACCCGTCATGTAAAGCGTCTCCCATAAAGCTTCTAAAATTTGCGATTGATCAACCTGCATGTTGCTGAACCTCCTCTACTTGAATATTGTCGTTTCGGATTGAGGCGAGTGCCCGGTCGATTTCTGCGGGTGCGCCGTCGAACTCGACAATCAAGTTGCCGTATGGAATGCCTTGGAGTTCTGTAATGTTACCGAACAGCACATTCAAATCGAGCTGGAATTCACGCGATACTCTTGACATGAATGGTTGGCCGACTGAATTCCCGGTAAACTGCACACGGTATATTGGCCGGGTGCCGTCGTTATAACGGATCTGCTCAAGCAGCGAATCCGGCAATTCGTCGTTCATGACAGAACGGACGAAACGCTTTGTCGTCGCGTGCTGAGGATTGGTGAACACTTCAAACACGCTGCCTTGCTCGATGACGCGGCCTTCTTCAAGCACGGCCACTTTGTCGCAAATTTCCCTGATAACGCCCATTTCGTGAGTGATGAGTAAGATGGTGATATTGTATTCCTGGTTGATGCGGCGCAGTAGATCCAGTATGGACTGAGTCGTCTGCGGGTCGAGTGCTGAGGTTGCTTCATCGCACAGCAATATCGAAGGGTTCGTTGCGAGTGCTCTCGCAATGCCAATGCGCTGCTTTTGCCCGCCGGACAATTGATCCGGGTATTTTTTCGCTTGGTCGGCAAGCCCGACAAAATCCAAAAGTTCCGCCACTTTCCGGTCGACTTCCGCTTTTGGGGTCTTGGCCAGGAGCAGCGGCATCGCGATATTATGGTGCACTGTTTTGGAGTTCAGCAAATTGAAATGCTGGAAGATCATGCCGATGTCTTTTCGCGTATCGCGGATTTTGCGTGCGCTTAAAGTGGAAATATCTTCTCCGTGGATGAGCACGCGTCCTTGCGACGGCCGCTCGAGCAAATTCACCGTGCGGATCAATGAGCTTTTCCCCGCGCCGCTAAATCCGATGACGCCGTAAATTTCGCCGGTCTCGACGGTCAAATCGATGCCATTGAGTGCATGGACTTGCTGCTTGCCGGATACGTAAGTTTTCTTGACTGCTTCAAATTGAATCATGGTGTCCCTCCTGTGGCTGCAAATAACGATTCGAATGAGTGCGAACGAACACTTTCTTGAAATAACAACAAAAAGCCCTCTTTTTTCTTATGCGCAAGAAAAAAGAGGGCTCCAAAGTATGAAACCATCTCATTCTCATCTTCCAAATGCCGAAGCATTTGCAGGAATTAGCACAGTTTTCGCTGGTTTGCGAATCTGCTGCCGAAACGTCATAGGGCCTGTCCCTCGATTTCTCTGGATAAGAAAGTGATGTAAGCTATTCAATTCATTGATTCCTACTCTATTTCGAAATAGCGAAAAGTCAATAGCTTTCATGTAATTTTTGGAAGATAAGTTATTTATAGTAGTTAAAATTTTTAGAAAATATGCTTGACTTTAGCCGAGGCTGTCCACTATACTTTTCAACAAGCAAAAATAACTGAATACTCTTATCACGAGAGGCGGAGGAATAGGCCCTACGATGCCCGGCAACCAACAGGCTCATGTCTGGAAAGGTGCTAAATCCTACAGCGCGCATTTGCGTCGCTGAAAGATAAGAGGAGGCAAATCCGCATATGACGGCCCTCTTCTTTCTGAAGAGGGTCTTTTTGTGTCCTCCTCAAACCGAAAAAACTATCAGAAAACAGGAGGAATTGACAATGACAAACTTTAAACCAGAAACTCTTCTATTACACGGCGGCCAAGAACCGGATCCAGTAACAGGCGCTCGCGGCGTACCGGTCCATAAAACGACTTCTTATGTATTCAAAGATACCGAACACGCACAAAACCTATTCGGCTTGAAAGAAGCGGGCAATATCTACTCACGCATCATGAATCCGACAGTCGATGTGTTTGAACAGCGCGTCGCACTTCTTGAAGGCGGCACTGCTGCAGTAGCTTTGTCTTCAGGAATGGCAGCCATTGCATTCTCAGTGTTGAATATTGCTGAAGCGGGAGATGAAATTGTTGCCGACAGCAATTTATATGGAGGAACTTATAATCTATTTGCCAACACATTACCGCGCTATGGCATTAACGTAAAATTCGTCGATGCCACCGACCCTGAAAATTTCCGTGCAGCGATCACGGACAAAACGAAAGCCTTGTTCGGTGAAATTATCGGAAATCCAAGTTTGAACGTGTTCGACGTCGAGAAAGTAGCCAATATCGCACATGAAAATGGCGTACCGCTTTTGATCGATAATACATTCGCGTCGCCTTTCGTCAGCAACCCGATCGAATTCGGTGCAGACGTGGTCATCCATTCCGCCACGAAATGGATCGGCGGCCACGGGACGACAATCGGCGGGGTAGCGGTCGACGCCGGACGCTTTAACTGGGACAACCCGCGCTTTCCGAATTACACGGAGCCGGATGAATCCTACCACGGCATCCGTTTCGGAATCGATGTACCGGAAGCGGCATTCGCGACGAAATTACGCGTCCAGCTGTTGCGCGATTTCGGTCCATCGCTCAGTGCGGACAGCGCCCATGCACTGCTTCAGGGACTTGAAACTTTGCATCTACGGATTCCACGCCACGCGACGAATGCACAAAAAGTCGCGGAATATTTGAAAGACCATCCGCAAGTCGAGTGGGTCAATTACCTTGGCCTTGAAGGACATCCATCCAAAACACTTGCTGATAAATATTTGAAAGACAGCTATGGTTCGATCGTCAACTTCGGCATCAAAGGCGGACGGGAAGCCGGCCGCAAAGTGATTGATGGCGTTAATTTATGGTCGCACGTGGCGAATGTCGGCGATGCCAAATCATTGATCATCCATCCGGCGTCCACGACACACCAGCAATTGACAGCAGAAGAGTTGAAAAACAGCGGTGTAACGGAAGAGTTGATCCGTTTGTCTGTAGGATTGGAAAACCACGAAGATTTAATCGCTGATTTGGAGCAAGCGATCCAAGTAGCAGTACTCGAGAACGCGTAAGGAGGGATTCGGATGACGACAGTATCCATCGGCCAGCTGAAACTTGAATCGGATCAACTATTGCCCGAAGTGGAATTGGCGTATGAACGCGTCGGAGAAAGTTCTGCACCGGCGATTCTGGTTTGCCACGCGCTGACGGGCGATCAATATGCAGTGGGAACTGCAGATCAACCCGGCTGGTGGGCAGGGCTGATCGGCCCAGGAAAAGCGGTGGATACCGGGCAGTTCCAAGTCATCACTTTCAATGTACTCGGCGGCTGCAGCGGTTCGACCGGCCCGCTTTCGATCAACCCGGAAACCGGTGAACCTTACCGAGCGTCATTTCCTGAACTGACCATCCGGGATATGGTGAGAGCGGAGCGGAAAGCCTTGGAGCTGCTAGGCATCAACCATTTGGCAGCGGTGATCGGCGGTTCTCTCGGCGGCATGAAAGCCTTGGAATGGGCGAGCCTGTACCCTGAGTTTCTGGATACGGCAATTACGCTCGCCGTAACGCCATATTACGGAGATTATGGTGTGGCGTTCAATCATATCGGCATCCAGGCGATCGAAAACGATCCCGAGTTCCAGTCAGGTAATTATCACCCGGAAACCAGGCTGAAAGGATTTGAAATCGCCCGCATGGCCGGCATGGTGACGTATCGGAGCAGCCAGTTATTCAATGGTCGCTTCGGCCGTGCACGCTGCGGAGAAGAATTTGAAGTTCAATCCTATTTGGATTACCAGGGGCGTAAATTGGCAGGGCGTTTTGACCCGAATAGCTATCTCGTTTTGCTGAAAGCCATGAATACACACGATGTGGAAGAAGTGGAATTAGCCGCCGAGCTGTTATCGATCTCCTATAGCCACGATTTATTGTATCCAGGAGAATTGATGATTCCTTGGGTCGAAAATCAGCCCAATGCGAAATGGGAGAAAATTGAAACAGATTTTGGCCATGACGGCTTCTTGGTGGAATTCGAAAAATGGGCACATCACGTACAGGCTCAATTGCAGAAAACGGTGAATGCCAAAAGCCATGTATTAGCATAAACCTGTCCATCAAAAAAAGATCGAAGCCTAAACGGCTCCGATCTTTTTTTGCGTTTCGTCAATCCTCGTCTTTAATATCGATATCATCGGGGATTGGCGTAGCGCGCCACTCTTCCAGCTCAAGTTTTGCGATTTCCAGCTGTTTGAAATGGCTCTCGAATTGGGAGGTGTTGATCAAGTATTGTTCTCCGTCATGGACTGCGCGGATCCGGCCTTCAAGTACGTAACGGTTGACTTGCTCTTCCGGCATCGACAAAAAAACGGCAGTTTCCGGGACTGTCATATACATGCGATCGCCTCCTCTTTTCTTCTATTATAATGCTATTTGAACCCTATCTCAAACCATCCGTGCCGTGGTATGTTTATGGAGTGTGAATGAATTTTCCATAATCTAGTACAAGCATGGCCATTTTTACAGCGATGCTTTTAAAAAACATTTTAAATTATAGAGAGAGAAAGCGGTGGGAAGCTGATGCAAATTAAGGCATACATATGGGTATTATTCGCAGCGATGCTTTGGGGCACGACAGGGACAGCCCAAACTTTCCTGGTGGGGGAAGCCCATCCGTTGACGATTGGTGCAGTTCGCCTCGCAATCGGCGGTTTTGGCCTTCTGGCATTTGTGTGGATTTCAGGAAAGCTGAGTGGCGTAAGGATTCCGTGGCTTTGGGTCGGGCTTTCCGCATTGTGCATGGCCTTGTTTCAGCCTTTCTTTTTTTCAGCCGTGCAATTGACGGGCGTCGCGATCGGGACGGTCGTGGCAATCGGCAGCGCGCCAGCTTTTTCGGGAATATTGGAAGCGCTCGTATTGAAGCGCAAACCAGAGCGAGTGTGGGTATTTTCAAGCGTCTTGTCTGTAGCCGGCTGCATTTTGCTTTTTGCGAACCGGGATAGTTATATCGTCGACCCGCTCGGCGTGATGCTCGGGCTGTTAGCGGGATTGGCGTTTGCAGGATATGCCATGTTCAGCAAAAATGTCTTAGGCCTGATGGAAGTAGTGCCCGCAGTGGCTGTGATCTTTTCGCTCAGTGGTCTTGGCTTATTGCCGTTCCTGTTTTTCCTGGATACCGGCTATTTAGCGGAACCGAAAAACTTGATGATCGTTGCTTATTTGGGCCTTGCCGCGACAAGCCTTGCTTATTTATTATTTTCGAGCGGATTGAAAACCATTCCTTCCTCATCGGCGGTCACCTTATCGCTAGCAGAGCCGCTGACAGCTTCTGTATTGGGGGTTGCCGTAGTCGGTGAAGCGTTAAGCGGACAGTCTTGGTTCGGGATTGCGCTGTTGATTGGCGGCATTGCGCTGCTGGCATTCGGCAAAAACCGCAAAGCTTAAGAATTTCTTCAGAATTTGAATGGGCTTCGCTTAAGAATTTCATTTTATACTTAAGCCAGAACTGAAAAGAGGTGGAACGTGTGGAACAGCTGACAGTCATGGTGGCAGATGATGACCAGGAAATCCGGGAAGGCATCAGCATCTATTTGAAAAATGAAGGCTTTCTGGTAGTAGGGGCAGCAGATGGGCAGGAAGCGCTCGATTTGCTGGAAACGACGCAAGTGCATCTCGTCATCATGGATATCATGATGCCGAAGCTTGACGGCATTCATTCAACATTCAAGATTCGTGAAAAACGCAATATCCCGATCATCATGCTGAGTGCCAGAAGCGAGGATTCTGATAAGATCCACGGGTTGTCGATCGGTGCGGATGATTATGTGACCAAGCCTTTCCATCCGATGGAATTGATGGCACGGGTGAAATCACAACTCAGACGTTACGTGAAGCTTGGAGATTATGGGCAGTCCAGCCATACACTTGAAATCGACGGATTGAGGCTGGATTCAGAGTCGAAAACGGTTGCGGTAGACGGCGCAGAAATTCGCATGACACCGACGGAGTTCAATATAACCGAGTTGTTGATGCAGCATCCTGGCCGTGTCTTTTCCATCGGTGAGATCTACGAGCGGGTCTGGCGGGAGCCGGCATATAATGCAGAAAACATCGTCGCTGTACATATCCGTAAAATCCGGGAGAAGATCGAAGCGGATCCGAAAAATCCGAGGTATGTAAAGGTGGTGTGGGGCATTGGCTACAAAATGGAAAAATGATCTTTGGTCTGTCGCTGCGATTGCGGTTGCTGCGATATGCCTCGTCTACTGCTCTTCTTTTATTTTGGACTTTGTCATCAAGTCTCCAGAAGAATTGCTTGCCACACTTCGCCACTTAACAAAAGGAGACATATGATATGAAGAAATGGATGTGGCTTGCAGGCATTTCCTTGTTGCTCTTATGCTTATGGACCGTCACGGAAAAAGGATCGGGTTATTTCGGCAAGGCTTACACGGACACAGAAGATTTTCATTACGATTTCGCCAGATTTACGGAAGGGCTGCTGCTGTTCGAACTCGCCCCGCCGAAATCCACTGTCGATCAATCGGTCGCTTCCTGGGAAATCGACCAGTACCGCATGGATAATAACTCCCTGACTGACCAGATCCAGATGGTTCGGGATCAATATGCGGATGCAATTTCAGCAGCAGAGGAAGAAGGCGATAACTCTTTAGTGGAAGAATTGGAAGAGCAGCGCGGAGAGGAAATTTTATCTGTGCGTGAAAACTTTTCCGACGACGAAGCAGCGAAAAAAGCGATTATCGAACAACGCGAAGCGGATTACGAGGAAGTGCTGGGGCAACTGGCTTCACAAAAGGCCCAATTTGAAGGCCAGGCTGCGGGCTATGTCTATCAATTAAGGGATTTGGACAGCGGTGAAGTATTCACCAAAGGAACAATCAACGATGAGCCCTTTTTCGAACAAGTGTATTCTGCACAAGAGCCGCTTTATTTCAGCAATGGCTATTGGAGTTTTGACTTTCCATACGACGATGCCAACAGTACGCTGGCTGATAACCGGTTTTCAGGGGTCATCCAAATACCGGAAAAAGGAGTAGCAGGTGCTTCGGTGATCAGCGGGATAAACCAATTCCGACTGCTCAAGTTCTTTCTGTATTTCCTATTGGCCTCGGCAGTAGCCGGCGCTTGGTGGTTTTTTAAAAAGCGCCCCGTGCGGACAGCCTGGTATACCGGGTTAACCAGCTATCACAAATGGCAAAAACTTGCGGTCGAGTGGAAGCTTATCGGGTTCACCGTATCGGCGATGCTCGCCTTGGCCGCTGCGAACCATTTCGCGGCAGTGTTGACAAGGCCGTGGGAAAGCGGGAGCGGCTCTTTCCTGGAAGTCTTTATCGCACTGGCACTCGCAGTGCTGTTCTGGTCGCTAAGTATATTGCAGGCAATTTGGCTATGGCAGCATTTCGGCAAATGGAGCTGCTTTAAAGAAGAGATTCAACAAAGTTTCACCGCTTCCCAGGTTTACTCGGCGAAAGATGCGTTTCTCAACCGCACAATCGGTTTTCAGATGGCCTGGGTGCTAGCGGTAGTGTTTTTATGGGGCGCCGGAACAGCGCTTATGATATTACAACCGGTCGTGGTGATTGTTTGGCTGCCGGCTACATTATTGATCGGGCTGCCGTCGCTATTATTTTTGATGACGCGCTTCGGTTATTTGAACCGCTTGCTCAAAGGGACGGAACAACTGGCTGCCGGAAGCTTGGGAGCGGATTTGAAAATAAAAGGCAAGTCGCCGCTTGGCCGCCATGCCGCCCATTTGAATGTTTTGCGGGAAGGTTACAAGGCATCGGTATCGGAACAGGCAAAAAGCGAACGCCTGAAAACCGAGCTGATTACCAATGTCAGCCATGACCTCCGCACGCCGCTCACTTCGATTATCACCTATACGGATCTATTGAAAAATGAAGATCTAGGAAATGAAGAGCGGCGAAAATACGTCGACATACTCGACCGGAAATCAGAGCGCTTGAAAGTACTCATTGAAGATTTATTTGAAGTTTCAAAAATGGCTAGCGGAAACGCAGAACTCTCAAAGCAACGCTTGGATATGAAGCAACTGGTCACACAAGCCTTGGCAGAGCATGAGGAAGCGGTACAGGAAGCGGAACTCGACGTCCGCATCGCGGCTCCGGACCATCCCGTATACGCTTCGGTCGATGGCCAGAAGTGGTGGCGCCTTCTCGATAATTTGATCTTGAACGCCACCAAATATTCATTGCCGGGAAGCCGTGTCTATATTGCGCTGACAGAGCAAACTGGTGAACTGGTCATGACGATGAAAAACGTCACGCGCTACGAATTGGGCGACAATACAGAAGAATTGCTCGAACGCTTCAAGCGCGGCGACACCTCGCGGCAAACCAAAGGATCGGGGCTCGGGCTCGCTATCGCCCAGTCCATCGTGGATCTTCACGGCGGGCAGATGAAACTGGAGGTGGACGGAGATCTGTTCAAAGTAACCGTCCTGCTGCCAAATCATTAATGGATGAATGAACACAATAAACCACCGACAGGATTCCCGTCGGCGGTTTATTGTGTTCGTTCGGGAGCGCCACCGTCATTTTAAAATTAAATTGGCATTAGGGCCGGAATGCCGCCAGATTGCGTTTAGGAAAAAATATAAGGGGGATACTAAAAATGAACCATTAAATTGTAAAGGAGATGACACATTTGAATGATGTAACCAATTCATTCCAGAATGTCGGGAATACGATCATCAACTACATCCCGAACATTCTCGGCGCCCTATTATTGCTTGTCGTTGCGTGGCTCGTCGCTACCATCGTTAAAGCGATCTTCTCGAAAGGGTTGAAAAAAATCGGTGCTGACAACGCCATGGTAAAAGGCCATATGGCTAAAACGAAGGAAGACGCGGATGACAAACTGGACTCTATCGGAAAAATTCTTTATTATTTGATTTTCATCCTGTTCATTCCAAGTGTATTGCAAGCACTCGACATGCATAACGTCGCCCAGCCGATCTCGAACATGATGGACAAGTTCCTGGCATTCCTGCCGAACCTGTTCATGGCGCTCTTGATCTTGGTGATTGGCTACTTTATCGCGAAGTTTGTTAAAAAATTGGTGGAAAGCTTATTGGCCACGATGAACATCGACAAATGGTTCAATAAAATGACCAATAAATCCGGCACGAACGAGCGGGTGGCTCCAAGCGACCAAAACACGCTTGCTAAAGTTTTAGCGAATGTGGTCTTTGTCATCGTGCTCATCCCGATCGTAACGGTAGCGCTCGAAACCTTGAACATCGATTCGATTTCACAACCGATCGTATCAATGCTCAACCAGGTACTTGGCATGATCCCGAATATCTTTGTCGGCATCATCCTCATCCTTGCCGGTGTCTTCATCGCAAAATTCGTCGCAGACTTGCTGATCGGTCTATTGAACGGCACAGGGATCAACCGCTTCTCTTCATATTTGAGCCCTGACAAGAACAAAGAGCCTTCATTCGACATTGCCCAGATCATCGGTAAAGTCGTCCAGGCGATTATCATTATCTTCTTCGTGGTTGAAGCCATGAATGTCTTGCAGCTAGATGTGTTGAATTCCATCGGCAGCGCAATCATCGCGTACTTGCCGCTATTGATCAGCTCATTGATCATCCTCGGGCTTGGGCTCGTTGGAGGCAGCATGCTCGGGAATTACATCACGCGCGCTTCGGGCAATCGATTGTTCGGCGGCATCGTAAAATATGCAATTTTCATCATTGCAATTTTCATGACGCTTGACCAATTGAACTTTGCTTCAAGCATTGTCAACCTGGCCTTCCTATTCATCATTGCAGGTCTCGCAGTTGCCTTCGCCATCGCATTCGGAATTGGCGGCCGCGACTTTGCGAAAAACCAATTGGCTAAAATGGAAAAGAAAATGAAAGAAGAAGACAATAAACCGAATATGTAAGTCAACTTCTTCTGCGCCTGGCATATGCCAAGGCGCAGTTTTTTTGTGCATTTATATGGCACTAGAGTGAGGGAGAATGAGAAGTTTGGCTAAAATGAATAATTAAACATTGGAATGCATAAAGTTTGTCAGAAAAATCCTTTTTTAGTTTGAATAAATTGTATATTTGTATAGCGATCATTTCATGGGCGATAACCGACTTAAAAGCTTTATGTACAAGAGTTAAAGAGATAATTAGCTTAGTTATGAGAACCAATAAGCAGAAAAATAGTTCAAAAAGGTTATTAATATAATTGTTTAAATTTTATAAAAATTCAGTTGACTATCATTTATGCAAGCGGTTACAATCAAGAGAGTTATTGAGATAATAATTTTGAAGGGGGATCGCATGCATAAAATCTGAGCGAACGCTCAGTCTGGGGTGTATGAAGAGAGAAATCACACAAATTGGAGGGGAAGAGTCATGAAAGCTTACAAAAAAGAAGTCCAATTTACGATTTGGATGACGGCAGCATTTATTCTGGTGGGGAATGTTGGCCTGATCTTTTCAATTTTTCCGGTGGACGCCATGCTGTTCGGCTTTCCGGTCATGTACATCGTCCCTATCTTGATGGGCTGGTTCGGCGTTTTTCTGCTGACGCTTGTTGCAGGGAAAATCGGCAACCGCATCGATGACGAGATCGAAAGAGAAAATGACACGCTCGGCAATGCCGACGAAGCAAAGGAAGTGTAAGCGATGGAGCAGAACTGGCAACTGGATAATCCAATACTTGGACTCGTGGTCGTAGGCGCGACATTCGTCTTATTTTACATCGTCGGCTTCATTTCGAATCGCCAAAGCAAGTCAGCTAAAGAATTGTACGTGGGCGGATCGAATGTCGGGGCGATCACGAATGGCTTGGCGATGGCTGCTACATACATGAGTTTGGCAACATTTTTAGGTATTACCGCTCTTATTTTACAATTACAGGTTCCTTTTATTATGTTGTGGATTCAATTGATCTTGGCGATTCCGTTGATTACGATCATTTACGGAACGAGTTTGCGCCGCATGGGTGCGTTTTCGCCGACTCATTTCATCCGTGACCGTTACGGTACAACGGCGTCTATCATCGCCGCATTGTTCATGATCCTGGTTTCGATCATGTATGCGCTCGGCCAGATGATCGGCATCGCGATTACGTTTGAGACATTGCTCGGCATTCCATATATTACTGGGCTGTTCATCTTCGGTATCTTGATCGTCGGCTACATCACGATCGGGGGGATGGCAGGGGCAACGAATAACGCCGCCATTCAGATGGTCATCATCGCTTTGATGTTCATCGTGCCGCTTGCAGCGATCATGAAAGCGATCGGTGCTTCAGGCTGGTATTTCCCGCCATTGCTTTATTCGGACATGGTTCCGGCGATGATGGACGCATTGCCGACATTCTTTGATTACCAATTCTCGCCGAAATGGTATTTCTCCATCATTCCAGCGCTGACGATCGGGGCACTCGGCTTGCCTCACTTGGCGATGCGCGTCTACACAGCTTCTTCATTGAAGAGTGCGCGCTCTGCGATGGTCTGGTTTGCGTTTATTCTCGGTTTGGTTTTCTCCGCGACGTATGCGATGGGCTTTGTCGGCGTCTTTGCGACAACTACGCAAGGCGTGACAATTTCCGACGGGGATGCAGACAAATTGACGATCATTTTGAATATGGTCTATAACCCGGAATGGGTGACAGCGCTTGTCATTGCCGGTGCAATTTCTGCCGGACTCTCGACATTGAGCGGGAACTTGCTCGCGATCGGCGCATTGATTTCACAGGACATCATCTCTACATTGAAACCGAATATCTCGCAGCGTTTGAACTTGCGCATCGGGTTTATCGCGATTTTTGCAGGGGGCATTGCGAGTATCCTGCTTGCGATTAACCCGCCCGCTTTCCTTGTTGTCAGTATCCTGTGGGCGTTCGGGTTGGCTGGTGTCACCAATGCGCCGCTGATTATTGTCGGCGTCTGGTGGAAAGAGGCGAATAAATTCGGTGCGATTGCAGCGTCTGTCGTCGGCGGTGCCATCTATATCATCGTCTCGCCATTCGTTTTCCCGAGCATCGTATTGACGGGGCATGGCGTGACCGACGGGATGGGGCTATCCGGCGCAATGCTTGCTGTGCCGATCAGCTTTATCTTATTGATTGTGGTTTCTTATATCACCAACCGCATTCCGTCGCTTTCCGGAAAATTGACGAAACAAGCCGATATCGAATTGATCGAGCGCATCCATGGCTGGAAAGATATTAAGGCTTACCGTTATAACAGCACGATCGGTGCAGGAATCACAGTCGTCGTTTCTGCGGCTGTAGCAATCTGGGCGCTAATGCCTTGGGGAATGTAAATGGCAAAGGGAGTGGCAAAGTTGGTTGGAAAAATGATAAGCCTGGATGATCCTTCTTACCGGTCATTCCTGGAATTACCGAAAACCGAAGCGGTGAGCCAGATTTTACTGCTCATCGTGGGAGTGGGCTACGGCGCGATCTCAATCGCGTCGCAAGCCTCATACATAAGCAGTTTTGATTCTGCTTTATTGCAGAATTTGCTCGTTCCGGCAATCTTCATCATTTTTGGGATCTTGACGGCGTTTATCACGAAAGTCGGCATGGCAGCGCTGTTGTGGGCGGGTTCCAAAGCATTGGGCGGAACTGCGAAATACCGCGCCATCAGCTTGGTGACTCCGGTTGCGCTGCTTCCAGGCTTGCTCGGCGCACCGCATTTGGCCGGTCTTGGCGATGGTTCGTTAGGGGTAAATCTCTTGCTGCTCATCTGTGTGGTGTGGATGTATCTGGTCAGCGTGAAGATCATCCAAACCGTACAAGGATTCACTGCAACAAAAGCGTATTTGTCTGCCGGGATGGCATTCCTGTTTCTGGCAAGCGTCTATTATTTGGTGATTCCTGCGAGTTGAATAAGAAAAGGAGGAAATTAGATGAATGTTGAACAATTGATTGCACCAGAACAATACAATATTACTTCTGAATTGGAAGCATATAAAAATGATGCCGAGCGGATTGCGGTACGCTGGTTTGATGCGGATAATAACCGCACGGAACTTTCTTATCAAGATCTTTTTTCCAAAATGAACCAGTATGCACAAGCTTTCATGAAACTAGGCCTCAATAAGGGAGATCGTGTCCTCATCATCCTGCCGCGGATTCCCGAAGCGTATATTACGTATTTGGCGTGCTTGCGTGCGGGGCTTGTCGCGATTCCGTGTTCTGAAATGCTGCGCAAAAAAGATTTGGGCTATCGCATGGAGCATTCCGGCGCAAAAGCGATCATCGCACATTACAAAACGACAGCTGAAACGAACTCCATTGAAGAGAAATATGATGCATTGGACAATAAATTGATTGTCGGGGGAACGGAAAAAGGGTGGCAATCGCTGGAACAAATGGCTGCTGCAGAATCGGAGCAATTTGAAGCGGTCGACACGAACCGGGAAGATATGGCGTTTCTATCGTATACATCCGGTACGACCGGCAATCCAAAAGGAGTCGTGCATGTTCATGGGTGGGGCTACGCTCACGTCCGGACGGCTGCGACGGAATGGCTTGGCGTGCAAAGCGGCGACATCGTTTGGGCAACCGCAGCTCCAGGCTGGCAAAAATGGATATGGAGCCCGTTCCTTTCTACGATCACTCTCGGGGCGACGGCGCTTGTCTATAACGGCGCTTTCGACGCACTGAAATATTTGGACATCCTGAAAGAAGAAAAAGTCAATGTGCTGTGCTGTACGCCGACTGAATATCGCATCATGGCAAAAGTCGAAAACTTGAACGATTATAAATTGCCTCATCTGCGCAGTGCTGTTTCTGCCGGTGAGCCACTCAACCGCCAAGTGATCGATGCTTTCCAGGAAGCTTTCCAATTGAATGTGCGCGATGGTTACGGACAGACAGAAAATACTCTGCTCGTGTGCATCTTGCAGGATATGGACATGAAACCTGGTTCGATGGGCAAACCGACGCCAGGAAATCCGGTTGATATCATCAATGAAGACGGGCAGCCCGCGGCACCGGGGGAAGTCGGCGACATTGCCGTACACAAAAGCTGTCCGGCACTGTTTCGTGAATATTACCGGGACCCGGAACGGACGAAAGCTTCTTTCCGCGGCGAATGGTATTTGACGGGCGATCAGGCTTCGCGCGATGAAGAAGGCTATTTCTGGTTTGAAGGCCGCAGCGACGATATCATCATTTCTTCTGGCTATACAATCGGGCCGTTTGAAGTGGAAGACGCGCTCATGAAGCATCCGGCCGTACAGGAATGCGCAGTCGTGGCAGCGCCGGATGAAATTCGCGGCAATATTGTCAAAGCGTTTGTCGTGCTGAGAGACGGAGGCACACAGGACGAAGCGATGGTCAAGGAATTGCAGGATCATGTCAAAGGAATTACCGCACCTTATAAATACCCGCGTGTCATCGAATTTTGACGGAGCTGCCGAAAACGACTTCCGGAAAATTCGCCGTGTGGAATTGCGTAAAATGAACGCTTAAATAAGCCGCTGAAACAAGCGCGGCTTTTTCCTGCTGTTTAAGATGGGTGAGTTTCGTCAATATATATAGATAGACGGACATGTGGAAACATCGGGCGTCCGGACATTTAGAGGGGGCCTCCTATGGAACAGTGGATTACATCGATTGTGGAAAATTACGGCTATTTCGGGATTTTCCTGCTTATCTTGCTGGAGAACGTGTTTCCGCCGGTGCCGTCAGAAGTGGTTCTGACAGCTGGCGGGTTTATGACAACTACCACCAGCCTTAACGTGTGGGGTGTCATCCTATCAGCGACGGCAGGGTCTGTTGCCGGCGCTGTCATGCTCTATGGGCTCGGGCTCCTATTGGATGTAGAACGGCTGGAACAGATCATCGACAAACACGGCAATTGGCTGCGTTTGAAAAAAGCAGATCTCTACAAAGCGGATCGCTGGTTTGACCGCTTCGGGGTGTTTGCGGTATTTATCGGGCGGCTGATTCCGCTTGTCCGCAGCCTCATATCAATTCCAGCAGGCATGTCCAATATGAAGTTCGTTTTATTTTTGGCTTTTACGACAGCCGGCACTTTGATCTGGAATACGGTGCTCGTCTATATCGGGCAGGCGGTCGGGGAGAACCGGGAAGAAATCCTGGAGCAATTGGGCATTTATTCGAATATCGTCTATGCTTTGCTTTTTGCCGGTGCCATTATCGGATTGTGGCTGTTTAAGAAAAAGCGCAGCGCAGGGCGGTAAATATTATGGATAGGAAAGTTAATCAGGAGAAGGGTGGAGGAGTTTCATGAAACCGATTTTATTCATTACCCAACAATTGCCGGAAGAGGCAGTGGCGGATTTGCACGATGTCTACGAAGTGCGCATGTGGCCGGAAGAGGAACGGAATGCGCCGCGTGAAAAATTGCTTGAAGAAGCAAAGGAAGCGAAGGCGCTGTGGACGATGCTCGGCGATGAAATCGACCGTGAGCTATTCGAGTCGGCACCGAACTTGAAAATCGTCGTGAATTTGGCAGTTGGTTATAATAATATCGATCTTGATGCAGCGAGAGAACATAAAGTGATCGTCACGAATACACCTGATGTCTTGACTGAGACAACGGCTGACTTAACATTTGCTTTGATGCTGGCCACGGCCCGCCGCTTGATCGAAGCGGAAAAGACAGTGAGAAACGGCGAATGGCAAGCTTGGACGCCGATGGGATTGACCGGGCAGAACGTTCACGGCACCACTGTCGGGATTGTCGGCATGGGACGCATCGGGGAAGCGGTGTGCATGCGGGCGCAAGGCTTCAACATGGAAGTCATCTATCATAACCGGACGCGCAAAAGCTTGGAAGAAGCCCAATATGCGGAGCTTGATGATTTATTGAAACGCTCCGATTTCGTTGTGGTCCTTGCGCCGCTTACCGAACAAACGAAAGGCATGATCGGCGAACGTGAGCTATCCTTGATGAAAGAGACTGCGATTCTCATCAATTGCGGCAGAGGCGGTATTGTCGATGAACAGGCCCTTTATGAAGCATTGAAGAATAAATCCATTTGGGGAGCGGGGCTTGATGTGTTCGAACAAGAGCCGCTGCCGCTGGACCACCCGCTTCAAACGCTCGACAATTTGACGGTTACGCCACATATCGGAAGCGCAACGGTGCAGACGCGCTATGCGATGATGCAATTGAACAAAGAAGCGTTGCAAGCTTGCGCAAACAGCAAACCGGTCAAGAACCGGGTGTGCTGAAAAAAACAGTCCCGCTTTACGGGGCTGTTTTTTATACGCCTGCGGGATGAAGCTTCAAGAAATATTGAATTTTTTCGCGCGTTGGGGTAAAATAGGCTAGGTTTTTCCTGTATCAAGGAAATGTGCCAAATCGAAAATCAGGAGGTATGATTCATGCAAAATCATACACATAATGTCTTACTGTACTATCTATACACCCCGATTGAAAATCCCGAAGAGTTCGCCGCCGAGCATTTGGCTGCCTGTAAGGAAATCGGATTGAAAGGCCGCATCCTCGTATCGGACGAAGGAATCAACGGCACATGCTCCGGCACGATCGAGCAAACTGAACAATACATGGATATGTTGAAGAGCGATTCGCGTTTTGCTGATATCGTCTTTAAAATCGACGAAGCGGATGGACATGCTTTCAAAAAAATGCACGTCCGTGCTAAAAATGAAATCGTCCACCTTGGACTTGAAGAAGATATTAACCCAAATGAATTGACCGGCAATTATTTGGAGCCGGCAGAATTTTATAAATTGATGCAAGACCAGGATACAGTGGTCATCGATGCACGCAATGACTACGAGTACGACTTGGGCCATTTCCGCGGCGCTGTGCGTCCCGATGTTGAAACCTTCCGTGATTTACCGGAATGGATCCGTGAAAACAAAGAGCAATTCGAAGGCAAGAAAATCCTGACCTATTGCACAGGCGGCATTCGCTGTGAAAAATTCTCAGGCTGGATGAAACGTGAAGGCTTTGATGACGTCAACCAACTTCACGGCGGCATTGTCACGTACGGTAAAGACCCGGAAGTACAGGGCAAGCTTTGGGACGGGCAATTGTACGTCTTCGATGAGCGCATCGCTGTGCCGGTCAATCGCGTCGAGCATACCGTTGTCGGAAAAGACCATTTCACGGGCGAACCTTGTGAACGTTATGTCAACTGCGCAAACCCTGAATGCAACGCGAAGATTTTGTCTTCAGAAGAAAACGAGCACAAATACATGCGTTCGTGTTCAGATGAATGCCGCGAGCATCCACGCAACCGCTATGCTTTTGAGCATGGATTGACAGGCGAAGAAGTAAAACAGCGCCTGGATGCATTAAAAGAAACTGCACAATCATAAGCGATCGAAAAAGCCTGAACGGCATTATCCGTTCAGGCTTTTCTTTATGGATTAATTTTCGAGTTCTGCTGCACAATCGTGGCAAATCAATTCGCCGTCGATATAGACGCCGTCCAAAAATCCGTCGCGGCAATAAACATCTTTGCCGCAATTGCTGCAGGGGCCGATGAGTTCACGCATGCTGTAAGGCATTCGCGTGCACGTGCATCGCGTCTTTCAGATAGTCGGATAGGCCGTCGCCATGCTGGTCAATGGTACGCGAAAAGCGGCTGTCGTTAGCATAAAGATTGGCCAAATTGCGGAACATATTCGGCGTGCATTCATAGAAGCGGTCAAGCAGATGGTAATATGCGGCCATTTCCTTCTGCACTTCAGCTGCGTCAGCCGGCAGCTGCATAAGGCTTGCGACGGTGCTGTAAATGCGGTTCGCTTCACGGTCGATTTCTTCCAGGTTCTCGGCTTCTTTCTGCGGTTTTGCTGCCTCGGGTTCCGAAGCCTCCAGGACAGAAGTCTCTTCCTTGATGTTTTCAAGGTCGTCCTTGACGGATACTTCAATTTCCGGTTTCTGGTATAGGTCGATGCGATCCGGCGTATGGCGGATGGAGAACGCAGAAAATCGCTGTTCGTTGCTTAGGGACTCCCCGGATAAAAACTCCTCTTGCGTCATGCGTGCGTTATCGATCAACTGCTCGATGCGGAATTTTTTCTGTTCAAGCAATTCGATATGGCGTGCCATGGCATATTCTGCATCATAGCCATTTTTTATGATTTCCTGGATTTTCTTCAATGAAAATCCGAGTTCTTTAAGGAATAGGATTTGCTGCAGCAATTTCAAGTCGTCGTCGCTGTAATAGCGATATCGGTTCGATCCTTTATTGCTCGGTTTCATTAAATCGATGCTATCATAATGGTGCAGTGTCCGTACGCTGACGCCTGCGATTTTTGCCACTTCTTGTACTTTGTACATTTCAATCACCTCTACTCTTGATTAGACTATGACGAATGGTCAGTGTCAACCGTTTCCGGGTAATTTTATTGCAAAGGCGCCCGAATATGACCGACTTTGCAAAGTTATGGAAGGAAGTTATGAAAGCATGTAGGAGTTTTCCGTTTTGTAGGGAATAGAGTAAATGGTGAAAGCGTTTACATTTATTGT
The DNA here is from genome assembly GCF_002833405.1 of Planococcus sp. MB-3u-03. NCBI lineage: Bacteria > Bacillati > Bacillota > Bacilli > Caryophanales > Caryophanaceae > Planococcus > Planococcus sp. MB-3u-03. The sequence goes on along the minus strand of NZ_CP025135.1, from coordinate 2,712,729 downwards.
AGAAAGGGGTAATTCGATGAAACTGACGAATTTTGTAAATGGGGAGTTCCAGCAGCAGGCAGGCGCTGATTTTGTGCCTGTCGTCAACCCGGCAACAGGCGAAGAGTTGGCAGCGGTACAGCGGTCAACTGCCGATGATGTAGAGGGAGCGGTGAAAGCAGCCAAAGCAGCCCAGAAAAAATGGGCGCTTGTCCCGGCACCGAAACGAGCGGATTATCTATATGAAATCGGGCGCTTGATGAAACAACGGAAAGAACAGCTCGCGACGGTGCTGACGAAAGAAATGGGGAAAGTGATCGAAGAAGGCCGTGGCGAGGTTCAGGAAGGCATCGATATGGCGTTTTATATGGCAGGCGAGGGCAGAAGGTTATTTGGCGAGACGACGCCTTCGGAACTTGCGGATAAATTTGCGATGAGTGTCCGTGCGCCGATCGGTGTCGTCGGGCTCATCACCCCATGGAATTTTCCTGTGGCGATCGCAACGTGGAAATCTTTCCCGGCGATCGTGGCGGGCAATACATTCATCTGGAAACCGGCGACTGAAACGCCAATGATGGCTTATGAAATGGCCAAGATATTCAAGGAAGCCGGCCTGCCGGATGGTGTCGCGAATATCGTTTTCGGTTCCGGTTCAGAAGTCGGGACGGCGATGATCGAGCATCGTGATATCCGGGTCATTTCATTTACGGGCTCGACGGATACAGGACGTAAAGTAGCAGAACTAGGCGGTCGCCATTTGAAGAAAGTGTCGCTTGAGATGGGCGGGAAAAACGCGGTCATCGTCATGGACGATGCGGATTTGGACCTCGCCGTCGACGGTATTTTATGGAGTGCGTTCGGCACAGCTGGCCAGCGCTGTACCGCCTGCAGCCGCGTCATCGTCCATCGGGATGTCAAAGAACAGCTGCAGCAGCGCCTGCTCGAAAAGATGGACAAATTGACGATTGGCGACGGCATGGATGAATCCGTTAAAATCGGGCCTGTCATCAATAAGAAAGCGCTGGAAAAAATCCATTCCTATATTGAAATCGGCAAAGAAGAAGGCGCAGAACTCGTCAGGGGCGGCGAAATTTTAACGGGTGGCCATTACGATCAAGGCAACTATTACGCACCGACATTGTTTGCGGGCGTAACGCCGGGAATGCGTATTGCACAGGAAGAAATTTTCGGGCCGGTCATTTCCTTGATTGAAGTTGCAAGTTTTGAAGAAGCGATCGAAGTGAACAACGGCGTCATTTACGGATTGTCGAGTTCGATTTTCACAGCGGATGTCAACCGGGCATTCAAAGCGCAGCGCGACCTTGATACCGGAATCGTCTACATCAACGCTGGAACGACTGGGGCTGAAATCCATTTGCCGTTCGGCGGCACGAAAGGCACCGGCAACGGCCACCGCGATTCAGGCGTCGCGGCGCTAGATGTCTTTACCGAATGGAAAAGCGTCTATGTAGACTTCAGCGGCAAATTGCAACGGGCACAGATCGACAACGAAGCATAAAGGGGGCGGCGGAGATGAAATTTGCGGTACTCGGAGCTGGATTGATGGGGAAACAAGCAGCGCGTGATTTACTTCGCAATGAGCAGGTGGAGAAAGTGATTCTGGCGGACCGGACAACGGAAAAAGCGGAAGCGTTCCGCCGGCAATTTGACGATCCGCGGCTTGAAATCGCCAAGATGGATGCAAGCCATGATGACGAACTAAAGCAAGTCATCGCACAGGCAGATGTCGTGATCAATGCGCTGTTCTATACCTTTAATGAGAAAGTGGCAGAAATCGCCATCGAATGTGGGGTTCATTCCGTCGACCTCGGCGGGCATATCGGCGGCGCTACGGATAAGGTGCTTGCCATGCACGAGCAAGCGGCCAGCCAAGGCGTGACCGTCATACCGGATCTTGGCGTTGCGCCAGGGATGATCAATATTTTAACCGGCTATGGGGCGAGCCAATTGGACGAGGTCGAATCGATCCGCATTTATGTTGGGGGCATTCCGCTCCAACCGGAACCGCCGCTCGAATACAAACATGTATTCTCTCTCGAAGGCGTTTTCGACCATTACACCGATCCGTCGCACGTCATCCGTGGTGGTGAACTGGAAGAAGTCGAGTCGCTATCGGAAATCGAGCCGATCGCGTTCGAAGGGTTCAATGAGCTGGAAGCATTCCATACTTCAGGCGGCACATCGACCTTGACGAAGACGTCCCGTGACGTGGATTCGCTGGAATACAAAACGATCCGCTACCGGGGGCATGCCGAAAAGTTCCGTTTGCTCGTCGAATTGGGCTTGACGAATCGTGAAGGAAAAGTGACCGCCGGCGGGCATGAAGTGTCACTCCGCGAAGTGCTGCTGAAAGTGCTTGAGCCGATTACAGAACTTGGCGACGAGAAAGATGCGGTGCTTTTGCGCGTCACAGTTTCCGGGTTGAAAGAGCAAGAGGAATGCACATACCGATATGAAATGGTGACCATTCGCGATGAGTCAACCGGTGTGACGGCGATGGCGCAGGCCACGGCCTACAGCATTTCTGTTGTGGCGCAGATGATCGCGGATGGGCGCATCCAAAAACGCGGCGTCTATCCGCCCGAGCAAGTAGTGCCGGGTGCTGAATACATCGCGGAAATGAAGCGGCGCGGCGTAACCATTGAAGAAACGGTGCAACGGGCAACGCATCATAATTAGCAAGGGGGAAAACGGCATGGATTTTGAACATAGCGAAGAGCAAGAGATGCTGCGTAAAACCGTCCGGAAGTTTGTCGATGATGAAATAATGCCGCATATAAAAGACTGGGACACCGAGGGACATTTCCCCGAATCGATTTGGAAGCGCTTGGCCGATCTCGGTTTGATGGGCGTGTGCATTCCGGAAGCATACGGTGGAAGCGGCATGGATTATAATTCACTGGCCATCGTCTGCGAAGAGCTGGAGCGCGGTGACACCACGTTCCGTACGGCCGTTTCTGTCCATACCGGCCTGAATTCACTGTCGCTTCTGCAATGGGGCACAGAAGAGCAAAAGCAGAAATTTTTGGTGCCGCAGGCAAAAGGCGAAAAAATCGGCGCGTTCGGGCTGACGGAGCCAGGAGCCGGATCGGACGTGGCCGCGCTTTCAACTACCGCCAAACGCGACGGAGATGACTATGTGTTGAATGGGCAGAAAACATGGATTTCACTCTGTGACCAAGCAGACCATTTCCTCGTTTTCGCCTATGTTGATAAAGAGAAATCGCATAAAGGAATCAGTGCTTTTATCGTAGAACGTGACCGTGAAGGCTTTTCATCCAAAGCAATCAAAGGGAAATACGGCATACGGGCAGGCAATACAGGAGAATTGTTCATGGAAGATGTGCGCATTCCAGCAGGCAACCGGCTCGGAGAAGAAGGAGAAGGGTTCAAGATTGCGATGGCTTCACTCGACAATGGCCGTTTCACGGTTGCTGCCGGCGCATGCGGCTTGATGATGGCCTGTTTGGAAGCAAGCCTGGATTATTGCAAGACGCGCACGACCTTCGGAAAGCCGATCGGTGAGCATCAGCTGGTACAGCAAATGCTTGCTAATATGGAAGCAGGCTATCAAATGAGCCGATTGCTCGTTTACCGCGCCGGCGAATTGAAGAACAGCGGCAAGCGCAATACGCGCGAAACCTCGCTCGCCAAATGGCAGGCATGCAATTTTGCCAATAAAGCGGCAGATGACGCGGTGCAGATTCACGGTGCTTATGGCTATTCCGATGATTATCCAGTCGCCCGCTACCTGCGCAATTCCAAAGCGCCGGTCATTTACGAAGGCACCCGGGAAATTCATACGCTCATGCAGGCGGACTATGTGCTCGGCAACCGTGTAGACAAGGAATTGAACCAGATGCTGCCTGCCTGGCCGTTCGAATGAATTTTTGGATTCGATTCGCAGTCTTTTCAGTGAAAAATAAAAAAGAACGGGCATAGAGCCCGTTCCTTCAACTGCCGAGTAGCATCCGGCAGTTTTTTTACGTAAAAATATCTTCTTCGTTCGGCACAAGCAAATTGAGCTTTCCCGGTTGGACACTGATTGATGCCGGTGTCTTCATATAGATTTCACCGTCCGTGTCGATATCCATCGGGGCGTCTGTGCGAATGTCGATTTCTCGTCCCTGCAGATGGATGATGTGCTCGAGATCTTCTGCAGTAAGGTTGGGTTTGGATAATGAAAACCATTCGCGAATGGCGGCGAACGAAGAGCTTTGGATAATGAATACATCCAAGAGCCCATCAGCGGGGTCAATGCTTTGCATCGGGAACAAATGGGTACCAATGGATTTCCCGTTCATGGCCAGCACCAAAACGGCTTCTTCTTCGTACGCTTGACCGTCGATCACCAGCGATACATTAAACGGTTCTGCTTGCCTCATCGTCTGCATTGCGCTCATGAAATAGCTGAGCTTGCCGTAGCGTTCCTTCAGGTCGGGATCGATATTGAAGGAAGCATCTGTGATCAAGCCGATGCCTGCGAAGTTCAAAAACGTCCCTTTGTTGATGGTCGCCGTATCGACTTGCTGCAATTTGCCTTGGCTTAAGCTTTTCGCGGCCTCGTCGAGGTACAACGGAATGTTCATCGTGCGCGCAAAATCGTTGCACGTCCCGCTTGGCAAAATTCCGAGGGGCGGCGGGTTGTCGAGTGAGCTGAGTGCGTGTGCGGCCAGGTGGACAGTGCCATCGCCGCCTGCGACAAACAATGCGTCGGCGCGTTCGGCGGCAGAACGACAGACCGATTCCAGTTCTTCCGGGGAATCGGTCTTGATCAGCTCCAGTGTTTTCGAAGATGCGGCGAGTTGCGGCACGGCCAAGCCCATAACCGCATCTAACGTGGACGCGCCTGCCTGAGCATTATACAATAATACGGAATGCGTGAATCCGGCCATGCGTAAGTCCTCCATTTTTCATCATTACTCAACCATTCCACTAATGAAGGGCTAGTAAACGCATCAACGGAATTCCGTAAAAAGGAGTGCTCATATGACGAGGAAATTATATTACGACGATCCTTATTTAAGAGAAATAACTGTTCAAGTGGCCGAGTCGGCAGCTGATGAAGGCGGGCAGTATGTAGTTCTCGACCAAACCTGCTTTTATCCGGAAGGCGGCGGGCAGCCAGCGGACCAGGGGATGATTGGAACTGCCGCAGTGCTTGATGTCCAAAATCATGGCGGGGAAATCCGCCATTACCTGGACCGGCCCCTGGAACTGGGCGAATACAAGGCGGCGCTGGATTGGAACAGAAGATGGGACCATATGCAGCAGCATGCCGGCCAGCATCTTTTGAGCGCGTTATTGGAAGATCGCCATGGCTACCGGACCACCAGTTTCCATCTCGGGAAAGAGCGGGTATCGATTGATCTGCATAAAGCCTCCATCGACCGGGCAACATTGCGGCAAGTGGAACTTGAAGCAAACCGCATCATTAGCCGTCATTTACCAATCCGCACGCGTTTTGTAAATGACCAGCAGCTTGAGCAATTGCATCTCCGGAAGCCGGCCGCTGTCAGGGGCGACATCCGCCTGGTGGAAATGGAAGGCATCGATTTGAATGCATGCGGCGGCACACATCCTGACAATACCGCGGGAATAGGGCTGCTGAAAATTCTTGGGACGGAAAAAGCGAAAGGCGGCACGCGGCTGTATTTTCTATGCGGAGAGCGAGCGCTCGAACATTTTAGCAAATTGAGCGACGCGGGCGATGCATTGATCGGGAAGCTGAATGCCTCGCTCACTGAACTGGTGCAAGCAGCAGATGCGTTATTATCAGAGAAAATTGCGGCGGACAAGGAAATAGTGGAGTTGAAAAAACAGCTGCTGCTAGCAGAAGCTAAAGCGTTAACGCCGGAATCCGGCATCGCGATCCGGAATTTCGGCGACCGGCCAGTCAAGGAACTGCAGCAGCTGGCGCGCCTGGCGACTGAAGAATACCCGTCTGTCTGCCTGTTGTTTGCAGCACACGCAGAAGGCAGCATTCGGTTGGTATGTGCCCGCGGCAATGAATCATCCGCCGATATGAGAGAGACCTTGAAACGCTTGCTTCAAGAAACAGATGGCAAGGGTGGCGGAACCCCTGCACTTGCGCAAGGCGGCGGCAATACAGAAGAGCCGTTCGAACGCTTCCGGGAAATTTTCAACGAAATTCATGCCAATGACTGAACGCAAGCTGTAACCTTTTGGAGGCGTAAAGGGTCTAATGGGTAAATGGCACGGGAAAGGTCGTGGTGTTCGTGAAATGGAGCAGAGCCTGGTGGATAGCGGCGATTCTTTTAGTATTTTCAGGTATAGCTTTTGTTATGCTGACGGAAAATGTAGCCATCAGCGGATCCTCCACAGCCCTTTCAGAATCCGGCTGGCGGGCCAATTTCTCAGCGCCGCTCGATGCGGATGCGATCGAAAAAGGCGCCGTCTACCTTACGGGTGCAGATGGCCAAAAGCTCGATCTCGATATGCAGTTGGCGAATGGCGGCCGGATGCTTGAAATTCCGGACATCGCAAGCGGAGACTATACGCTTCATGTCACCAAATCAGCCTTATCGAGCAGTTTCCTGAAAAGCCTTTCGACAAACCAACTCGAGTTCACGATACAAGACGAAGTCCAAAACCTGGCGGGGGAAGAGGAATTGCGTACTTATTTTACGCGATTGCTGAATCTCCAAAAAGACAATCCATTCTACCGCGGCTTCGGTGAAGGGGTGGAAGAAGCGGAGGACAGTGCATCAGGCGAGTCGGGCGGAATGGGAGGCGGCGACCATTCGTCCACAAATAACCAGGTCGAAGGCATCGATGAAGGGGATATTGTGCAAACGGATGGCGATTATTTATATTCCGTCAGCGAGTCGCGTGTGGTGATTTCCGATATCAGAGACCCGGAAAACATGGAGCTTGCAGCAGTCTTGGAGTTTGACGGGGAAACGTATCCAGAGGAATTATTCTTATCCGGCGAGACGCTTGCCGTCATTTCAAGCCGCTTTTCGCTCATGGAAACCGAAGGAGATGCGGAAATGGAAAGCTTTATGCCTTATTCCGGCATCACAGCTGTCTCTCTCTATGATGTAACTTCACCTGACAATCCGGAGCTGATCCGCGAATTTGGCAATGAAGGCACATTCAATAATGCGAGGCTATCAAACGGCATCCTGTATTATGTCAGTAATGTGTTTCCGAATTACTGGATATTGGAGGAGCAGCCTGATATCGAACTGCGGCCAAGACTATTCGATTCCGCACAAGGTGGAGAGCTTGAACCCTTGCCTTATGAAGACCTGACCATCCTGCCAGGAACGATGGAAGGAAGCTATAGCGTCATCACCTCCGTTAGCCTGGAAGCGCCCGCCTCAAACGAAATTTCCACAAAAGGCTTTTTGGGTGGCAATGAACAAATGTATATGAACGAACAGCATCTCTATTTGACAGCTTCTGCGTTTGAGACGGCTGAAGGGGAGTTTGAAGATACGGCGCTTTGGGTGCCGCAACAAGCGGATACGGAAATTTTTAAATTCGGCTTGGACGGCATCTCGGTGGAATTTATCGCTTCGGCCCGTGTGCAAGGGTCTCTATTGAACCAGTTTTCGATGGATGAATTCGAAGGCCATTTCCGTTTAGCGACAACAGAAGGAGTCGACTGGGCACCGGCTTCCGAACCGAAAAACCACCTGTTCATTTTGAACGAACAATTGGAACAAGTTGGTTCAGTGGAAAACTTGGCGCCGAGCGAACGCATCTACTCGGTCCGCTTTATCGGCAGCAAAGCCTATATGGTGACTTTCCGTGAGACCGATCCGCTGTTTGCGATCGACGTTTCAGATCCTGCCGATCCAGAAGTATTGGGTGAATTAAAAATTCCTGGATTTTCCAATTACTTGCATCCGCTTGATGACAAGCATTTGATCGGGTTTGGCTACGATACAAAAATCGAGCCAGTCAAAGGGGGCGGCGAGCCGCGCATCGTGACGGGCGGGATGAAGATCTCGCTGTTCGATGTCAGCGATATGGGTGATCCCAAGGAAACCGATACGGAAATCATCGGCGGCCCTGGGACCTATTCTGCTTTGCAATATGACCACAAAGCTTTATTCCGTAATGAACAGCAAAGCTTATTCGGTTTTCCGGTATCGATCTATAAAGGAGACGGCATGGAGTATATCGAATTTCAGGCAGAAGGGGCTTTAATTTACTCGATCACCCCAGAAGGAATCGAGCTATCAGCCGATTTGACCCAAGCATCCGACCAGCCCTATGAAGACTGGAATACATCGGTCCAGCGCCTGGCTTATGCAAAAGACGCCTTGTATACAGTGGCGAATACTGAAGTCAGAAGCTATCGCTTGTCGGATTTCGAACCTCTCGGTACATTGCCCCTGCAATAAAAAATGATGGATAAGAGCGGATCTCTTCTAAAGAGATCCGCTCTTTATGGTTTCGAGCCGGGGCAGGATAAAAAAGATGTTTGTACTGACAGAAAACGGGAATAACAGAAATATTCTGACATCAGTAAACGGGAGGGAAAAACATGAAGGCAGTAACGTTTCAAGGAACGAAAGACATGCAAGTCAAAGAAGTCAAAGATCCGGAACTTCAAAAACGTGATGACATCATCGTAAAAATAACTTCCACCGCCATTTGCGGGACAGACCTGCACATCTATCAAGGGGCATTGCCTACCACCAAGAATACCGTCATCGGCCATGAACCGATGGGCATTGTCGAAGAAGCGGGACCAGACGTCACCAAAGTGAAAAAAGGCGACCGAATCGTCCTTCCATTTAATATTAGCTGCGGCCATTGCTTCTATTGCTCACATGAAATGGAAAGCCAATGCGACAATTCAAACGGCAATCCCCATTTTGATACGGGTGCCTATTTCGGGTTGACGGAACGCTATGGCGATTATTCAGGCGGCCAGGCTGAATATTTGCGAGTGCCCTACGCTAACTTCATGCCATTGGTCATTCCGGAATCTTCAGAGCTCGAAGATGAACAGGTCCTATTCCTGTCAGACGTACTGCCGACAGCCTGGTGGAGCGTCGAGAACGCAGGTGTCAAAGAAGGTGACACGGTCGTCGTTCTCGGCTGCGGACCAATCGGCCTCATGACCCAGAAGTTTGCCTGGATGAAAGGGGCGGCAAGGGTTATTGCGGTAGATGAATTGCCGTACCGGATGGAAAAAGCGAAAAAGATGAATAATGTGGAAATCGTTGACTTCAGCCAGCATGATAATACGGGGGCGCTGATCCACGAGATTACAAAAGGCGGCGCACGAGTTGTCATTGATTGTGTGGGGATGGACGGCAAGAAATCGACTGCGGAAGCCGTTCAGCAAAAGCTGATGCTGCAAGGCGGGACGCTAAGCGCAATCGATATCGCGAAAGATGCCGTCAGCAAGTTCGGGACCATCCAATTGACGGGCGTCTACGGATTGACCTATAATCAATTCCCACTCGGCAATTTGTTCGAACGCAACGTAACGATGAAAATGGGGCAAGCACCGGTCATCCATTTGATGCCGATGCTCCTCGACAAGATCGAAAAAGGCGAGTTCGATCCGCGTGAAATCATTTCACACATCGTGCCGCTCGATCAAGCGAGTGAAGCGTACCGGATTTTCAACGACCACGAAGACGAGTGTACCAAAGTCATTTTAAAACCATAAAATATGCCGATGAAACGCCCCGGTAACCGGAGCGTTTTAATTTTGCCTTGCCTGCGGTATGATGGTACAGAAGAAAAGGGGAGACCAGATGGCCGAAATATCGGAAGTCAGAAGAGAACTTGCGCTGGATTGTTTTCTGTTGGCCGGAAAAGTCATGATGGAAAGCGGCGCGGAGACATACCGGGTGGAAGATACGATGATCCGGATGGCGGTTTCGCAAAATATGATGGATTCCCATTGCTTTGTGACTCCAGCGGGCATCATGTTTTCCCCGAGCAATGATTTGCCGACGCGCTTTGTCCGCATCCATGGGCGCCGTACCGACCTCGAAAGGGTGGCGCGTGTCAATGCCGTATCGAGGCGTCTCGTGGCGGGCCAGCTGACATTGCAGCAGGCGTATGAAGAAATGACGGAAATCGAAAAAAACCATTACTTGTTCCCTTTGTGGCTGCAAGTGCTCGCAGCTGCAGTTGCCAGTGCCTGCTTCCTGATTTTGATGGGCGGTGGCTGGGCGGACATTCCTTTCGCTTTTGTCATCGGGGGAATCGGATTTTATATTGTGGAAATGGTACTCGTGAAAACAAGGGTCAAGTTTTTCGCGGAATTTATCGGAGCGGTCGCCATCGGTACTTTAGCGGTGCTCGTTGTGAATAGTGGATTCGGGAACGATCCCGATACGATCATCATCGGTTCGGTCATGCCACTGGTGCCCGGCTTGCTGATCACCAACGCCGTACGCGACATGATGGCCGGCCATTTTGTATCGGGCCTATCAATGGGTGCGGAAGCTTTTCTGACGGCATTCGCCATCGGAGCCGGCATCGCCATCGTATTGTCATTTTAAGGAGGAGATCGAATGAACTGGCCTTTAGAGGCGTTTCTAAGTTTTTTGGCAGCCGGCGCATTCGGCATCATTTTCAATATCCCAAGAAAGACGCTTATCAGTTGCGGGCTTGTCGGGATGAGCGGCTGGCTTTTCTACCGGAGTTATTTCCTCATGTTTGATGACCCGATTCAAGCAACCTTCGCCGGCGCTTTTATTGTCGCGATCGTTGCGCACATCTTGGCGAAGATCTTTAAGATGCCGATGATCATTTTCAGTGTCGCCGGCATCATTCCGCTCGTTCCTGGAAGCCGTGCATACAATGCGATGCGCAATATCGTGGAGAATGATTACATGGAAGCGGTCGATTTCGCTGTACAGGCATTGATGATTTCGGGTGCCATCGCCATGGGCCTGGTGTTCGCGGAAGTGCTCATGCAATTATATTTCAAGCATCAAGCAAGACGGACCCAGAAAAAAATGGGCTTTACACAGGAATAATCCATAACGAACAGGCAGCCTCATTTGTGGGCAGCCTGTTTTTTTGTTCAGGATATGACAATAACGCCTCAACCCGACGCTACCCCCGGGAAGCGATTTCCCCATGAGTCGGCAACTTGTAAAAAAGCAAACTCCTGTAGACACGCCGCAGTCAGTGAAATGTATAAGCTGCCGAGCGCACAGGGGGAGCCGACGCAGTAGGAGAAAAGCTGCACCCAATAATCGTATGAACCGGCTTGCTCAACTTTCGCTACGCTCAAGCATCGCAGATGAATTGGCTCAATTTACTTTCGCCAATTCATTGTAGCCAAAGGCCAACCCAAAGCGAGGCAGCGAATATCCGTATGATGCGAACTCCAATAATTTAAAATTCCTATACTAAATTTTCAATCCTAACAGAACAAAAATCCCCACACCGCGGATTGCCCGCAGTCTGGGGAGGGAGGTTATTTTAGCCACTTCTCGAGTTCCTGGGCGCTCATCGGATGGCTGATGATATAGCCTTGGATGCTATTGCAATCCATTGCCCGAAGCAGTTCAAGCTGTTCGTTCGTTTCGACCCCTTCAGCGGTCACTTGAAAATCAAGCGATTTGCCGAACTGGATCATCCCTTTAATCATTTTCTGCATTTTTTCCTGTTTCGTGATCGACTGGATGATGGTCCGGTCGATCTTCAATGAGGAAATAGGCAATAACAGCATATAACGGAAAGACGCATAGCCTGTCCCGAAATCATCGAGTGCAAATTGTACGCCTTGCTGGTTCAGGCGGTTCATTTGCTGCATGATCGGGCGTTCCGCTTCCGCTTCAAGCGCGAATTTCTCTGTAATCTCGATCATCAAGGAATGGGGATCGCAATTATTCGCTTTCATTTGCTCGATCAGCATGCTCGCCATATCCTTATCGCGGAATTCGCGGATGGAGGAGTTGATGCTGATGCGCAAATCGATCCCTTTCGCTTTCCAATCTTTTAGCTGTGCACAAGCGGTCTCCAATACGAAACTGCCGATTTCATGGATCATGCCATTTTCTTCCGCAATCGGAATGAGTTCATCGGGCGTCACGACGCCGATTTCATCGTCATTCCAGCGGACGAGCGCTTCCACGCTTTCGACATTGCCAGTCGAGAGATTAACTTGTGGCTGATACAGCAATTGCAGGTTTTTCCGGTCCAGTGCATGGACAAGGCGTTTTTCAATGAGTGCTTTTCGGTTCAGGCGTTCGTGGTCGTCTGCTGTCAAAGTGGAAATGGCGCTGCCGCCGCGGTCTTTGACTTTCTTGATTGTCGCATAGGAAGCTTTGATCAAGTGGACGAAGCTCTGCTGGTCTTCCGGGTATTTCGTGATGGCGCCGCTGACGGTCAAAGGAACTGCTGTGCCGCCGATATAGATCGGGTGCTGCTGCAAATAAGGCAGGAAGCCCTCGATGAACCAGTTCGGCAAAGGCGTGATCAACGCGAATTCATGAAGCCCGGCGCGTGTAATCAATGAATCCGAGAAATACATGCGCAAGCGTTTCGTGAATTCGATAAGCAATTCATTTTCAGTATCGGTATCCGATACATCACGCAAGGTGTAGAATCGGTCGATGTCGAGGAACAGAAAAGAGAAATGACGCCCTTCCTTTATATGTTCCGCGACAGCTTGTTCAAGGCGGTGGCGGTTTTCAAGCCCTGTAATCGGGTCGATAAATGCGATTTCCTCAAGGTGCTTTTGGGCGTGCTTCGTTTCGGTGATGTCTTTTTCAAGGAAAATATAATACGCATCTTCCTCAGACAATTGCATCGGAATCGCCGTCAGGTCGACCCAATACGTTTCACCGTCTTTTGTCGCTTTTTTCGCTTCGCCGTTCCATACTTGCCCCTCTTTCAGGCTTTCCAGAATCGAATCGACGAACTCGATGTCTTCTTCGCTGTCATGGAACATTTGCCATACGGGTTTGCCGAGCACGCGTTTCGGGGTCCATTTGCTGAGTTTCAGGAAATGGGGATTCGCGTAAGTGACAAGAAACTCTTGATCGAAATAAGTCATCATGAACGAGTCATCCAGCCCGTGGCGAAGATGGCTCAATTCTCTTGCCGCCGAGTCGGCGCTTACGCTATCATCGATCTCATAGATCGTCAGGAGAAAACGTTCGCCATGCGATGTGAACGCTTTCGTGACAACTGTGGAATAGCTCTGCCCGCCGCTGCCAAGACCGATTTCCATATTTTCGAATCGGACAGGGTCTGTGCTTTCCAACAGCATTTCCCAAGGCTGTTTATGGAAAGCGGCTTGTTCTGGATTCATATAGGAAAAGGGTTGGCCTTTAGCGGTTTCTGTATTTAGTTGAAAGATGCGTTCGGCGTGCCCGTTGAACCAAGTGATGAGTCCTTCTTGATCGAAAATGATGATAGGGAAGGGAATATGGTTATATGCTAGGGTTTGTGCCAAAAAATCCTGCTTTTCACTCATTAACTGACGCTCCTTAACCGTTTTGTACTTTCATTATAAAGAAGAAAAGGTCTTTCGTCACCACTTTACAAAAATATAATACGGGAATTTTAGCACAGAAAAGCTACTATCCTTTTTTAGCCTCTCATGAGAGAATAGGCATGATTCGATTGAAAATTTAGGGAATCGACTAATTTGTCCCGATTTTAAAGGCTTGAACGGATAAAAAGAGCTGAATTAGCCAATTCGTCACGGGTTGGTTTTTTCATATGGAAGGAGTGGGGGCGAATGGAACGTCTAAAAGGAGTAACCATGATACTGATAGGGGCGATGCTTTGGGGAGCCACAGGGCCGCTCATGGAATGGACACTCGATGTTTACCCGATCACTGTGCCATTTCTTCTGACCATCCGGCTCATCGTCGCTGGCATCGTATTGCTGTTGTTTTTAAAAATGAAGAAGGTACAGGTGACGTCGATTTTCCGGCAAAAGATATGGACACGCCCCTTATTGATCTTTTCAGTAGCCGGTATGCTTGGAGTCCAATACAGTTTCGTCGCAGCGATCGATACGAGCAATGCCGTCTTTGCCACATTGATGCAATTTCTCGCACCGGTCTATGTCATCGTCTTCGTTTCCATGCGCCTGCGCAAATGGCCACCGGTCTACCAGGTGCTTGGCATGCTCGGCACGCTCGCCGGCTTGTTTCTATTATTGACGGATGGCCGCTTGGATTCCTTGGTCATCAGCGGAGAAGCACTGTTTTGGGGAGTTCTTGTCGGTTTGGCATTTACGTTCTACACGCTTTACCCTGCCAGGCTGATGCAGGAATGGGGCGTCTTGCTCGTCGTCGGCTGGTCCATGCTGTTCGGCGGGATCTTTCTCGGGATCATCAATCCGATTTTCCTGTCGGATGAATGGGGGCTGTTGGCAGATCCGACGCTCATTTTGGCGATCATCGCGATTATTGTGGTCGGCACGATGGCGTTTGTGCTGTTTTTGAGCAGCATGCGATTCATCTCGCCTGTGGAGACGAGCATTTTATCCGCGATGGAGCCATTGACGGCGATGGTCATTTCGCTTGTCTGGTTCGGCCATTTTCTATCCCCGCTGCAAATCGGGGGAGCTGTTCTCATGTTGGTCTTCGTCACTTGGCTATCTTTTGCGGGCAGTGAAAAAACCGCCGAAGACCGCTCTTGAGTGGGGGCATGCAGCAAAATGCTGCGTGCCTTTTTTGGTGCTCACGCTCAAAAAACATTCGGTTTTAGGCATGACAAAAAAAGGGATATCTCTACCTGATATCTGAAAATTATGGCATACTAGTTTTAAATAAAGTTCGAGTTTCGAAATGTTCAGGAGGCACCCTTATGAAAACTGTTTTTTCTTATACTAAACCATATTCATTTTTGATCGGCGTCGCCTTGTTCCTGATGCTCCTGGAGTTGGTCGTAGAGCTTTTGCAGCCATTGGTCATTGCGAGCATCATCGATGACGGCATCGTGGCAGGTGACCAGGATACGATCATTCGCTTGGGGCTTGTGCTAATAGGCTTGTCATTAATCGCTTTTTTATCGGGTGTCGCCAATTCATATTTCGCTTCCCATGTATCCCATAGCTTCTCTTTTGATGTCAGGCGAAAAGTTTATGAGCGCGTCCAGTCTTTCTCGCTGGCAATGTTCAATAAATTTCCAGCATCAGGCCTCATCACACGGCTGACGAGTGATATCCAGCTGATCCAGCAAGTGCTGTATATGAGCTTGCGCATCATGCTGCGCGCACCGTTGCTTGTCATCGGGAGCATGGTCATGGCGTTTGTCGTCAATGCACAATTGGCGATTTACTTGATCATCGTCTTTCCGGTCTTATTGGCATTTTTATATGTCATGGTACGAAAAGGCGTCGTCTATTTCAGCTTCGTTCAGCAACGGTTAGATAAGGTCAACCGCATGGTGCAGGAAAACCTGCAAGCGGTCCGGCTGATCAAAGCATATTTGCGCGGCAAGTATGAAGCGAACCGCTTTTCGGAAGTGGCGGGTGCACTCAAGACCGATACGGTCAAAGCGTTCCGCATCATGGAAATTATCTTGCCGATTCTGCTGTTCGGCATGAACGTGTCGCTACTCGCGGTTGTCTGGTTCGGGGCTTTTGAGATCCAGAGCGGAGACGCGCAAATCGGTGAATTGGTCGCCATCGTCAATTACGCGATGCGCATGACCGGCGCCTTTTCGATGTTCTCGTTCATCATTATGGCGTTTGCGCGTGCCATGGCATCTACTGGCCGCATCGAAGAAATCCTGTTGGCGGATGATGGCGGCGAAGAATCGAATGGTGCAACTGTGCCGGTTAGAGAAGGGACCGTCCGTTTTGACGATGTTTCCTTTACCTATCCAGGCACTTCGCGAAGAGTGCTTGAAAACATTAGCTTTGAACTGGCGCCACGCGAGAAACTGGCCATCATGGGCGCCACGGGATCCGGGAAAACCTCGTTATTGCAGTTGATTCCGAGATTCTATGAAGCGACCGAAGGAAGCGTATCAGTACACGGCCGTGACGTCCGCGAGTGGGACCTTCAGGAATTGCGCAAGACGATCGGGCTTGTGCCTCAGCAATCGATGCTCTTTACCGGCAGCATTTCCAATAACCTGTCTTGGGGCAAAGAGCACGCGGAGCTTCCGGAACTTACAGAGGCCGCAGAAAAAGCCCAAATTGACGAGACGGTCCAGCGCTTCCCGAAAGGCTATGAAACGCGCGTCGGCCAAAAGGGCGTCAATTTATCCGGCGGCCAGAAGCAGCGCTTGTCGATCGCACGGGCATTGGTCCGCAAACCGTCGATCTTGATTCTCGATGACAGTACCAGCGCGCTTGATGTGAAGACCGAATCTGCGCTGTGGGCGGAGCTCGACAAAGAACAAGCGACGACGCTGCTGGTGACGCAGAAAGTGCGGACGGCGATGCGCGCTGACCGTATCCTGCTGTTGGAGGACGGCGTCGCTTCAGCTTACGGTACTCACGAAGAATTGCTGGATAGCTCTTCTTTGTATCGTGAAATTGCGCTGTCCCAGCAAGCGGAGGAGGTGGATGAATATGTTTAATGCGATCCGCCGGCCTTTTGGTTATGAGCCGGTATTGACGAAGGAAGATTTAAAGAAATCACCGGATAAAAAGAATGAACGCGCGAAAAACTGGAAATCCACCTTGCTGCGGATCTGGAAGCTGGTGGACGAACAGCGCACGCTATTGATCATCGTTCTGTCGCTTGTGTTCATCAGTTCCGCGATGGCACTGCTTGGACCGCTTTTGATCGGTTATATCATCGATACCTATATCGTGCCGGGTGCATTTGAAGGCATGGGCTTGATCATCGGCTGGCTTATCATGGTCTATGTGCTCCATTCGGTTTCTCTCTATTTGCAGAACTACTGGATGGTCGGCATCGCCCAGCAAGTCATCTATCAAATGCGCGCGGGGCTCTTTGGGCATCTGCAGCGCTTGCCGGTGTCGTTTTTCGATAAGCGACAGCACGGCGAATTGATGAGCCGTATGACCAATGATATCGAAAACGTTTCGTCGACGCTCAACACGTCGTTCATTCAAGTGTTCTCGAGCATTTTGACGCTGGTCGGGACGGCGGTGGTGATGGTGTTTCTCAGCCCGGTCCTCACCGTATTGACGTTCATCATCATCCCAATCATGTATTGGGCCGTTCGCTGGATCACCAAGCGTACGGGCCCTTTGTATAAAGAACAGCAAAAAGCGGTCGGGGATTTGAATGGCATGATTGAAGAAACCATTTCCGGACAGAAAATCGTCAAAGCCTTTTCCCAGGAAGACCGCGTCATGGATGAGTTTTTGGTCAAAGTGAACGCCTCCGCCGCACCGGTTTCTGGGCTTGGACCTATGCCGGGTTCATTCCGAAAGTGATGAACTTCCTGAACAACGGCAGTTTTGCGCTCGTTGCAGGTGTCGGCGGATTGCTCGCCTTGAACGGCTCGGTCACCATCGGCGTCATCGTTATCTTCACCGAGTATTCACGTCAGTTTACGCGGCCGTTGAACGATTTGGCGAACCAATTCAACACGGTGCTCTCGGCCATTGCGGGGGCTGAACGTGTATTTGCCATCATGGACGAAGCAGAAGAAGCGGACGATACGAAAAACAACGCTGATAAGCGGCTTGAAGGAAAAGTCGAATTCGATAATGTGTCTTTCAAATACGAAGGCGCGGAAGAAGAATGGACCATCCGTGATTTAAGCTTTACGGTTGAAACCGGGCAGACGGCGGCATTCGTCGGTGCGACAGGTGCCGGCAAAACGACGGTCATGCAGCTATTGGCGAGATTTTACGATGTCGATGAAGGTGAGATCCGCATCGACGGCACGCCGATTGGTGCGATGCCGCGCGAAACTTTGCGCAAGCAGATTGCCTTCGTCTTGCAGGACCCGTTCCTGTTCGAAGCTTCGGTCAGCGACAATATCCGCTACGGCAAGCTCGATGCGAGCGACGAAGAAGTGGTGGAAGCGGCGAAAAAAGCCAATGCCCACGACTTCATCTCCAAGCTGCCGGAAGGCTACGATACGGTGCTGTCTGGTGACGGTTCGATGATCAGCCAAGGGCAGAAGCAACTCTTGTCGATTGCCCGGGCGCTCATTGCCGATCCGGTCATTTTGCTGCTTGATGAGGCGACGAGTTCGATTGATACAGTGACGGAGCTGAAAATCCAGGAAGCGCTCGAACGCCTTATGGAAGGGCGCACGAGTTTCGTCATCGCCCACCGCTTGAACACGGTGAGAAAGGCGGATTTCGTCTATGTCATGGAGCTCGGCAAATTGGTCGAAGCAGGCAGCCAGGACGAATTGCTGGAAAAAGGCGGCTTGTATGCCACCATGCTGGCAGATGCAAAATTATAACGGAACCTAAGCAGAAGGCGGGGGAAGATCCCGGCTTCTGCTTTTTTAATGGAAATGAAGAGACAGTGGAAGTAAGCTTAATTTCAGGAATCAGGTGGCGGCAAGCGCTTTGGGCAGTTATGATAAGAAGAAAAAGGAAGGCGGGATGGAAATGGAATTGTCCCTGTCGATTGCGTCGTTTCCGCTGGATGCGGAGACTGCCGGGGAAATGGAGCAGCTGATTGACGGCGAGCCGGAAGAATGCCGGACCTTGCTGCAAAATGAATTATGGCAAAAGCCGTTTGCGAAAGGATTTGCGGTGCTCGCTTACACCGATAGTGGGGAACTGGTAGCCTGTGCGGCAGCGGCGGATTTGGTCGGCGTGAACCATTACGAATGGTCAGCATTTGTCACACCGGATTACCGCCGCCTTGGGCTGGCAACAGCTTTGGCTGACGGCGTGCGGCATTCCCTCGAACAGCGCGGAGCGGAAAGTGAACTCGCGGCTTTTACTGAAAACGAAGCATCGGATGCTTGGTTGATGGGCCTCGGTTATAACCGGTCTTTTCAGGAATTGCAGTTTGAAGCTGCGCCTCTTCCTGCTTACGAACTCAGTGAGGGAGTGGAGATTATTCCGTATGAAGAAAAGCATTTGGATGAATTGGCTGCTCTTTTGCATGCGGCTTTTGATGAATCGGTTCTCCCGGTCCTTGAGCATAACCTGGCCGATCCGGAACGCCAGATCTATGTGATGCGCCAAAATGGAAAACTTATAGCTACAGCTACAATGAGCATGGAAGATCGGGCCTTGTGGCTGACGGCGCTTGCGGTTTCCCCGGATACACAGCGTTCAGGCTACGGGCAAATCTTTTTGCACTGGGCAAGGCATATAGCGCACGAGAAGAAATTAGAGCGCGTATTGATTGAAGTCGAAATCGAAAACAGGGCCTGGCCGGTCTATGAAAAGGCAGGCTTTTCAAAACTCTATACAATTTCATACTGGCAGCGCCCGCTGCAGTAAAAAACTGCCCGGCGGATGATTCAGCCGGACAGTTATGTTCTAGCGCTTATTGATTTGTTTGTTCGTAGTTTATATCGGAGCCGTCTGCATAGTCTACTTCAATTTCGATTTTCTTGAAGCCAGGGTCGATACCGAAAGCTTCGACGACTTGGCTGATGACTTCATCATCCGGTGTGTCAGGCGTTAAGTTTAACTGGGACAAGCCTTGTTCCAGTTCATTGAAAGCTTCATCGCCTGTCAGGTCAACACCGTCGACTGTGTTCTCATATTCGGCTTCTACCTGGCCGCGCTCTTCTTCGTAGCTAAGGTCTAGGGCGTCATCCTGATCGGGCATATCGACATCAACGGACAAATCAGTGAATCCGTATGTTTCACCATCCGCAGTTGCTTCAGTTCCGCCGCTTGGAGAAGCATCTTCAGTCGATTCTGCTTCCGGCGCTGCCGTTTCTTCAGCGGCCTCGTCTGTGACGGGCTGCGTGACTTCCTCGTCATCGCCGCAAGCTGCCAGGGCAAGTGCGGAAGACATGATAAGGGCAGGGAAAATCAATTTTTTGTTTTTTGTCATAACATAAAACTCCCTTTCAATTTTACTGTTTACTGTTCTATTCCCGAAATTATGGGAAGTAAGCAATGAAAAATGTAAAAAAGTATCGTACGATAGAAACCACTAGCAGAGTCGAGCACAAGCTGAGCTTGAATGGAGTCATTGAAATGGACAAATACAAAAACGGGCAGAACATCGCCGCTGCAAACGAACAAAATATCCGTACGGATTTCAAGGAAAGCATGACTTACGGTGATTATTTGCATCTCGACAAGCTGTTGTCTGCACAGGACGGTGTCAGCGGACACCACGATGAATCGCTTTTCATCATCATCCACCAAGTATCGGAACTGTGGATGAAGCTGATCTTGCATGAATTGTCGGCGGCCATCCGCCATATCGATGCGGATGATCTGCAGCCGGCATTCAAGCAATTGGCACGCGTATCGCGCATCCAATCGCAGATCATCCAAGGCTGGGATGTGCTGTCGACCTTGACGCCTGCCGAATACCTGGAGTTCCGGGATGACCTCGGCAATGCGAGCGGCTTTCAGTCCTACCAGTACCGCATGATCGAATTTGCGCTCGGCTACAAAACGAAGCATGTCTTGAGTATTTACGAAAAAGACCCGGCCTTGCATGAACAATTAACACAAGCGTTCCACGCGCCGGGCTTATACGATGCCGCTATCCAAAAATTGGCGCGCAGCGGATTCAAGATTGATGAAAGCGTGCTATCGCGCGATGTCAATAAGGTATACGAGCCGAATGACAGCGTCCGGGAAGCGTGGAAGGAAATTTACCACAATGTCGACGAGCATTGGGAGCTGTATCAATTGGCAGAGAAATTAGTCGATATTGAAGATTGGCTTCAACAATGGCGTTTCCGCCACATGAAAACGGTTGAACGGATCATTGGCTTCAAGCCAGGGACGGGCGGGTCGTCAGGCGTCAATTATTTGAAAAAAGTATTGGATCAATATTTCTTCCCGGAACTTTGGCAAATCCGGACAGACGTCTAAAAAGGAGGCTGGCTTATGGAAATTTTTGCGCATCGTGGAAGTTCGGGCACGCATCCGGAAAATACGCTGCCTGCTTTTGCGGAAGCTGCTGCATTGCCGGTTCATGGCGTGGAACTGGACGTCCATTTGTCGAAAGACGGTGAACTCGTCGTCATCCATGATGAAAAAGTGAACCGCACCACCAATGGCAAAGGCTATGTGAAAGACATGGCGCTTGCCGAACTGAAGAAACTGGACGCCGGAAGCTGGAAAGCAGGCGAATGGGGTGGAACTGCAATTCCGACATTGTCAGAGGTTTTCGAGCTATTTAAAGACACTCGGCATGTTTTGAATGTGGAGCTTAAAACGGATATTTTTCCTTATCCAGGTGCCGTGGAAAAAGTGGCAAGACTTGCAGCACAACAAGGCATCGAAAATCGGCTTATCATTTCTTCATTCAATCATTCGGACGTAAAATTGGCAGTAGATCGCCATCACGTGCCAGGGGCGATTTTGGCTTCCAATATTTTAGTGGATATGGCCGCTTATGCACAGACAGTCGGAACGAAACGGCTTCATTTGTCGCTGCCATATGCGCTTCGCCACGGTGCCGAATTGGTCGAAAAAGGCTGTGTGGTCTATGTCTATACAGTCAACCGGCTGGACTACGCTGAGCAATTACAGCAGATCGGTGTCTCGGGCATCTTCACGGATTATCCGGAAAAAATGCTAGAGGAATTGAAATGAAACTAGCTGCATTGAGCATCTGGATGGTTGCAGCACTGATTTTGGGATTTGCCGGCGCTGCCGGCTGGCCGCTCGTCGCAGGATTGTTCCTGCTGCCTGTTTTTTATATCGGCAAGCCCTGGTATAGCAGCATTACGGAGAAAATAGCCGAACGCAAATAGAAAACCGCCTTATGGGTGTCGATTTGACATCCATAAGGCGGTTTTTCGTTTGGGATTTACTTACCACTTTGCGTAATGTTCTTCTACAGATCCGAGCAATTGGTGGATTTTCAATTTCTTGCCGTCTGCGTAGCGAACATAGCCATTATAATAGCCGAACAATTGATGAATTTCCGATTTTACAAGACGCGCATCCGATTTTGACACGCGCTCGTAAAAAGGGCTGAACGTCAATTTGACATCATCAGTCAATTTTGTGTGGATCAGCCATGGTTTCTTGAAATCTTCGGCATCATAACGAAAAATGACATCTTCGCTGATTTTGGTCATACGGCCATTGACGAAAAAGGCGTTTTCCGTCATGCCCGTGCCGTCTGTCCATTTGCCGCCGAAATTCAAGCCGATCACTTTCCCGAGTGAGCGTTGGGAGGCCATGCCCCAATTCCAGACGGCAGTGCGCGGCCATACGCCCCGCCCGTAATCCAAAACGGAAAAGCTGTCCATTTCGTCAAAATCATAACGCTTTGGCCCGATTTGGACCGTTCCGTTTGTCGGCAGCGCATGATGTTTTGAGGTGAATTGGAATGTTTGGCGATTCCACGGGATGACCACGTTCAGCGACTCCATTTCAGCCGGATGGGCGATTGTCAGTGAGGCATGTAATTTCTCCCCGTCGAAATCGGGGATGGTTACTGCCAAGCGGGTTTTGCCATCCTCATAGATGGAATGGACGGATATCTCCGAATTGTGGAAAAGCGAGCTGTCCAACACACTGTCGGATAAGCGCAAATTCCTGGAATACGGCACCATGACCGTTTTTTCGAAAAAGCGTTGCGTTTCATAGTTAAGGAAATAGACAAAGCAGACAGCGGCATAATCCAAATGGCAGATGGTGGCGGAAAAAACGATTTCATCACCGAATACACACCAATAATTCCATTTTTTCTTGCGCATGAAATTGCCTTTCAAATTACATTCGACGAGCGGCTTCTTGGCGTAGCCGATGGCGTTAGGATTCAATTGGCCTTTGGCATCACATAATTTAACGTGTTCTGTAAGTTCCCGTTCCACATGTTGCATCGAATCCACCTCACTGTCTTCATATGCCCTTATTGTATCAGAAATTTCCGGATTTTCCCGGAAAAATACTGCAAGATGGGCCCAAAGACTAGCGTTTTCTTATACGTGGGCAGGCGGCCGTCTCCACATGAAGGCTAAGGTGCCTTCTCCGGCATGAACGGCCAGCGATGAACTCAAGTTGCCGATTAGTACTTCCGCTTCAGGCGCGAATTTCAAAAGTTCCGTTTTCAATTCTTCGGCTTGTTCAGGGATATGGCCATGCATGATTTGGAAATACTTGATGCCGTATTGGTCGTGGTCCGCTTTGGCGCGCTCGAGCAAATACGATAGCGCTTTTTTATGGGAGCGTACTTTGTCAATCGGTTCAAGCTCGCCTTTCTCGGTAATTTGAACGATCGGCTTGATCTTCAAGACACTGCCGATATAATACTGGGCGCCGCTCATCCGGCCGCCTTTATACAATTGGCTCAAATTGCCGATCAGGATGAAATTGCGAAAATCTGTCGTTTCTTGTTCAAGGCGCTGGGTGATCTCTTCCGCGGAAAGGCCTTGATCCTGAAGCGCCAACCCGCGCTCGAGAAGCCCGGATAGCCCGTATGACAAGGCGAGTGAATCGACGGTGTACACTTTGAAATCCGTCATTTCAGCACCGGTCATGGAAGAAGCGATCGTGCCGCTCAACTTAGCCGAAGCATGGACAGCGATGGCACATTCGTATTCCTCTTTCAGCTTTTCATAAAGTTCCGCAAACTTTCCTGCAGAAGGCTGGGAGGTTTTCGGGAAGTCTTTCGAGCTTTTCATGCGTGCATAGAGCTCGTCGTTCGAGAGGTCGATGCCATCGTCAATAAATTCTTCCGAGCCGAAATGAATATTCAGCGGGACAATATAGACATCGGGGTGCGATTTGAATTGTTCTGTGACATATCCGGTCGTATCCATGATCCATGCAATTGGTTTTTTCATCGTAAAACCCCTATCTATTGAGTGTTTTGAATAATAAAACTATAACACGGATAATAATATGGTCCTAGCTTTCTTGAATAAAAATCTCCAAAAGCAGGGAGGATAGGCTTCATTTAGAAGGAAAGCGCTTTTCGATCGAAACTTTAATATCGGCCTTGTGGCGAATTACAATAATAATAATGGCCAGAAACAACGGCCAGACAACTGACTGCACCTGAAACGCGAAAGCGACTGCAAAAAAGGCGCTGAAGCCTGCGAGCATCGATAAAGTAGCGCTTTTCAACCATGGATAGAAAGCGAATGACAAGACAATCATCGCCAAAAATAAATCGGGCGTCAGCCAAAATGCGACACCGGCAAAAGTTGAGATCCCTTTGCCGCCGCGCCCTTTGCGCCATAACGGATAGATGTGCCCGATGACTGAAAGCAATCCCGCAATAGCAACGGACAATAAAGAGAATTCGAGCCAAAGCCCTGCCCACACGACGATTGAACCTTTCAGGAAATCGCCGAGAAACACCAACAGGGAGGCTCTGCGCCCGAGTACAGCTAAGGCATTGCGGGCGCCGGGATTTCCGCTGCCTGAAGAAGTCAGGTCTACACCTTTCCATTTCCCTATCCATAGTGCAGTCAAAACAGTGCCAAGCAAATAACTACCTATCCAATACAAAATAACCATCGTATCCCTCCAACCAATAAACATTGCGGCAAGAAAATGAATGGCCTCCCCGGTTCGGGAAGGCCATAGGTTTTCTTAAGCAAGCGTTGATGCTTCAAACAAGTAATCGCTGATGACACGGAGCCCTTTATCAAAGTTCTCCAAATGGAAATGTTCATTTGGGGCATGGAAATTTTCTGACGCAAGGCCGAAGCCCATCAAGACGACAGGGAAACCAAGAATTTCATCGAACGCAGCGACGATCGGAATCGAACCGCCCATGCGCGTGAAGGCGGTCGGCACTTGATAGACCTTTTCATACGAGCGGCCCGCTGCCTGGATCGCTGGATGGTCATATGGCGTGAGGAATGGCTTGCCTTTATCGAATTCGGTGATGTCGACCGTGACGCCTGCCGGCTTGTGCGCTTCAACATGCGCTTTCAACTTAGCAATGATGTCGTCTGGGTCCTGGTCAGGGACGAGGCGGCAAGTGATTTTCGAGCTGGCTTCAGCCGGCAACACGGTCTTGATGCCTTCGCCGGAAAATCCGCCAGTGATGCCGTTGACTTCGAGTGTTGGGCGGATCCACGTCCGCTCGACGAATGAGTAGCCTTTCTCACCGAAATCTTCTGAGATGCCGATTGCCTGCTTTTCGTTCTCCAAATCGAAATCAAGTGCGGCGAATTCCGCGCGTTCCTCGTCCGAGACGGGACGGACATCGTCGTAGAAGCCTTCGACTTGAATGACGCCTTCTTTGTCGCGGAACGATTCGAGAATTTCCACAATGGCGTGCAATGGGTTTTGGACAGCGCCACCGTAAAGGCCGGAATGCAAATCGCCTTTAGGGCCTTTGACGTCGATCTGTATACCCGCAAGCCCGCGCAGCCCGTAACAGACAGCTGGGCGCCCTGGACCTTGCATGCCGGTGTCGGAAATGACGATGATGTCAGCAGCGAGTTTTTCTTTATTGTCTTCGACGTATTTCGGCAAGCTCGGGCTGCCGATCTCTTCTTCGCCTTCGAGGATGAACTTGATATTGACGGGAAGTTCGCCGTTTAAATGAAGAAGTGCTTCGACCGCTTTTACATGCATAAATACTTGGCCCTTATCGTCGCTTGCGCCGCGTGCATACAATTTATTGTCGCGTACATGCGGATCGAATGGCGGTGTTTCCCACAAATGAAGCGGGTCGACCGGTTGGACATCGTAATGGCCGTATACAAGAATCGTCGGTTTGCCCTCTGCATGGAGCCAGTCGGCGTAGACCACCGGATGGCCGTCGGTTTCATCGATGCTTGCATTTTCAAGCCCGGCTTTCGTCAATGATTTGATAAGCCAGTCGGCGCCTTTTTGCATATCGGCTTTATGTTCGGAAAGGAGCTGACCGATGGAATGCGCAAAAACTTTTCAATTCTTCGAGATGTGCCTGGCGGTGATCTTTGAAGTATTTATCGATTTGAGTGGCGTTCATGAAATCCCTACTTTCCAGTATTTTTAGTATGTGGAAATTATAGCATAGCTAAGTTGTCCTTTTCGACAAGAGGAAAATTGCTGTGGTATTATGGATAATACGGAAACAGATCGAAAAAATTTGATATGTACGTTACTGGAGGAAGTAAATTTGTTTATAGCATTGGCATTATTTCTGATCATGTCGTTTTTCCTGTCGGGAAGCGAAACGGCACTCACGGCAGTTAATAGGATGAAGGTCCATCTTCGCGCGGAGCAAGGGGATGTCAAAGCCCAGAAGCTCGAAAAATTAATCGCGAAGCCGGACCGAATGATTACGACTATTTTGATCGGTAATAATATTTCCAATATCATGCTGCCTACACTTGTCACGACCATTGCCATCACGGAAGGATGGGAGGTCGGATTGGCGACAGCCATCTTGACGGTTGTACTGATCATTTTCGGGGAAGTGCTGCCAAAGACCATTGCAGCGACGTTTGCGGATAAAATCGCTTATATCGTCGCGCCAATCATCTCCTTTTTGGTCCTAATCTTTAAACCCTTGACGTGGCTGCTTGCGCAGTTTACGAATATCTTCATCCGCATCATCTCCAAAGGCAGCGTCAAAGAAGCGACGATGACCAAAGAAGAGCTGCGCACGATGGTCGATATTGCGTCGACAGAAGGAACCTTTGAAGCCGACGAATCGGAACGTATCAAAGGGGTGCTCGACTTTCCACATAAAGACGTGTCGGATGTCATGTCGACACACCGCACGGACACGGTCGGCATTTCCATAGAGATGACCTACGAAGAAGTCCGCGACTTGATTTTGGATTCTTCATATACGCGTTACCCTGTCTATGAAGAAAGCATGGACAATGTCGTTGGGTTGTTCTATTCCAAAAAACTCATCGAATGGTCGATGAACCCGAACTTGACCTTAGCGGAATTGATGGATGACAATCCATTATTCGTCGTGCAATCGGTGAGCGTCGAAAAAGTATTCAAATTGATGATGGCGAAGAAAAAGCATATGGCCGTCATCCTGGACGAATACGGTGGAACGCTCGGGATCGTGACACACGAGGACATTATCGAGGAAATGATCGGGCAGGATATTGAAGACGAGACGGACGCCGAAGACGATGAACTGGTCTTTGAAATCAACGACAGCCAATTGTCATGCCATGGCCGCCTGGAAATTGAAGATGTCAATGAAATGTTCGGAGTCGAAGTGCCGGAAGACCATGACACGATTGCTGGCTTTGTCATGCAGCAGCTTGGCCATGTGCCGGAAGTCGGCGAAGAATTCACTTACGAAAACTTGCACGTAGTCGTCAATGAAATGGACAGAAACCGCATCGAGCGGCTGACGATCACAAAACTCGCTGAACCTGAAGAACGGGAAACGATCAGCGAAAACGCAGCCAAAAGACAATAAGCAAAAGTCGTCCCGAATGTGGGGCGGCTTTTTTATTTCTTACAACATTGTAAGGAGACTGAAAGAGGGAACGATAGAGCGTAAGCCTAAACTCAGGCACAATAAGGGCATAAGATCACCGGACGGAGGTAACATCGATGGAAGAGCTATATGCCGAATATAACCGCTATATCTATCATTTATGCCTAAAACTTACCCGCAACAAAGCTGAAGCTGAAGACTTGATGCAGGAAGTATGGCTGAAAGTAGTACGCTATGAATCATCAATCGCCGAAGTCGACCACGCCAAAGCTTGGTTGACGACCATTTGCATGAATACATTCCGTGACCGCTACCGCAAAAACGTGCGCCGCAGCAAACACATCGCCAACCAGCCGGAAGGACTCGACGTCTCTCTTCTGGATTTGATCCCAACTGATGAGACTGGGACAGCTGAATTATTGGAAAAACAAGATGTCTCTGTCATGATCCGCCACAAGATTTCGGAACTGGATGCGATTTACCGGACGACGATCGTTTACTTTTACGTCCATCAATATTCACTCGTTGAAATCGCAGAGACGATGAAAGTATCGATCGGTACGGTGAAATCCCGCCTGCACCGAGGCAAACAGCGCTTGAAAGACATGCTCATGGAAGACGTAAGAACACGCGAATACGTCGTAATTGCCTAGTATACTCCGAACCCCAGCCGAATAGTGGCTGGGGTTTTGATATGGAAAATAATAACTGATATTTTTCTATGACTCTTCCGCTTATAATGAAGCAAAGGAGCGGGAGAGACATGAGAAAAATCAAGAATTACAGCAAGCGTCGGCGTATTATCATGGGAATCATAGGGATACTTGCTGCGCTGTACATAATTGTCATCATTTGGCATACGTTTAAACCCTTGCCGGAAGGCGTGTCATTCGCAGGCGAGCTGCACAGTGCCGAGCAAGTGGAGATGATTTATGACCTCAGTTTTGCGCAGGATAAAAACGGCAAGGGCTTGCAACATGAAATGAGGATTTTTGATGAAATTAACGGTTTGATCAATCGGGCGGACGAATTTTTAGTCCTCGATTTTTTCTTATTCGATAATTTCAATGACCAGGACGAAGAGTTTCCTGCCATTGCGGAACGTTTGGCCGATCACTTGATAGCAAAAAAGCAGGAAAATCCGGATTTTCAAATTTATTTTATTTCGGACCCGTTGAACACGGGTTATGGGTCGTACGACAGCCTCCTTCTTTCTGCACTTGAAGCGGAAGGGATAGAAGTCATCCTGACAGACCTCGACAAATTGCGCGATTCGATGCCTTTATATTCAGGGCTGTACCGGGTGATTTTCCAGTGGTTCGATAACGACGGAAAAGGCTGGATAAAAAATGGGATGTCGAGCGATGCTCCCGATATGACACTCTCGTCCTATATGAAGTTGATGAATGTTAAGGCGAATCATCGCAAAACCATCATTTCTGAAAAAGAGGCGATTGTCAGCTCCGCCAATCCGCATAACGTAAGTGGCTTCCACGGCAATATGGCTTTTCGGGTGAGCGGGCCTGTACTAGACGATATGCTCGAAGCTGAAGAAGCGGTATCCCACATGTCTGGAGGCCCCGATTTCCCGCGGGCACAGGCGCCTGAACAGCAGGGAGAGTACGGTGTTCAATACGTCACCGAACGCCAAGTGCAAAAAGCTTTGCTGGAGCATATCAATGATACCGAGCCGGGCGACAGCATCCGCATGGCCATGTTTTATTTGTCCGAAAGCGATATTATGGACAGCTTGGTCGAGGCTACCAACCGGGGAGTGGATGTCCGGCTCGTGCTGGACCCCAATGCGAACGCATTCGGAAACGAAAAGACCGGGTTGCCTAACCGCCCCGCGGTCCACGAAATGCGCGCCGCAACCGATGATGAAATGCAAGTGCGCTGGTACAACGCTGTGATCGGGCAATTCCATACAAAAGCGACAATGATCAAGAAACAGGAAGAAACGGTCATTGTCAGCGGAGCAGCCAATCTGACAGAAAGGGCCTTAAGGGATTATAACCTGGAAGCGGATATCCTGATCAAAGCGCCGACCGACAGCGAACTGGTCGGGGATCTCAACACTTATTTCGACCGGCTTTGGGACAATGAAGATGCTCTTTATACGCTGGATGTAGAAGAATATCAAGACGACTTCACCTTCTGGCAGCGCGGCATCTATAACTTCCAAAAACTCTTCAAGCTGACGACTTATTGAATGTAAGTAAGTAAGTAAGTAAGTAAGTAAGTAAGTAAGTAAGTAAGTAAAAAATATGAGAAACATAGTTAGTATAAATAGCTTGCGCTATTCGACTGCGTTACAGGGGCACGCTTGCCGGGGGGCGGGTGTTGAGCCAATGTGCCAAAGTGCATGACACATTTGTCTCGCCAGCCCGCTCGGTCCCCCAGGCGTCGGCCCCTTCCACTTCGTCTCTAGTTTTAGAGGAAAAGAAAACTTCTTCTGTCCACTCGATAGAAAATGAGGAAACGCTTCATGTTTTGTAGCTCGTATCACTTGGATCAAAGAGAATGCGATTTTCAATCCTCATCTTCCAACAAGATATTCGGTTCAAGCACCAACGTGTCATATGCTGCATCATTAGGAAGCGATTCCCCCCTAGCCGGCAACTAGTTACAGAAGCAGATCTGATTAAACACAAGAAACTCAATGAAATCTTACAGCCGCCCAGCGACAAGGGTGAGCCGACGCAGTAAGACAAGCGTTCTTCTTGGCTTACGGCTAAAGGCCAACCCAAAGCAAGGCGGCGAATAGTGAGATGAAGCAAAAATAGAATGTGAGAACGATTCCACAATCAAACTCTCGATCTCTTTTTTTTACTACTCATTCGCGCAGAGTTTTCTCGTAAGCTGTTTATATTCAATGAAAAAACCCGCTGTACACAAGATTTCATGTGTGCAGCGGGTTTTTGGTTTACTCTTCTATTTGCTTGCCGGCTTCGATCCATTCCTCGACGTTCCATACTTTCGTGGCAAGGCCATCGTAGAAATCCGGTTCGTGGCTGACGAGGACGATTGTGCCTTTATAGGCTTGCATCGCGCGCTTCAGTTCGGCTTTCGCATCGATGTCCAAGTGGTTCGTCGGTTCATCAAAGATCAGCCAATTGCTTTCTTCAAGCATCAATTTGCACAAGCGCACTTTCGCTTGCTCGCCGCCGCTCAATTGGTTCATCGGGCGGCCGATGTGTTCGCTCTTCAATCCGGTGCGGGCAGGGCGCCGCGCACTTGGCCCTGGTCCATTGAAGGATAGGCATCCCAGATCTCGTCAATCGGGCGATGCGTCGGTGCTTTGACTTCCTGTTCGAAATAACTAGGCGTCAAGTATTCCCCGCGGATGACGTCCCCATCAAGCGGCTTGATCTTGCCGAGCATCGTCTTGAGCAAAGTCGATTTCCCGACACCGTTCATGCCGACGAGCGCGATTTTTCGCCACGTTCGATCATGAACGACAAAGGCGGCAACAAGGGCTTGTCGTAGCCGATGCGGAGCGCTTCCGCTTCGACAACGTAGCGGCTTGGGCTGCGTGTTTCCTTAAAGGCGAATTGCGGTTTGGCCGCCATTTCCGGTTTTCGATGCGGTCCATGCGGTCCAATTGCTTCTGGCGTGATTTCGCGCGTCCGGTAGTCGAAGCGCGCTTTGTTTTTGCGATGAAGGTCTCGGTTTTCTTGATCATGTCTTCTTGTTTTTCATAAGCTTCGAGATGCTGCTTTTTCGCCAATTCCGCAAGCTCGATGAACTTTTCGTAAGAGGCGGTGTAGCGGTTCAGGCGGGAGAATTCCAAGTGGAAAATAACCCCAGTTACTGAACTCATGAATTCCGTATCATGCGAGATGAGCAGGAAAGCATGCGGATAGTTTTTCAAGTAATTGACGAGCCACTGGATATGTTCTTCATCCAGATAGTTGGTCGGCTCATCCAGCAATAGCACTTTCGGTTTTTCCAGCAATAGTTTGGCTAATAAAAGCTTGGTCCGTTGTCCGCCGGAAAGCGATTCGACGCTGCGTTCAAGCCCGATAGCATCGAGTCCGAGCCCGCGTGCGATTTCTTCCACTTTGACGTCCAAAGTATAGAAATCGCCAGCATCGAGTGCGTCCTGCACTTCCGCCATCTGCTCAAGCAAAGTTTCGAGCTGTTCTGGATCGGCTTCGCCCATTTTCATGGCGATATCGTTCAATTCTTTTTCTTTTTCATAAAGCGGCAAGAAGGCATCCTGCAAAGTTTGGCGGATGGTTCGTCCTGGCGCCAGCTGCGTGTGCTGATCCAAATACCCGTAATGGGTTTTCGGCTGCCATTCGACTTTTCCTTCGTCATGGATTTGCTTGCCTGTCAAAATATTCATCAGTGTCGATTTTCCGACGCCGTTCGCCCCGACGAGACCGACATGTTCACCTTCAACTAAACGAAAAGAAATGTCGTTGAATAAGGTACGGTCACCGAATGTGTGGCTCAGGTTTTCTACTGTTAATAAACTCATATATGTGTTCCTCCACTTTCCATAAAAAAAACCGCGGTTAAAGTTCCGCGAGTTTTTTGTTTAATTCCGCAAGACGTTGTTCCATTTTTTCAAGCCGCGCTTCGGCTTTATCGATCATTTTAGTGTGGCCAGTCGATTCGAGTTTTTCAATATCACCCTGTTGGCGCATGTAATCGTCCTTTAATTCAGCAATGGCGTATTCGATTTCCTGCTTGTTCAACAAAATCACCCTAGTTTTTCTCTGTATTGTACCATAAATAGAGAAAATTTAAATGGATACGCTTGGCTTCTCGCTTTCATTGCGCACTACAACTCCTTTATAATAACAAAAAATGAAAAAAGGAAGTGAGATGCCATCGACAGTTTATTGTTTGATATCATGTTAATTATTTTCCTCGGCGTTCTGTCACAATGGATCGCCTGGCGTCTCCGCCTTCCAGCGATTGTGTTGATGTCGATTGCCGGGTTGTTGATCGGCCCAATATTTGGCGTGATTTCCCCGGAAGAAAGTTTCGGGGATTTATTCCGGCCGCTTGTGTCGCTTGCGGTTGCCATCATCTTGTTTGAAGGCAGCTTGAACTTGAATTTCAAGGAGATCCGCGGATTCAATAAGCCGGTGTGGCGGATCGTTACATTCGGCGCTTTACTTGCCTGGGCGGGAGGCACTTTGGCTTCCCATTATGTCGCTGGCCTTTCGTGGGCAGTGTCATTTGTCATCGGCGGCCTGTTTATCGTGACAGGGCCGACCGTCATCATGCCGCTGCTTCGCCAAGCTAAACTGAAAGCCCGGCCTGCAGCTTTATTGAAATGGGAAGGCATCATCGTCGACCCATTCGGTGCGTTATTGGCTTTGTTTGCATTCCAATTCGTGTTATTTGCAGAAGGGGATGTCACGGCGGCTGCATTCGGCCTGTTCTTCCTGGCTTCGCTGTTCGCTACCGTAATCGGTGCCGGCGCAGGGCTCGGGATGGGCTGGATGTTCGAACGTGGCCAAATTCCGGAATTCCTTAAATCGCCGATGGTGTTCGGCGTAGTGCTGTTGACGTTTGTTATCTCGGATATCGTGATGCACGAAACCGGCTTGCTTGCGGTAACGGCAATGGGGATGGTCATGGCCAATATGAACATCAGCTCCATCAACGATATGCGGCATTTCAAAGAGACGATGTCCATTCTATTGATATCCAGCGTGTTTTTGATGCTGACAGCTTCACTCAGCATGGAAGTCCTGTTTGAAATCTTCAATTGGTCCATCATTTCCTTTGTGTTGGTCATGCTATTTATCGTCCGGCCCTTGTCCATCTGGGTGTCGACAATCGGCACCGACTTGAGCTGGCAGGAAAAAGCCTTGGTCGGGTGGATCGCACCTCGAGGCATTGTTGCACTGACCGTCTCCGGCTATTTCGCCAGCGTCTTATTGGATGCCGGGTTCGAGGACGCGGAACTTTTGACCGCGCTGACCTTTGCGCTCGTGTTCTCCACAGTAGTTGCGCACGGCTTTTCCATTACCTGGGTCGGACGCAAATTGGGGCTCGCTTCCTCAGAAGAGCCTGGGATCATTATCGTTGGGGCCAGCAAGTTCACTATTGCGCTGGCGAAAGCCCTCTATGATATGGGTAAAAATGTGCTGCTCATCGATGATTCCTGGGGCCGCCTGCAAAAAGCGCGTCAGTATGGGATTAAAACATACGTCGGGAATATTTTATCGGAGCACACTGAGTATGAAGTGGAATTCACGCCTTACGAGAAGATGCTTGTGGCATCGGAGACGGATTCCTTCAACGCGCTTGTCGTCAATAACTTCGTTCCGGAAATGGGCCGCATCAATTTGTTCCAGACGGCGCTTCACCAAGGGGATCCTGCTGATTTCCATTCCTCATTAAGCGGGCGGATTCTTTTCGCCGAAGATTGGAATATTCACGTGCTTGATGAGAAAGAAGAGCAAGGCTACGCCATCCGTTCCACGAAATTGACTGAGCGCTTTACTTATGAAGAATTCAATAAGAGATGGTCGGCCAATACGATTCCGTTATTCATCGAAACGGCACAAGGAAACATCGAATTCTTCACTTCCGATAAAGTATTGGAGCCGAAGCAAGGCGATACCATTGTCAGCTTCACAGGCCCAGAGCGCGATTCCGACCGCATCCAAGAACGTTTGGAGAATAAACGCATCAAAAAGGATTCTCAGACTAAAGAATGAAATCTTTCATTATAAGCCCTATCGATACGCACGGGGAATGCGTCTTTGCTATGATAAACAATAGCTGCAGCATACACTGCACCAGATAATCAATGGGAAAAGGCAGTGGAACCCGCTGCCCGCTTACACGTAGTCAAGGAGGATTCAGGATCATGAAGATTTTATTAGTGGATGGAACAATACTGGGGCGCAAGACCGGCGCTGTATTGGAACAGGTCAAAGTCTATCTCGAGCGAGAGAATCCAGAGATGGAATTGAGCATTTTGAATATGAGCGAATATGAGCATCAATTCGTGGATGGCCGCCCGAACGCGGAATACAACGACAGCATGCGTGAAATGGTACAGCGTTTTGAAGAAGCGGACGGCTATATCATTGCCTCGCCGATTTTCCAAGGCTCGATTCCAGGTGTCTTGAAAAACGCATTCGACATGCTGCACCCACGGACGATGCGCTACAAACCGGTGTCGATCGTCGCAAATGGCGGCACGTATCAGCATCACTTGGTCATCGAAAATCAGCTGAAACCGATTCTTGATTATTTCCGCTGCCTCGTGACGCCGAACTACGTCTACACGCACACAAGCCATTTCGATGACACGAACGCCATCATCAATGACGATGTCCATGACCGCCTGCGCGAACTAGCTCGCGTATTTGTGCAATATGCAGAAATGAGCACCCATTTATCAAAAGAAACACTCGATATTGACGACCATTAAAAAAAACCTCCCTCGGGAGGTTTTTTTTATGGCCAGAATACAGGGATTGATGGACTAAAACATAAGGCCAATCAAATGCGCTTCCTCCACAAGAGCGGGGAGAAGATGCTATACTAGACGCTGTAGAAAAGGGGTTTTAGCTTATGAAATCAGTAGTTCTTGCAGAAAAGCCATCCGTTGCGCGCGATATTGCGCGAGTGCTCGGATGCTCCCAAAAGGGAAACGGCTTTTTAGAAGGCAAACAATATATCGTCACGTGGGCACTTGGCCATTTGGTGACGCATGCACAACCGGAACAATACAATAACGACTTGAAAGAATGGAAGATGGAAAGCCTGCCGATTCTTCCGGAGCCGTTCAAATTGGTCCCGATCAAACAGACCATGAAGCAATACAATGCAGTCAAAGCGCAATTGAACCGCAGCGATGTGAAAGAAGTCATCATCGCGACCGATGCAGGGCGTGAAGGGGAGCTGGTCGCCCGCTGGATTTTGGAACAAGCAAAAGTCAACAAGCCGGTGAAGCGGCTATGGATTTCATCTGTCACCGATAAAGCGATCAAAGACGGCTTCCAAAACCTGAAGGACGGCAAAGCTTATGAAAGCTTATTCCAGGCGGCGGTCGCCCGTGCGGAAGCCGACTGGGTGGTGGGCATCAATGCGACGCGTGCACTGACCGTGAAGCATAATGCCCAATTGTCGACAGGCCGCGTGCAGACGCCGACACTGGCGATGATTGCGCAGCGCGAACAAGACATCCGCAACTTCCAGCCAAAACCTTATTACGGCCTTCAGGCAATCAGCGACAATGCATCGTTCACCTGGACGGACGGGAAATCGACGCAGAGTTTCGATAAAGAGCGGATCGACCGTTTATTCGGCAAGCTCGATACAGCGAATAAAGGCACGGTGACGGACGTGAAAATCACGCCAAAAAAACAACCGGCGCCGCCACTATTCGATTTGACCGAATTGCAAAAAGAAGCGTATAAACGCTATAGCTGGTCCGCCAAAGAAACGCTCAATACTTTGCAGAACCTTTATGAACGCTATAAAATCGTCACGTATCCGCGTACGGACTCGAAGCATTTGACGAGCGATATGAAAGACACGTTAAAAGAGAATATCAAAGCGGTACAGGTCGGGGAATACCGTTCGCTTGCGAACACGGCATTGAAAAGTGCAGGCGTTCCGCAAAAAGGCGTCATCGACGATGCAAAAGTGTCGGATCACCACGCCATCATCCCGACTGAAGAAACACCGATGCTCCACGAGCTCAGCGACAAGGAATACAAATTGTACGATATGATCGTCCGCCGCTTCCTGGCCGTCTTCCTGCCACAGCATGAATACGACCGGACGACCGTTACGCTAGATGTCTCAGGTGAAAGCTTCCAGGCAAAAGGCAATACGATCCGCAACGATGGCTGGAAGCGTGTCTATAGCGACGCCGACGAGGAAGGCGAGTCGACTTTGCCGCCATTCGAACAAGGACAGGCCGTGGAATTGAAAGGCATCACCTTGACCGAAGGCAAAACCAAGCCGCCTGCATTCTTCAATGAAGGAACTTTGCTTGGGGCGATGGAAAACCCGGCCCAGTTCATGGCGGGGGAATCGAAAGCGCTGATCCAGACGCTCGGTGAAACCGGCGGCCTCGGAACTGTCGCCACGCGTGCCGACATTATCGACAAATTATTCAATAGCTTCCTGATCGAGAAAAAAGGCAAGGACTTGACGATTACGTCGAAAGGGCGCCAGCTATTGGAACTCGTCCCAGAAGACTTGAAATCACCGAAATTGACGGCGGATTGGGAAACGCAATTGACGAAAATCGCCAAAGGCCAGTTGAAGAAAGAGCAGTTCATGGAAGAAATGGTCGCCTTTTCGAAAAAGTCGGTAGCTGAGATCAAATCCAGCGACAAGAAATTCAAACACGATAACATCACCGGCAAAATGTGCCCGGACTGCGGCAAGCCGCTTCTTGAAGTGAATGGCAAACGCGGCAAGATGCACGTATGCCAAGACCGCGAATGCGGCTTCAAGAAAAACGTCTCGATGCAGACGAATGCTCGCTGCCCGAATTGCCATAAACGAATGGACATGGTCGGAGATGGCGACAATAAAATGTTCGTCTGCAAATGCGGACACCGTGAAAAATTATCAGCATTTGAAAAACGCAAAAAAGCAGGACAATCGAAAGCAAACAAGAAAGATGTTAACAAGTATTTGAAGAAACAAGACGAGCCGCCGCAAAACACGGCAATGGCGGATGCCTTGAAGAAACTGCTCGAGCAAAACGACTGACAGGAGGGGGCAAGGTGGCGAAAAAAGCAGCAAAAACCAACGCCGCACGCATATTGGACCGTGAAAAAATCGATTATGAGCCGCTTCAGTACAGCACCGATGACGGGAAAATCGATGGGGTATCGGTTGCGGCGAAAATCGGAGCACCTGTAGAGACTGTCTATAAGACACTCGTGGCAGCGGGGTCCTCCAAGGATCATTAC
Source organism: Planococcus sp. MB-3u-03 (assembly GCF_002833405.1). Taxonomy (NCBI): domain Bacteria; kingdom Bacillati; phylum Bacillota; class Bacilli; order Caryophanales; family Caryophanaceae; genus Planococcus; species Planococcus sp. MB-3u-03. The sequence goes on along the minus strand of NZ_CP025135.1, from coordinate 2,675,417 downwards.
GTATTTCTCGTGCCGGTCGCCGAAGAGCTGGATTTAAAACTGGCCGCAAAAGCCTGCGGCGAAAAGAAAATCGAGATGGTGCCGGTCAAAGAGATTTTACCGCTCACGGGTTACGTGCGCGGAGGCTGTTCCCCGTTCGGCATGAAAAAGCCGTTCAGGACATTCGTCGCCGAACAAGCCTCCCAGTTGAATGAAATTATCGTTTCTGCCGGAAAAGTCGGGGCACAGTTGAAACTGGCACCGGAAGATTTGCTGAAAGCAACACGAGGTGAGTTTGCGGAATTGACGGTGAAGCCGTAAGTGTTTCCTGTTCGCTGCTCCGGCGTATAGGATTCAGAAGAAAGAAGGATAAAGAATGAAAGTGTCTATGTATTACCGGTGGCTGTTTTTCCTGTTCGGCATGATGTTGCTGGGCCTCGGAATCTCCATGACCATCAAAGGCTATCGTCTCGGCATCGGGCCGTGGGATGTTTTGCATGTCGGCTTGTACGAGAATTTCGGCCTGACAATCGGCACGTGGTCGATCATTGCGGGATTTACACTGATCAGCACTACGTCTCTCGTGCGCCGAAGATGGCCCCAGTTCGGGACTTGGCTAAATATGCTGCTGATCGGTTTGTTTATCGATTTATTCAATTTCCTTCTCCCGGATATCCATTCGCTAATCGGGCAAATCCTGATTTTTATAGCGGGGATTTTTGTGATGGGCTATGGTGTCGGCATGTACGTCTCACCCAAGATGGGAGCTGGCCCACGAGATGACTTGATGCTGATCTTGGTTCAGAAAACAGGGTTCAGCGTCAGCACCATCCGGACAGCGATTGAAGTGATTGTTGCGCTTCTGGGTTGGATGCTCGGAGGACCTGTGGGAATCGGTACCGTGGTGAGTGCACTATTGATCGGCAGGATTGTACAGAAATCACTCGTGCAATGTGAATCTTTATTGAAATGGCTCATTTTAAAGCATCAAAAAGACGTTCCACCGGTGTTGAAAATATAAAGTTGAAAGGCCTAGCGTATGCTAGGTCTTTTTTATATGCGGTTCTAATGAACCCAGAAAAACCTGGCAGTTGAACTAGACAATAGCATATGTTATAAATAAAACCAAGTAACATTATTGGTTTAGTTTAAAATAACATCCAAGAGAGCGAGAGTGCCGATATGGGAAGAGAATTTGTTGAGATATTTGATGAATGGGTGCACACATATGATGACTCGGTAAGTGGGCATGACCCGGAATATAAAGCAGTTTTCGAAAATTACCAGGAGATTCTATCGGCGGTCGCGAAGAAAGCTAAGGAGCCAGTCGTGGAATTTGGCGTCGGCACGGGCAATTTGACTTCAGCACTGCTCCAAGAAGGGCACACCGTAACTGGCATCGAGCCGAATGGCGCCATGCGAAACGTAGCCGCACAAAAATTTCCTGAGCTCGATATAATGGATGGCGACTTTTTGGCATTTGATTTGCCTCAGAAGCCGAACAGCTTCGTCAGCAGTTATGCCTTCCATCATCTGACGGATGAAGAAAAAGCCCAGGCAATTCAGCAATATGCCGAGCTATTGCCTTCGGGCGGGAAAATCGTTTTCGCCGATACCGTATTCGAATCAGCTGAGGCCAAACTCGGGCGCATCGTTTACGAAGAAGGGGAAGGCCATGCGAATCTTGTCGAAGACTTGAAGCGCGAACATTATACAACTGTGCCTGTATTGGAAATGATTTTTCAGGAACATGGATTTGACGTTATATTTACACGCTTAAATGACTATGTATTTTTGATCGATGCGACTAAACGATGAGAGGGAGATTCCAATGAAAAAAATGAATGTAGAAAGCTTTAACCTAGACCATACAAAAGTAGCGGCACCTTATGTCCGCCTAGCTGGTGAAAAAACAGGATCAAACGGAGATACCATCAAAAAATACGATATCCGTTTCAAGCAGCCGAACAAAGAACATATGGATATGCCGGGGCTTCACTCACTTGAGCACATGATGGCGGAGCATAGCCGCAACCATTCGGACCAAATCATCGACATCGGGCCAATGGGCTGCCAAACGGGCTTTTACTTGTCAGTTATCAACCACGATGACTACGAAGACATTTTACGCATTCTCGAAGCGACTTTGACGGATGTCATTGCGGCAGACGAGGTACCAGCATGCAACGAAGTGCAATGCGGTTGGGCGGCAAGCCATAGCTTAGAAGGCGCACATGAACTAGCTAAAGAAATGCTGGCGAAAAAAGACGAGTGGCGCCAAGTATTCAAAGAAGAAACTGCATAAGGGGAATCAGCATGGAATACGCAACAGAGATTCAGCAATTGATCGGCCGTACGCCGGTCCTGGAGTTGACACATAGCACGATTCCGAACGGCTGCCGGATATTCGCCAAGTTGGAATTTTTCAACCCGGGTGGCAGCGTCAAAGACCGACTCGGTGTAGCGTTGATTGCTGATGCGGAGAAACGCGGAGAGCTCAAAGCGGGCGGCACGATTGTCGAGCCGACTGCCGGCAACACGGGCATCGGACTTGCGATTGCGGCAATCGGCAAAGGCTACCGCCTGAAGCTGGTTGTCCCGCAAAAGTTCAGCATGGAAAAACAAACGCTCATGCGCGCATTAGGTGCTGAAGTGATCAATACGCCGACCGCCGATGGCATAAAAGGCGCCATCAAAAAAGCGACTGAAATAGCTGAGCAAGAAGGCGCGTTCATGCCGGCGCAATTCGCAAACGCCGCCAATCCGGACACCTACGTCCAGACGCTTGGCCCTGAACTTTGGGAGCAGATGGACGGCAAGATCGACATCTTTGTCGCTGGTGCAGGATCCGGCGGTACGTTTATGGGCACGTCGCGTTTTCTGAAAGCACAAAATCCGAAAATCAAAACGGTGATCGTGGAACCGGAAGGATCGATTTTAAATGGCGGCGAGTCCGGCCCGCACAAAACTGAGGGCATCGGCATGGAATTGCTTCCGCCGTTTATGGATACGGAGTATTTCGGTACCATCCACACCATTACTGATAAAGCCGCGTTCGCCGCAGTAGCTGAACTTGCCCAAAGCGAAGGGTTGCTCGTCGGCAGTTCATCGGGTGCAGCGTTTGTAGCAGCGCTAAAAGAAGCAGAAAATGCCCCATTTGGCAGCTCCATCGCGACAGTCTTTGCCGATTCGAGCGAGCGTTACTTGAGTCAGGACATTTACGGGGCTCTTTTTAAGGAGGAACAACAATGAAACCGAAAACAAGATTGATCCATGGCGGCATCTTCGGAGACGAAGCGACAGGCGCCGTATCCACACCGATCTACCAAGTGAGTACCTATAAACAAGAAGCAGTCGGGAAGTTCAAGGGCTATGAATATTCACGCACCGGCAACCCAACGCGCCATGCACTTGAAGAACTCATTGCAGATGTCGAATACGGCCACGCCGGTTTTGCGTTCGGCTCGGGAATGGCGGCTATTTCTTCTGTTATGATGCTGTTTTCAGCAGGCGACCACGTCATCTTGACGGATGATGTGTACGGCGGAACGTATCGCGTGATGAACAAAGTGCTGAACCGCTTCGGGCTCGAATTTACATTCGTCGATACGGGTGATTTGGAGCAAGTGAAAGCTGCCGTACAGGAAAATACGAAAGCGATCTTTATTGAAACACCGACCAATCCGTTGTTGAAAGTGACGGATATCGGAGCAGTCGCGACGTTCGCCAAAGGGAGCGGGCTGTTGACGATTGTCGACAATACATTCATGACGCCTTATTTCCAAAACCCAATCTCGCTTGGGGCGGATATCGTCTTGCATAGCGCAACGAAATACATCGGCGGCCATAGCGATGTCGTCGCGGGGCTTGTCGTTGTCAATACGGCACAACTGGCAGAAGAATTGCATTTCGTCCAAAATTCCGTTGGCGCAATTCTTGGGCCGCAAGATTCGTGGCTGTTGATGCGCGGACTGAAAACGCTCGGCATCCGCATGGAAGAGACCAATGGCAATGCGCAGAAAATCGCAGAGTTCCTTGATGGACATGAAGCGGTTGAAGCGGTCATTTATCCTGGGCTCGATAACCATTCAGGCAAAGCCTTGATGGAAAAACAAGCACGCGGCTTCGGCGGAATGATTTCCTTTGACGTCGGCAGCAAAGAAAAAGCGGATGACTTGTTGGCCAAACTGAAATACTTCACCTTAGCGGAAAGCCTGGGTGCGGTGGAAAGTCTGATCTCCGTTCCGGCGCAGATGACGCATGCCTCGATTCCTGAAGACCGCCGTGCAGAACTCGGCATCACAGAAGGCTTGGTGCGTATTTCGGTTGGAATTGAAGATGTGGAAGATTTAATAGAAGACTTGCAGCAAGCATTAGCATAGATTTTTAAAAGAAAGCGGGCAGATGCCCGCTTTTTTTAATGGAATTCTATAGATTTTAATAAAACTAAAAGACTGCCAAATCAGAATATTAATATAATTTACCTAGTGAATGCGCAATGTAGGTATAACCAATATCCTTTATTTCGGGTAACGAAATAAATAGTTTACCCTATTCAGCAAGACCGAAAGAAGTGGTAATCTTTAGAAAGAAAAAATATTCTGATATTTCTGGAAGGAGATACATATTCATGAAAAAAAGCAAATGGTTCCCGATTCTATCAGCGAGCGCACTGGCGCTTTCGCTTTATTCCCCAGCAGCAAGTGCTGCACCGGTTGAGGAGCTGCCGTCACTCGGGGCTTGGGATGAGGATCGCTACGGCGAACGCATCGACATTGACCAAGAGCTGAATCGCCTGACAAATGACGAGACGTTCCAAAAAGAAGCCGAGAAGCGCATTAAAGATCAAGCTGGTGAATTGAATGATGAATCCGCAGACGGTGAAGAAAATGCTGCGGCAAGTGAGCATTTCACTGAAGATCACGGCACGAAGTTGTTCTTGGACCGCAACTTGGCATTTAAAGAATTTACGCTTCGCAGCATTGGCGATAATGTAGAAATTTGGGTTGCGAATGATTTAGCATACGGCCCGGATAACCCGAAACCGGCTGACATCGTCACGCAAGCGCAAGTGGATAAATTGAAGGCTGAATTCGACAGCAATATCTATCCGGTCGCGACCGACTTCTTCGGCACGCCGGATACGCTGGATGGCTCAAAGTCGCCGCTTCCTGGCATGGTTGGCCTACCAGAAGGTTATTATGAAGGATCCGATAAAGTGATCATGCTAGTCGATAACGTCCAAGACGAAGGCTGGAACGATCCATCCTATCCGTTCTTCGTAGCTGGCTTCTTCTGGCAAACGCTTGAAAACTATACGGACCGCAATATCATCACAATCGATACCAATTCATGGGAAACGCGTCTGGAGAGCACGTTCTTCGGCACGACGATTCACGAGCTTCAGCATTTAATCCAAGCCGATAACGACGGCGCAGAAGAAACATGGGTCAACGAAGGCATGTCGACATTCTCTGAATTCCTCGGCGGCTATGGCCACGGTGAAGGGTCGATCAACTTCTATTTGGACCACCCGGAAAACTCGCTCGTAAACTGGGATGAGCATGGAACAGCGGCAACTGGCCCTGAAACGATCGCAGATTACGGACAGGTCTATCTGTTCACGCTTTATATGTACGATAAGTTCGGCCAGGAGTTCATCCGTGAAATCGCAACCGACGGGACGACTCAAGGCATCGCAAGCATCGATAAAGTATTGGAAGACTACGGCACAAACAAAACATTCACTGAGCTATACCAAGACTTCATGACTGCATTGACGCTCGATGACGACACGGTCAGCAAGGATTATAAATTCGACAGCATCGATTTGCGTGAACTGCCAGTCGGTGACGGCGTCCGAGGCAAGACCGTCGACTTCGAGAAAGCAAAAACCTTTGAAAAAGAAGGCGTTCCGGCATGGGGCGGAGACTTTAAGGAATTCGACTTGGACCGTACAGTGCGCGGCATGAAGTTCGACGGCGTGGACTTCCTGCCATTGCAATGGGACACGGTCGCCAATCCGCTAGACGCTTCTGAGCAAGTGCTTCACGCGAATAACGGCGACGAAGCAGACCAAGCCTTGATCTTCGGGGCAACGGTTCCAGCTGACAACGCGACCTTGAGCTTCGAGCATTATTACAATATCGAAGAGCAATGGGATTTTGCAGCAGTCCAAGTGTCTACGGATAACGGCGAAACGTGGAAATCACTCGAGAACGAAAACACGCGTTCCGATGTAGTGGAAGAAGGCTACCCGACGATCAAAGAGAACGTACCAGGCTTCACAGGCGAGAAAACGAATTGGTCTACTGAAACATTCGATTTGGCTGAATACGCAGGACAAGACGTATTGGTCTCGTTCCGCAACTTGACGGACTGGGGTTCCAACGAAGCAGGCTGGTTCGTGAAAAACATCGAACTAGGCAGCTTCACGGCAGATGGAACGTCGACAGAGCCATTCCAATCACTTGGCCAGTTGAAAGGCGAGTATGTCGACTTCACAACGACATTCATTCAAACGAAGAAAAATGGCAAGCAGCGCGTATTTAATGTCGATCCGTACAATGTAACGGAAAAAGAAGCACTCGACTTGCAGCAAGTGCTGCGTGAAGGCAATTTGAAAATGATCACTTCTTATGCAGCAGCGCCAGACCAGAAAGAAGCAAAAGAATTTACGTACGAAGTACTGTACAAAGAAGATAAAAGCAAAGGTAAAGGAAAAGGCAATAACAAAAAATAAGTGATGATGAGAGCGGGCAGTTGCCCGCTCTTTTTTTGCTGTGTTTTTTACAGCTAGATCCATCGTTACAGCAAAGAGCGAAGTAAATACTTGAATATATAGTACAGCGGGTGTACTATAAAAAGAAATAAGTACAGGGGGTATACTAATGTCTCAGGAACTATTCACGGCGTACTCGAAATTCAGTGAAGCCATTTTGGAAGTAAATGCCTATGTAGCAGATATATTCGCTAATCATGAAGAGTTAAAAGCCTATTCTCCGCAACAATTGCAGACTTTGCGGATCATCAAAAAAAATCCAGCCATTTCCCAAAGTGAGATCGCGGATATCCAGGGAGTCTTTAAAACAGCCATCTCCAACCGAATCAGGAAATTGGAGCAAGATGGCTTAATTGCCATCTTGACCAATCAGGATCTACGTAAAAAAGCCATTTCAATTACTCAAAAAGGAACGGAACTATTGGTGATAAGCGAGACAGTCATCTTTGAAAATCTGAATGAGTTGCTGGCGGAACGCTTTACAGGTGATGAGATCATAAAGTTCACTAGCCAATTGGATGAAATCGTCAATTGTTTGAAAATGGAAAAGGATGGCGAAAAACAATGATTCATGAACTGAAAACGGTTTTCTCGAAAAAAATGCTGATTATCTCGCTAATAGCTGTCATGTTTTTACCGGTTATCTACAGCGCTTCGTTTTTGACCTCAATGTGGGATCCATATGGAAAAACGGAGGATCTTCCAATTGCGGTCGTCAATGAAGACCAAGAAGTTGAATTAGAAGGGGAAAGCATTCATATCGGTGAGGAGATTGTGGCCGAGCTTAAAGGCAATGATGATTTTGAGTGGCATTTCGTCGGAAGTGATGAAGCACATGCTGGTGTGGTCAAAGGGGATTATTATGCTTCCATTACTTTGCCCGAAGATTTTTCGAGTAATGCTTCCTCACTTTTGACCGACGAGCCGAAAGAAATGGCTTTGGATGTGGAGACCAATCCAGGCTATAGTTACTCTGGTAAATCGATTGCGGACCAAAGCATCTTGGCCGTGGAAACGGCAGTAGCTTCCGAAGTCCGGGAATTATACACCGAAAAAGTATTTGAAACGGTAAACGACATGAATGACGGCTATAAAGAAGCTTCATCCGGTGCAGGGGAGTTAGCGGACGGGGCGGAGCAGCTGGCAGAATCGGCAGGGCAATTAGGGGATGGCATGGAAGCCCTTGCCGCCCAAGCACCTTCACCGCTAGCTGCAGAGCTTGAAAAACTAATCGAAGGAAACAAGCAGATCAGCCAAGGCATCGATGAATTAGGCAGTGGATCAGCGAGTTTGAGCGATGAGTTGTCCGCAGCGTCGGAAGAAATTTCAGCGTATGCGTTTGAAACGGCAAATGCCAAGCTCATCAGCGAACCCGTGGAGGTAAATAAAGAGACCGTAACTGAAGTCGAAAACTATGGCCAGAGCTTTGCGCCTTATATTATTGCGCTCAGCTTGTTTGTCGGGGCAATCGCTTTTCGACCATTTATCCTTTCCGGACACGCGACCGTGAATCGACGACACTGCTTATTTGGTGGGGCAGTAAACTATCGGTCATATTGGCACAAGGAACGTTCCAAGCGGCTTTATTAGCTGTGTTCATATTGAAAGTCTTGGATATCCCTGTGGAAAATCTAGGGTCTTTCCTGTTGATTCTCTTTGTCATTTCGAATACGTGGATGTTCATCTTGTCTGTTTTGGTTGCTGCATTCGATAAAGTGGGAAACTTCCTGGGAATCTTGCTGTTGGTTTTGCAGCTTGGTGCCAGTGAAGGAACCTTTCCGATCCAATTGACGAATGGCTTTTTCCAAGCTGTCCACCCATATTCCCCCATGACGTATGCAATCAAAGCATTGAGAGAGTCGATTTTCGGCTTTGAAGGAAATGTTCCGTTCGAACAAGCATTATGGATTCTTGTGGCTATTTTATTGGCGATGATTTTGCTCTTAGGGGCCGTCTATTATTTCCGCTTCCAGAAAGAACGGAAAACAGCATCTGAATTAGCAAAAAGAGGAGCGGCCGTCTGAGGCCCGCTTTTTCTTTTGGAAAAAATCCCGGTGTGATAAGATGGAGTCAGAATTTGTTTTTTGAAAGGAAGAGGACTGTGTCGAAAAAATTAGATGCGTTTTTGGAAGAAAACTTAACGGAATTGAAAGAACAAGGCCTATATAATGAGATCGATCCGGTAGAAGGCCCGAACGGAGCGATTATAAAAATCGGCGGCAAGGACCTGATCAACTTATCATCAAACAACTATTTGGGGCTTGCAACAGATGAAGACTTGAAGAAAGTGGCGATTCAAGCGATCGAAAAATACGGAGTCGGCGCTGGCGCTGTCCGTACCATCAACGGGACACTCGACTTGCACGTGGAATTAGAAGAGAAATTGGCTGAGTTCAAAGGAACCGAAGCGGCGATTTCATTCCAATCCGGCTTCAACTGCAATATGGCTGCGATTTCTGCAGTCATGGACAAGAACGATGCAATCCTGTCCGATCAATTGAACCATGCGTCAATCATCGACGGCTGCCGCTTGTCAAAAGCGAAAATCATCGCGTTCAAACACTCTGATATGGAAGACCTTCGCCAGAAAGCGAAAGAAGCGACTGAATCTGGCCAGTACAATAAAGTAATGGTCATCACAGACGGCGTCTTCTCGATGGACGGCGATATCGCGAAGCTTCCGGAAATCGTGGAAATTGCAAAAGAGTTTGACTTGATCACGTACGTTGACGACGCGCATGGTTCAGGCGTCACAGGTAAAGGGAAAGGTACTGTGAAGCATTTCGGCTTGGAAAAAGAAGTCGACATGCAGATGGGGACACTCTCGAAAGCAGTCGGAGTTGTCGGCGGTTATGTAGCCGGCAAGAAGCAATTGATCGACTGGCTGCGCGTGCGCTCCCGCCCATTCTTGTTCTCGACAGCAGTAACGCCAGGGGACGTCGCAGCGACGACGGCCGCAGTTCAAAAAATCATCGATTCGACAGAACTTCACGACAAGCTTTGGGACAACGGCGATTATTTGAAGAAAGGCTTGAAAGAGCTTGGCTTCGATATCGGCGATTCTGCAACACCGATCACGCCATGCATCATCGGTGACGAGAAATTGACCCAACAGTTCTCGAAACGCTTGTTCGAAGAAGGCGTCTACGCGAAATCGATCGTCTTCCCGACGGTTCCACGCGGCACTGGCCGTGTGCGCAACATGCCAACAGCGGCTCATACGAAAGAAATGCTCGACGAAGCGATCGAGATCTACGCAAAAGTCGGCAAAGAACTGAATGTCATCAAGTAATACCACACCCGCACAGCTAATTGAGTTGTGCGGGTTTTTTTGAGCTTATGAAGAGTAAGGACGAGTAGGGGGGAGATTGCGCTTCAAGGGGCCTGCAGGATGCGAGTCATGCAGCTGGAGCGACAGGACGTCGCGTTGTCAGCTGCCCGGGGATGGGGCGGGTGTTGAGCCAATGTGCCGCAAAGAACGCGGCACATTTGTCTCGCCAGCCCGCGCGGTCCCTCAGGCGTCGGCCCCTTTTCGCTCCATCTCTAGTTTTAGAGAGGAAATGAAATGCATTTGGCACTGGACTTAGTGCGAATAATTTTGTGCTGCTTCGCAAGTCCAAATTGGATAGCTATGGCAACTTCACCACTAGCAAGTCTAGCTAAGCGCCCCCACCAACGGATGCATCCAATCAACAGCGATACTTCCTCGGAAGTAAAGTCCAATGAAATCTAAAAGCCGAACCGTGCAGAAGGGCGAGCCGAAGCCATAAGACGAGCGCTTTTCTCGGCTTATTGCGGGAGGCCAGCCCAAAGCGGGAGGCGGCTAGTTCATGACGAAGCATATATCGGACCATTCATCACGCTCTCAAGTCCAATTAAGCAGCTGCATCCTGTGGATGAAATTAGCTTTGATTAGCTTTGCAAAATCAAACTGAATGGTCGGGATGGATTTTGCAATTATCAATTACAACTAAGCGTCATGACCAGCGGATGAAGTCAATTAACAGCGATACTTCCTCGCATGCAATATCCAAAAAATCTAAAAGCCGAACCGCGCACAAGGGCGAGCCGAAGCTATAAGACGAGCGTTCTTCTCAGCTTATGGCGGGAGGCCAGCCCTAAGCGGGCGGTGTCTGCTTGAAGATGAAGCAACCAATGGACATTATACCTCGCTCACTTGTCTCACTAGCAGTTTGTTTCGGTTAGCTTACAATAAAATCCCCCTCCAGCAATCGGCTGAAGGGGGATATGCTTTATTATTCGGCAGAATCGCTTTCTGCTTGCTGGGCATTGAAATAGATGGAAGCGAAGACTTTTGCGGTTGTGTTCATCGCGTCTTCATTGAAATCGAAATTTTCGTGGTGGTGCGGATAGACGAGCGCTTCATTTGCCATTTTCGCGCCGACAAAGAAGTACGCCCCTGGCTTCACTTGTGTATAATACGCAAAATCTTCGACCGGCATGATCGGGTCGATGTCGATGACATTGTCTTCACCGACGACAGGGCGAGCGGAAGTGCGGACGATTTCTGCCGCTTCCGGGTGGTTCCACAGCGAATCGTAGCCAGTCTCGACAATCACTTCAGCGCGTGCGCCCATGGCAGCGGCGACGTTTTCAGCGACTGAGCGCACGCGTTCGCTGGCGAGCTTGCGCAGTTCCGGGTCGAACACGCGGATTGTGCCTTCCATGACGGCTTTGCTTGGAATGACATTGTCAGCATCTCCCGCATGAAATTTGCCGATCGACACGACAAGTTCTTTCAGCGGGTCGGCATTGCGGCTGACAATCGATTGCAGTGCGACCATGATGTGGCTCGCGGCAAGGATCGGATCGATGCCGGTATGCGGTTCTGCGCCGTGGGTTCCGGAGCCGTAGACATTGATTTTGATGGCGTCTTCAGAAGCTTGCAAGTAGCCATCACGAAGATAGACTTTGCCGGATTCCATTTTGCTTTGGAGATGCGCACCGAATACACGGTCGACGCCATCCAAGCATCCGTCTTCGATCATCGCGCGCGCACCGCCTGGGGACAGCTCTTCGCCGAATTGATGGATCAGCACGATCGTTCCGGGCAGTTCGTCTTTGATCGCCATCATTGCTTTCGCAAAGCCGAGGAGGCCGGCAGTATGGCCATCGTGGCCGCAAGCATGCATGACGCCTGGAATCGTCGATTTATAAGAAGCCTCTTTTTGGTCGTCGATCGGAAGCGCGTCAAAGTCAGCGCGGAAAGCGATTGTCTTGCCGGGTTTGCCGCCGCGGATCGTTCCGACGACGCCTCGTCCGCCGACACCCCGGCGCACTTCAACACCCATTTCCTCTAAGCGATCTGCGATATAAGCGGGCGTTTCCACTTCCTGATGGGACAGTTCCGGGTGCATATGGAGATGGCGGCGGATATCCACCATTTCTGTTTGTAGAGAATCAATCATGGTATCGGTTTGTTTTAATAAGTTCATCAATCATAAACTCCTTTATCCTGCAAAAATTTTAAACACACACTGACGCCATTATACGCCGTATTCCATGAAGCATCAAAATTATTACGCTATTGCAAAAGTTTTATAGTATAATCATACAAGACTACTTATAATTGGGGCTTCATTATGAAAATCACTCAAGCACGATTGCATGCAGTGCGCTTTCCTTTGCATGAACCATTTATCATCTCCTATGCGACCTATCCGGATATGCCGTCTTTGATTCTTGAACTGGAAACGGATAATGGCTTGGTCGGTTACGGGGAGGCGGTGCCGGATGAACACGTAACGGGCGAATATTTCACAGCGAGCTACGAAGTGCTGAAGGAATTATTCCTGCCGGCTGTGATCGGAATGAACCCGTTCGATATTGAAGCAATCCATCATAAGATGAACGGAATTTTGACGGGCAACCCGGCCGCGAAAGCAGCGGTTGATATCGCTTGCTACGACTTGATGGGGAAAGCTTCGGGACAGCCTGTCTATAATTTGCTCGGCGGGCAGTCGAAAGAGCATTTATCCTATCCGCGCGTTTTGAGCATCGAATCGCCTGAAATCATGGCGAAAAAAGCGAAGCAGGCAGTGGAGGCGGGCTATGGTTCGTTGAAATTGAAAGTCGGGTCAGGAATTGCACAATTGGATGTTGAACGAATCCTGGCAGTACGTAAGGAAGTCGGGGACTCCGTGCCGATCCGCGTCGATGTCAACCAAGGATGGAAATCGGTCGGGACAGCGGTCTCGGCGATCCGCCAGCTTGAAATGGCTGGGCTCAGCTGGGTCGAGCAGCCGATTCGTATGGGCGATATCCGCGGCTTGGCGGAAGTGCGGCAGAAAACAGCGGTGCCGATTATGGCGGATGAAACAGTCCAATCGATGGAAGATTTACTCGAAATCATCCGTCTCGATGCAGCCGATGTCATCAATATCAAATTGATGAAATGCGGCGGGATTTTCCATGCGGTGCAAATGGCGAAAACCGCTGAAGCTGCCGGTATGCTATGCCAGATCGGCTCGATGGTCGAATCGTCGGTTGCATCAAGCGCCGGCTATCACGCGGCGATGTCGCGAATCAATATCGAAAGCACCGAGCTGACAGGGCCGCTCCTATTCAGTGAAGAAATCGGCGACTTGAAATACGAGCATCCGCATGTGCTCTTGAGCGGCAAGCCAGGGCTCGGGATTGAAGTCGATCCGGAGAAGCTGAAGAAATTGACGGTCACATCTTGTGCAGTGGGGGGCGATTTTGCATGACGGCAAAACCCCAAAAGCTTAAAAAAAGCAGAGATAAGATTCCGCATACATATGCGATTTTATTTTTGATCATGATCGCAGCGATGGTCGCCTCGTATTTGATTCCAGCAGGGCAATACGAACGGGAGGAAGTGGATGGGCGCACAGTCGTCATCGACAATTCCTTCGCGGAAGTGGAACAAAGCCCGGTCGGATTCTTTGAATTGTTCAAAGCGATTCCGACTGGGATGTCTGAAGCTTCAAGCATCATCTTCTATATCTTCCTGGTCGGCGGTGCGTTCGGCATCATCCGTGCGACAGGGGCGATCGAATCCGGTATCGCCAAGGTGGTCGATAAGCTTGAGAAGCGCGAAAAGTTTTTGATCCCGATCATCATGATCCTGTTTTCTGTATTAGGTGCCACAATTGGGATGGCCGAAGAAGTCATCATCTTTGTGCCGATCGGCATTGCAGTTGCACGGGCGATCGGCTTTGACGCCATGACGGGAACTGCGATGGTATCGCTCGGTGCGGCATCCGGTTTTATCGGCGGCATGCTCAATCCGTTTACCGTTGGGATTGCACAAGGCATCGCGGAATTGCAGATTTTCTCTGGAATCGGCTTCCGCTTCGGGGCGTATATTTTCTTCCTCGGCTTCGCGATCTGGTATGTCATGCGCTATGCGGCGAAAGTGAAAAAAGACCCGACGCAAAGCGTCATCTATGAAATTGAGAAACGCGCACAGAAATCATCGACAAAAGACCAGGCGGAAGCGCTCGGTGCGTTCAACTGGCGCCACGGCATGGTGTTCGTGTTCCTTGCAGTCGGCCTTGGCATCAATGTCTACGGCGTATTTGAATGGGGCTGGTATTTGACGGAACTTGCCGCTTCGTTTGTCATCATTGGCTTTGCGGCAGGGCTTGTCGGGAACTTAGGTGTCAACCGCATGTTCGATGCTTTTGTCGACGGCATGAAATTGGTCGTCTTCGGTGCATTGATTGTCGGGTTTGCCCGTGCGATTCTGGTCATCATGGAGCAAGGGGTCATCATGGATACGATGATCCACGGCTTATCAAGCGTCATCAGCGGCTTGCCGAATGCTTTGACGGTCATCGGCATGTTCTTCACACAAGTCGTCATCAACTTCTTCATTCCTTCCGGAAGCGGCCAGGCGGCAACGACAATGCCGATCATGACGCCGCTGTCGGATCTATTGTCCATCGAACGCCAAGTGGCGGTGCTTGCGTATCAATACGGGGACGGAATCACGAACTCCATCATCCCGACATCCGCAGCTTTAATGGGTTATTTGGCGGTTGCCGGAATCCCTTATGAAAAATGGGTGAAATTTGTTTGGAAACTGGTCGTCGGCTGGCTGGTGATTGCGCTCGTCGCACTCGTCATCGCCGTCATGATAGGCGTATCCTGAATACAAAAAATCCCCAGTGCCAAGTGCACTGGGGATTTTCTTTGTTTAAATGGTATCCGTGTCTTGAATTAAATTCAAGAAGCGTTTCGTGCGTTCTTCCTGAGGCCGATTGAACACGGCGTCCGGTGTGCCGCGTTCGACAATCCGTCCGCTGTCCATGAAAAGCACTTCGTCGGCGGCGCCTTTCGCGAAACGCATTTCATGGGTTACGACGACCATCGTCATGCCTTCTTGCGCCAAATCTTTCATGACTTGCAGTACTTCACCGACGAGTTCCGGGTCGAGTGCGGAAGTTGGCTCATCGAACAGCATGACTTTCGGTTCGAGTGCCAGCGCGCGGGCGATGCCGACGCGTTGCTGCTGGCCGCCTGACAGCTGGTGTGGATAAGTATCGGCTTTATCCGACAGCCCGACTTTCTCGAGCAACGCCAAAGCTTTCTCTTTTGCCTGTGCTTTGTCTTTTTTCTGGACAGTGACCGGACCTTCTAGAATATTATCAAGTGCAGTCATATGCGGAAACAAATTGTAATGCTGGAACACCATCGCGGATTGCTTGCGGAACGCCGTGATCTGCTTTTTGGACATCGGCTTCGAGAAATCAGCAACAAGCCCGCCGATTTCAACAGTACCGGCGCTCGGCTTTTCCAAGATGTTGAGGCAGCGGAGAAATGTGGTCTTCCCTGAACCGGAAGGGCCGATGACGACGATGGTCTGTCCTTTTTCGACGTCGAGGTCGATGCCTTTCAGCACTTCCAGCTCGCCGAAGCTTTTATGCAAATTTTTAATTGAAATCATAATAAACTCCTATCTATGAATCGATCTGGATTTAACGGGAAACATAACGGTCAAAGCGGTTTTCCAATCGTCCTTGGACGAGTGACAGCGAGAAGCAAATGATCCAGTAGATCAATGCTGCCTGCCCGTAAAGAAGCAGAAATTCGTAATTGGTCGCAGCGATCTGCTGGGCGACGCGGAACATTTCAGTCACCAAGATCAACGCGGCAAGGGATGTGTCCTTGACCAGGCTGATGAACGTATTTGATAGCGGCGGGACCGAGACGCGTGATGCTTGAGGCAAAATCACGCGCCGCAAAGTTTGGGAATAGGACATGCCGATTGTATCGGCTGCTTCCCATTGGCCTTTAGGAATCGACAAAATCGCCGCACGAATGACTTCCGAAGCGTAGGCACCGACGTTCAATGAGAATCCGATGACGGCAGCCGGGAAGGGGTCGATGGTGACGCCGATCGTCGGCAAGCCGTAAAACAGGATGAACAATTGGACGAGCAGCGGCGTGCCCCGGATGATCGAGACATAGACGCGCGCAATCCATTGGAAAATCCGGACGGTGGAGATGCGGGCAAGCGCAGTGACGATGGCCAGGAATAGCCCGAGGATAAAAGAAATGACCGAAAGCGGCAAAGTGAATTGCACAGCCGCTTCGATCAAAGGCAAGAAGGAGGACTGGGCGATGTCGCCGAGCCGCTCCAACCGTTCAGGGTTTGAGAAAATGCTATTCAAGTACATTTTCGCCGAACCACTTATTAGAGATTTCTTCGTATGTGCCATCTTCGATCATTTCAGCAAGTGCCTCATTTGCTGCTTCAACGAAGGTATCATTGCCTTTTCTGAACAATAACGCGCTTTGCGCCGCATCGCCGGATTCATCGACGACTTTAATGCCCGCATCCGGACGCTGGTTCTGGAAATCAAGCACAGTCAAGTTGTCGTTGACTGTCGCATCGACACGTCCTGATACCAATAATTCGATTGCCTGGTTAAAGCCTTCAACGCCTTCAAGCTCTGCGCCGTAAGAAGTAGCCGTTTCTGCGTAGTTGCTTGTCAATGACTGTGCCGAGAGCTTGCCTTCCAAATCATCGAAGCTTTGGATTTCTTCATTGCCTTCGGCTACGACGAGAACTGCCGTCGAAGTGATGTATGGATCTGAAAAATCATAGCTTTCCTGGCGTTCTTCGTTAATGCCGACTTGGTTGGCGACCATGTCAAAACGCTCTGCATCGAGACCTGCAAACATCGCATCCCATTGCGTTTCGAGGAATTCGGCTTCGACGCCCAGGCGTTCAGCGACTTCACGGGCGATTTCTACGTCAAACCCTGTCAATTCTCCGCTGTCATCATGGAATGTGAAAGGAGGGTATGTTCCTTCAGTGCCGATGACCAAAGTTCCTTCTTCCTGGATTTCAGCGAGCAAGTCCGTTTCGCCTTCTGTGCTGCTGCCCGAGTCTGTGTTGTCTGCATTATCGGAAGAGCCGCAAGCTGCTAGGAATAATGCAGCTGCACCGATCGGCAAAAATGCCCATTGTTTCTTCATCGATGGTTCCCCATTTCGTTAAATTATTGCCTTTATGGCGTTGTTGTTCTATTTAAGCATAATAAAGCTTACCTGTATAGTAGGTTTAATCAGCGGAGCAAAATAAGCAAAAGCCATTGTTTTTTTAAAGAGAACAATTTATAATGACTCTAACGAAAAGCTTGATATGAAAGCATTTAAAAAGATAAAAATGTCTTTTTAGAGCGGACAAATGTTTTATAGAAAAGGAGTGCTTGAAAAATGAAACGAATCATGGTGACAGGAGCTTTAGGGCAAATCGGCTCGGAATTAGTAGGCAAATTGCGCGACACATATGGTGCGGAAAATGTATTGGCAACCGATATCCGGCCATCCGACAATCAAGACGGGCCTTTCGAAATCTTGGATGTGACAGACGCAGAACGCATGCTGACTTTAGCGCGTGACTTCAATGCGGATACGATGATCCATATGGCAGCGCTATTGTCTGCGACTGCAGAAGAAAAGCCGCTGCTTGCATGGAACTTGAATATGGGCGGATTGGTCAATGCCCTTGAAGCAGCCCGTGAACTCGATATGCAATTTTTCACGCCGAGCTCGATCGGCGCATTCGGCCCCTCAACGCCGAAAAACGACACTCCGCAAGACACGCTTCAACGCCCGACGACGATGTACGGCGTCAATAAGGTAGCGGGGGAATTGCTTTGCGATTATTACTTCACGAAATTCGGCGTCGATACCCGCGGCCTTCGTTTCCCTGGCTTGATCTCGAACGTTGCGCCTCCAGGCGGCGGAACGACAGACTATGCCGTAGATATCTATTACCAGGCAATCGAAAAAGGCAGCTACACTTCCTATATCGCAGAAGGCACCCGCATGGACATGATGTACATGCCGGATGCGCTTCAGGCGATTATCGACTTGATGGAAGCCGATGCAGATAAGCTCGTGCACCGCAACGCATTCAACGTCACGGCGATGAGCTTTGAACCTGAAGAGATTGCGGCATCGATCCGCAAGCACATCCCGGATTTCAAATTGAGCTATGATGTCGACCCAACGCGCCAGGCGATCGCTGCCAGCTGGCCGGATAGCATCGATGCCAGTGCCGCAAAAGACGAATGGAACTTCAAAACAGAGTACGACTTGGACGCCATGACGGCAGACATGCTGGAGAAACTAAAGCAAAAATTACAGCAAGCATAATAAAAAGGCGCTTTTCCGAAACCGGAAAAGCGCCTTTTCTATAGCGTGATTAGAACAATAGGTGTGCCACGCCGACAACGATCGGCAAGGCGATGACTGTGCGCAAAAGGAAGACAATGATCAAATCGAAAATATTGACCGGGATTTTGGAGCCGAGCAACAAGCCCCCGACTTCAGACATATAGATCAATTGCGTAACAGACATGGTTGCGACGACAAAGCGCGTCATTTCGGACTCGATGCCTGCACCGAGAATAGCCGGCAGGAACATATCCGCAAAACCGACGACCATCAATTGTGCAGCTTCTGCAGCTTCTGGGACGCCGAGAAGGTTCAAATAAGGTTCAAATGGTGCGCCGAGAATGACGAATGTTGAGGTGTATTCCGCAAGAATCAAGGCGATGGTACCAAACGCCATGACGACAGGCGCGACCCCGATCCACATATCGAGTACGTTCTTCATGCCATCGGAGAAGAAATTAGCAACAGAGCGGTTGCGGTTCGCCTTTTCGAGTGCTTTTTCAAGTCCGTGTGATGCCAAGCCTTGCCCATCCGGTACATCCTCTGAGAGCGATTCTTGCGGGGAGCCATCCATGAATTCCGTTTTTTTCTGTGCCAGCGGATAAATGCGCGGCATAATGAGCGCCAAGATCAATCCGGCAAGAATAACGGTACCGTAATATGGAAGGAAATAAGAGCCAAGGCCGATTTCTTCGATAACAACGATGGCAAACGTGATCGAGACGACAGAGAAGGTCGTTCCGATAATCGCGGCCTCGCGCTGTGTGTATTTATTGTCTTCATATTGCTTGCTCGTCAGCAGGACACCGATCGTGCCATCGCCGACCCATGAGGCAAGCGCATCAATAGAAGAACGGCCCGGGAGGCGGAATAGAGGGCGCATGATTTTGACCATCATGGTGCCGAAAAACTCAAGCAGGCCGAAGTTCATCAAAAGCGGCAAGAACAGGCCGGCAAAAAGGAAGATCGTGAATAGGAATGAAAGCAGTCCGCTTCCTGACAACAGCAAGCCGCCTGTATTTTCGTTCCAAACTGGCTCAGGACCGACTTGGAATAATACCATGAAAGCAAAAACAGCAGCGACAACCCGCGTCAATGTCCAGAACAGGTTGACGTTGAACAATTTCTCGAAAAATGGAACGGTATCGGAGGTGTTCTCTTTCTTGGCGATAAAGGCCAAAGAGCCGAGGGCAGCAATGATTAAAATGACCAGCATTACCCAAGGGACGAACGATTCGATCTGGCCGGCCATAAGATCTGCCAGTACGGCGATCGTGACTTTCCATCCTTCATCTGTCGGAATCGGAACGAGGAACAAAAGGATCCCCAGGAAAGACGGAATCAGGAATAATAACCAAGTAGAAACTGAAAACTTTTTCAAAATAGTATTCCCCTTTTCTTTTTGTTGTATGAATAATCGTGATTTATACTAATTATACAACACTTCCCCCTTTGGAACCGCTGTCATTAGTAATGTTTATATTATCTGAAAACATCAGAAAATAATAGTATTTTTAAGAAAGAAAATCTTATTGCCGAATATGGATAATATTGGCGGAGCATCTCCAGCTGTTTATTTTTGGGTAAAAAGATGAATGGCATCGCTGTTTGGCGTGTCATTCGCCAGCCTGGAATCTCTGCACAATTGATTTAGCAAAATTAAAAAAATCCCGCCTAACAGGTCTTTTCGACGTGCAGGGCGGGATTCGGTTCACGATCTTATTCGAAATCCTGGTCCCAACGGTAAGTGTAGAACCGTTCAAGGGTCAGCCAGTTTTCGGTTTCGGTATCGCCGTTTTGCAGCTTGTGCTCCATTTCTTCGAGCATCCACGCAGTTTGCGAGATATGGGCTTTCATCGAATTCATCTTATGCTCGCGTACAGGCTTGATATCGTACACAATATCAGGCTCACCGAGCACATCCAGCGTATTGTTAGCGAACGCCACACAATGGAGTTTCGGGCGGTCTTCCATGCGGCGAACGGCACGAACTACGGCGCGCGCCGTTGCTTCGTGGTCAGGGTGCACCGCGAAATCTGGATAGAACGTGATGATCAGGGAAGGATTGGTTTCTTCAATAAGCTCTTCCATCATGCGCACCATTTTTTCATCGTCTTCGAACTCTAGGGTCTTGTCGCGTAAGCCCATCATGCGAAGATCGGTCAAGCCCATCGCTTCGGCGGAGGCGAGAAGTTCTTTCTTACGGATGGCAGGCAAAGATTCACGCGTCGCAAACGGCGGGTTGCCGAGATTGCGGCCCATTTCGCCAAGTGTCAAACAGGCGTATGTAACGGGCGTTCCTTGTTGGATATGGGTCGTGATCGTTCCCGACACTCCGAACGCTTCGTCGTCGGGGTGGGGGAAGATGACCAGTACATGTCGTTCTTTCGGGATGGTCATTAAAATTCCTCCTTAATAGCTGAACGGTGTTTCGCTGAGTTGCAGCGCCACCGCCAATTTTCCGGTTCCGTCATGGCCTGCGAGCAGCAAACGGCCTTCTTCATCGATTTCAAAATGGGTGATGCCTTGTGCGTATACCCAGCCTTGCGGAAGTTTCAGCCCAACACGATGCGGGCTGTCGCCGACGACTTTCCCCAGTTTGAAGTTAATGACGACGTTGCGGATGAATGCCCCAGCGTTGAAAAAGCCTTCATTGAAATGGCTGGCGTAGCTGCCATTCGTCGTTTCCAGGTGAAGGTAGACGTCCTTGCCGACGAATGAATCGATCGCCGCTTGGAGTTGGTTGACTTCTACTAGTTCCATGGTGTTCCTCCTAATTAAATCGGTATTCTATCAGTATAAGGAACTCTGCGGATGATTGCGATTAGTACGCTCTGCGTTATGAAGAATGATAGGAGAGTTCGTTTTAAACTATCTTGGTGCGGTTAAAGGAACAAATTAAAAAAGGAGGGCGCCTGTGCGCCCTCCTTTTAAATCTGATTGAATTATAGTTCTACAACGTCCACTTCAGCTTTGTGGAATTTATTCGCAGCTCCGTGCATGACGGGGCCAACGTATTCATTCAGCTTCCAGCCGTGCGCAATCGCTGTAGAAACAAAGATTTTCGCGTTGTATACCGCATCTTTGACCGATTGGCCGTTGGCAAGATTGGCCGTAATCGCCGCAGCGAACGTACAGCCGGCGCCGTGGTTGTAAGTCGTATCGGTTTTCTCAGCCGTCAACAGGTAATGTTTTTCTCCGTCATAGAGAAGGTCGGCTGCTTTTTCGTGTTTCAATTGCTTGCCGCCTTTGATCACGACGAACTTCGCACCGTGTGAATGGATTTTTTCCGCCGCTTTTTGCAGGTCTTCGACTGTGTGAAGTGTGCCGAGTCCTGACAATTGACCAGCTTCTACAAGGTTCGGTGTTACGACTTTTGCGTGCGGCAGCAAGTATTTAACCATCGCATCGACATTTTCAGGGAATAGCACTTCGTCTTCGCCTTTACATGCCATCACCGGGTCGATGACAACATCGGTAATGCCGGATGCTTCGATGGCCTTACCAGCCATTTCGATGATATCGACGGTCGGCAACATGCCGGTTTTCAAGGAGTCGATCCCAGTGGAGAATGCTGTTTTCAACTGGGCATCTAGCGTGTCAAGCGCGATCGGGTGGATACCATGGCTCCAATGGTTGTCCGGGTCCATCGTGACGATGACCGTTAAAGCATTCATGCCGTATGTGCCGTGTTCCTGGAACGTCTTCAAGTCGGCCTGGATGCCAGCGCCGCCGGAAGTATCGGATCCTGCAATGGTGAGTGTCTTTTTGAGTGTCATAAGTCAATCTCCTTTAGGCTATTTAGTCATAGAGCTAATTTTATAGAAATTTTGCGCCATTTACAACGGTTTGGGCCTGTGCGGCCAAGCCAAAGCCAGCACTGTCGCAATGGAAGTAAGGGAAAATAACAGCGTGATGCCCCCGATTACCCAATGCCCGCTAGTGAATAGGCCAACTGCCATTACTAATGTTAAAATGGCTGCGAGAACAATCAGGCCGATCAAGCAGCCCATGCCGGCGCGTTTGGCGCTTTCGGGTGCGCTATCGCCTTTCGTTTTGGAAATATCAGAAATCCTTTGACGCCAGTCTGCCATATGTATTTCGCCCCTTTTCTCCATCGTAACACGGCGGGGTGGCGAATTGAAGCGCTTGCAGACGAAGAAGACTAGAGAAAAAGAGATCGGGTATTGAAAAGAAAAGTTATTTATCGGAGGAGTAGATATCATGACCAAGCAAATTTTCAGCAATGACTGGCAGGAAATCTTAGGAGAAGAATTCGGCAAAAGTTATTACAGAGAGTTGAGGGAGTTCTTAAAAGAAGAATATGCCAATGAAACCATATATCCGGTAAAAGAGAATATTTGGAATGCCTTTGAACATACGGCTTATGAAGATGTCAAAGCAGTCATCCTCGGGCAAGACCCCTACCATGGGCCGAATCAAGCGCACGGCTTGAGCTTTTCCGTTCAGCCAGGCATCGCACATCCGCCGAGCCTGCGTAATATCTTCAAAGAACTCGAAGACGACATTGGCTGTGAAAAGCCGGTGGATGGGACTTTGACGAAATGGTCTGACCAAGGGGTGCTCATGCTCAACACCGTCTTGACGGTAAGGCAAGGGCAAGCGCATTCGCACCAGAAAAAAGGATGGGAGCAGTTTACGGATGAAGTTATCCGGAAATTATCGGAACGTGAAGCGCCGGTTATCTTCATTTTATGGGGCAAACCGGCGCAGATGAAAAAACGCCTGATCGATACCGAACGCCACGACATCATCGAAGCCCCGCATCCGAGCCCACTCAGTGCACATCGTGGATTTTTCGGCAGTAAGCCGTTCTCAAAAGTGAACAAGCTGTTACAATCGCGCGGTGAAGAACCGATTGATTTCTGCCTGGACTGACGAATCCGGCAGGCACGTGGTAAACTGTATGGGACTAACAGCGAGAGGGGCCATGACACATGGGCATCGAAACGACACGCATTTTAGACGAAATCGATAAGCATACAGCCCGCGCGCGAGGGAGCGAACCCGAAAAGATCCGGGAATCCCTTGCCGCAATCCGAGCCTTATGCGACCTGCTTCTCGAAGACGGCATGCAAGCGCCAAAGAAACCGCGCGCCATGCCGCTTCAGACGGACCCGGTGAACCGGCCGCAGTCGGTTCCCGCGGCCACGAGGCTTCAGGAAGAAGGGGCGAACGGCGATTCGCTTTTTGAATTTTAAATGGAAAGAGGACGAAACAAATGAAATTTTTCTTGATAGCGGGAGCGGTCAATGGACTGCTGGCCGTCGCATTTGGCGCTTTCGGGGCGCATATGCTCGAAGGCCGCGTAGCGGATAAATATTTGGATACATGGCAGACAGCGGTGCAATACCAAATGTTCCATTCCATCGGCTTGATTGCCGTCGCCATTTTGATGAGCTCCGCGCTCATCGGCCCGCTCGGTTCACTGAACTGGGCTGGGTATTTGATGCTTGCCGGAATCGTGATTTTCTCGGGCAGCTTGTATGTCTTGAGCTTGACGGGCATCAGTGTGCTTGGCGCCATCACGCCAATCGGCGGCGTCGCGTTCATCGCGGGATGGGTTATGCTTATCATCGCCGCCATGAAAGCCTTGTAATTAGAAAAAGACAGCTGCCTGCATGGCAAATGCAGGCAGCTTTTTTTATTGGAAAGAACATTTCCATTGCTCAGAAGAATGGAAATTTTAACAGATTAGGTTAAGTTTTTGTAAATATGTTGTATCCCTATTACGGGTAGTCATACAATGGATAAGGTTTGATTAACGGATAAGGGTGTAGATACATATGAAACAGCAAGCACATATTTTTGATATACATGTCATGAGGGCAGTGGGCTGCTTGATGGTCGTGCTCGTCCATGTATCCGCATTGTATTATGTCCAGCGCGGGGAATGGGAGGATGTCATTTTATTCCTCAACCAGGCGAGCCGTTTCGGGACACCGATCTTCGCTATCGTCAGCGGTCTGCTGTTATTTTTGCAAGCAAAAAACAAAGGGTTTTTCTTCCAGCGCTTCGTCACGTCGCGTCTGCAGAAAATCGTCATTCCCTTCCTGTTCTGGACAGCCTTTTACTTGTTTTATTTGTGGGTGGTCTTCGGAGCGAACCCGCTGGACGCAGGAATCAAGCGCTTTTTGTTTGAAGTGGCGTTTGGGGAGACGTATTCCCATCTTTATTTCATTTCCATCGTGCTGCAATTTTATTTGATTTTTCCTTTGCTGCAATTGATCAAGGGCAAGGCGGCTTGGATCATTGCACTGGTTGCATCGGCTATTGTTCATATCTACGCGATGAAGTATATGGACCCGACGCAATTTGATGGGCTGCTTGCCATGATTATGGAACAGCGCGCCTTTTTGCCGAAATGGATCTTCTTCTTCGTCTTTGGCGGGTTTCTTGCTTATAACTGGGAAGCTGCGAAACAATGGGCCTATAAATGGAGAATCGGTTTATTTGTCGGGGTACTGCTGATTCTCTATTTCGCGGCAGTCGAATATGAATGGGGACGTTACATAGGATCCAATCGTGTTTCCAATATCATCAATTTACCGATCCTCATTTTGTTCATTATGGCCATTTCCGAGAAAGTGGCACGAAATCCGCTGCTTCACACGCTTGCCTCAAGGCTTGGCGCAATGTCGATGGGGATCTATTTGATCCACCCGTTCGTCATCAATATGCTGCAGCGCAATTTGCCGGATGAAGTTTGGACGCTTTCCTTATTTCCGCTATGGTATGTAGTGGTCATGGCCATCACGGTCGGAATCATCATGCTCGTCCAGAAATTGCCGTTCGGCCGCGTCATTTTGACGGTGCCTGCTGTCAAGAAGGTTAAACCAGCTACAGAGAACGGGAATAAAGGCTTAACGGAAGCGTAAAAAAGCCGTTTAGACAAATGAATTACATAAAAAAAGTTGCCTGCAGGTGCGGGCAACTTTTTTGTTTTCATTTCGCTCCGTCCAGCAATCTCCTCAGTTTTTCGGGATCGTCCACTTTCAACGCGATTTGCGAGACTGGTTGCGTTTTGCCGAAAAACAGCACCGCCTGCTGGGGCATGTTGAAATCGATCACGACCTGAGGTTCCGGTTCTTCAAAATCTTTGGCGACGAATGCCAGTGCATTGGCCTCGGGTTTTGCGCCCCAACGCACCGCTCGAATCGATTCGAGCGGTGCACTGATTCGTTTGTTCAACCCTAACGATACATGCAAGTTTCCATCCTTGATGGTCAAGGGATTCAATCGGGTGGCTTGAATATCGCCAATGAAATAAATGACACTATAGACATTCAAGATGAGCAGGACGATAGAAAGTAAAGCGGATTTATCGTGGAGCCACCAATGGATGCCGATGGTCTCAATGACGATGGCGTGGATGAGCATGATGTTAAATGCGATGGAGCTAGTGTTTTTATGGAGAGTGATGGATGCTGGGTCTTCTGGAGGCTGTTTTTTCCATGTACAGAAGGCATAGTAAAACGCGAGCGCTTCAGACAGGACGATATGGATCAGCGGATTCGGCTTGACGTTCTCATGCACTGCAGGAAATAAGGCGAAAAGCGGGCTGCCGGATTGTTTAAGCATGGAACGCCGAATTTTTGAAATGTGGATGAGCAATAACCCGAGCAAGGCCAATTCTGCCGCCAGCACGAGCATTTCGATTGCGAGGCCAATGTAGAATATTGGAGCGAAGGGTTCGAAATACAGCGCAGGAATGATGAAGCGCGCAGCGATCAACCCGGCGGCTATGACTGCAAGCAAAAAAAAGGGGAGCGGTAGACCAAGAGATTGCTGATCAATACGAGAAGCAAGAAAGCGAAAGCCCATTTTGCATAATGTGTCTGGCGTATCACGAACATACAAACACCTCGTTTTTCTTTTAGTATACCCAATAAATGGAAGGTTTCGATAGTGGAAGTATGGCGGAAAATCGAAAGTCTGCTTAGGTAGAGGCCATGGAATAAAAAAAGCACCGCATCCTCTCATCAGGATGCGGTGCTTTGGAGAAATTTATACTTCAAGGAATTTTGCAGTTTTCTCTTTGTCGAGAATCGTGCCGACGTAGAATGAACCGAATTCGCCGTAGCGGGCGGATACTTCATCGAAACGCATTTCGTAGACAAGCTTCTTGAATTGGAGAACGTCTTCTGCAAACAGTGTAACGCCCCACTCGTAATCATCGAACCCGACAGAGCCGGAAATGATTTGTTTGACTTTGCCTGCGTAGCTGCGGCCGATTTTGCCGTGTGACAGCATCAAATCTTTACGCTCCTGCATCGGCAGCATGTACCAATTGTCGTTGCCTTCGCGGCGCTTGTCCATTGGATAGAAGCAAATGTACTGGGAGCGTTGAAGCTCTGGGTACAGACGCGAACGGACATGCGGATTTTGATAAGGGTCTTCATTGCTTTCGCCTGACAGGTAGTTCGACAACTCGACGACAGAAACGTAAGAATAAGTCGGCACTGTGTAGGCGATCAAGGTCAATTTATTGTATTCGGTTTCGAGCTCGCGCAATTCATCCATCGTTTCACGCAAAAGCATGAGCATGAGGTCGGCTTTTTGGCCGATGATGGAATAAAGGGCGTGGGCACCGGTTTTGTTTTCGTCAGCTTGGTTAACTTTTTCCATGAAATTATTGAACTCGTCGATCGCGAATTGGCGCTCTTCGTCGTCCAGCATTTTCCACGCGACCCAGTCCATTGAACGGAAATCGTGGAGCACGTACCAGCCGTCTAATGTGATTGCTGCTTCATTCATCAGTAGAACACTCCTTTTATGTGAATCTCTCTTCCACAGTTTATCATATGCAAGACGCAAGTTCCTATCCGAATGCGGCCTGTCACCAATTTGACATGGCCGCAGCGCCTTTTCAGCCTGCACTGAAAAGGGTAAACTGAAAAGAGTGAACTTAAAAGAGGAGAATGACAGCATGGCTTTATTTATGGAAGAGAAAAAATGGCGTTTTTGGGACCAGTCCTTGAGCGCGCGCAAACGTTCGGCGCTTGAATCGTTTGCGGCGGACGATACGCTATGTGAACTGGTCGGCTCGCAGAAAAGCCCGCCGACGGTCCGGACCTGGGTGCACGATGACACAGTGGTTCTCGGCATCCAGGACCACCGCTTGCCTCATATCGATCAAGCGATGGCGGGCCTGGAAGACAATGGCTATCAGGCAATCGTCAGGAATTCCGGCGGCCTGGCCGTTGTCCTCGATTCCGGCGTTTTGAATATTTCCATCGTCCTGTCGGAAAAAGAAGGCGCCATCGACATTCCGCAAGGCTACGATTTGATGGTCGAGCTCGTTGAAGCGTTATTTCCGGAAGCGGAAATCGACGCCTACGAAATCGTCGGTTCATATTGCCCGGGCAGTTACGACCTGAGCATCGGCGGCAAGAAATTCGCCGGCATCTCCCAGCGTCGCATCCGCCGCGGCATCGCCGTGCAAGTGTATTTGTGCATCGAAGGAAGCGGGGCGGGACGGGCGGAAGTGATCCGCGAGTTTTACGAAGCGGGCAAGCAAGGGGAAGAGACCAAATTCAGCTACCCGGAGATCCAGCCAGAAGTGATGGCGTCGCTCAGCGAACTGCTCGGCCGCGACATCACCGTTCCTGAAGTGGTGCTCGATTTGCATGCGCTGCTTGGCTCGCCTGCTCCGATGCCGCTTCAGGAAGAAGAATTTGAATTGTATTCGTTTTATTTGAAACGGGTGCTTGAACGCAATGAAAAAATGCTCGAACGGACGCTTGAATGAGCGTTCGTTTCGTGTAAAATAACCAGTACGATTCGAGGAGGAGTGCCCGTGAGCTACGCGACACAAAAATTAGCTGAAGAAAAAGTGTTCAAAGATCCGGTTCACCGGTATATCCATGTGCGTGACCAAGTGATTTGGGACCTCGTCAATTCGAAAGAATTCCAACGCCTGCGCCGCATCAAACAACTCGGGACATCCTACCTCGTCTTCCACGGGGCGGAGCATAGCCGCTTCAATCATTCACTCGGCGTCTATGAAATCGTCCGGCGCATCTCAGACGATGTGTTCCACGGCCGCCCGGAATGGGATGAAAGCGAGCGCTTGACGGTCTTATGCGCAGCGCTCCTTCACGACCTTGGGCATGGCCCGTTTTCACATTCGTTTGAAAAAGTATTCAACGTGGACCACGAGGAATTCACGCGTGCGATTTTGACCGGTGATACCGAAGTGAACAGCATCTTGAAAAAAGTATCGCCTGATTTTCCGGCGCATGTAGCGGAAGTCATCGCTAAGACCTATTCGAATAAACAAGTGGTCTCGCTTATTTCCAGCCAGATCGATGCCGACCGGATGGATTATTTGCAGCGAGATGCGTATTATACAGGCGTTTCCTACGGCCATTTCGATATGGAACGCATCTTGCGCGTCATGCGGCCGCTCGATGACCAAGTCGTCATCAAATCGAGCGGCATGCACGCGGTCGAAGACTATATCATGAGCCGCTACCAAATGTACTGGCAAGTGTATTTCCACCCGGTTGCGAGAAGTGCCGAAGTCATTTTGCGGAAGATTTTACAGCGAGCTAAGGAATTGAGCGAAAGCGGCTACGAATTCCAGCAGCCGCCCACCCATTTTCTCGCCTTTTTCGACCGTAGCTTCACGCTCGACGATTATTTGGCGCTCGATGAAGGCGTCTTGATGACCTACTTCCAGTTGTGGATAAACGAGCGCGACCCGATCCTCGCTGACCTGTGCGATCGTTTCGTCAATCGCCGCTTGTTCCAGTATGTCGATTTCGATCCCGGGACGGATTATAAAAAACTCGGGGAGCTTTCAGCTTTGTTCAAGAAAGCCGGCATCGATCCCGAATATTACTTGATCGATGATTCGACTTCCGACCTGCCCTATGATTTCTACCGGCCGGGGGAAGAGGAAGAACGGCTGCCGATCCAATTATTGATGCCAAACGGCGATATTAAGGAATTGTCGCGGCTGTCCCAGATTGTCGACGCCATTTCCGGCAAACGCCGAACCGATTATAAATTGTATTTTCCAGCGGAACTGCTTATCGACGGCAAGAAAAAAGCCATCAAGCAGCAAATCCTGGAAATGCTCAGAGAAGGAGGGATTTAGTTGCTCCAAGAACATGCAAGAATCGTCGATTTTATCGCGACGGCCGAAGGAGTAACCGGCCGAAAGAAACTGCAGAAAATGGTCTATATCATGAAAAAGCTCAATGTCCCGTTCAAGGAGAAATACGAATTCCATATTTATGGGCCTTACTCGGAAGAATTGACGGCACGGATCGAGGAATTATGCGATATGGGCTTTTTATCGGAAGCGCTCGAAGACAAAGGTTCCTATGTACAATATAAATACGCAGTAACGGACGAAGGCATGGAATTCCGCAATGCCGTCGGCGCTTCAATTCCGAAAAACCCTGAAGCCGCCGCTTTGCTCAATGCCAAAAGCGCGCGTTTCCTGGAGTTGGCCTCGACGCTTTTATACTTCGGCCATCTAGAGCGTGATGAGCAGATCGCCAAGTTACATAGCGTCAAAGGCAAGCTCAACTTCACCGAAGCCGAAATCGAGGAAGCCTATCGTTTTCTCGGCGAACTCGAGCAATTGAAACATTCGTGTATTGGCCGTTATCTTTTATAGATTATTTTGAGTTGGAGAAGGAAGTGTTGAGGCGATCGTTTTATCGGTGGCTTCCGTTGGCTAGCAAGCTACTTGCCCGTTGAGAAAGCTATGAAATTTTCTTTTTGCTCTAAAACTAGCGACGAAGCGAAGGGGGCTGACGCCTGTGGGACCGAGCGGGCTGGCGAGACGAAGGCGGTGCTCTTCCGCCTTGGCTCAACACCCGCCCCACGGCAAGCAGCCCCTGCAGCGCAGTCGAATGACGTTAGCAATTGCTATCTTTTTTTTACAAGACTTATAATGCGATAGTTGCTTTGTCGAATCCTTAGGTGAAAAAGTAATACAGCTTTTCAGCCACTCTCAAATTAGAGACCAAGCAGAATGTGCTGGGCGGGTACAGTGAGAGAAGCCCATTTATGTGCGCATAAAAAAAACTCCCCTCGGGGAGTTTTTCTCTACTCGTCGTTCAACAGCTTGCCGTTGACCGCGTATTCGCTTTTTTTCAAGTCTTCGAGGAACACAAAAACCTTTTCTGGTGGGGCATCGATTGTTTCGGATACAGCGGCTGTGACCTTTTCGACTAGTGCGCGTTTTTGCTCGTCTGTGCGGCCTTCGAGCATTTTTACAGTTACGTATGGCATAATGGATGCAGCTCCTTTTCATTGGATGTTAGCATTATCATATCAGAATGGAGGAATTGTACAAATGGCAAATGAAGAAAAGCCCAAAAAGAAATTGGGATTCACCATTATAAAAGACGATCCGACAGATGGGCATAAAGGATACGGCATCGGTTCCTTATCGCTTGAGAACGTTTCGCCGCTCATCATCGACGTCGAAGAACAAGACGCTGTGCTTGATATCGGCGCGATGCACGCGAGAAGCCAGACGGAACGCGGCATCAAATTCACGACCAACCGCGAAGATTCTGCAGGCGGAAAAGATTATTGGCTCGTATGGATCACCATCGACTTTAATCCGGCAGGGCCTTATTATGCGGGCGTTACGGCATGTGAAATGGTCGTCAACCGCGAAAAGCGGCGCGGCTATAAGATTTTAGCGGACCATGTCAATTTGATGGATAAGTCGATGAAGCGGAAAATCATCGTCGACCATATGGATGCGCCTTCGAAAAAAGTGCTCGCTGATTATTTGAAGACCCACAACCCAGAAATGTGGGAACGCAGCCTAGAACAATTGCACAATGATTTGTCACAATAAGACTGGATTCTTGAACGAAATGTGAAAGATGAAATTCGGTCCTTCCGGCAGTTGAAGTTGAGGCGGAAAAAGTAAACTGAGAGTACAGCTTTTCATCTAGAAAGCTAGGACACCTGATAGCGGGCAAGTGCTATGAGCCATTGCGACAAACCCAAGCCCAATGCCTCATGTCACTTTCTCCGCGCCCATCAGGCCAAAAGGTTTTCTGTGCAGGGAATCGATTCCTTTGCAGAAAGCCTTTTGCATGCAACGAAACAGAATCTCGACCAAGTCTCCCACGTGGGCACCGGTCGCGTTCGCGATGCATAGTCCACGCCAAATCGGGTAAAGAAAAGTGGCGGAAAAGAGTATTGCACTTTTGCGGAAAACACTTATACTTTGTAAAGTGATTTCAATCTGATAAATAAAGGAGTTTGATTATACATGGCAGGATTCTGGTATACCGAAAACAAACCGAAAACTTCGGCATTACAATGAAAATCAATAAAACGCTTCATACAGAACAAACAGATTTCCAATATTTAGAAATGGCTGAAACAGCAGAATGGGGCAATATGCTGTTCTTGGATGGCATGGTCATGACTTCTGAAAAGACGAATTTGTCTACCACGAAATGGTGGCGCACGTGCCTTTGTTCACGCACCCGAACCCGGAGAACGTATTGGTCGTTGGAGGCGGAGACGGCGGCGTCATCCGTGAAATCCTGAAACACCCATCCGTGAAAAAAGCGACGCTCGTCGACATCGACGGCAAAGTCATCGAGTACTCGAAAAAATTCTTGCCATCGATCGCATCCGGCTTAGAAGATGCACGCGTTGAAGTAATCGTCGGCGACGGCTTCATGCACATCGCGGAATCGGAAAATGAATTCGACGTCATCATGGTCGATTCCACTGAACCGGTCGGGCCGGCAGTGAATTTGTTCTCGAAAGGCTTCTACGCTGGCATTTCGAAAGCCTTGAAAGAAGACGGCATCTTTGTGGCACAATCGGACAATCCGTGGTTCACGCCGGATTTGATCAAGCAAGTGCAAAGCGATGTCAGAGAGATTTTCCCGATTACGAAATTATACCTCGCGAACATCCCGACTTACCCGAGCGGTTTGTGGTCGTTCACGATCGGTTCGAAAAAATACAACCCGCTTGAAGTGCCAGCTGAGCGATTCCACGATATCGAAACAAAATATTACACACCGGAATTGCACAACGCGGCATTCGTTTTGCCGAAATTTGTGAAAGATTTGACGGGTGAATAAGATGCGTTTTGACGAAACCTATTCAGGAAAAGTATTCATCAAAAGCCATCCGAATTACGAAGAGTCGAAAGCAGTCCTTTACGGCATGCCGATGGACTGGACCGTCAGCTACCGCCCGGGATCGCGTTTTGGCCCGAATAAAATCCGCGAAGTCTCAATTGGGCTGGAAGAATACAGCCCGTACCTGGACCGCGAGCTTGAAGATGTGAAATTCTTCGATGCGGGAGATATCCCGTTGCCATTCGGCAATCCGGAAAAATCCCTTCTCGAGATCGAGACGTATGTGCACACGTTGTTGGCTGATGGGAAAATCCCAATGGGCATGGGCGGCGAGCATTTGGTGTCATTGCCGGTCATGAAAGCAGTCGCGAGCCGCTACGACGATCTTGCCATCATTCATTTCGATGCGCATACCGATCTCCGTGAAAACTATGAAGGCGAAGAATATTCGCATTCAACGCCGATCCGTAAAATTGCCGATCACATCGGCCCGAAAAACGTCTACTCGTTCGGCATCCGTTCAGGAATGAAAGAAGAATTCGAATGGGCGAAAGAGCAAGGCATGCATTTGTATAAATTCGAAGTGCTCGCGCCCTTGAAACAAGTACTGCCGACACTCGACGGCCGTCCGGTCTACATTACGATCGATATGGACGTGCTCGATCCAGCACACGCGCCAGGCACTGGGACGGTCGACGCTGGCGGCATCACATCGCGCGAACTGCTCGCGTCCATCCATGCCATCGCAGCATCGGGCGTCAACGTCGTCGGCTTCGACCTCGTTGAACTCGCGCCAGTTTACGATCATTCCGATCAAACAGCGAACACGGCGAGCAAACTCATCCGCGAAATGATTCTTGGCTGGGTTAAATAAGAAAAGCGGAAGCGCCTGTCCAGCTCCGACAGGCATAAGACAATCTGGCGAAGCGGCGCTTTTTGCCGCACAGCCAGAGTGGCTTATGGCCCCGAGGAGCTAGGCGCTGGAGCTAGACAATAAGAAAAGCGAAAGCGCCTGTTCAGCTCCGACAGGCGTAAGACGAATGACCGAAGCGGCGCTCTTTGCCGCACAGGGCAGTCGGCTTACGACCCGAGAGGCAAGCCGCTGGAGCTAGACAAGAAGAAAAGCGGAAGGGCCCGTGTAGATTTGACGGGCATAAGACGGTCTGGCGAAGCGGCGCTCTTTGCCGCACAGCCAGAATGGCTTATGACCCCGAGAATCTGGGCGCTGGAGCTAGACAAGAAGAAAAGCGGAAGCGCCTTTCCAATTCCAAAAACGAAAACAAAGCCGGCCTGTATTTAACAGGCCGGCTTTGTTTTGCCTAAAACTAAATCACGGCAATGGAAAGCCCTTTGTCATTTATAGAAGCATCGGAGGAGCTGGCTCGGATTAGATTGAAAAAACGGCGCCAATCGGGCTATAATGAAAAGGTTATTATTTATCGGAAAGGCGGATGCACATGAAGAAATCGGTGAAAATCAAATTGACGACGATCATCCGCCAGCCGGGTGCTGAAGATCAAGTGATGGAACTGCGTTCAGAAGGCGTTCTGACCGTGAAAAATGGACGCCGCTATCTGCAATACGATGAGCGGCAAGATGATCTCGATATCCGGACAACGGTCAAACTCGGTGAAACGGATGCGGTCGTGATGCGCAGCGGAGGTTTGCAGATGCGCCTGCCGTTTCTGTTGGATAAGGAACAGACCGGCAATTTGCGCCACGGGGAAGAATCGTTCATGCTCACGACCAAAGCACATGAACTCATCATGACGGAAAGCCGTTTCAAAGTGCGCTATGACTTAGCGCTCGGAAACGATTTTGCCGGCGAATACGAAATGGAAATACAGTTTACGGAGGGAACCAAATGAACGCAGTAGAACAAGTACAGCAAAACATTAAACAGGCGATCGCCGAAGCGGTCCAAAAAGCGGGACTTACAGAAGAACCGGTTCAGGTCCAATTGGAATCGCCGAGAGATAAAGCGAACGGCGATTACGCAACAAACGTGGCCATGCAATTGACGCGTCTTGCGAAAAAGCCGCCGCGCGCAATCGCAGAAGCCATCGTGGAAAACTTGGACACCCAGTCAGCGAATATCGAAAAAGTCGAAATCGCAGGCCCTGGCTTCATCAACATCATCATCAAAAAAGATTATTTGAACGATGTCATCAAAACTGTACTTGAGCAAGGCGAAGAGTATGGCCGCTCGAACTCCGGCAACAGCCAGCGCGTCCAAGTCGAGTTCGTCTCTGCGAACCCGACAGGCGATCTTCATCTGGGTCACGCACGCGGTTCCTCTGTTGGCGATTCCATGTGCAATATCCTGGATCTTGCCGGCTATGACGTGTCCCGTGAATACTACATCAACGATGCAGGCAACCAGATCAATAATTTGGCGCTATCGATCGAAGGACGCTATTTCGAAGCGCTTGGCAAAGGCGAAAGCATGCCTGAAGACGGCTACCGCGGACAGGACATCATCGATATCGCTGCGGCACTCGTTGAAGAGCACGGCGATAAATTCCTTCATATGACAGAACAAGAACGCTATAAAGCATTCCGTGAACACGGCTTGAAAGTGGAGCTTGCGAAATTGCAGAAAGACTTGGCAGATTTCCGCGTCCATTTTGATGTGTGGTATTCGGAAACATCCCTTTACGAAAACGGCAAGATCGACGCAGCATTGAAAAAACTGCGCGACAATGGCCATATCTACGAAGAAGACGGCGCGACTTGGTTCCGCTCGACGACATTCGGTGATGACAAAGACCGCGTGCTCATCAAAAACGACGGCACGTATACGTATCTGACACCGGATATCGCTTACCACGAAGACAAAATCCAGCGCGGTTTCGACAAGCTCATCAATATTTGGGGAGCTGACCACCACGGCTACATCCCACGCATGAAAGCAGCAATCGAAGCGCTTGGCTACGACCGCGATACGCTTGAAGTGAGCATCATCCAAATGGTGCAATTGTATAAAGACGGCGAGAAAATGAAAATGAGCAAACGTACCGGTAAAGCCGTGACGATGCGCGAATTGGTCGACTTGGTCGGCCTAGACGCGGTCCGTTATTTCTTTGCGATGCGCTCCGGCGATTCCCATATGGATTTCGACTTGGATTTGGCCGTTTCCCAGTCCAACGAAAACCCGGTTTATTATTCCCAGTACGCACATGCGCGCATCTGCTCGATCTTGCGCCAGGCAGCGGAGCAGAACTTCACCGCTTCGACTGAGCATCTGGAGCTGTTGACGGACGAAAAGGAAATCGAAGTATTGAAGAAAATCGGCGATTTCCCACAAGTCATCGCAGATGCTGCAAAACTCCGTGCGCCTCACCGCGTCACGACTTATATCCATGAACTGGCGTCGAACTTCCACAGTTTCTATAACGCCAATAAAGTATTGGATGCTAGCAATGAAGAATTGACGCGTTCGCGCCTTGCCCTGATCGAAGGGGTTAAGACGACACTCGCAAATGCCTTGAAGACAGTCGGCGTCCAAGCTCCTGAAAAAATGTAGAAGACAACTAGAGCTTTCGGTGTATAATGGAGTCATCAAATCAACTGAATAGCAATCATGAAGGTGCTTATGTCTAAGAACATGAGTTAAAAGGGAAGCCGGTGCAATTCCGGCGCGGTCCCGCCACTGTATGTGAGAGCAAACTGCAAGGCCACTAGGAGATCCCGGGAAGGCGCAGCAAGCGATGACCACAAGCCAGGAGACCTGCCTTCATGAACACCGAACCGAAAGCTTGCGAGGACAGGCCGGACGCGCTTGTTTTTTGCGAACCCGTCCTGTAAGTCCTCTGCATCCTTTATGCAGGGGACTTTTTTAATGAAATGTGGAAGCGGCTGTTCAGCTCCGACAGGCATAAGACAATCTGGCGAAGCGGCGCTTTTTGCCGCACAGCCAGAGTGGCTTATGACCCGAGGAGCTAGGCGCTGGAACTAGCCACCAAGAAAAGCGTAAGCGGCTGAATGGAGGCTAAGCTAAATGCGCGACGTCCTGTCGCAACGCTTAGCTGACTCACATCCTGTGAGCCCCCGAGCGAGCGCTTGGTAGGGAAAAAACAAAACACCAGGAGGAATAAGGATGAAAAATATATGGAAATTCGGGACGGCTGCAGGAATGGCCGCAATTGTACTGGCTGGATGCGGCGACGAAGCGGCACCTGTCGAAGATCAAGATGTAGAAACACCGGCTGAACCGCCGTCGGAAGTAGCGGAAGCGGAATTCCCGGTTACCTTAGTCGATGCAATGGGCGATGAAGTAGTCATCGAAGAAGAACCGGAATCATTTGTTTCGATGATTCCTTCTAATACAGAAATCGCCTATGAGCTTGGGCTGGGCGAAAAAATGGTCGGCGTTTCGGATTTCGACAATTATCCGGAAGAAGTAGCAGATCTAGAAAAAATCGGCGGCCAAGAATTCAATGTAGAGAAAATCATCAGCCTGCAGCCGGATGTCGTTTTGGCCCATGAATCAGGGCTTGGCATGGGAACTGAAGGATATCAGCAGCTGCGTGATGCCGGATTGAATGTCTTTGTCGTAGAAAACGCAGAAACATTTGATGAAGTATATGAAACGATTTCCGTCATCGGCCAAGTGTCAGGCGCAGTGGAAGCAGCAGACGGGTTAATCGAGGAAATGGAAGCGCAAGTCGCGGAAGTTGAAGAACTGGCGGCTGGTGTCGACGAATCCAAATCGGTCTTCGTAGAGATTGGCAGCGAACCGGAACTTTATACAGCCGGTACAGGTACGTTCATCCATGAAATGCTGACAATGATTCAAGCTGAAAATGTCGCAGGAGGCGAAGAAGGCTGGATCAGCATGGATCCGGAAGCAGTTGTTGCGGCAAACCCTGAAATCATCATCACCACAGAAGGCGGTTATATCGAAAATGCTGCTGAATTGATCAAAGAGCGCAGCGGTTATGCAGATGTGACGGCTGTGCAAGAAGATGCCATTCATGAATTGAACCCTGATACTGTCACGCGCCCAGGCCCGCGTTTGACGGAAGGCTTGATGACATTGGCAGAAGTGATTTATCCGGAGACCTTCAGTGAGTAAATCTGCACTCGCCTATGTAGTCTCCCTAATTTTATTGGGCGGGGCAGTAGTGCTCGGCGTGACGGTCGGGACGGTACCGATTTCACCGGCGGTTATCTGGAATCCTTCATCGGACGAAGCCGCGGCGAACATCTTATGGAATATCCGCATGCCGCGTGTGGTGCTTGCGGGACTAGTCGGTGCGGCACTTGCGATTGCGGGCGCAGCTTTTCAAGGCTTGCTGAAAAACCCGCTCGCTGATCCATATACTTTGGGAGTGTCGTCCGGTGCCGCTGTCGGTGCCGTGATGACGCTTTTTTTCGGCATCTCCATTCCATTTCTTGGCCTGTTCACCTTGCCGGTCATCAGCATGATCGGCGCATTGATCACGATGCTCGCCGTCATGGGCTTTGCGCGGCTTGTCGATCGTTCGATGAAGATGGAAACAGTTATTTTGACTGGCATCATCTTCAGTTCATTCCTGGGGTCGATCATGTCTTTGATGATCGCGTTGACCGGTGAAGAATTGCGGCAGATCATCGGCTGGCTGCTTGGCAGCGTATCGATGCGCGGCTGGCCCTATGTCCAGATGGCGCTGCCGTTTGTACTGGTTGGTTCATTCGTCTTATGGCTTTACCGCCGGGAATTAAACGCGATGCTGTTCGGGGAAGAACGTGCACAGCATCTTGGCGTGGACGTCAAGAGGAGCAAGATGGCGATTTTGATCGGCGGCTCGGTCCTGACCGGATCTGCAGTTGCCGTTTCCGGGACAATCGGCTTTGTCGGCCTGGTCGTTCCGCATATCACGCGCCTCATATGGGGCTCTGACCACCGCCATGTCCTGCCGTTATCGTTCATCAACGGGGCCGCACTTTTGATCGTTTGCGACCTGGTGGCGCGGACAATCATTTCACCGACCGAATTGCCGATTGGCGTGATCACTGCGTTTATCGGGGCGCCGGTCTTTGCATTCATCTTTTTCCGACAGCGCAGAGGAGGGCTTTAAATGTTGCAAATTGAAAAGTTGTCAGGCGGCTATGGCGACAAGAAAATTGTCGATCGCATTTCATTCGGTGTTGAAAAAGGCCGCATGCTCGGCATACTGGGACCGAATGGCAGCGGCAAATCCACCTTGATGAAATTAATCAGCGGCGTCTTGGAGCCGACAGCCGGCGTTGTCCGGATCGACGGCAAGCCGGTTGGCGATTTCCCAGCTAAGGAATTGGCCCGCAAGATGGCGGTCTTGCCGCAGCTGCACGCGCATGCTTTTTCACACACTGTCCGTGAAACGGTTTCTCTCGGCAGGTACCCGCACCAAAGCGGTTGGTTTTCGTCTTGGTCCGAAGAAGATGAAGCGGCAGTCCAGGAAGCGATGAAGCTCATGGACATCAGCCACTACGAATCGACATTACTTGAAGAGATGTCCGGAGGCGAACAACAGCGCGTCTTCGTAGCGCAAGCCTTGGCGCAAAATGCGGCGGTCCTGCTTCTTGACGAGCCGACCAACCATCTCGATATCAACCACCAGAAAGAATTGCTGGATACCATTAAAAAACAGGCGATCGAAAAAGAATTGACGATCATCTCCATCTTCCATGACATCAATCTGGCATCCATGTATTGCGATGAACTTCTACTGATGGACGAAGGAAGCATTGTCCGAAAAGGGGAGCCTCACGAAGTTGTCAGGACGCATGATGTCGAGTTTGTCTATCAGACGCGTGTCAGCAATCACCCCCATCCGGAGCTGCCGAAGCCGCAAATTACATTATTGCCTGGCGTGCGCAGAAAGCCGGCAGGGCAGCAAGTGAGAGCTGAAGATTTTCTCGTGACCCCGGAATTTGTCGCTTACCAAAGCCAGCTTCCGCTGAAAACCGTTTCATCTGCCGTCGTCAACGCGGGTTCTGGCTGGTTCCGCAATTTCCTCAATCGACGCGTCGATGCCAGCTATAATATCGACAATAGTTTTGAGGAATTGGTCGATTATATCGAAGACAGCGGGTTGAAGGCGACGGATACCGTAGCGATGATGACCGCTGTCCGCACAGAGCATGCCATTGTCCGTGAATACGCGGGGATTTCGGCAGCATCGTCGTGGCGGTGACAGCAGGTGTCGGCAACGGCGTCGATGTATCGCAAGCAGTGGCGCGTGAACAGCGCGTCGGCACCATCAACACCTGGATCATGGTCAACGGCATTCTGTCGGATGAAGCGTTTATTCAAGCGATGATCACGGCGACTGAAGCCAAGACGAAAGCCTTGCAGCATGAAGAAGTCATCGATCCGCTAACCGGAACAATTGCGACGGGCACCTCAACCGATAGCTGCCTGGTCGCCGCTACGCAGCAAGGAGAAGCGCTGCAGTATGCAGGGCCGATTACCGAAGTCGGGAAGCTAATCGGCACGGGTGTCTTCGAATGTACAGTTGAAGCGATCCACCTTTACCGCGAGGCGAAAAAAGCATGATCCACCATGTGTTGGCCATCGGCATTGGCCTATTGCTCGACCGCCTAATTGGGGATCCGCCGGCATGGCCGCATCCTGTTCGCTGGATCGGTTCATTGATCAATAGGTTGAAGAGCCGCCTGAATGTTCCAAAGCATGCGTTTCGCAACGGCTTTGCCATGCTTTCGATTGTATTGGCGATTGTCGCAACAGTAACGGTCGCGATCGTTACTATTGCCTATTCGCTCCATCCAGCAATCGGAGTTTTAGTAGAAGCGCTGTTGATCGCTTCCGGCTTGTCGCAAAAAAGCTTGAAACAGGCAGCGGAAGATGTTTACACGCCGCTCGTCCAAGGTGACTTTGCGCTTGCCCGCAAAAAGCTGTCATGGATTGTCGGGCGCGATACGGAAACTTTGGGAGAAAGCGAGATTACCCGCGGCGTCGTCGAAACGGTTTCCGAAAATACAAGCGATGGCATTACCGCTCCGATGTTTTGGGCGCTATTGTTCGGCGCGCCTGGGTTATGGATTTACAAAGCGGTCAATACATGCGATTCGATGGTCGGCTATAAGAATAAAGAATTTCATGCCTTCGGTTTTGCTTCCGCAAAATTCGATGATGTGTTGAATTACGTGCCGAGCCGCGTGACCGGCGCATTGATTGTGCTATTCACCCGAAATGAAAGCGGCATGCCGTTGAAAAAACGCCTTTCCATATGGCTGCGTGATGCGAGGAAACATCCGAGCCCGAACAGCGGCTGGCTGGAAGCGGCAACAGCTGTGCAGCTTGGCATCGAACTTGGGGGCGTGAACTCCTATGGCGGCGTCCGGTCGATCCGCGCTAAAATGGGCGAACCATTGTTCAAACTCGAAGCAACACATATTAGAAGTGCAGTGAACCAAATGAATATTGCCGCAATCAGTTTTTTCGCACTGATTGCTATAGGGGGAATCCTGCTTGAAATTGCCTGAACACGGAGCCAATCCGCATCGCCTCTATGAACAAGCGGGACACAAGCAAGCTTCGGAAGTGTTCGATTTCAGTGAAAACGTCCATCCATTCGGGCCGCCCGTTTTCTTAAAAGAGCAATGGGCAGATTTTTACGATTTGCTGTCTTCGTACCCAGACCCGCAAGCGGAACCGTTCCGTTCAGCGGCGGCCGAATACCACGGCGTCGAAAAAGAGCAGCTCGCTGCCGGAAATGGTGCTGCAGAAATCTTTACCTGGCTCGCAAAGCGTTACCGAGGCAAACGGGTGATGCTGGTGGAGCCGGCGTTTTCTGAATACCGGAGCACTTTGGAAGCAGAGGTAGTCCATATATTGGAAATAGATTTAAAGCCGGATCAGGCTTGGCAATTGCAACTGGAAGACGTAAAAGAACAGGTGGCAAATTGCGATGCATTTTATGTGTGCAACCCGCATAATCCTACCGGGCGCTTGCTGGACTTGGCGGAACTCGAAGAAATCGCGGCGTTGTGTAAAGGAAAGTGTGAGCTGGTCATCGATGAAGCGTTTATTGATTTTATCGGAGAAAACGCTTCGTTCATTCCGCTGCTGAAACGGTATCCGCATGTCATCATCGTCCGTTCGATGACCAAAATGTATGCGCTTGCGGGTCTTCGGCTCGGATACGTCATTGCCGAGTCCAGTGTCATCCGGGAATTGACAGGCGCCGCGGCTCATTGGAATGTCAACGGTTTAGCGGCCTCGGCCGGTGCACGCTGTTTTTCGGAAGAACCGTACCGGGAGCAGGTAATTGCTGCGGCCGCCAGTGAACGCGCGAAAATGGAAGCTTATCTGGAGGCGATGGGCTGCTCGTTCGTGCCTTCAGCCGCAAACTTCCTATGTTTTCAACTGCCGGACCCTGAGCGTTCGGAGCAGTTTTTCCATGCGATGCTAGAAGCAGGAATCGTCTTACGCCATACTTATTCATTTAAAGGAATGGACGGCGCATGGTTTCGCATCGGCATGAAAAGCGGCTCAGCCATGGAAC
Source organism: Planococcus sp. MB-3u-03 (assembly GCF_002833405.1). NCBI lineage: Bacteria > Bacillati > Bacillota > Bacilli > Caryophanales > Caryophanaceae > Planococcus > Planococcus sp. MB-3u-03. The sequence goes on along the minus strand of NZ_CP025135.1, from coordinate 2,633,379 downwards.
GGCTGAGAAAGGAGATGCATCAATGGTTTCAGGACAATTAATGTTCATATCTGGAGGTGTACGCAGCGGCAAAAGCGCTTATGCTGAAACGCTCGTCCTGGAGGCGAAAGGTGAACGCAATATATATATTGCCAGCGGCATCGCGCGTGACCCGGAAATGGCAGAACGCATCGCGCGCCACCGAAAAGACCGCGCACAAGACGGCTGGTGGACAATTGAACAACCTCAGCAATTATCCGAAGCATTGCCGCTCATCCGGCAAAATGACGCGGTATTATGGGATTGCGTCACGACTTGGCTCGCAAATGAACTATATGAAGGTTTTGAGCAAGGCAGTTTATGCGCAGACACGCCTGGCTGCATGGAGCAGAAATGGCAGGAGCTAAAAGACACCATCGATTCGATCCGCACGAAAGCTGTTTATTTTGCCGTCGTTTCCAACGAATTGTTAGACGAACCGCTCGTCGACTATACGTATCAGGAGTGGCTCGGAAAGATTCACCAATGGCTCGCAAGCCGCGCAGATCATGCGATTGAAATGGAGAACGACCTTGCGATTCGAAGAAAGTGAAGGTGATGCGGATGGCGAATCGGACGTTTGGGGGCTTGTTGCTCGCATTCCAATTTTTTTCATCGATTCCGGTACATAAAGAAATCCCGATGAAAAAGCCGCAAGTGACGGCAATGTACTGCTTGTTGCCTGTGGTCGGATTATTGATGGGGGCAATGGCTTCAGCCGTCATCTGGCTAATGCAGGACACCACCGATATCGGCCCATTAATGATTGCGTTTTTGCTGGCTTCATTATTATGGGCGATCACCGGGGGCTTGCACCTGGACGGGCTGGCGGACACCGGCGACGCTTATTTTTCATACCAGAACAAGAACAAGCGCCTGGAGATCATGGGAGACCCTCGGATTGGCGCATTCGGGGCGATGGTGCTGATTTTTGCGATTGTAGGAAAGATTATCGTGCTTGCGGAACTGATCCCGTCTGTTTCGCTGATCGCGCTTGCCGCTGTACCGGTCGTCAGCCGCATCGGGCTCTCTGTTTTATCAGCTACTGCAAAGCCAGCAAAAACAGAAGGGCTCGCGGCTTATTTCCAGCGCCTGATTGACCGTAGAACACTAATGACCGCAATGTTCGCCTGGTCGCTGATTGTGCTCGCCATCTTATTCCTGTTCTGTGGATGGACAGTGGCACTGGCCTTTTTAGTTGCTGCGAGCATTGCAACAATTGGCTATAAAAAATGGTGCGACAAAAATTTCGGCGGTGTAACGGGTGATTTGCTCGGGGCATACGCAGAAGGAATGGAGCTGTTGTTATGGGGAATGCTTTTGTTCTTCGTCTGATTCGCCATGCGCCGACCGCCGGGAATGTGCGGAGAGCGTATATTGGCTGGACCGATGAACCGATTTTGCCGTTCGAATCAAAACCGGATCATGGCACCCGGCTCGTCTGGGGCAGCGATTTGCTGCGTTGCCGTCAAACGGCGCATATTCTGTTTCCGGATGCCCATTATGAAGCAAATGCCGATTTGCGGGAACTGCATTTTGGGGATTGGGAAAATATGACGTATGACGATTTGCAATCCAATGAACTGTACCGCAATTGGATTGATGACCCCAAGATGGTACAGCCGCCGAACGGGGAAAGTTTGCAGCAACTGGCCGAACGGGTTGACCGGGCAATAGAAACTTTTTCTGAAACAGGGGACTATACGGTCGTCACTCACGGCGGGCCGATCCGCTATATTCTATCCAAAGCAAATCGACAGCAATTCTTTTCCCAGCAGGCAGCACACGGGCATTGCTATACCGTCACGTGGGCGAGCAAGTCGGCATATAAGGAGGGCCATCCATGCGTATCGTATTCGGCGGAGCCTTTAACGGCAAAAGCAAGTATGTAAAAGAGCATATGAATCTGGATTCAAGCGTTTGGCTCGAAGGCGCACTGCCAGAACTGGGTGAGCAGGCGGTAATTGCCGGATTGGAGCAATGGATCCGCAAGCAACTGGAACAGCAATGCTCAGAACAGGACATATTAGCGGCGATCCGCGAACTTGCGGAAAGCGCAGGCGAACGCATCTGGATTTTGACGGACATCAGCCGCGGCATCGTGCCGATTGATCCGCTTGAGCGCGAATGGCGCGATGTCACAGGCCGAAGCTATCAGTATTTATTCGGCAAAGCGCAGCACATCACACGCATTTGGTACGGCATACCACAAACAATCAAAGGAGATGGTTGAGATGAATATTTACACGAAAACCGGCGATAAAGGGCAGACAGGATTAATCGGGGGACGGACGGACAAAGACGATCCGCGCGTGGAAGCATACGGCACGATTGATGAGGCGAACTCATTTATCGGAAAAGCGATGACAGAACTCGATCGTGATGTGTTTGCTGATCTATTGGAAGATTTGCAGACGATCCAAAATGAATTATTCGATTGCGGCGGCGATTTGGCGGATGTCCGCAACACGCCGCAATACAAGACAAATGAGGAATCGGTCGAGCAGCTGGAAAGCCGCATTGATGTATTGATGGACGAGCCGCCGCTTCTTGAGCGTTTCATCCTTCCGGGAGGCACGCCGGCTGCAGCGACTTTGCATATCGCGCGCACGATTACACGCCGCGCAGAGCGCCAGACCGTAAGCTTGGCGAAAGCCGGCGAAGAATTCCCTGCAGTGATACAGCGCTATTTGAATCGTTTGTCCGACTATCTTTTTGCCGCGGCACGCGTTGCCAATTCGCGAATGGACATAGCGGACAATGAATATGTGCGCAGCGCCAAAGTCTTTAAGAATGGCGGGCGCTCGAAAAAGCGGGAGGAATGACAATGAAGACGCAGCACATTGCCCTGGCCGCTATTTTTATCAGCTTGTCCGCAATCGGCGGCATGGTGAAAATTCCGCTCGGCATCGCGTCGATTGCACTTGATGCCATGCCGGCGCTTATTGCCGCGCTGTTTCTTGCGGCACCGCTTGCCGGTTTTATCGCAGCGGCGGGCCACCTGTTATCGGCTTTATTCGGCGGTATGCCGCTCGGCCCGTTTCATTTATTGATCGCGCTTGAGATGTTTGCGGTCGTCTGGCTGTTCGCGAAACTGCATAGAAACGGCAAAACCTGGTGGAAATGGGGAGCGTTCATTATCGGAAACGGCGTGTTGGCGGCCGTGCCGTTTTATTTCCTGTTATCTCCTGCCTTTTTCTATGCCTCAGTCCCTGGATTGCTGCTGGCCGCATCGATTAATGCCGTAGCAGCTGGACTTGTCGCCCCATTCGTTACAGCAGCTGCGAGGAGATTTGCCTGATGCGCAACGCATTGATGGTGGATGGGATGGTCATCACGACGGATAATTCAGCGGCAATTGGGGAGAAGCCGCAGGACATCGTGCATGTGCCGGATGAAGTCGCCGCGAAGTTCGCCGCACGTGTCGCATTGGCTGAACAATGGGCAGCTGGTGGAGAAGCAACTGCCATCCTGCTCCATAATTTCAGCGGGGAGCTGCAATGGCCGCGTTATGTCTCGGGCATCACGCAATTATTTTCCGAGCTCGACATGCCGGTGCCGCCGGTGTCAGGAAGCACGGAAAGCAATATGGAAACGCTGCAATCGGCGCTTGCTGTGACCATTATCGGGCGAAAGCTTCGAATGCTCGCTGATCCGCATGAGCTTGAATGGTTTATCTATGGAGAGCCGCTCGTCGGGGAAGCGGTCATAAATCATCCCGACCGGATCGCCGATTTGCGAATAGTAAAGAACGCACTCGATCTCAATCAAATCGAGCGCGTCTGGCCGATCGGCTCACAGGGGATCGAACAGGAAGCAAAAAAGCTGTTCGGACGTACAATGCCGCTAGCCCAAGGAATTTCTGAAGAAGCTGCGGGCGGCCCTGCAACCTGTTTGTTGATCGGTGTCCGAACAAGCAAAGTCGAAGAAGCAAAGCGCCTGTTCGGAAGACATTTTCGTGAATTGATTGAATAGCCCATGAGCCGCTTATCAAGCGGCTATTTTTTTTGGAGGGAAACAGCTGGCAAATGGAATCATGCAGACCATCCGGACAAAAGCCGACGGATGACAGCTGCTGCAATTGTTTGGGCATGCAGGAATGCAGTGAGGGCGTGTGGAATATCAGTTATTGGAAATTATATTTCGCCAGGACTATAGATTTCTATTGACTGAATGCTCATTCACTTTTAAACTAGAACATAGTATCGACATTCTGCCGCAGTTCACGTAAACTTTGGATAAGAATAGGGGATTTACACATTCAACAAGGGGGGACTACACGATGGAGTTTTTGCTCATCGCTAACTGGGTTTTATTTATACTTGTAACCGCTTACGCCGTTTACTTGTTCATCTACTTGCTGAAGTCGCGCTATGACTATATAAAGCTCGGCAAAAAAGTGGATTTTGAAGAAAACTTCAATGAACGGGTCCGCAAAGTAATGGTCAACGTGTTTGGCCAGAAGAAATTATTGAAAGATAAAAAGAGCGGTGCGATACACGTGATGTTCTTCTATGGCTTCCTGCTGGTTCAAGCGAGTGCCATCGATTTTATCATCAAAGGCTTATCGCCTGATTCGCATCTGCCGCTTGGCCCATTATATCCGGCGTTCACATTGTTCCAGGAATTCGTGACTTTGACGATTCTGGTCGCAGTCGTATGGGCGTTCTATAGACGCTATATTGAAAAATTGGTCCGCTTGAAGCGCGGCTGGAAATCGGGACTTGTCTTGATTTTCATTGGTGGCTTGATGGTGACAGTTCTTGTCGGGAACGGTATGAACATGATCTGGCACGGCCACGAAGGCGCATGGACCGAGCCGATCGCCACTCTCTTTGCAGCTGCATTTGCTTGGCTGCCGGAAGCTGCTGCAGCGACCATCTTCTATATTATGTGGTGGGCGCATCTATTGTTCTTATTGACATTCCTGGTCTACGTTCCGCAATCAAAACATGCCCATTTGATCTTCGGGCCGGTCAACACATGGTTCCACCGTTTGGATCATGTCGGCCGTTTGAAGCCGATCAATTTTGAGGATATGGAAGAGGAAAATGAAGAAGATCCAGACGCGATGCCAACATTCGGCGTCGGCAAAATCACGGATTTCACGCAAGCCCAGATGATCGACTTCTACGCGTGCGTAGAATGCGGGCGCTGCACGAATATGTGCCCAGCCACCGGAACCGGCAAAATGCTGTCACCGATGGACCTGATCACGAAACTTCGTGACAACCTGACGAACACGGGTGCTGTCATGACCCAGAAAAAACCGTGGGTGCCGGCTATGGCATTCAGCAATACGCAAGGAAACCAATTGGCGATGGCTGCCGGGGCGGAAGGCATTTCAATCGATGAACTTTACAGCCCAAGCTTGATCGGCGACGTTATCACAGAAGAAGAAATCTGGGCTTGTACAACATGCCGCAACTGTGAAGACCAATGCCCCGTCATGAACGAACACGTCGACAAAATCATCGACCTTCGCCGTTACCTGGTCATGACGGAAGGAAAAATGGACAAAGATGCCCAGCGCGCGATGACCAACATCGAAAAGCAAGGCAATCCATGGGGCTTGAACCGCAAGGAAAAAGAAAACTGGAGAGACGCTCGCCCAGATATCTCGATCCCAACGGTCAAAGAAGTCAGCAAAGCTGGAGAAGAGTTCGAGTATTTGTTCTGGGTCGGTTCGATGGGCTCATTCGACAGCCGTTCACAGAAAATCGCGCTATCCTTTGCACGTTTGATGAACGAAGCTGGCGTCAAATTCGCGATTCTCGGCAATAAAGAAAAGAACTCCGGCGATACGCCGCGCCGTCTCGGGAACGAATTCCTGTTCCAGGAGCTCGCGACTGCCAATATTAAAGAATTCGAAAAAGCAGGCGTGACGAAAATTGTGACGATCGACCCGCATGCGTATAATATCTTCAAAAATGAATACCCGGATTTCGGCTTTGAAGCAGAAGTCTATCACCACACAGAAATGCTCTTTGACCTTGTGCAGCAAGGGAAATTGAAGCCGCAGCATGCTGTAAACGAAAAAATCACTTTCCATGATTCCTGCTACCTTGGCCGTTATAACGATGTATACGACGCGCCGCGTGAAATCCTGAAAGCGATCGAAGGCGTTGAACTCGTCGAAATGGTCCGTAATCGCCAGGACGGCATGTGCTGTGGAGCCGGTGGCGGCTTGATGTGGATGGAAGAAGATGCCGGACACCGCGTCAACGTTGCCCGCACCGAACAGGCGCTTGAAGTGAGCCCGACCATGATTTCTTCCGGATGCCCGTACTGCTTGACGATGCTTTCAGATGGAACGAAAGCGAAAGAAGTTGAAGAACAAGTCGGCACATATGATGTCGCTGAACTTCTTGAGATGGCAGTTCTCGGAAAAGACGCACCGCCAGTTGAGGAAATTGTTCAATAATAATAGATTTGCCAACTGACAGAAAATTGAGTAGAATAACAGCATAGAGAAAAAAAGGAAGGGAGTGCTACACTCCCTTTTCTTATGTAATCAAGTCGAGCGAGCGTTCAGTCAACCAAGAAAAGCAAAATCAGCCGTTTAGGTTCGACAGGCATAAGACGGAATGGCAAAGTGGCGCTTTTTGCCGCACAGCCAGATCGGCTTATGACCCGAGAACCTGGCTGAAATTTGCTAGATACCGAGAAAAGCAAAACCAGCCGATTGGGTTCGACCGGCATAAGACGAACCGGCGAAGTGGCGCTATTTGCCACACAGCCGGGTTGGCTTATGACCCGAGAACCTGGCTGGAATTTGCTAGACACCAAGAAAAGTAAATTCAGCCGTTGGGGCTGAAAAAATTTTAGTTATTATGAAAACGTTTCCAAAATATGAGGAGGAATTGTAAATGGCAAAAACGGTCATCATTGATGGGGCACGCACAGCATTCGGAAAATTCGGCGGGGCGCTCAGTTCATTCACCGCAAGCGACCTGGGAGCAGCGGCTATCAAGGAAGCGCTCCAGCGGTCGCAAGTAAATCCTGAAGATGTACAGGAAGTCATCATGGGCAATGTCCTGCAGGCAGGGCAAGGGCAAATTCCTTCCCGCCAAGCAGCCAAAAAAGCCGGCATTCCATATCACGTAAAATCTGAAACAATCAATAAAGTATGTGCATCCGGATTGCGTTCTGTCACGCTAGCGGATCAGATTATCCGCTTAGGTGATGAAGAATTAATCGTCGCAGGCGGCATGGAATCGATGTCGAACGCACCGTATTATTTGCCGAAAGCACGCTTCGGCCTTCGTATGGGCGATTCACAAGTCGTGGACGGCATGATCCATGATGGCTTGTCGTGTTCATTCCATCCAGACAAAGTGCATATGGGCACGTACGGCAACTCGACGGCAGAAACCTTCGAGCTCACACGCGAAAGACAAGACGAATGGTCGGCACGTTCCCACGAACGCGCAATCAAAGCCCGTGATCATTTCTCACAAGAAATCACGGCGATGGAAGTGCCACAGCGTAAAGGCGATCCGATTACCGTGGATCAGGATGAAGCACCGCGTGAAGGCACGACGGCTGAAGTTTTGGCGAAACTGCGCCCGGCATTCGGAAAAGACGGCACAATTACGGCGGGTAATGCGCCAGGAATCAATGACGGAGCGGCTGCACTCGTATTGATGAGTGAAGAACGCGCCCAAAAAGACGGGAAATCCGTATTGGCTCATGTCGTAGGACATACAGAAGTCGCGGTCGAACCACATCGTTTCCCTGAAACACCAGGGCTCGTCATCAACGAATTATTGAAGAAGACCGGCAAAACTTTAGAGGAAATCGATCTGTTTGAAATCAACGAAGCATTCGCTGCAGTGGCGCTGGCAAGCTCGAAAATTGCAGGACTTGATGAAGAGAAAGTCAACGTCAACGGTGGATCAGTTGCACTTGGCCATCCAATCGGGGCGAGCGGGGCACGCATCATCTTGACGCTCGCTTATGAATTGAAACGCCGCGGAGGCGGCATCGGAATCGCCGCGATCTGCTCAGGCGGCGGACAAGGCGATGCAGTGATGATCGAAGTACCGAAGGAGGAAAACTAAACATGTCTATCCAAAACGTCATGGTCATCGGAGCCGGCCAAATGGGCTCCGGTATCGCGCAAGTCTGTGCGCAAGCTGGATTTAACGTAAAACTGAACGATATGAAACAAGAAGCCTACGATCGCGGCATCGCTAACATCACGAAAAATTTGTCACGCAACGTCGAAAAAGGACGCATGACAGAAGACGAGAAATCGCAAGTGCTCGGCCGCATCCAATCTTCTTTGGATCTAAAAGACGCGCATGATGTCGACATCGTAATCGAAGCCGCTGTCGAGAACATGGAGATCAAATCGACGATCTTCAAGACTTTGGACGAAGTGGCGCCGAAGCATGCCATTCTTGCATCGAACACATCTTCACTGCCGATCACCGAAATCGCTGCAGCGACGCAGCGCCCGGAACAAGTTATCGGCATGCATTTCATGAACCCAGTACCGGTCATGAAACTGGTCGAGATTATCCGCGGCCTTGCGACAACGGATGAAGTGTATCAGGCAGTCGAAGATATGACGGTGAAATTATCGAAAACACCGGTTGAAGTAAACGACTTCCCTGGATTCGTTTCGAACCGCATTTTGATGCCGATGATCAATGAAGCGATCTTCACGCTCCAAGAAGGCGTCGCAATGAAAGAAGCGATCGATGAAGTGATGAAGCTCGGCATGAACCATCCGATGGGCCCGCTTCAATTGGCTGATTTTATCGGCTTGGATACGTGCCTTTACATTATGGAAGTACTGCACGAAGGTTTCGGCGACAGCAAATACCGTCCAAGCCCGCTCCTGCGCCAATACGTAAAAGCCGGCTGGCTCGGCAAAAAGACCGGACGCGGTTTCTACGAATACAACTAAGATTTAGGAGGAGCCTTAATGGACCTGCATTTTACAGATGAACAATTAATGATGCGCAATATGGTGCGCGATTTTGCAAAAGAAGAAATCATGCCTTTTATCGAACGCATGGAAGAAGGCGAATTCCCGACTGAAATCATCAAGAAAATGGGTGGGCTCGGATTGATGGGCATCACCGCACCTGAAAAATACGGCGGTTCGGAAATGGATTTCACTTCTTATATCACGGCCATCCACGAACTGTCCAAAGCAAGCGGCGTCATCGGCGTCATTCTCTCGGTCCATACATCGGTCGGCACTAACCCGATCATCAATTTCGGGACAGAACAGCAAATCGCAAAATATGTGCCCAAATTGGCGACGGGCGAATATTTGGGCGCTTTCTGTTTGACGGAGCCTTCCGCTGGATCGGATGCAGCGGCGCTGAAAACGCGTACTGTTAAAAAAGACGGAAACTATATCCTAAACGGGTCAAAAGTTTACATCACCAATGGCGGCGAAGCCGATTCGTATATCGTATTCGCATCAACCAATCCGGAAGCTGGCCCTCGCGGAATTTCCGCCTTTATCGTGGAAAAAGATTTCCCAGGGTTTGTCGTCGGGAAAGATGAAAGAAAAATGGGGCTTCACGGTTCGCGGACAGTGCAATTGACGTTCGAGAACATGGAAGTACCGGCTGAAAACCTGCTTGGGGAAGAAGGCAAAGGATTTTCGATCGCGATGGCGAACTTGAACGCCGGACGCATCGGCATCGCTGCACAGGCGCTTGGCATCGCAGAAGCTGCATATGATTACGCAGTAGCCTACGCAAAAGAGCGCGAACAATTCGGCAAACCGATCGCCCAGCAGCAAGGGATCGCATTCAAACTTGCCGATATGGCGACACAAGTCGAAGCGGCAAAACTGCTCGTCTACAATGCAGCCGATATGTACGCAAAAGGCATCGAGTGTAATAAGGAATCGTCGATGGCGAAGTTGTTCGCTTCAAAAGCGGCGATGGATATCACCACAGAAGCCATCCAAGTTTACGGCGGCTATGGCTACACGAAAGACTATCCCGTCGAGCGCTTATTCCGCGACGCCAAAGTGACAGAAATCTACGAAGGCACAAGTGAAATCCAGCGCATCGTCATCAGCAAACAACTACTAAAATAATTGGGGGAAATGACACAATGAACTTTCAACTATCTGAAGAACATAAAATGATCCGCAAAATGGTTCGCGACTTCGCGAAAAACGAGGTTGCTCCGACAGCAGAACAGCGCGACGAAGAAGAAAGCTTCGATATGAAAATCTTCCATCAAATGGCGGAACTTGGTCTGACAGGCATTCCATGGCCGGAAGAATACGGCGGCATCGGTTCGGATTATTTGGCGTATTGCATCGCGGTTGAAGAATTGTCCCGCGTGGACGGTTCTGTCGGCGTTATTCTTTCTGCCCATACTTCACTTGCAGGATGGCCGGTCTATACATTCGGAACGGAAGAGCAAAAGCAGAAATACCTGCGCCCGATGGCAGAAGGCACAAAAGTCGGCGCTTACGGACTAACTGAACCATCTGCAGGGTCAGATGCAGGAAGCATGAAGACCAGCGCAAAAGAAGACGGCGACCATTACGTCTTGAACGGTTCGAAAATCTTCATCACGAACGGCGGAATCGCTGACATCTATGTCGTCTTTGCGGTGACAGATCCAGACTCGAAACATAAAGGCACAACAGCCTTCATCGTCGAGAAAGATTTCGAAGGCTTCTCTGTCGGCAAGAAGGAGAAAAAACTCGGCATCCGTTCAAGCCCAACGACAGAAATCATCTTCGACAACTGCCGTGTGCCAAAAGAAAACGTTCTCGGCGAACTGGGCCAAGGCTTCAAGATCGCCATGCAGACGCTTGACGGCGGACGCAACGGCATCGCAGCACAAGCTGTCGGAATTGCACAAGGCGCGATGGACGCAGCAGTCGATTACGCAAAAGAGCGCGAACAATTCGGCAAGCCGATCGCAGCGAACCAAGGGATTTCATTCAAGCTTGCGGACATGGCGACATCGATCGAAGCATCACGCCTGTTGACGTACCAAGCGGCATGGCTCGAGTCGAACAAATTGTCCTACAGCAAAGAATCCGCCATGGCAAAATTGATGGCTGGCGATACAGCGATGAAAGTAACGACAGAAGCGGTTCAAGTCTTCGGCGGCTACGGCTATACGAAAGATTATCCGGTTGAGCGCTTTATGCGCGATGCGAAAATCACACAAATCTACGAAGGCACACAGGAAGTCCAGCGTTTGGTCATTTCCCGTATGGTCACGAAATAAACGGAGGGTCGGCCTATGACAAAAAAGCGTGAAATTCAGTCCTCCGTGAAAGACGAAAGCCTGATTGAAAAGCGCCGTGAACAAATGATCAGCGGCGCTGTCACGCTTTTTAAAGAAAAGGGCTTTCACCGGACGACGACAAGGGAAATTGCAAAAGCAGCCGGTTTCAGCATCGGCACATTGTATGAATACATCTGCACCAAAGAAGACGTGCTTTATCTTGTGTGCGACTCGATTTACGACGAAGTCAACGCACGGCTCGACCGGCTGGATTTAGAGGAAGGCTCGCTTGAAACGCTGGTGAAAGCACTCGAGCAATACTATACATTGATCGATGATATGCAAGATGAATTTGTCGTCATGTATCAGGAATCCAAATCCTTGCCGAAAGACGCGCTGCGTTATGTGTTGAACAAGGAACTCGAAATGACGGCCTTGTTCGAACGGCTTCTATCGAAATGCGCCGCGTCAGGGGAATTGTCCCTGTCGCAAAAAGAAATCGTCCTGGCTTCCCATCATTTGTTCGTGCAAGGGCAAATGTGGGCGTTCAGGCGCTGGGCGTTAGATGATTACACCATTGGGGAATTTATCGAAATGCAAACGAAGTTTCTACTGCAGGGGATGGCAGGAGAAAAAATCACGATACAGGGGGCTTGATCATAATGGCTACAATTCAAGAAAGCACGACGTACCAGCCGAATCATCATATCCGGTTTGTGACCGCGTCCGCTCTTTTTGACGGTCACGATGCATCGATCAATATTATGCGCCGGATTTTACAGGCAAACGGTGTAGAAGTCATTCATCTCGGGCACAACCGCTCGGTGGAAGAAGTTGTCAATGCAGCGATCCAGGAAGATGTCCAAGGAATCGCCATTTCGTCTTATCAAGGCGGCCATATGGAATACTTCAAATACATGTATGACCTGCTTCAAGAACGCGGAGCAGGACATATCCAAATTTACGGCGGCGGCGGAGGAGTCATTTTGCCGCGCGAAATCCGCGAGCTGGAAGATTACGGCATCGCCGGCATCTTCTCTCCTGAAGACGGGCGTAAAAAAGGATTGCAGGGCATGATCGCGGAAATCGTCGAGAAATGTGATTTTTCGACAGCGAAAGAAGATGTCTCGCTTGATGAGATGTCCGCTGACAATCCGGTAGCCCTGGCAAATGTCATCACAACCGCTGAAGAAGCGCACACGAGAAATCTCGATACAACCGACTTGATGAAAGCGGTACGTGAAAAATCGAAAAACACGCCAGTTCTAGGGATCACCGGAACAGGCGGAGCCGGGAAAAGCTCGTTGACGGACGAGTTGATCCGCCGCTTTTTGACGGAATTGCCGGGCAAGAAAATCGCCATTTTATCGATCGACCCGACGAAACAAAAAACCGGCGGCGCGCTGCTCGGTGACCGCATCCGCATGAACGCGATATTCAATAAGCGTGTCTTTATGAGAAGCCTCGCCACACGTGGGTCGAGAACTGAATTGTCCGCTGCGATCGGCGATGTGCTGGATGTCGTGAGAGCGGCAGGTTTCGATTTGATTGTCGTGGAAACGAGCGGCATCGGGCAAGGCGACGCTGAAATCGCAGGCATTTCCGATGCTTCGATGTACGTCATGACGAGCGAATTCGGTGCGCCGACACAACTCGAGAAAATCGACATGATCGATTACGCCGACCTTATCGTCATCAATAAATATGAGCGCAAAGGCTCGGAAGACGCACGCCGCCAAGTGCAGAAACAATACCAGCGCAGCCACCTGTTATGGGACAAGGACTTGGACGATATGCCGGTATATGGCACCATCGCCAGCCAGTTCAACGACAAAGGGACGAATGCCTTGTTCGCGGCACTCGTCGGCACGCTCAATGAAAAATGCGGCACCGATTGGGAAACGAGCTACGAAGCGTTTGCCAAAACACAAAAAGAGAATTTGATCATCCCGAATGACCGCCGCTACTATTTGCGGGAAATTACGGAAACGGTGCGCGGCTACCACGCGAAAAGCGCAGAGCAAGCTTCATTTGCCCGCCGCTTGTTCCAGCTAGAAGGCGCCATAGAAGAAGTCAAAAAAAACGCGCCGAACGATGCACTGGTCGATTCGTTGGAATCACTTGCTGCAGGCGTGCGCGATGAATTGACGGCAGAATCAAAACGAATTCTCAACAACTGGGAGTCCTTGCAGTCCGATTATGCCGGCGATGAACTTGTCACTAAAGTGCGCGATAAGGAACTGCGCACTTTGCTGCGGACTGAAAGCTTATCAGGCATTAAAATTCCGCGAGTGGCATTGCCGAAATTCAAAGATTACGGCGAAATCCTGCGTTGGGTCTATGCTGAAAACGTGCCGGGTGCATTCCCGTATACAGCTGGCGTATTTCCGTTCAAACGCGCCGGCGAAGATCCAAAGCGCCAGTTCGCGGGAGAAGGAACTCCGGAACGCACGAACAGAAGGTTCCATTATTTGTCAAAAGGTGACGACGCTAAACGCCTGTCGACCGCTTTCGACTCGGTAACATTGTATGGAGAAGACCCAGACCACCGTCCTGATATTTACGGAAAAGTCGGCGAATCGGGAGTTTCCATCTGTACGCTTGAAGACATGAAGAAATTGTACGACGGCTTTGATTTGTGCTTGCCTTCGACATCCGTATCGATGACGATCAACGGGCCTGCGCCGATTATCCTTGCGATGTTCATGAACACAGCAATTGATCAGCAAGTGAAAAAGCGTGAAGAAGAGCTCGGACGCACCTTGGACGTTGAAGAATTCACAGAAGTACGTGAAGCAACATTGCAAGTGGTCCGCGGAACCGTTCAAGCGGATATCTTGAAAGAAGACCAAGGGCAGAACACGTGCATCTTCTCGACGGAATTCGCACTTCGCATGATGGGAGATATCCAGCAATACTTTATCGACCACAAAGTGCGCAATTATTACTCCGTATCGATTTCCGGCTACCATATAGCAGAAGCAGGCGCGAACCCGATTTCCCAATTGGCGTTCACTTTGTCAAACGGCTTCACATACGTTGAGTATTATTTGAGCCGCGGCATGAATATCGATGATTTCGCGCCGAACTTGTCGTTCTTCTTCTCGAACGGCCTCGATCCGGAATACACGGTCATCGGACGCGTGGCACGCCGCATATGGGCAGTTGTTATGCGCGATAAATACGGCGCCAACGAACGCAGCCAGAAACTGAAATATCACGTTCAGACATCCGGCCGCAGCTTGCACGCACAGGAAATCGACTTTAACGATATCCGTACAACTTTACAGGCGCTCATGGCATTGCAGGATAACTGCAACTCGCTCCACACGAACGCTTACGATGAAGCGATCACGACGCCGACAGAAGAATCGGTGCGCCGTGCGATGGCCATCCAGATGATCATCACAAAAGAACATGGATTATCGAAAAACGAAAACCCGTTGCAAGGTGCGTTTGTCGTCGAAGAACTGACCCAGTTGGTCGAAGAGGCCGTCCTCACGGAATTCGACCGCATCGACGACCGCGGCGGCGTTCTTGGCGCAATGGAAACGCAATACCAGCGCGGCAAGATCCAGGAAGAATCCATGCATTATGAAATGAAGAAGCATACCGGCGAATTGCCGATCATCGGGGTCAATACGTATTTGAACCCGAACCCGCAATCGGACGATGACATCAACGCGATGGAAATTGCCCGTGCGACGCAAGAGGAAAAAGAAGCGCAAATTAACAATTTGCGTTCGTTCCAGGAACGCAATCCATCAGATGAAGCCTTGGAACGCTTGAAGCAAGTGGCGAAAACCGGCGGCAATATTTTCGAAGAGCTCATGGAGACAGTCAAAGTCGCAAGCCTTGGCCAAATCACCACAGCACTCTACGAAGTCGGCGGCCAGTATCGCAGAAATATGTAAGATTCCTCCCCTTGCCTGGAAACAGGTGAGGGGATTTTTTTGTGATGCTTGAGCGCAAATAGTCATCCATTAATTCTACTGGGGCGACTGCTTAATTGGACTTGATAGCGAGATGTGTCGATCGTTGTTTGTTTCATCTTTAAATAGCAGCCTCCCGCTTGGGGCTGGCCTCTCACAATGAGCCGAAAAGAACGTTCGTCTCATTATTTCGGCTCGCCCTTGTGCGCGGTTCGGCTTATAGATTTCATTGAAATTTTTGTGTAAAGAAGAGTCTGTGTTCATTCGTTTCATCCGCTTGTGGATGCCGCTTAGCTGGACGGGAGTGTGTGGAGTGAGTTGGACGAGTGAGCGAGGTGAATGGTTCGTTGATTATTTCTTCACAAAGCAAACGCCTCCCGCTTTGGGCTGGCCTCTCGCAATAAGCCAAGAAGACCACTTGTCTCATTGCTTCGGCTCGCCCTTGTGCGCGGTTCGGCTAATAGATTTCACTATACTTTGCATGCGAGGAAGTGTCGCTGTTAATTGTCTTCATCCGCTGGTGGCGACGCTTAGTTGGACTTGATAGCGAGATGTGTCGATCTATGTTAATTTCATCTTTTTCTCTCCGAAATAAAGCTGTCTAAAACTATTCACGCTAATTTCAATGACAGATGAATTTCATTTCCACTCTACACTTAGAGGTGGAGCGGAAATGGCTGACTCCTGGGGGACCGAGCGGGCTGGCGAGACAAATGTGCCGCGCACTTTGGCACATTGGCTCAACACCCGCCCCCCGGAAAGCAGCCATTGGAGCGCAACCTGCCCCACATACATTTACTCTATAAACTTAGTTGTATCGACAACTCGAATCTCATCCGGCACTTCGGTCGATTTGGCGGTTCAAGTCCGTTATAATGGAAGAAGTTGAAACTCTAGAGAAAAGAGATGGATGACACCATGCCCAAAGCTGCCCATTACGCCATCATCATTGCAGCGGTCGTGCTGCTTATTGTACTGTACAATAGAGCGCTCGGCTCGATACCGTTTTTAATCCTGTCCGCCTACTTTTTCTATTTCGGGTGGGATCAGCTTATGCGCAGAAAAAAGAAATCCCGGTAGCGGACAGCAAGGACTTTGTATATAATGGATTAAGTTACGATACAAGAAGGGACGTGCACGAATGAACATCCGTGAATTAACGAAAGAAGAATTGCTAGAAGAGTCGTTCGTCGACTTAACATATGCCATTTTGGAAGAAACCAAAGAAACGAAAACTTTTTCAGAGCTTGTCGCTGAATTGCAGCAATTGATCGGCCTCTCTGAAGAAGAGATGAAGGCGCGTCTTGCACAGTACTACACTGACATGAACATTGATGGCCGCTTCCTGATTCTTGGCGAAAACCGTTGGGGGCTTCGCGAGTGGTATCCGGTCGAGCAGATCGAAGAAGAATCTGCACCGACAGTCAAAGCCCGCAAGAAGAAGAAATCGAAATCGACTGATGATGACTTCGACGATATGGATCTCGAGTTGGAAGACGAATTGGACTTCGAAGATTTCGGCGAAGACGATGGCGATGTTTCTTCAGATGACGACGACGATGACGAAGTGGCTGTCAAAGCACCGGTCGTTGATCTTGATTTCGATTCGACAGATGATGATGACGATGTCGACGAAGTGGAAGATGTCGGTGTGCTCGTAGAAGATCTTGATGGCAACATCATCGACGAAGAGGAAGATGACGAAGAGGAAGAAGAAGAGGATGGGCTGAAGTAGTCTGAACTTTTTTTACCTTGACGGAAACGGCTGTACAGGATAAGATTTTATTGGGCTCCTTAAAATAGGAGAGATGATTCGTATAGCTAACGCGCTCCCCCTGCACGCTTTGCAGGAGGAGCGCTTTTTATTTTTTAGTGCTGCCGACCGGCGGCAAAGACCCGTGCCATCCGCCCTTTTGGATGGCCGAAGCTTTTTCTGGCTGAACACGATTCGGGACTGCAAGTTGTAGAACGATCACATTTTATTTCATTACTCGAGGAGGAAACAGAGCATGACAAAGTATATATTCGTAACAGGTGGAGTGGTTTCATCATTAGGGAAAGGGATCACGGCAGCATCTCTTGGGCGCTTGCTGAAAAACCGCGGACTTAGTGTCACAATCCAGAAATTCGACCCATACATCAATATTGACCCGGGTACGATGAGCCCTTACCAGCACGGGGAAGTGTTCGTTACCGATGACGGCGCGGAAACGGATTTGGACTTGGGCCATTATGAGCGATTCATCGACATCAACTTGAACAAATATTCAAACGTGACGACGGGGAAAGTCTACTCGACAGTCATCCAGAAAGAACGCCGCGGCGATTATTTGGGCGGAACGGTCCAAGTCATCCCACACATCACGAATGAAATCAAAGACCGCCTATTGCGTGCAGCGAAAACGGCGCAAGCCGATGTCGTCATCACGGAAATCGGCGGAACGGTCGGCGATATCGAATCGCTGCCATTCCTAGAAGCCATCCGCCAAATGCGTTCGGACCTCGGTCGCGAGGAAGTTATGTACATCCACTGTACGCTCATTCCTTACCTCGGCGCTGCAAAAGAAATGAAAACGAAACCGACGCAACACAGCGTAAAAGAATTGCGCAGCCTCGGCATCCAGCCAAACCTGATCGTCGTGCGCACGGAATATCCAGTGCCTCAGGACATGAAAGATAAAATCGCGTTGTTCTGCGACATCAAATCCGAAGAAGTCATCGAATCCCGCGATGTTGATGTCATCTATGAAATGCCGCTTCGTTTGCAGGAGCAGCACATGGACCAAATCGTGCTGGATTATTTCGGTATCGAAGCACCAGAAGCGGATATGACAGAATGGAACGAACTCGTCGAGAAAGTGAAATCCTTGAAGAAATCCGTGAAAATCGGCCTTGTCGGTAAATACGTGGAACTCCAGGATGCTTATATTTCCGTCGTGGAATCATTGAAGCATGCCGGTTTCGCATTCGACTCAGACATTGAAGTCGACTGGATCAACGCAGAACATGTCAACGCAGAAAATGTAGCAGAAACACTCAAGGATTGCGACGGCATCCTCGTGCCAGGCGGCTTTGGCGATCGTGGCGTGGAAGGAAAAGTCCTTGCAACGCAATACGCGCGCGAAAACAAAGTGCCGTTCTTCGGTATCTGCCTCGGAATGCAGCTTGCTTCTGTAGAGTATGCACGCAATGTCATGAACTTGGACGGCGCGCATTCGTCTGAACTCGACCCGAAAACTTTGTACCCGGTCATCGACTTGCTGCCAGAACAAAAAGACATCGAAGATTTGGGTGGCACATTGCGTCTTGGCCTTTACCCGGCGAAGCTTGATAAGACCTCGAAAGCGTATGAAGCATACGGAGAAGAGCTCGTTTACGAAAGACACCGCCATCGCTACGAGTTCAACAATGAATTCCGCGAGCAGTTCGAAAAAGCCGGCTTCAAATTCACAGGCACGAGCCCGGATGGCCGCCTCGTTGAAATCATAGAAGTCGCTGACCACCCTTGGTTCGTCGCTTGCCAATTCCACCCGGAATTCATCTCGCGCCCGAACCGTCCGCAGCCATTGTTCCGTGAATTTGTTCGCGCATCTTTGGACAACCAGTAATCAGCATGTGAAAAGCCGCTTCATTTCCTGGAAGGCAGGCATCGATCAGATGGCAAAAGCCTTCCCTATTCCAGGGAAGGCTTTTTTGCGGCTCGTTAATTTGCGAGCATTTCATCAATTGTTAACTTAACGGCATGGTAGACATACAAAGCGCCGAGTCCGTGGGGAATCATGATGCGTCCGCCGTCCTCGCCCGGCAGCAAGCCCTTGTCGATGTTCATGGAAAGAAAAGCATCCGCCGTTTCATTGCCATGGCTTTCAGCTGTCAGCATCGCAAACGGAACGGCGCGTCCGGCCAATTCCTGGGCTAAGGAGTCGCCTTCGTCTTTCCGGGCTAATATCCACACCCGGTCGGCAGTCGACAGTTCAGCGGCGGGGTCGAAACGAACCGCGGATTCGAGCGTCTCGGCGCCGTTCAAAGCACTGGCTGCGACAGCATCGAGTTCGCCGAAAGCAGCCAGATGGATGCGTCCTTCGCCGATGACCGCTTGGGCGAGAAGTCGTGCCATATCTTCGATGGCTTGCTCTTCTTTGGCAATGCGCTGGAACAGGCCGGTCAATTGTGTCGTCAATATTTTCAAATGGGTTCACCTCAAGACGAGTATAGCAGAATGGGCTGCTCGTCGAAAAAGGTGGAAAGGAGCGGCTGATGTGAAAAGGATTCTGATAGTAGATGACCAACAAGGCATCCGCCTGTTATTGAAAGAAGTATTCGAGCGGGAAGGATACGAGACCTTGATTGCCAGCAGCGGGAAAGAGGCGCTTGAGATCACGGAACAGATTTGCCCGCATATCGTGCTGATGGATATGAAAATGCCAGGAATGGATGGCATCGAATTATTGAAGCGGCTGAGAAAGCGCAACAAGAAATGCCAAGTGATCATGATGACGGCTTACGGCGAAATGGGCGTGATCGAAGAGTCGATGAATTGGGGGGTGGTTCGTTATTTCACCAAACCCTTCGATGTTTTCGAACTGCGCGATGCCGTTCGCGAGCTGATTGGTGATTAAACAGGCACCGAGTGGCGAAACAGCGCCATTTTTGATATAGTGAAAAAGATATTGGGCATGTGCCTATTCTGAGGAGGAAAAATAATAATGCCATTAGTTTCGATGAAAGAAATGATGATAAAAGGTAAGAAGGAAGGTTATGCCATCGGGCAATTTAACCTGAATAACCTAGAATTTACACAAGCGATCCTGCAGGCGGCGGAGGAAGAAAAATCCCCGGTCATTTGCGGCGTCTCAGAAGGTGCAGCACGCTATATGGGTGGATTCACGACTGTCGTACATATGGTGAAAGGCCTGATGCATGATTACAATATTACAGTTCCGGTCGCTATCCATTTAGATCATGGTTCCAGTTTTGAAAAATGCAAAGAAGCAATCGATGCAGGTTTCACATCAGTGATGATCGATGCATCGCATCATCCATTTGAAGAAAATATTGAAATTACGCGTAAAGTGGTTGAGTACGCTCACGCTAAAGGCGTTTCCGTAGAAGCGGAACTGGGCATAGTTGGCGGACAGGAAGATGATGTCATCGCAGAAGGCGTCATTTACGCTGATCCAAAAGAATGCCAGACGCTTGTCGAACAGACAGGCATTGATTGCCTAGCGCCAGCGCTCGGCTCGGTCCACGGGCCGTATAAAGGCGAACCGAACCTCGGATTCGCTGAAATGGAAGAAATTTCACAGCTTTGTGATGTCCCGCTTGTCTTGCACGGTGGTACAGGCATCCCGCTGAAAGATGTTCAACGTGCGGTTTCACTTGGCACATCGAAGATCAACGTCAACACGGAAAGCCAACTTGCCGCATCGAAAGCAATCCGCGAAAAATTGGCATCTGATGCAGACGTCTACGATCCACGTAAATACTTGACGCCAGCTCGCGATGCGATCAAAGCGACTGTCATCGGTAAAATGCGCGATTTCGGAAGTTCACAACAAGCAAATTCATAAAAATTTGGGAAGAGAGGCGAATCCGTCTCTTTTTCCACATACAGGAGGAAACCATACATGAAATTTTTCATTGATACAGCAAACTTCGACGAAATTAAAGAAGCACACGCTTGGGGCATTCTCTCGGGTGTCACAACTAACCCATCGCTTGTCGCAAAAGAAAAAGATGTCTCGTTCCACGACCGCCTGAAAGAAATCGCCGACCTTGTCGACGGATCGATCAGCGGCGAAGTCATCGCACTTGATTCAGAAGGCATGATCAAAGAAGGCCGTGAACTGGCTGAACTTGCGCCAAACATCACAGTGAAATTGCCAATGACTCCGGAAGGCTTGAAAGCATGTGCGGTTCTTGCTGGCGAAGGCAAGAAAGTCAATGTCACATTGATCTTCAGCGCCAACCAAGCGCTTCTTGCAGCACGCGCTGGAGCAGCTTACGTTTCACCATTCCTTGGGCGCCTTGATGATATCGGGCACAACGGCATGGATTTGATTGCACAGATTGCTGAGATTTTCGCAATCCACGACATCGATTCAGAAATCATCGCTGCTTCGATCCGCCATCCGCAACACGTGACGGAAGCAGCGCTTAACGGCGCGCATATCGGCACAATGCCGATGAAAGTGCTTGAAATGATGTTCAAGCATCCGTTGACGGATAAAGGTATCGAAGCATTCCTAGCCGATTGGGAAACCCGCTCTGTGAAATAAGGCTGACAGGGAAAAGGAGAAATACAATGGACGTTTATAAAATAAAAGGCGGCAAACGCCTGTCCGGAACGATTAAAGTCAACGGCGCTAAAAACAGCGCTGTGGCTCTGATCCCGGCTTCGATTTTGGCGAATTCGCCAGTATCGATTGAAGGTTTGCCAGAAATATCCGATGTTTGGACACTGAAAAGTATTTTGGAAGAAATTGGAGGATCCGTCACATTCGAAGACGGCGTCATGCAAATCGACCCGACTGAAATGGTCGACATGCCGCTGCCAAACGGCAACGTCAAGAAATTGCGGGCTTCCTACTATATGATGGGCGCGATGCTTGGTCGTTTCAAGCACGCTGCGATCGGCCTTCCAGGAGGCTGTTTCCTTGGGCCGCGCCCAATCGACCAGCATATTAAAGGCTTCGAAGCGCTTGGCGCAAAAGTGGCCAATGAGCACGGGGCGATTTATTTGCGTGCCGACGAACTGCGCGGCGCGAAAATCTACTTGGACGTTGTCAGCGTAGGCGCAACGATCAATATCATGCTCGCTGCCGTTCGCGCGAAAGGGCAGACGGTCATCGAGAATGCGGCGAAAGAGCCGGAAATCATTGACGTCGCGACGCTCTTGACCAATATGGGCGCGAAAATCAAAGGCGCCGGCACCAACGTCATTCGCATCGAAGGCGTAGATGAATTGCACGGCACCAACCATACGATCATTCCTGACCGCATCGAAGCGGGCACATTCATGATCATGGCTGCCGCTGCCGGCGATGGCGTGACGATCGACAACGTCATTCCTTTCCATATGGAAGCCTTAACTGCGAAGCTCCGTGAAATGGGCGTCGAAGTTCAGGAAGATGAAGAATCGATCCATATTCCGAAAACCGAAAACTTGCAGCCGATTGACGTGAAGACCTTGGTCTATCCAGGGTTTGCGACCGATCTGCAGCAACCGTTCTCGGTCTTGATGACACAAGCGCACGGATCTTCGATGATCACCGATACCATTTATTCGGCGCGCTTCAAGCACATCGATGAGCTGCGCCGCATGAACGCGGTCGGGCGCGTCGAAGGGCGTGCTGCCATCATTACCGGGCCGACCCCGTTGAATGCTGCGACCGTTGTCGCCTCTGATCTGCGTGCAGGCGCGGCACTTGTCATCGCCGGCTTACTAGCAGAAGGCGAAACGGAAGTGCGGGAGATTTATCACATCGAACGCGGCTACTCGAACATCATCGAAAAGCTGCGGGGGCTTGGCGCTGACATTCGCCGCGAAACGATCGACCCTGTGGCGAGCGGGAAGTCCGACCTCAGTTCTGACGTGAATTGACTCTCTAAAGGCGTTTGCATATATGCTACAATATAGATGGCATATACAAAGATTGAACGGAGGAAAATGAATTATGGAACGAAGTCTTTCGATGGAATTAGTGCGGATTACAGAAGCGGCAGCAATCGCCTCTTCAAAATGGATGGGCCGCGGCCTGAAAAATGAAGCGGACGATGCGGCAACGGAAGCGATGCGGACCGTATTCGATACGATCCCGATGCGCGGAACCGTCGTAATCGGTGAAGGCGAAATGGACGAAGCACCGATGCTCTACATCGGTGAAAAACTTGGTTCAGGTGACGGCCCTGAAGTGGACGTCGCGGTCGACCCTGTAGAAGGCACGAATATTGTCGCTGCGGGCGGCTGGAATGCAATTGCTGTCCTGGCGATTGCGGACCGTGGAAATTTACTCAATGCACCGGATATGTATATGGACAAAATTGCAGTCGGCCCCGAAGCTGTCGGCAAAATTGACATTAACGCTCCGGTCATCGACAATTTGCGCGCAGTCGCTAAAGCGAAAAACAAGGATATCGAAGACGTTGTTGCCACGATTATTGACCGGCCGCGTCATGCACAGATCATCAAGGAAATTCGCGATGCGGGAGCACGCATCAAATTGATTACTGACGGCGATATCGCCGGTGCGATCAATACAGCTTTCGACCAAACGGGCGTCGACATCCTATTTGGCATCGGCGGAGCTCCGGAAGGGGTTATTTCAGCAGTCGGATTGAAATGCCTCGGCGGTGAATTTCAAGGCAAGCTGGTTCCTCAAGATGACGAGGAAAGACAGCGCTGCTTAGATATGGGCCTTGAAGTCGACAAAGTGTTGATGATGGATGACCTGGTCAAAGGCGACGATGCGATCTTTGCAGCGACAGGGATCACTGACGGAGAACTTCTTCGCGGCGTTCAGCTGAAAGGTTCTTTTGCCGAAAGCCATACCTTGGTCATGCGTGCAAAATCCGGCACGGTTCGTTTTGTCGAAGGGCGCCACAGCCTCAAGAAAAAACCGGATCTCGTCATGAAAGATTGATTTCCATACTCCAAACCTGAGTCCGGCTTTATGCCGGGCTCCTTCTTTAATGACTCCAGAACAAGAGAAATTCCCCAGAAATTCTGAAACTAATGATAAGTGTGGTGTCCAACTAGATGGCAACGATGACAATTTCTGCATTGGAAAATATGACGCTCAAAGAGCTTTATAACTTGGCAAAAGAATACAAGCTGAACAATTACAGCAAACTGACGAAAAAAGAATTGATTTTCGCCATTTTGAAAACTCGTGCGGAACAGGAAGGCTTCTTTTTCATGGAAGGCATCCTGGAAATCATCCAATCGGAAGGCTTCGGGTTCCTCCGCCCGATCAATTATTCACCGAGTTCA
Organism: Planococcus sp. MB-3u-03; assembly: GCF_002833405.1. Classification (NCBI taxonomy): domain Bacteria; kingdom Bacillati; phylum Bacillota; class Bacilli; order Caryophanales; family Caryophanaceae; genus Planococcus; species Planococcus sp. MB-3u-03. The sequence continues at coordinate 2,609,208 of NZ_CP025135.1, read as the reverse complement.
CAGGATATTTACATTTCCGCTTCCCAAATCCGCCGATTCGACCTTAGAAACGGCGATAAAGTATCCGGAAAAGTCCGTCCGCCAAAAGAAAATGAACGCTATTTCGGGTTGCTTCAAGTAGAAGCCGTCAACGGCGAAGACCCAGAAGTCGCAAAAGAACGCGTCCATTTCCCGGGCTTGACGCCGCTGTATCCGGATCGCCATATCCGCCTAGAAACCGGGCCGGAACATTTATCCACACGCATCATGGATCTTGTGTCGCCGGTCGGCTTCGGCCAGCGCGGCTTGATCGTCGCACCGCCAAAAGCCGGAAAAACGATGTTGTTAAAGGAAATCGCCAATGCCGTAACGACCAACCATCCGGAAGCGGAACTGATCGTGTTGCTGATCGATGAACGGCCGGAAGAAGTCACGGATATCGAACGCTCCGTCGACGCTGATGTAGTGTCTTCGACTTTCGATGAAGTTCCTGAAAACCACGTCAAAGTAGCCGAGCTGGTTCTCGAACGCGCCATGCGCCTTGTCGAGCACAAGCGTGATGTCGTCATCTTGATGGATTCGATCACGCGACTGGCGCGAGCGTATAATCTGGTCATTCCGCCAAGCGGCCGCACGCTTTCCGGCGGGATCGATCCAGCTGCATTCCACCGCCCGAAACGCTTTTTCGGGGCTGCACGCAATATCGAAGAAGGCGGCAGCTTGACGATCCTCGCGACAGCGCTTGTTGATACGGGATCTCGCATGGATGAAGTCATCTACGAAGAGTTCAAGGGTACCGGCAATATGGAGCTGCATCTCGACCGCAGCTTGGCTGAACGCCGCATTTTCCCGGCGCTCGATATCCGCCGTTCCGGCACACGCAAGGAAGAATTGTTGATGGATCCGGAACAACTTGATAAACTATGGACTATCCGAAAAACCTTCTCGGATTCGCCGGACTTTACCGAGCGCTTCATGAAAAAGCTTAGCCATTCGAAGACCAATGAAGAGTTTTTCGGGCAATTGCCAAGAGACAGCAAGTCATCGCGCACTCCGCGAAAGACGAATTGATTGCTTGCAAAATCCCATGAGTTTTGATATGATTATAAGAGTGAAACAAAACAGTACTATTGCATATACGGCCTAACGAGCCGTGTAAGGCAATAGGCAAAATAGATTAAACTCTGTTCCAGATGGTTCAGGGCGGGAGGAGAAAATATTATGAAAACAGGTATTCACCCAGAGTACAAAAAAGCAACAGTGACTTGCTCATGCGGCAACTCATTCGAAACAGGTTCAGTAAAGGAAAACATCAACGTTGAGCTTTGCTCAGAATGTCATCCATTCTATACTGGACGCCAAAAATTCGCAGCTGCAGATGGCCGCGTAGACCGTTTCAACAAAAAATACGGCCTCAAAGAAGAAATCAACAACTAAGTCACTATTATACCCGTCCGTCGCGAAAACGCCGGATGGGTATTTTTTTTCGTCAAGGAACGGAAAAAATCAATTACATAGCAGAAAAATGATAGGCACACCCACCATTTTTGGTATGATATTAACAGCAAATGTTTGAAAGGGGTCTCCACTATGTACGTCATGAAACAGACCGGATGGGTTGAGTTGATCTGTGGAAGCATGTTTTCCGGAAAATCCGAAGAGCTGATCCGCCGCATCCGCCGCGCGCAATTCGCCAAGCAGAAAATTGCGGTATTCAAGCCGAAATTGGATAACCGCTATAGCGAGGAAGCGGTTGTCTCCCATAACGGAACTACGGTCATCGCGCTGCCGATCGGGCATTCCGGCGAGATGAAAGAATATATAACTGACGAATTTGATATCATCGCCATCGATGAAGCGCAATTCTTTGATATGGAAATCGTCGACCATGTGCAAAAATTGGCCGATCACGGCTTCCGCGTAATTGTCGCAGGCCTCGACCAGGATTTCCGTGGCGTGCCGTTCGGTCCGATGCCATCCTTGTTGTCGATCGCGGAGCAAGTGACCAAATTGCAGGCCGTCTGCACGGTGTGTGGATCTCCGCAAGCCGCACACAGCGCCTGATCGACGGCAAGCCTGCCGGTTCGGATGACCCGATCATCTTAGTCGGTGCTTCCGAAGCCTACGAACCGCGCTGCCGCCATCACCATGAAGTCCCAGCCGGTGTTACGGTTACAGAATAAATGTCTGAAACCTAAGCAAAATGAAGCAAAACTGCGGAGACTCCCGCGGGAAAGCGAGAAAGCCGAGACCCGCAAGGCGCAAAGCGACTGAGGAGGCTTGGCGCTCGCCCGCAGGAAAGCGAAGCATTTTGCTGAATGTAGGAAATGTAAAGTTGTAAGTACTATTTATATAGAAGAAACTAGAGGTGAAAACAATGTTTGACCGTTTACAGTCTGTCGAGGACAGATACGACCGTCTCAACGAAATGTTGAGTGACCCGGATATTGTCAGCGATACGAACAAGCTGCGCGATTATTCCAAAGAACAATCCGATCTGCAGGAAACTGTGGAAACGTACCGTGAATATAAGGATGTCCAGACGCAATTGGCCGATTCAAAGCCATGTTTGAGGAAAAATGGATGCCGATATGCGTGAAATGGTCAAAGAAGAAGTCTCTGAACTCGAAGGGCGTTCAAAAGAATTGGAAGAACGCCTTCACATCCTATTGATTCCAAAAGACCCGAACGATGATAAAAACGTCATCATGGAAATCCGCGGTGCAGCAGGCGGCGATGAAGCGGCCCTATTTGCAGGCGATTTGTTCAAGATGTATTCCCGCTTTGCTGAAACTAACGGATGGAAAGTCCAAATCATGGACTCGAACCAGACGGAAATTGGCGGATTTAAGGAATTGGTCTTTATGGTGACCGGCAAAGGCGCTTATTCCAAGCTGAAATACGAAAACGGCGCCCACCGTGTACAGCGTGTTCCTGAAACCGAATCCGGGGGACGCATCCATACTTCGACAGCGACGGTCGCATGTTTGCCGGAAGTAGAAGAAGTCGAAGTCGATATCCACGATAACGATATCCGTGTCGATACCTATGCATCATCAGGTGCAGGGGGCCAATCGGTCAATACGACGATGTCGGCGGTGCGCTTGACGCATTTACCGACAAATATTGTCGTCACGTGCCAAGATGAGAAATCCCAGATCAAGAATAAAGCGAGTGCCATGAAAGTGTTGCGCGCCCGCGTATATGAAAAATTCCAACAAGAAGCACAAGCTGAATATGATTCCGTACGTAAATCCGCTGTCGGTACAGGTGACCGTTCAGAGCGCATCCGCACTTACAACTTCCCGCAAAACCGAGTGACGGACCATCGTATCGGATTGACCATCCAGAAGCTGGATCAAATCCTGCAAGGCAAGATGGATGAAATTGTTGACGCCCTGGTGATCGATGAACAATCAACGAGGATGGAGAGTTTGAACAATGAACAAAGTTGAAACCTTAACGACAGTGGAATTTGTATATGAAGCCTTGGAGCAAGCGACAAATTATGTAAAGCAATACGGCCGTGAAGAAACGCCGGCCCGTATTCTGTTGCAGCATGAATTGGGAGTGGATTACTCCGGTTTGGTCGCAGCAATGCGCGATAAAATCGAAGAGCGCCAATTTGAAGCCTATTGGGCCAATGTCGAAGAATTGGTTGAAGGCGTACCCGTCCAGCATTTGACGGGCATTGAACAATTTTACGGCAGAACCTTCCAAGTTTCGCCAGCTGTTCTCATCCCACGCCCGGAAACAGAAGAGCTGATCGAAGAAACCTTGAAGTTGAAGCGTGAGCTTTTCGGTACGGAAGAAGTACAGGCAGCTGATATCGGAACAGGCAGCGGAGTCATTGCGATCACCTTGAAATGCGAATTGCCTGAAGCGGAAGTGATGGCGACGGATATTTCCGAAGAAGCCTTGTTCATGGCGGAACGCAATGCTGAATCTTTGAGCGCAGATGTCCATTTCACAAAAGGGGACCTAGCAGCGCCGCTTGCGGGGAGAAAATGGGATATCATCCTGTCCAACCCGCCGTACATCGCCCATCACGAAGCGCCGGGCTTGTCTGATACCGTTCGCGAATTCGAGCCGCATGAAGCTTTATTCGCAGACAGCAACGGGCTTGCGGCTTACGAAACATTGGCAGAACAAGTACCTGGATTGATCAGCCGCCCAGGCATCATCGGGCTTGAAATCGGCAGCAGCCAAGGTGCCGCTGTAACGGAATTGTTCCAAAAAGCCTTGCCTGAAGCACGCGTCTATTGCAAAAAAGATATCAACAAACACGACCGCATGGTATTTTGTATTTTAGAGTAATTTGTGCACAAATCACCTGATGTTAAGGGGTGTTATCCACAAAATGTGGATATTGTCGCCAAAACCTTATTGTACTGGAGATGTTTAGGTGGAAACAAAAACAATTCTTGTGGATGAACATGTGAATAACGATGAAAGTTATGCACAAGCTGTGGATTATATTCGCGGGGGAGAAGTCGTTGCATTTCCGACCGAAACCGTTTACGGCCTCGGCGCGGATGCGATGAACGCGACCGCTGTCGATAAAATCTTCGCAGCGAAAGGCCGCCCAACCGACAATCCATTGATTGTTCATGTGGATTCCAAAGAAACCGCCTTGGAGTATGTCGAAGATGTTCCGGAAAAAGCCCTGCAATGTATGGATGCTTTTTGGCCGGGGGCACTGACTTTGATCATGCAGGCGAAACCGGATACCTTTGCTTCTAACGTAACAGCAGGCTTGCCGACAGTAGGCATTCGCGTACCGAACCATCCGGTTGCGTTGAATTTATTAAAACGCCTGAAGCAGCCAGTCGCAGCACCGAGCGCCAATACGAGTGGAAAACCGAGCCCGACTTTGGCTGAGCATGTCTATTTCGATATGAACGGCAAGATTCCGCTCATTTTGGACGGTGGACCGACACAGGTCGGCATCGAATCGACCGTGCTCGACATGACGAGTGCACCGCCTGTTATCCTGCGCCCAGGCCAAGTAACGAAAGAACAATTGGAAGAAGTGATCGGCACGGTCCGTTTGTCTTCCGAGACAAAAGGCAATACGCCGAAATCGCCCGGCATGAAATATGCCCATTATGCACCGGCTGCTCCGCTTTATTTGATCGAGCACAATAGCAAGCTCATCGAAAAAGCAATTGACCATATCCACGGCAAGAAGAAAAAAATCGCTGTACTGAGCCGTGAGGATTTCGAGACAGCTGATTATTGCTTCCCGCTTGCTGTGGATAAGTTATACGACAGCTTGCGCAGATGCGACCAGACGGATGCTGATTTGATACTGGCATGCGTGTTGCCGGAAAATGAAGACGCTGCCCTGATGAACCGCCTGGAAAAAGCAGCGGATCATAAATGGTTCAGTTGATTCAAGCAAGTGAATTAGATGACAGAATGCAAAGCCACTGGGAAATTCCCCAGTGGTTTTTTTGTTGTTTTAAATAAGGGAGAGGGGGGAGATTCCGCTGTAAAGGGCACGCTTGGGCCTGCAGGATGCAGGTCATGCAGCTGATGCGATAGGACGTCGACATTTTGAAGATGGATAGTGGGGCTGTTAGTGGAAGAGATTCCGCTACAAGGGGCACGCTTGCCGAGGGGCGGGTGTTGAGCCAATGTGCCGCAAAGAGCGCGGCACATTTGTCTCGCCAGCCCGCGCGGTCCCTCAGGCGTCGGCCCCTTTCCGCTCCATCTCTAATTTTAGAGAGGAAATGAAATGCATTTGGCACTGCACTTAGTGCGAATAATTTTGTTCTGCTGCGTAAGTCCAAATTGGATAGCTATGGCAACTTCACCACTAGCAAGTCTAGCTAAGCATCTCCACCAACAGATGCATCTAATCAACACCGATACTTTCTCGCACACAACATCCAATGAAATCTAAAAGCCGAACCGCGCACAAGGGCGAGCCGAAGCCATGAGTCAAGCGTTCTTCTTGGCTCATGGCGGGAGGCCAGCCCAAAGCGGGAGGCGACTAGTTCGTGATGAAATGTCCAATAGACAATCGATCTCGCTCTCAAGTCCAGCTAAGCAGCGACAACCAGTGGATGAAGATACTCAACAGTGGCCCTTCTTCGCATGCCCAAAGGGGGAGGCGGCTGCTTCACGTAGAAAAGATCAATGAACAATGTAATTCACTCTCCAGTCCAGCTATCCACAAAACTCCAACACATTCCAGCACAATCCGCATCCATACAATAGCTCGATAAAATGCGGTATAATAATAGGTAGACACACGCTAATCTGGAGAGTTCATTGAACGCAAAAGATGGCGACACAGAAGCTTGGATAAGGGGGGATTAGATGAAGATTTTATTCGTCTGCACGGGAAATACGTGCCGCAGCCCGATGGCGGAAGCGATTGTGCACACCCGTGACATCGAGGGAATAGAAGCCCGCTCGGCCGGGATCTATGCGGGGCAAGCGCCGCTATCAGCCAATGCACAGAAAGTATTGAGCGAGCAGTCCATCAAATTCGACCATATCTCGAAGCCGCTCGGCCCGCGCGATGTGGAATGGGCGGAGTTGATCTTGACGATGACTTATTCGCATAAGATGGCGCTCATGCAATACTATCCAGAAGTAGCGACAAAGCTGCACACGGTGAAGGAATTTGCGGAAGGCTCGACTGGAGATGTCAGCGATCCTTACGGAGGTTCCTTGGCTGATTACCGCGAGACGTATCAAGAGTTGGAACAATTGATCGACAAGATGGCAAAGCAATTAGACATCATGTAACTGGAAAGAGCTGTCCAAGAGCATAACTGCATGTGCTTCGGGACAGTTTTTTTCGATTGCCGCACGCGAAGATTTCAGTTGCAGAAAGCAGGCGTGAGGAAGTAACATGGAACTGTTCAAAAATGTTAGAATTAAATAAAAGCGGCGGCGCTGATTTGAGCACTGTCTGCTAAATGAAAACGAAAAGAGGGTTAATCATGAGAATAGCAATTTCATCAGACCACGGCGGCAATAATTTGCGCAAAGAGATAGTCAATCTATTGAATGAGCTTGGGATTGAATACAAAGACTTTGGGCCGCAAACGGACGACTCTGTCGACTATCCGGATTATGCACAACCGGTAGCGGAAGGTGTCGCAAGCGGAGAATTCGATAAAGGCATTTTGATTTGCGGGACAGGAATCGGCATGTCGATTTCCGCTAATAAAGTAAAAGGCATCCGCTGCGCGCTCGTACATGATGTATTCAGCGCGAAAGCGACGCGTGAGCATAACGATTCGAATATCTTGGCGATGGGCGAACGTGTCATCGGACCAGGGCTTGCGCAAGAAATTGCGAAAACATGGCTGACTACTGATTTTGAAGGCGGCCGTCATGAAAACCGTGTACAGAAAATCAGCGCACTCGAAAACTAAGGAGGAGTAAGCATGCAAAGCTTATGGCAGTTGCAGCTTGAAGAAGTTCTCAGAGAATTGGAGCAACAGATTGCATTCAAGGAAGGCCAATTATTCGTCGTCGGTTGTTCGACTTCTGAAGTGGCCGGCGAGCGCATCGGCACAGGCGGTGGGCTCGATATTGCAGAAAGCCTGTTCGAACCGTTGCGCGCGTTTGCAGAACGACACGGATTGTTTCTGGCGTTTCAAGGCTGTGAGCATATTAACCGCGCGCTGACCATTGAGCGTGCAGCTGCCGAACGCTATGGCTTGGAGCCGGTATCGGTAGTGCCGGTGGCAAAAGCAGGCGGATCGATGAGTGCTTACGCCTTCATGAATATGAGTGACCCTGTCGTCGTCGAGGAAATTGCTGCCCACGCCGGAGTGGACATCGGGCAGACGATGATCGGCATGCATTTAAAAAGAGTCGCCGTTCCGGTGCGGACTTCTGTTAAACTAATAGGGGAAGCGATCGTATCAAGTGCGACGACACGTCCGAAATTGATCGGCGGTGTCCGTGCGAGCTATGATCGCCAGGTTCTTCAATCACGGGAGGGAAAGACAGATGGAATTGATTAAGGCGCAGGATCAGGCAGTATATGAAGCAATGAACGCGGAAAAAGAACGCCAAGAAGCGAATATCGAGTTGATCGCATCGGAAAACTTTGTATCCCAGGCAGTTATGGATGCACAAGGATCCGTGTTGACCAATAAATACGCAGAAGGCTATCCGGGCAAACGCTATTACGGCGGTTGTGAATTTGTAGATGTAGTGGAAAATATCGCACGTGACCGCTTGAAAGAAATTTTCGGCGCAGACCATGCAAACGTCCAGCCTCACTCTGGTTCACAGGCTAATATGGCTGTCTACACAGCGATGCTTGAACAAGGCGACACGGTTCTTGGCATGAACTTGAATCACGGCGGACATTTGACGCACGGCAGCAAAGTCAACTTCAGCGGCATGCAGTATAATTTCGTCGAGTACGGCGTCGATAAAGATACGCAATTGCTCGATTACGAAGCAGTTCGCCAGGCAGCTCTTGAGCACAAGCCGAAAATGATCGTTGCCGGCGCAAGTGCATATTCCCGCACATTGGATTTCGCGAAATTCCGTGAAATCGCTGATGAAGTCGGCGCGTACCTAATGGTCGACATGGCGCATATTGCAGGGCTTGTCGCAACCGGTGCACATCCGAACCCAGTGCCTCATGCACATTTTGTTACTTCCACTACCCATAAAACATTGCGCGGCCCTCGCGGCGGCTTGATTCTTTGCAAAGAAGAATTTGCGAAAAAAATCGACAAAATCATTTTCCCTGGCATCCAGGGCGGCCCGTTGATGCACGTCATTGCGGCAAAAGCCGTTGCTTTCGGCGAAGCCCAGAAGCCAGAGTTCAAAGACTATATCGACCAGGTCGTCAAAAATGCGAATGTCTTGGCTGATAGCCTAACAGCTAAAGGTGTCGACATCGTTTCCGGCGGCACAGACAACCATCTATTGCTACTCGACCTCCGTTCACTTAACTTGACGGGCAAAGTAGCGGAACATGTGTTGGATGAAGTCGGCATCACGACTAATAAAAACACAATTCCGTTCGATCCGGAAAGCCCATTCGTCACATCCGGCATCCGGCTCGGAACAGCAGCCGTCACATCCCGTGGTTTCAAAGAAGAAGAAATGAAGGAAATCGCTTCAATCATGGCGCTTCTATTGAAAAATCCGGAAGACGAAGCTGTGAAGAAGGAAGCCGCTGAGCGTACAGCAAAATTGACAGCTGCCCATCCTTTGTATAAATAAGCAGTTGATTATTTAGATGAATATTGAAATGAATAAAGCCGCCGCATGCATTGGCGGCTTTTTCACCATACATAATGAGAAAAACTGGGAGGGACGCGTATGCATCAATATGAAATCCAGGAAGACCGAAAAGTGATCATAGATTGGCTGCGCCGTCTCGGGATTGAATTCCACACGAGTTTTGTTGTCGTGAACCCGGAAATTTCCGACCACCCAATCGCCTATGCCAATGAGGCGTTTTTTGAAATGACCGGCTATAGCGAAGAGGAAGTTATCGGAAGAAACGGTAAATTCCTCCACGGGACGAAAACCGATGCCAATACCGGCAGCCAAATACGCGAAGCGACGGCATCGGCCCAACCCGGCATTTTTGAAATCGTCAATTACCGGAAAGACGGGACGCCTTTCTGGAACGAAATCACGGTTCAGCCCTTGGCGTTTCCGGAAAAATCATTGCGTTATATCCTGATGCTTCAACGGGATATCAGCGACCGCCGGCGTGCGGAAACTTTGATTGACCTGCAGAAAGAGACGTATAAAGGCATTGAAAAGGCACATATGCTCGGTATGCTCTTACAGAACATCTGCGAAACGGCTGAATCGTTTTTCCTTGACGGTTCACGCTGTACGGTCCTATTGGTGGACGAGGCGAAACGTTTTCAGGTGGGGGCAGCAAAATCGATGCCGGATGAATTCACTGTGGGGATGCGCGGTTTAGAAGTATCAGCCGATGTTAGCCCTTGCGGAGCGGCTTATCTGCGGCAGCAGCCAGTCATTGTGGAAGATGCAGCACAGGATTCCCTTCTAAGCGGCCAGCAAGACGTTCTCGACCGGTTCGGGATCAAAGCGATTTGGTCCGTGCCGATTTTTAATGGCAAGGAAGAAGCCATCGGTACATTCGGGATTTACTTTCCGGAAGTCTATAAGCCTTCGCACAAAGATCTGGTCTTTATGGAAGAAATCGCCTCGATCGTTTCCTTGGCAGTAAAATTCTCGCGCCAACAAGAAGAGATTTTGCGTCTTGCCTATATCGATGAGGAGTCAGGGCTGCCGAACCGCCATTATTTCCGCACGGAACTGAAAGAGCTGCTAAAGGATGGAAAAGAAGGTTTTGTCGCGTTTATCTCGGCAGACGAATTCATCAAAATCAGCGATCAATACGGCCACCGGGCAGGCAATGATTTATGCCGGGAGCTTGGACGCCGTCTTGTCCTGGCAGGCGGTGCCGGGGAAAAACTGGTCGCACGCTTTTCCGATTCGCGGCTGTCGCTCTACAGCACCATTCCTTTAACGCGCGCGCCTGAATTTCTGGAGGATATTTTAAGCAGCCTGCGGGAACCGGTGTCGATCGGTGAGATGGATTTGTTTTTGACTGTCAAAGTCGGCGTGGCGATTGTCACGCCTGCCCAGCAGAACGCGGAAGAGCTGGTTCGCTGTGCTGACAGTGCTTTATCGAAAGCGAAAGAACGCATCGGCGAGGCGGTCTGCTATTTTGAAAATGAACAAGATGAAGTGATGATGCGCGACTTGCGCGTGGCCAATGCATTGACGGTGGCGCTCAAACGAAAAGAAATCAGTGTCTTCCTTCAGCCGAAAGTGGCGCTCGAAAGCCGGGACATACTCGGCTTCGAGGCACTGGCTCGCTGGAAGTCGCCGGAACTTGGCGATATTTCGCCTGCCATTTTCATTCCGGCTGCGGAGAAGAACGGCAAGATCCGCCAGCTTGAGCAGCATGTCATCGAGCAAGTCTTGTCTTGGCTGAAAAAACGCCAGGAACAGGGGCTGCAGTTGCGCCAAGTGGCGATCAATATCTCGGCGGAACATTTCTTTCATCATTCCTTCGTGCCGCATTTGGTGGATGAAACGAAAAAATTCGGCGTGGATCCGAAATGGATTCAGCTGGAGATCACCGAACGCATTGGGGTCGTCGATATCGATACGGCTGGTACGGTGTTCGACCAGCTGAAAAAATATGGCTTTGCGACTTCCATCGATGATTTCGGGACAGGCTATTCGTCCCTCAGCTATCTGCAGAAGCTGCCTGTCGAAGAAATCAAGATCGACCGTTCCTTTGTGTCCAATATGGAGGAGCATGGGACGCGTGCCGTCATCCGGACCATCATCCAATTGGCGGATAATCTAGGGCTGCGGGCAGTCGCGGAAGGCGTCGAGACAGAAGACGACCGGACGCAATTGCTTGAGATGGGCTGCACGATCGCCCAAGGCTTTTTATTCCACCGGCCGATGCCGATCGATGAAGCACATCTACTCTAACCGGGGCATTGGCCCTGGTTTTTTATTTTGCCTATGAAAGTTGACTGAATAATTCTAATGCAGGGGTGACGCTCTAAACCTTTTCATTTTCTGTTATACTGTTTAGGAAAATGTATGAAAAAGGAGAGATACACTGTGGGAAAAGTATTCGTTTTTGATCATCCGCTGATTCAGCATAAACTGACGTATATCCGCGACAAATCGACTGGAACAAAAGAATTCCGTGAATTGGTTGATGAGATTTCAACTTTGATGGCCTTTGAAATCACACGCGAGCTTCCGCTTCAGGAAATCGATGTGGAAACGCCTGTGCAAGTTGCCAAGTCGAACGTTTTAGCCGGGAAAAAATTGGGCATCGTACCGATTTTGCGTGCAGGAATTGGAATGGTTGACGGTGTCTTGAAATTGATTCCGGCGGCGAAGGTTGGCCATATCGGCTTGTACCGCGACCCGGAAACTTTGCAGCCAGTGGAATATTATTTTAAGATGCCTTCAGACGTCTCTGAACGTGAATTGATCGTCGTCGATCCAATGCTTGCGACAGGCGGCTCTGCGATTGAAGCAGTCAATTCCTTGAAAAAGCGCGGCGCGACGAAAATCAAGTTCATGTGCATCATCGCAGCTCCAGAAGGTGTGGAAGCTTTGCAAAAAGCACATCCGGATGTCGATATCTATATCGCGGCACTCGATGAGAAGCTCAACGAAAAAGGCTATATCGTGCCTGGCCTCGGCGATGCTGGAGATCGCTTGTTCGGAACAAAATAAGAAAGCGGGTTGATCAGAAGTGACGAAAAAATGGAAAGTGATGACGATTTTCGGTACACGTCCGGAAGCGATTAAAATGGCGCCTCTTGTGTTGGAATTGCAGAAGCACCCAGAAACGATCGAACCTCTTGTGACTGTCACCGCACAGCATCGCCAAATGCTTGACCAAGTGCTCGAAACATTCGGCATCACCCCCGATTTTGATTTGAACATCATGAAAGACCGCCAAACCTTGAGCGATGTAACGGTACGGGCTATGCAAGGTTTGGATGATGTGATGAAAGAAGCGAAACCGGATATCGTGCTGGTCCATGGAGATACGACGACGACATTCGCGGCAAGTTTGGCCGCTTTGTACAATCAAATTTCGATCGGGCACGTAGAAGCTGGGCTCCGGACCCACAATAAGTACTCTCCTTTCCCGGAAGAGATGAACCGTCAATTGACAGGTGTCATGGCGGACATCCATTTTGCGCCGACCGAGAAGTCTGCGCAGAATCTACGTGATGAGAATAAAAAAGAAGAAACAATCTATATTACGGGCAATACGGCGATTGATGCTTTGCAGACGACAGTGCGTGAAAATTATCATCACCCGGTGCTCGATAAAATCGGCAGTGACCGCATGATCTTATTGACCGCCCACCGCCGTGAAAACCTTGGTGAACCGATGCGCAATATGTTCCGTGCGATCAAGCGCTTGACCGAAGAGCATGAGGACATCCAAGTGGTCTATCCGGTCCACATGAATCCGGCTGTTCGCGAAGTGGCAGACGAAGTGCTTGGGCGTGACCCGCGCATCCACTTGATCGAGCCGCTCGAAGTATTGGATTTCCATAACTTCGCAGCCCAGTCTTATTTCATCCTGACTGATTCGGGCGGGGTACAAGAAGAAGCGCCGTCTCTCGGTAAGCCAGTTTTGGTGTTGCGTGATACGACGGAACGTCCGGAAGGCATCGATGCCGGCACGTTGAAACTCGCCGGTACTGACGAAGAAACGATTTACCGCCTCGGCAAAGAATTGCTGACGGATGCCTCCGCGTATGAAGCGATGTCGCAAGCATCGAACCCATATGGCGACGGAAAAGCATCACAGCGGATCGTGGAAGCTTTGCACAAGTATTTCGGCGAGTTGTAAGGAGAAGGGGGGAGAGCAGGGAGTGTTTTTGTTCAGCCACCTTCGCTTTTCTTGATGTCTAGCTCGAGCGCCTAGCTCCTTGGGTCATAAGCCGTTCCAGCATTGCGGCAAAAAGCGCCGCATTGCTGATCCGTCTTATGCCTGACGGAGCTGGGCAGGCGCTCTCGCTTTTCTTGTAACAAATTTGTCAATCATATGTCGGCGGGTTTTTGCTTGTGAAGTTTTTCACTACATGTAATTGACATGATTTTACCCCTATTGTATGCTTACAAAGGGTCTGCATGAGAGGGTTTTCATACATAATGGATGTGCTATTGAAAGCCAGATGCGACTGCTCTTTTTATGGGCGTGAATGTCAAATCATTATGAATTTCGAGGGGTTTATCATGCACCCGAAAAAAAGTCCCTTACAAGCAATGGCGATTTATTCCGTCATTCTCTCGCAACTTGTCGGGTCCGTACTAATCGGAGTCTTTACAGGGATGTGGCTTGATGAGCAATTCGGAACCGCCCCGCTCTTTTTGATCATCTGCCTGCTCGTCGGTCTTAGTGCCGGGGTTTGGGCGATGCTTCAGACCGTCCGAAAATTCGAATCAGGAGACATGTAAAAAATGGATGGACTTCAAGAGATCTATAAAAGATTGAAGAGGCTGATGTATTTCATCCTCGCCGTGTTCGTTTTAGGGTGGGGAGTCACTCCTTATCCGGAAGTGTTCGCAGGCTTGATCGTCGGATCTCTGTTCGGCATTTATAATATGTGGATCCTGGTCCGGAGAATGGAAAAATTCGACCGGGCGGTGGCAGAAGGCTCGAAAGTCCGTTCTCTCGGAACGGCATTACGGTTCGCATCAGGTGTAGCCGTTGTGGCGATCGCTATTTTGTTCGCTGAGCATATACACTTGGTCAGTGCGGTAATCGGGTTGATGATCCCTTACGGTCTCCTTTTGGCGGAGCGGATCGTTTATCACATGAAACACCATTAAAGAAAGTGGAAAGAGAGGTGAATTTATCGTGGATCATGGCGCTCCAATGCTCGAGGTGTTCGGAATCTGGTTCAACCTATCGAACGTTATGATGCTGCTTGTAGCCGCTCTTATTGTTTTCCTTATTGCGTTCTTTGCTACCCGTAACTTGAAGCTGAAGCCGACAGGCATGCAGAACTTCATGGAATGGGTCATGGACTTTGTCAAAGGAATCATTAAAAGCAATATGGACTGGCGGGATGGCGGACGATTCCATGTACTTGGAATTACGCTGATCATGTTCATCTTCGTTTCGAACATGCTCGGGCTCCCATTTGCTGTTGTCGTCAACGGAGACCTTTGGTGGAAATCACCAACAGCGGATCCAGTCGTGACAATGACATTGGCTGCAACAATCATCATCTTGAGCCATTATTATGGTATTAAGCTGAAAGGCTTGAAAGGCTACAGTTCAGACTTCCTGAAACCGATGCCGTTCTTGTTCCCGCTTAAAATCATTGAGGAATTCGCAAATACGCTGACACTCGGTCTGCGTCTTTACGGTAACATCTACGCTGGTGAGATCTTGCTTACTTTGTTGGCAGGACTTGCTTCAGCAAGTATTCTTGGATTCGCAAGCGCGATCTTGCCGATGATGGCATGGCAAGGGTTCTCGATCTTTATCGGGGCTATCCAAGCGTTCATTTTCGTTATGTTAACGATGGTTTATTTATCGCATAAAGTTAGCGAAGACCATTGAGTATAAACTGCCTTCGGGCAAAACAAAAAAAAACAATTATCCTGAGGAGGACATTTTAAAATGGGTTTATTAGCAGCAGCAATTGCAGTAGGATTAGCAGCACTAGGTGCAGGTATCGGTAACGGACTTATCGTGTCAAAAACAGTTGAAGGTATCGCTCGCCAGCCAGAAGCACGCGGCGTTCTTCAAACAACAATGTTCATCGGTGTAGCTTTGGTTGAGGCATTGCCGATCATCGCCGTAGTTATCGCGTTCATCGTAATGAACCGTTAATTTCGAAAAGCGAAAGTGCCTGTTCAGCTCTGACAGGCATAAGGCGAACCAGCGAAGCGGCGTTCTTTGCCGCACAGCTGGGTTGACTTATGTCCCGAAGAGCTAGGCACTGGAGTCTAGACATCGCGAAAAGCGGAAGAACTAGACAAAGCAATTTATTACTGAAAAGCTAAATGGCGAGAATGCTCCGGCATGTTTTTCGCCATTTATGCTTGTATGATGCATTTTGGATTTCGACAGCACATCTAACGATTTTAAGCAGTATATATAATAGTAGAAAAAGTATTTTAGGCTCTTGAAGGGAGTGAAACAATCGTGTTTTTTGATCACCTCGTACTCGGTGCAACCGGGGAGTTTTTGAATATTGGAGACATCATCGCAACATTGGTCATCTTTTTGCTCCTAATGGCCCTGTTGAAGAAATTTGCGTGGGGTCCATTGATGGGCGTTATGCAGCAACGTGAAGATCTGATCGCAAGTGAGATCGAAACTGCTGAAAAAAGCCGTCAGGAATCACAGCAAATGCTTGATGAGCAGCGCAACCTTTTGAAGGATGCCCGCAACCAGGCGCAGGAAATCGTTGAAAATGCCAAGAAACAAGGCGAAGTTTCTCGTGAGGAAATCATTACGACAGCGCGTGCTGAATCTGCTCGCATGAAAGAATCCGCAGTGGCAGAAATTGCTAACGAGCGCGAAAAAGCGATCGCAGCAGTACGTGAAGAAGTTGTGGCTCTGTCCTTGTTGGCAGCTACGAGAGTATTGGACAAGGAAATCTCTGAGGAAGACAACCGTCAGTTGATTAACGAAACGATTGCGAAGGCAGGCGAAGTGCAATGAGCCAAGTCGCTGAGCGCTACGCATCGGCATTATTCCAGGTAGCCAAAGAACACAATGTGACTTTGGAAATCGAACAGGATCTCCGTGAAGTACGTAAAGTTTTCAAGTTGACTCCTGAACTTTACCAATTGATCGTTTCACCGAAACTTTCATCTGAAAAGCGCACAAACCTCATCAACGAAGTATTTCAAGGGGTTAACACGTATGTCTTGAATACACTTCAGATGTTGGGTGAGCGCAGACGCATGAACGAAGTCAGTGATATGACACAAGCATATATCAAGCTTTCAAACGAAGAGCAGGGAATTGAGGATGCAACAGTTTATTCAACTCGTCCATTGACGGAAGAAGAAACGGCGTCTCTTTCCACGGCTTTCGCGAAAAGCATCGGCAAAAATTCTTTACGGATTGAAAACGTAATCGACCCATCATTGATCGGTGGATTGCGCCTTCAAATCGGAAACCGCATCTTTGACAGCAGCGTCAGCACGAAACTTGCCCGCCTGCAGCGTCAATTAATCGGCTAATTTATGAAATTATGAGAGGGTGAAATACATGAGCATCAAAGCTGAAGAAATCAGCAATCTGATTAAGCAACAGATTGAAAACTATCAATCAGAGATGAAAGTTGACGAAGTCGGTACAGTCATCACCATTGGTGACGGTATCGCTCGCGCTCATGGCCTCGACAACATCATGGCTGGAGAACTTGTAGAATTCTCTAATGGTGTAATGGGTATGGCACAGAACTTGGAAGCCAACAACGTTGGTATCATCATCCTTGGGCCATTCGCAGACATCAAAGAAGGCGATGAAGTACGTCGAACTGGCCGTATTATGGAAGTACCGGTAGGGCAAGAACTTATCGGGCGCGTAGTAAATCCACTAGGACAGCCGGTTGATGGTCTTGGACCGATCAACACGACTAAATCCCGTCCTATCGAAAGCCCAGCACAAGGCGTTATGGCACGTAAATCCGTGCACGAACCGCTTCAAACGGGTATTAAAGCAATCGATGCTCTTGTGCCAATCGGCCGTGGGCAGCGCGAATTGATCATCGGTGACCGCCAGACTGGTAAAACATCTGTCGCAATCGATACTATCTTGAACCAAGGCGACCAAGACATGATCTGTATTTACGTAGCAATCGGCCAAAAAGAGTCGACTGTCCGTAACGTTGTTGAGACGTTCCGCAAAAACGGTGCGCTTGATTACACGATCGTTGTTACAGCGTCTGCTTCACAACCAGCTCCACTTCTATACTTGGCTCCTTATGCCGGCATCACGATGGCTGAGGACTTCATGTTCGATGGCAAGCACGTTTTGATCGTCTATGATGATTTGACAAAACAAGCTTCCGCTTACCGTGAACTTTCACTCTTGCTTCGTCGTCCTCCGGGCCGTGAAGCTTACCCAGGTGACGTTTTCTACCTTCACTCACGCCTTCTTGAGCGCGCAGCGAAGTTGAACGAATCACTTGGATCAGGATCGATCACTGCATTGCCGTTCGTTGAAACGCAAGCAGGCGATATTTCCTCTTATATCCCAACAAACGTAATCTCGATTACGGATGGCCAGATATTCCTTCAATCGGATCTTTTCTTCGCCGGTGTTCGCCCAGCGATCAACGCAGGTCTTTCTGTATCCCGTGTAGGTGGTTCAGCTCAGATCAAAGCGATGAAGAAAGTTGCCGGTACTTTGCGTCTTGACTTGGCAGCTTACCGTGAATTGGAGTCATTCTCCCAATTCGGTTCAGATCTTGACCCAGCGACAGCTGCAAAACTTGAGCGCGGTAAACGTACAGTTGAAGTTCTCAAGCAGGACTTGAACAGCCCGATTAAAGTTGAAAAACAAGTTGTTATCTTCTACGCATTGACTCGTGGATTCCTCGACGATATCCCTGTACAAGACATCACTCGTTTCGAAGCTGAATTGACTAGCTGGTTGGATACAAACCACACAAACGTTTTGGATACCATCCGCTCAACTCAGGGATTGCCATCTGACGACGAATTCGGCGCAGCAATCAACGAATTCAAGCACACATTCGCGAAATCAGAATAAGCTCCCTGGCAGGATCGGAAGAAAAAATAACAAGGTGGTGAAATACCAGTGGCATCTTTACGCGATATAAAAACACGAATTACGTCAACCAAGAAAACAAGCCAAATCACGAAAGCGATGCAGATGGTTTCCGCTTCTAAATTGAACAAAGCAGAAATGAGCGCGAAAGCTTTTGTTCCATATATGGAAAAGATCCAGGATGTGGTCGCTTCGATCGCAGCCGGTTCTAGCGACGTGTCGAATCCTATGATGATGGCACGCCCTGTTAAGAAAACGGCATATTTGGTCATTACCTCTGACCGTGGCCTTGTTGGCGGCTATAACAGTAACATCTTGCGTACTGTCATGGCTAAAATCAACGAGCGCCACACGTCAAGCGACGAATTTGTTATCCTCAGCGTCGGGCGGAAAGGCCGTGACTTCTTTGCGAAGAAAGGCTATAACATCATCGAAAGCTCAATCGGGCTTCCGGACCACCCAGCGTTTGCGGATATCAAGGAAATAACGCGCAAAGCTGTTGGTATGTTCGCAGATGGTACGTATGACGAAGTTTATATGTACTATAACCATTATGTTTCTGCCATCTCCCAGGAGGTTACCGAAAAGAAAGTGCTGCCGTTGACTGACATTCAGCCAACAGGATCGACTGCTTCTTACGAGTTCGACCCATCAGCGGAAGTGATTCTGGAAGTTCTTCTTCCACAATACGCGGAAAGCTTGATTTTTGGAGCCTTGCTGGACGGCAAAGCAAGTGAGCATGCTGCTTCCATGACAGCAATGAAGAGCGCAACCGACAACGCATCAGAATTGATCGGCGATCTGACGCTTGTCTACAACCGTGCACGCCAAGCTGCGATCACTCAGGAAATCACAGAGATCGTCGGCGGAGCTGCGGCTCTAGAATAGAATAAGGAAGCAAAAGCGGCTGATGAAGCCGCTCGAGCTTTAAATAGGTTCAATAAAAGTAAGACAGGAGGGAACAGCATGAACACAGGACACGTTCTTCAGGTTATGGGTCCGGTTGTAGACGTTAAGTTTTCCAATGGCCAACTTCCAGCGATCTACAACGCCCTAACCGTTAATATTGATCGTCCCAATCAAGCTCAAACTACTTTGACTCTTGAAGTAGCTTTGCACCTTGGCGACGACACAGTTCGTACCATCGCAATGGAATCCACTGACGGATTGCAGCGCGGTTCAGCAGTAACCGATTTGGGCAGAGCAATTTCTGTTCCTGTCGGAGATGTTACACTTGGCCGAGTATTCAACGTACTTGGTGAAGTAATCGACTTGGGTGAGGAAATCCCGGCATCAGAACGCCGCGATCCGATTCACCGTTCGGCTCCTACGTTCGAACACCTTTCCACTGAAGTTGAAATCCTTGAAACTGGTATCAAAGTTGTTGACTTGCTTGCCCCTTATATCAAAGGTGGTAAAATCGGCCTCTTCGGTGGTGCCGGTGTAGGTAAAACTGTTTTGATCCAGGAATTGATCAACAACATCGCACAAGAGCACGGCGGTCTTTCTGTATTCGCTGGTGTTGGCGAGCGTACGCGCGAAGGAAACGACTTGTTCCACGAGATGAGCGAATCCGGCGTTATCAAGAAAACTTCAATGGTCTTCGGTCAGATGAACGAGCCGCCTGGCGCACGTATGCGTGTTGCTTTGACAGGTTTGACAATGGCTGAATACTTCCGTGATGAGCAAGGCGCAGATGTTCTTTTGTTCATCGATAATATCTTCCGCTTCACGCAAGCAGGTTCTGAAGTATCCGCCCTTCTTGGACGTATGCCATCAGCGGTTGGTTACCAGCCGACACTTGCGACTGAAATGGGTCAATTGCAAGAGCGTATCACAACAACTAGCGCTGGTTCTGTAACATCGATCCAGGCAATCTATGTTCCAGCCGATGACTATACGGATCCGGCTCCGGCAACAACGTTTGCCCACCTTGATGCGACAACTAACCTTGAGCGTAAACTTTCTGAGATGGGTATCTACCCAGCGGTGGATCCACTTGCTTCTACTTCCCGCGCGTTGTCTCCTGAAATCGTCGGCGCGGAACACTACGGTGTTTCACGTCAGGTTCAAGAAACTTTGCAGCGTTACAGAGAGCTTCAGGATATCATTGCGATCCTTGGTATGGACGAATTGAGCGATGAGGACAAGCTGACGGTTAACCGTGCACGCCGCGTCCAAAACTTCTTGTCTCAAAACTTCCACGTTGCTGAACAGTTCACTGGCCAAAAAGGCTCGTATGTTCCAGTTCAGGAAACGATCAAAGGCTTCCAGGAAATCCTTGCAGGCAAATACGATCATCTTCCGGAAGATGCTTTCCGCCTAGTCGGCCGCATCGAAGAAGTTATCGAAAAAGCCAAAGGCATGGGCGTACAAGTCTAAAATCAGGGACCAGGAGGGAAAAAAATGAAGACCATTACAGTCAATATTGTCACCCCGACGGCCCAGTATACGATTCAGAAGTTTCTATGGTGATTGCAGTTACAGCAACCGGTGAGATGGGCGTTTTGCCTGGTCACATTCCGACAGTAGCTCCTCTTGGAATCGGCGCAGTCCGGTTAAAGAAAGAAAACTCGACGGAATTGGTCGCTGTAAGCGGTGGGTTCCTTGAAATCCGCCCTGAAAAGTGACGATTCTTGCTCAATCAGCAGAAACTGCGACTGAGATCGACTTGGCGCGTGCGCAGGAATCTGCAAAACGTGCTGAAGCACTTCTTCAGGCAAGAAAAGATGAGATCGACTACAAACGCGCGGAATTGGCGTTAAAACGTGCGATGAATCGTATCAACGTTTATGAGGGTAACATTTAATAAAATGGGACGGACGGAAGCGATTTGCTTCCGTCCGTCTTTTTTATTGGATTATGGACAAGATTTCACGAAAAACTCATGAAGTTTTATGCCATATGAAATAATTTCAGCTATACTAACAGCAGGGGTTTCAACAAATAAGATACGAGACGAAAGGAGAGTGTAGAGTGGAATTATACATCGGACAGCAGGCATTGATTTCAATCATCAGCCATATCTTTTTCACCGGCGTTTCATTTTATGCATTGCGGGCTGTGATGTTCGATAAATGGATAGCTAAACACCATGTATTGCAGGCACAGATTTTATACATATTTTTGAGCATTGTGATCGGAACGTCCGTTTCCAACTTCTTTTTGGAGATTTCGGCATGGTCCAGGCAATTGCCGTACCTATTTTAGCATGGCCGATTTGCCATGGTAATGCGGATGCAGGCCGTTCCTATGGCAAATCGGCAATGTTTTACTATTTCCCGGGAAATATTCAGTGTCTAAGGGTTTATTTCTATTGAAGTGGGGAAACAATTAACTGTAATCATTTTGTAATATTTTTTTTTGCGCCACGGACATAAAAATACCTATGTTAACGAACAACATGGGGTATATTGAGTTTTTGATAAGAAAGCCTTGTAATGCTTGTTTCTTATCAAAAAACAAGGTATTATATATAAGGTTTTCATTTTTTACTACCATAAACTACAGAGATTATTAAATGTGAAAATATACGTGAGAGCTGTATAAATAAGGGACTATTAAACACATGGAGGGCTATGCTTTGGATCATATCATCGTTAAAGGCGGAAAGAAATTAACAGGGAAAGTACGGGTAGAAGGAGCGAAAAACGCAGTACTGCCAGTATTGGCAGGCGCGCTTCTTGCAAGTGAAGGAAAAAGCTTCATTACAGAAGTGCCGAATCTTGCGGATGTCTACACCATTCAGGAAGTATTGAGAAGCTTGAATGTCGACATCGAATATTTCCCAGAGAAAAACGAGATGCACATCGACGCATCTTCACAACTCTCGAGTGAAGCACAGTTCGAGTATGTCCGTAAAATGCGTGCATCGATTCTCGTCATGGGACCGGTACTTGCACGCAACGGATTTGCCCGTGTCGCTTTGCCAGGCGGCTGCGCTATCGGATCTCGTCCGATCGACCAGCACCTAAAAGGCTTTGAAGCAATGGGAGCGAACATCACGTTTGGAAACGGCTTTGTTGAAGCTAAAACAGATGGCCGTTTGCGCGGTGCTAAAATCTACCTCGACTTCCCAAGTGTCGGAGCGACAGAGAACATCATGTCAGCCGCAGCGCTTGCAGATGGGGTAACGATCATCGAAAACGCAGCGAAAGAGCCGGAAATCGTTGACCTAGCGAATTATATCAACGAAATGGGCGGAAACGTCAAAGGCGCCGGTACAGACACTATGCGCATCGAAGGTGTGGAGACTCTCCACGGTTCGAATCACTCAATCATTCCTGACCGTGTAGAAGCTGGAACATTCATGGTGGCAGCTGCCATCACTGAAGGTGACGTCATCATCGAAAACGCCGTTCCGGAACATATGGCTGCCTTGATCTCGAAAATGGGCGAAATGGGAGTCGATATCCAAGAGACGGATGAAGGCTTGCGCATCCGCGCTACACGCCCGCTCCGTTCAATCGACATCAAAACGATGCCTCACCCAGGTTTCCCGACAGATATGCAATCACAGATGATGTCATTGATGTTGACTGCGCAAGGCAGCGGCATCTTGACTGAAACGGTTTTCGAAAACCGCTTCATGCATGTTGAAGAATTCCGCCGGATGAATGCATCCGTCAAAATCGAAGGCCGCTCAGTCATCATGGAAGGCCCTTCTAAATTGCAAGGCGCACAAGTATCAGCGACAGATCTTCGTGCAGCTGCTGCATTGATCTTGGCTGGACTTGCTGCTGAAGGAATTACACGCGTACACGAACTTTATCATTTAGACCGCGGATATGTTGATTTCCACTTGAAGCTTGAAGCTCTAGGTGCCGACATCGAACGCGTATCGACTGAAACAAGCGAAGTAAAAGAAGAGCAAATGGTTTAATTCATCAGGACTTATACTTCATAAGATCAAGAGCCTGCCGCACAATTGAGCGGCAGGCTTTTTTCGTAGAAAAATGGGCTGAAAGTATTTTCGGAGAATTTTGTCAGCCATTGCAGGATTATGATAAGATTTTAATTAGACAATTCTAATGGATATGCAAGCTTGGAAAATTAAAGTTCAATCAACATCGCAGAATATGGGAAGGGGACGGCGTAATGTTTTCGAAAGATATAGGCATCGATCTCGGGACAGCCAATGTGCTGATCTATGTAAAAGGCAAAGGCATCATTTTAAACGAGCCGTCTGTAGTAGCAGTCGATAAAAAATCCAATGAACTGATCGCCGTCGGAACGGAAGCCCAGAATATGATGGGCCGCACACCCCAGCATATTGCGGTGATCCGCCCCTTAAAAGACGGCGTCATCCATGATTTCGATATTACGGAATTGATGCTCAAGCATTTTATCCAAATACTGAAACTGAAAGGCTTTATGATGAAGCCGCGCATCCTCATTTGCTGCCCGGCGAATATCACGAGCATCGAACAGAAGGCGATCCGCGAAGTAGCAGAAAAAGCGGGAGCGAGGAAAGTCTATGTCGAAGTGGAGCCGAAAGTTGCGGCTATTGGGGCAGGGCTTGATATTTATCAGGCAGATGCGAGCCTCGTCATCGATATCGGCGGGGGCACTTCCGATATTGCGGTTTTGTCGATGGGCGAAATCGTCAAAAGCATAACCTTAAAAGTTGCAGGCGATCATTTTGATCTGGACATCCTTCATTACATCAAAAAGAAATACAAATTGCTGATCGGGGAACGGACAGCCGAGAAACTGAAAGTCGAATTCGGAACGCTGAGCGGCGATCAACAAGCCACGATGGACAACCGGGGGCGAGATATGCTGACGGGCTATCCGCGGACGATTACGTTGGAGGCCCAGGAAATCACGGAAGCTTTGCGTGAATCGGTCGAGCAAGTTGCAGAAGGCGTGCGCGTGGTGCTCGAACAAACGCCGCCTGAACTGGCATCGGATATTATCGACCGCGGCGGCGTGTTGACTGGCGGGGGTGCTTTGCTGGGCGGATTGGACCGGCTGCTGTCAGAGCGTCTCGGCATTCCGGTCGCCATTGCGGAACATCCGAAAGAATGCGTCGTTCTTGGAACCGGGAAAATGCTTGAAGCAAAACAGGATATTTTCCGTTCCAGGAGATAAAATTCAAATTTTTGTTTCACAGCCCACGCTTTTTAGTATAATGGCAGATAGTGAAGAAACTTGTATGGCATTGGGCATTTAAAGAGGAAAGGTTGACATAGCAATGGCACAATCACGAAAAGCTGGC
The DNA here is from genome assembly GCF_002833405.1 of Planococcus sp. MB-3u-03. Classification (NCBI taxonomy): domain Bacteria; kingdom Bacillati; phylum Bacillota; class Bacilli; order Caryophanales; family Caryophanaceae; genus Planococcus; species Planococcus sp. MB-3u-03. Next base: position 2,584,702 of record NZ_CP025135.1, on the reverse strand, counting down.
TCGACTCAGCCAGATAAACCGAATACGCAAACCGAAAAGCCACAAAAGAAAACGCGCTGGGTGCAAATCCGCATGTTTCCGATTTGGCTGCGCATCCTCCTGGTCATCGCGCTTCTCGTCGTTATGGCAGCACTGGGCGCTATGATCGGATACGGTGTCATCGGAGATGGCAATGCAGGAGATGCACTAAAATGGGAAACGTGGCAGCATATCTTTGATATCATGCGCGGTGTCACTTGATCAGGAAGCGATAAAGCCTGATGGAAGACAAGCAGAGAGTGTAGAAGGGAATGGAATTTATGTTGACGACAGAACAAGTACAGGCAATTTTGCCTCACCGTTATCCTTTTTTGATGGTCGATCGAATCGTTGAAATCGAAGCGGGGAAAAAAGCGGTCGGGTTGAAAAACGTTACCGCTAATGAAGATTTCTTTAACGGCCATTTTCCGGGTTACCCTGTAATGCCGGGTGTCTTGATCGTCGAGGCGCTGGCACAGGTCGGGGCAGCCGCCGTTCTTCAGATGGAAGAAAACAAGGGCCGCCTAGCCTTCTTCACAGGCATCGATAATTGCCGTTTCAAGCGCCAAGTCACGCCAGGTGACCAATTGCGCTTGGAAGTGGAGTTGACGCGCCTGCGCGGTTCTATGGGCAAAGGCCATGCCATTGCGACGGTAGACGGCGAAATCGCTTGTGAATGCGACATTTTATTCGCGCTTGGGCCAGTTCAGGAAAAATAAAATCGAAACCAAAACTGCCTCCCGCAGCCAATTCGGCCGCGGGAGGCAGTTTTATTATGTGGATTTACTTTCGTCTTTTCGCAATACCGGCCGTTCCCGCATATCGCTTTCAAAACGCTCCAGCAGTTCCTCTCCTTCAAGCCCGTCTTCCAATAGCTCCGACAACAAAGTCTCGGCGTATTTGCGGCGTGCGCGTTTCAAGGTCCCTTTCATCAGCACAGAGACATGTCCGCCGATCGGCTTGACGGCATGGATAATCACTTCAAACGTCGCGGGTTCGTTTCCTGGGTAGGAAATGACGACTTTGACATCATGTACTTTACCGCTTTGTTTCATATCGAGAAAAACAGCTTCATGCTTTTCGTCCACCAGCAGTTCAAGAACCCATGAACGCTGGGAATTTTCCTGGTTGATGATCAGGCCGTCATGGAGCGGGTAGTCTACAAGTTGTTCTCCGTCTACAACGGCGAGCGACAGCATTTTAAAGGTTTTCATGCAATTCCCTCCAGATAAAGCTTTGTTTCAGTATAGCATAGCGGGGAAATGCCCGGCGAATGTCTATGGAAAAAAATGCATTGCAACAAAATGGCGATTTTGTAAATAAGCCTGCTATTCAAGAAACACTATAATTTACGCAGCAGTATGTCCAAAAAAATTTTTCGCCCTTTTCAAAATCCCGCAAATGATGCCCGAAATCCTTTCAAATCCGCGATTTCCCACATTGCCAAGGAAATAGCGGTATTAGTATGCTTTCATTACCGGCAGGACAGCAGGCAGGCCACAAGCCAGCAGCTGAATCGGCCTGTCTGGCAGGGGGTGAAGTCAATGAATCAAGTAGGCATTGTAGGACGATTAACGAAAGACCCGTCGATGCGGGTGCTGGGGGAAGGGCGCGTACATACTACCTTCGTCGTGGCCATTTCCCGCAACTTCAGAAATCAGCGTGGTGAAATCGAAAGCGATTACGTCCTTTGCTCCACCTGGGGGCGGACAGCCCAAAACGTTGCCAAGTATTGCATGAAAGGCTCGCAAGTCGCCATTACGGGAAGAATCCAATCACGCCATTACGATAAGGAAGATGGCTCCCGTGTTTATGTAACGGAAGTAATCGGCGACCAAGTACGTTTCCTCGATAAACGAAAGCCCTCAGACGATCTTATCCCCAAGCGGACGGAAACGGATTCTAATGCGGAGTTCGATTTTCAGCCGCCCGAAACTGAGCAGGTGAACAGTTGAAGCATAAGGAGGCAAGTGGAATGCCGAAAGAACTTCAGCTCCAATTGGAAGTCCATATGGAGCAATTGATCAAACTGACCGCTTCGCTTCATCAGCGAATGATTGAAGCGGAGCGGGAGCTGTCAGAACTGAAACGGGTCTTCGCCACAGGCGAGAAAAACTGATGATCGCTGTCCAAAAGAAAAAATCCGGCCAGGTGGGGTCCTGGCCGGATTTTTTAGAAGCTATACGTGAACAATTCTTTCAGTTCGTCATCGGACAGTTCCGTCATCCACTGGCTCGATTGGATAAACTGGTCCGACATCGACTGCTTCTGCGTAAGCAGTGAATCGATTTTCTCTTCAATCGTCCCGATTGTCACAAACTTATGGACGTGGACAAACTGGGTCTGGCCGATGCGGTAAGCACGGTCGGTCGCCTGGTTTTCCACGGCCGGGTTCCACCAGCGGTCTGCATGCAGCACATGCGTAGCGGCCGTCAAGTTGAGCCCGGTTCCACCCGCTTTCAAGGATAGGATGAATATCGGGAATTCGCCATTCTGGAATGCAGCGACAAGTGAATCACGTTGGTTTTTCGGCATATGGCCGGTTAAAAACGGCACTTCATGCCCGTATAATTCATTCAGTGCCTGCTGCAGCAGATGGCCCATTCCGATGTACTGCGTAAAGATCAAGCATTGCTCCCCGCGTTCCGCGATTTCCCCCGCAAGTGTCACGATACGCTCGAGTTTCTGGGAGCGAGGCAATAACTCGTCTGCGGTCGTATACGGCTCTTTCAAATAAAGGGACGGGTGATTGCACAGCTGTTTCAGCTTGCTGAGCATTTTCAGGACGAGGCCTTTTTTCTCGAAGCCTGTGAGCGTCCCCATCTTCTGCACCGTATCCTGGACAAGCCCCTCATACAGCGCGGCTTGTTCCGGCGTCAGTGGGCAATATTCCAATTGCTCCAGCTTTTCCGGTAAATTGAGCTGCAGTTCGGGATCTTTTTTCGTCCGGCGCAAAAGAAATGGCTGAATGCGCTGCCGCAGCTTTTCTTTGGCCTGTTCGGAATCATCCCGTTCAATCGGTACCATAAAGGCTTCCTGAACTGCTTGATGCGGTACAGGTAGCCTTTATTGATGAAATCGAAGATCGACCATAGTTCAGACAAGCGGTTCTCGATCGGCGTCCCGGTCAGGGCGATGTGATGCTGCCCTTTGAACTTGCGGATCGTCCGCGATTGTTTCGTATACATATTCTTGATGTTTTGCGCTTCATCGAGCGTGATGCTCGTCCATGTGATCGATTGGATTTCGACGCTGTCGGACGAAGCGATGCCGTATGTCGACAGCACCACGTCCGGCTGTTCAGCCGCAAGCGAGTCCAAGAAGGCTTGGCCTTTCGGGCGGTTGCTGCCGTAATGCGTTGCGACTTTCAAATCAGGCGCAAAACGCTCCAATTCCTTTTGCCAGTTGCCGAGGACCGAAGTCGGGCAAATGATAAGCGACGGCTGTTTCGGCTTTTCGCTGTGCACGTGAAGCAAATAGGCGATCAATTGCACGGTCTTGCCAAGCCCCATGTCATCTGCAAGGCATAAACCGAAGCCTTCCTCGCGCATGAAGGTTAAATAATCAAAGCCCGTCTTCTGGTAAGGGCGCAATTCGGTCTTCAAGTTCTCCGGCAATGGCGTTTCCGGCAAATCGCGTTTATCGAGCAATTTATCGAGCAGGACCTTCAAAGATTTATTCAAATGAAACTCGACGAGCGGATCATCTTCTTCGCCCGGTTCTTCGAGCATGACGTCCGGCACATTATGGAACAGCATGTCTTTCAGCGTCCAATCGGCGTCTTCCGCTTCTTCAATCATCTGGCGCAGCTGCATCAATAGATTCGAGTCGACGCGTACCCATTCGTTGCCGACGCGGATGAATTCACGGTTTTCCGTCACCAGCTGCTCGAAATCCTGCATGCTCAAATCGTGGCCATTGAGCGAGAACTTCCAGTCGAAGCTGATGATCTGGTCCAAGCCGACGACCGATGCTTTTTTCGCCGGGGAGGTGACATTTGCTTTGACGCGCACTTTCGATTCCTGAACGGCTTGCAGCCAGGAAGGAATCGACACTTCCACGCCGAATGCCTGCAATAAGTCGGCATCGTTGCGGAGGAAGTTCAACACTTCTGCATCGGTCCACCGGGCGATATACATCTGGTCTGCCTCATAGCGGTCGACAGAAGGGCATAAGCTGAGGATCAAGCTTTGGCGCTCTTGGATTTCACGCGCATGGGCGCGCCATTTTTCAGGAAGAACCTTTTCGATCACTTCGTTTTCACGACGTTTCGAAGGCGTCCAATAAGCACTGCCGCGTTTGGTGCGCAGCGCTGTCCGGAAGGCCCATAAGCCGCTATCGTCCGGTTCGGTCAATTGCATCGCCAGCACATAATCATCTGCGGGTTCCAGGCCGTCCCAGCCAGCATGTTCGACGAAATGCAAAAGGTAGGGCAATTGGGCTGACGTGAGCCCTTTTTGGCGCAGCTGGTGCTGAATCGTATCGGTTAAGAACGAGCGGATTTCCGCATCGCCATATGCCGCATCGATGGAAATGACGCCGTCTTCAACTTGGACGTGCTGCCATAACGCCGAATCGTTCAATGAATCGGCGACGCGGCGCGCAAGTTTCAGCCAAGCTTCATCTTGCAGACGGCGCCCAGAAAATTGGACGTAATGATGGGGATCCTGTTGGAACAAACGAACAAAATCGGCTGGCGTCAATAATAGGTCCAAGCCATCTGTTTGAACGTTCATGCCGAAAAAGCTGTCCTTATCGGCGAAAAACAGGAATGGCGACCAGATTTCTGGAGGGATCCGGTTGCCGCTGTCGTTATAAGCCTGAAGCCGGAACACGTCCGACTGGTCTATTTTCAAATAATACGTACGGCTTCCTTCGGTTTGGAATTGATTCATAACAGCTTTCCTTTCTCAATCTCTTCCTGGAGCGCGCGCAAGCGTTTGTAGCGATGTTGGATTTCATTCATATAAGCATTCCAAAACGGCATCTGCCCGCTTTTCTTGCACGCGGCTTTCATTTTCTTCCATACGCGGACGGCCTGTTTATAGCTTGTCCGGCTGCGTTCTTCGAGATGCTGCAGCGCATAGCGGTGGTAGAGCGGCAACGCGAAATCAGGAGCGGCATTATGCACTTCCTTCAATCCGCATTCCTCTGCAAAATACAAAGGGGAATTATGCAGCTGGTGAAGTTCCGCCCATTGCTTGTACATGCCTTTTTCGACGAGGTAGGCGGAATAGGCAGGCAAGCCGTAATGGCCGAACTGTGTAAATAAATCTTCCCAATCGTCTTCAGTTAAGTCGATCAATGAATATAGACGGCTCAAAACACGGACATAATGGTGGCGGTACTGCGTAAACAATCCGTCAAACAGGAATGTCCGGACATGCGGCTTGATGGCCATCAAGATTGCGGAGAGCCCTTGTTGATGGCCTTCTTCTTCAGCTAGCACTGCTAGTTTGACCCAGTCAGCTGCTGCGCCCGGCGTAATGGTGCCGGGAGAGACCTCGTTTCCGAGCAGTACAGCGAAAAATGCCTTGACCCGTTCGTCTGGACGGCGGAATTCTTCGAGACCGCTTAGCCGTTCGCGCCTGCTGATGAATAATTCGGTCCAGAACAACTGGTAGATTTCAAAGCGTTCCGAAAACGAATCGTCGTTCGTTTCCGCGAATTCGCGCACCAGTTCACGCAAATGGGTGAAGAAAGCGTCAGATTCGAAAGTGCGGTGCAAGCCCCGTAATTGGCCAAGCATATCACGGAGTGCATGCAATTCGTCCGCAAACCAGGTTTTGAAGAAGGAATGATGCACTTCTTTCGTCCCCGCGCTGAACGTCTCCCATACTTCTGTCAAAGAAATCAGGTGGGCATAGGTTTTATATAAAGTTTTCCATTCACGCTCGAGTGGCATGAAGGACAGGGCGTTTTTTAAGCGCCCTTCGTATAATTGCTCAAAATAGAAATAATTGCGCGTGACGTAATCATTGATCGGTTCGCGCCACGTGCTGCGGATCAGTGCTTCCCATTGATCGGGTGAGCGTTTGTTCGTCAGTGTCGACAATTTCTCATTCTCCTTATCACGCCATTTCGCGACCCATTCGGAAAGCGAGTCGATTTTTTGATAGAGCGAAAAAATGACCGCCAAGCGGTGACGGCAGGTTTTTTCCTGTGGGCAAGCACAGACGGCAGTAAGTTTCCCGAAATTGAGCACCACTTTGACCGAATGGGCATCTTTCACGCTCGCTTCAAGCAGCAGGCGTTCTTCATTGAAAGAATGTATCTGCACGCCGTCATGGCGCACTAAAAAGACTGCTTTTCGAACCATTTCCTCATCCAACGCACGCATAGGATGAAGCGACTTGTCGATAGCAGCCATATAATTGTGGATCGTGTCTTCGTATTGTTTCGCCAAGGATAAAACCGTAGCCATTTACATCGCCCCAAATAAAAACATTTCCTTCTATTATACGGCTTTGAGGCAAGACAGTAAACGAAGAAGGAAAAAGAAGCGAAAATGCCATCGTTTATCCACACTTATTTCTATCCGTATCGACCAATTTATGGTATGATTTATGTAAGCGGAATATTCTGAAATATAAGGAGGGGAGTCAGATGTTGCATGTAAAACTGATGAAGCCGTTTTATACAAAGAGAGAAGGGCATCGCATCAAGTTTGTGTTCGCCTATCAATATTTTTCGATCCTGAAAGATGATGAAGTGTTTCATTTCATCCCTGTCGAAGGGAAGGAAATCATCGTCAACTTGAATACCTTCCAAGTAGAAAACCTTTCCGAAGTCTTTGTATTCCAAAAAGGAAACCGCTTTATCCGTTTGCCGCTCTACCAATTGCTGCTGGTCTCGGATATCCATACACACCTTCAGAGCATATTGAAGGAAGAAAGGGCGGAATTGATCGAAGTGAACGAACAAACAAAGAAAGAAGCGACCGAAGCAATCCAGTTCCTGGAGCAGGAAAACTTCAACCGCATGATCGACCAGGCATTAGCCGCGGGGGATAAGGAACTGTTTGAGAAGCTGCTGTCTCAGCAAAAACAATTACTTGATGGAGGTCTATGATGAAGCATATAACAGCCTATGGATAAGAAACGTCTGCCCGGGAATTTGAGAGCAGGCGTTTTTATATGGAAGAAAACAAGCAAAAAGCCCTTTTCCGTCTATCGGAAAAGGGCTTTTACGTATATTCGGAAATCATATGGTGCTCCTTTCTACATGAGCATGAAGTAATTGAGTGCCAACATTACGACTGCAGAACCCGTCACGCCCAGCGCAAGATCTCCCCATTGCATCTCCAGTACTTTGTCGAAATTATTCATGATGATCCGCTCCTTCTCTGATTGTCGGGAAACCCTGTTTGCCAGTTATAGTGTTCGGTTGAACTATTTATAACTTATTTACAGTGTATAAGGGACTGGAAGAAAATGCATGAGACTAAATTACCAAATATTCTAAAAATTAAAATAAATAGAGATTTTCATTTCATTTATGGCAATGACACAAGACCTTTCCGGTGGAAATTGTGGATCTGCAAAAAGAAAATGGAGTGGGAGGCGATTAACGATATACCAAAAAAAGGATCGGTCATTTCATGCAATGCGTATGCATGGGAACCGTTGAAGGGGCAAGGAAATAAGTGGTTTTGGATGGTTTTCTCATGTGGGCTGCATAAGGAAGTAAACATTTTGAATAAAAAATTATATTGAAATATTCTTACAATATTGCTACATTAGTACATATAAAGTTTCAGAAATATTCCGAATAAGACAAACAAAGGGGAATTATGCAGCATGAAATTCTACTTATCGATGGACATGGAAGGTGTAACGGCACTTCCGGATTATACATATGTAGATTCAAAAGAAGCGAATTACGAAAGGGGACGGCGCCTCATGACAGGCGACGCCAATGCCATCATTCACGGAGCATTCGATGCAGGAGCGGAAGCTTTTCTCGTCAATGATTCCCATTCGAAGATGAACAATTTGATTGCTGAAGATCTCCATGAAGAAGCGGAGCTCATCACGGGAGGCGTCAAAGCGTTTTCGATGGTCGAGGGCTTGGACGATAGTTACAGCGGTGCATTTTTCGCGGGCTATCATGCACGTGCCGGGCAAAAAGGCGTCATGTCGCACGCCATGATTTTCGGCGTCCGTCGATGTGGATCGATGACGTCGAAGTCGGCGAGCTCGGCTTGAATGCGTACGTCGCAGGATACCACGGCGTACCGGTCTTGATGGTAGCGGGAGATGACTGCGCATGCAGGGAAGCGGAAGCACTCATCCCGAATGTCACGACTGTCGCGGTGAAAGAGACCTTGACGCGTTCTGCAGTCAAAACACTGCATCCGAAAAAAGCGCAGCGGCTGCTGCGCGAGAAAACGCAGGAAGCGATCCAAAACAAAGATCGCGTAAAGCCGCTCGTGCCGCCTGAGAAGCCGACGCTTCGCATGGAGTTTACCAATTACGGGGAAGCGGAGCTGGCGGCGATGATGCCGGGCACCCACATTGAAGAAGGCACGACGATTGTCAGTTACGAAGCACAAAACATACTGGAAGCTTATCGCGCCATGCTGGTCATGACAGAACTGGCGATGCAAGCGAAGTTCTGTTAGGGGGAAGAAACAATGGGCAAATACATATTCAAACGATTTTTGATGATGCTCGTGACGATTTTCATCATCGCGACACTGACGTTTTTCCTCATGCACGCCGTACCGGGTTCGCCGCTTGAAAGCGACCGCAATACGAACGAGACGGTGCAGGCAAATCTGGAGCGCTTCTACAAGCTCGATCAGCCACTACATATTCAATACTTGAGTTATATGCAGTCGATTGTCACATTCGATTTCGGACCATCGATCAAAGACCCGAACCGTACCGTCAACGAACTGTTAGCAAGGGGCTTCCCGATTTCCTTTGAACTCGGGATCATCACCATTCTTGTTGCGGTCGTTTCCGGAATCATTCTCGGGACGATGGCTGCGCTGCGGCATAATAAAATGATCGATTACGCGGCCATGGCCTTTGCGGTCATCGGGATCTCAATCCCGAACTTTGTACTCGCAACGGTGCTGATCCAGCAGCTCGCGGTCAACTGGAATTTGTTCCCTCCGGCGACCTGGACTAGCCCGATGCATATGGTGCTGCCGGTGCTTGCGCTGGCGACCGGGCCGATGGCGATCATCGCCCGCCTGACGCGCTCGAGCATGCTCGAAGTGCTGACACAGGATTACATTAAAATGGCGCGCGCAAAAGGCATCAAGCCAATGCGTATCGTTTTGCGGCATGCGCTGCGTAACGCCTTGATGCCAGTCGTGACGATCATGGGCACTTTACTTGCCGGCATTTTAACCGGAACTTTCGTCATCGAGAAGATTTTCGCGATACCGGGGATGGGTAAATACTTTGTCGATTCGATCAATAACCGCGATTATCCGGTCATCATGGGCACTACGGTATTCTATAGTGCATTCTTGATTTTCATGCTGTTCCTGGTCGATATCGTCTACGGCATATTGGATCCACGCATCAAGCTACACAAGAAAGAAGGTGATGTGTGATGACTCAGGTCCGTGATGAATGGTTCCGCCCTTCCGATAAAAGTGGCGATGAAAAAGAAGCTGTCGTGCGCCCGTCGCTTTCCTATTGGAAAGACGCCTGGCGCAGGCTGAAGCAAAACAAACTGGCGATGCTCGGCCTGATTTTCCTGGCTTTGCTCGCCGTGATGGCGATATTCGGCCCTATTTTCTCGCCGCATTCCGTCACTACGCAAGACTTGCCGAACCAAAACCAGCCGCCAAGCGCGACGCATTGGTTCGGGACCGATGAAGCGGGGCGCGACGTCTTTACCCGCACCTGGTACGGCGCGCGCATTTCCTTATTCGTCGGCTTGATGGCCGCATTGATCGATTTTGTCATTGGCATCGTCTACGGCGGCATCGCCGGCTATAAGGGCGGCAAAACCGACGGCATCATGATGCGCATCATCGAAATCCTTTACGGCTTGCCGTATTTGCTCGTGGTCATCTTACTGCTCGTCGTAATGGGCCCGTCTTTATGGACGATCATCCTCGCGCTCACCATCACAGGCTGGGTCGGCATGGCCCGGATTGTCAGGGGGCAGGTGCTGCAAGTGAAAAACTATGAATTCGTCACGGCATCGAAATCATTCGGGGCGAAGACGCCGCGCATCATCCGCAAGAACTTGATCCCGAACTCGATGGGGCCGATCATCGTGCAGATGACCTTGACTGTACCGAGCGCCATTTTCGCTGAAGCGTTCCTGAGCTTTCTTGGCCTCGGGATCCAGGCGCCGTTTGCAAGTTGGGGCGTCATGGCGAACGACGCTTTGCCGGTCATCATCACCGGCGACTGGTGGCGCTTGTTCTTCCCGGCATTATTTATTTCATTGACGATGTTCGCATTTAACGTACTTGGAGACGGGCTGCAGGATGCACTCGATCCGAAGATGAGGAAGTGAAGACATGACAGGAAAGCAGATAGCTGAAGAGTTGGCGCGGACCCGCCTGGAAGATGGGGCGGATCTCGATGCCGTCGACCATACCGGCAAACGCGGCAAGGTCGTGAAGCCGAAAAAGCACAAGACCGTCACGGACGAGCGGATCCTTTCCGTACAGGACCTGCACGTGACCTTCAATACATACGGCGGCACCGTCCAGGCCGTCCGCGGCGTCAATTTCGACCTCTATAAAGGGGAAACGCTGGCAATTGTCGGGGAGTCGGGCTGCGGTAAATCGGTGACATCCAACGCCATCATGGGCTTGATCCAGCAGCCGCCCGGAAAAATCAGTTCCAAAGGCGTCCATTTCAAAACACGGGACCTGACGAAATTGTCGAAGAAAGAAATGCGCAAGATCCAAGGCGTCGACATTTCGATGATTTTCCAGGATCCGATGACTGCGCTCAACCCGACCTTGACGATCGGCGAGCAATTGACAGAAGGCGTCAAGCAGCACAAGAACTTGGGCAAGGCCGAAGCGAAAGAGCGGGCGATCGATATGCTCAAGCTGGTCGGCATCCCGAATCCGGAAGAGCGGCTCAAGCAATATCCCCACCAATTTTCGGGAGGCATGCGCCAGCGCATCGTCATCGCGATCGCCTTGATCTGTGAGCCGGAGCTATTGATTGCGGATGAGCCGACGACGGCGCTCGACGTGACGATCCAAGCGCAGATCCTGGAATTATTCGAGGAAATCCAATCAAAAACCGGCGTATCGATCATCTTGATTACGCACGACCTCGGCGTCGTCGCGAAAATCGCCGATCGCATCGCCGTCATGTACGCCGGAAAGGTGATCGAAACCGGCGACAAGCGCGAGATTTTCTACAATCCGCAGCATCCGTACACGAAAGGCTTATTGAATTCCGTGCCGCGCCTCGACTTGGCGGGAGGGAGCTCAAACCGATCGACGGAACGCCGCCTGATCTGTTCGCACCGCCGACAGGGTGCCCATTCGCAGCGCGCTGCCCGTTTTCGATGGACGTCTGCACGAATGTCTATCCGGAAGTGACGGCTTTATCCGGGACCCACAAAGTGGATTGCTGGCTGCAGGATCCACGGGCCCAAAAATTGATCGAAGAACAGGCTTTTGCAAGGTAAATTTGGCTGGGGGCGCATTTGCGCATTCACATAAAAGAAAACACAAGGGGGAAATCACATGAAGAAATGGCTCGTATTGTTCCTGATGGCGATGTTCGTGTTCGTTCTCGCAGCTTGTACAGCAAGCGAAGACGCGGGGGAAGACACAAGCAGCGATTCAGGCGAAGAGGGTTCCGCTGATTCAGGCGGAGAGAAAGTATTGTATATGAATAATGGGGAAGAACCGACTTCGTTCGATCCATCGATCGGCTTCAACGCTGTATCATGGGGCGCTTTGAACAACTTGATGGAAGGTTTGACACGCCTGGATGAATCGTCTCAGCCGGTCGAAGCGACAGCTGAATCGATCGACATCTCTGAAGACGGGTTGACGTACACATTCAATATCCGTGAAGACGCTAACTGGTCGAACGGCGAACCGGTCACAGCCGGCGATTTCGTCTTTGCATGGCAGCATATGTTAGACCCGGAAACAGCTTCTCCGGCAGCTTTCCTTGCTTACTTCATTGAAGGCGCAGAAGCGTATAACAACGGAGAAGGCGCTGTAGAAGATGTTGCGATTTCTGCAGAAGACGACAAGACCTTCGTCGTGAAACTGACGGAACCGACAGAAGCGTTCTTGAACATCATCACAAACCCAAGCTTCTTCCCGATCCACGAAGCGACAGCTACAGAAAACCCGGACTGGCATACAGAAGCGGATAGCTTTGTCGGAAACGGGCCGTTCAAATTGGCTTCCTGGAGCCACGACGAAGAATTCGTCTTCGAGAAGAATGAAGAGTATTGGGATGCTGAAAACGTAAAATTGGATAAAGTCCACTGGGCAATGGTCAACGACCCGAACACGGAATACCAAATGTACGAAGCGGGTGAACTGGACGTATCGAGCGTGCCAGCTGAAATGTCCGAGCAATTGCAGGATTCTCCTGAACTTGGCGTAATGGACCAGGCGGGTACGTATTTCTACCGTTACAATGTGGAAGAAGAGCCATTCACGAACAAAAAAGTCCGCCAAGCATTCGCTTATGCGGTGAACCAGGATGATATCGTCCAATACGTGACGAAAAACGGCGAAAAACCGGCATACGGCTTTGTTTCTTACGGATTTGAAGGCCCGAACGGCCAGGAATTCCGCGACGAAGCAGGCGAATTGGTGAAATTTGACGCTGACAAAGCGAAGCAATTGCTTGAAGAAGGCATGGAAGAAGAAGGCTGGGACGAATTGCCGCCAGTGACGATTTCCTACTCAACAAGCGAATCACACCAGAACATCGCGGAAACATTGCAAGACCAATTCAAGACTGCTTTGGATGTAGATGTTGAACTTCAAAATGTCGAAGCGAGCGTCTTCCTGACAGAGCAAAAAGAATTCAAATACCAATTGTCGCGCAGCTCATTCCTGCACGACTACGCTGACCCGGTCAACGCACTTGAAAGCTTCATCACGGATTCTTCCATGAACCGTACACAATGGTCCAACGAAGAATTCGATAAGCTGATCGCTGACGCAAAAGCGGAAACAGACTCTGCAGCACGTTGGGACATGCTTATCGAAGCAGAAAAAATCCTGATGGACGAAATGCCGATCTTCCCGATCCATTTCTATAACCAAGTCCAGCTGCAAAAAGAAGGCGTCGAAGGTATCCTCCGCCACCCGGTCGGATACATCGACCTGAAAACAGCGGATAAAAACTAAAAGCGATCACGCCCGTTCAGCGGCCGTAATCATATGAAAAAACAGAAGCGCGGCCATGCGCCGCGCTTTTCTGTTTTTCACTGAGGAAAACTGGTAGTTTTAATGAGTGAAGAACAGAAAACTAGAGGAGTGAGCAATATGCGCACAATGCCAAAACGATTGCAAAAAGGGGATACAGTGGGGATCATCTCGCCATCGAGCCCGCCGAACTTAGAGAATTTGAAAAAGGCCTTGCCGTTTCTGGAGGAAATGGGCCTGAACATCAAAATGGGCAAATCGGTCGAAGCGAAAAACGGCTATCTTGCCGGCACAGACGAAGAACGGCTTGCGGATCTGCATGCCATGTTCGAGGACCCGGAAGTGAAAGGCATCATCTGCGCGGGCGGCGGCTACGGGGCGGCGCGCTATGCGGACCAAATCGACTACGGGATGATCAAGGAAAACCCGAAAGTTTTCTGGGGCTATTCAGACGTGACTTTCCTGCATAATGCGATCGGCATGTATGCGGAATTGGTGACGTTCCACGGCCCGATGCTGGCGTCGGATGTCGGCAAGCCCGAATTCCACGAGCGCAGCGGCCGTATGTTCGGTCAATTGTTCCAGCCGTTCGAATTGCATTACGATGAATCCATATCGGAATTGGAAACCTTATCCGGTGGCATGGCGGACGGAGAACTTGTCGGCGGCAATTTATCATTGATCCGCGGGGGCATCGGGACAAAGTTCGAACTCGACACGAAAGGCAAGATCCTGCTGATTGAAGACACGGGCGAAGAACCATACCAGGTCGACGAAATGCTCAACCAGCTGAAACAGGCCCGCAAGTTCGAGGAAGTGGCCGGTATCGTCATCGGGGATTTCAAGAACGCTGAACCGAAAAAGCCGGAACAATCGTGGACGCTCGATCAAGTGCTGGATGATTATTTCAAGGACATGGGCATCCCGGTCGTCAAAGGTTTCAAGATTGGCCATTGCGAACCGCATTTCTCAGTACCGCTTGGGGTGAAAGCGCGTCTCGATGCCAATGCGAAAACCCTGACCATTCTGCCGGGGGTCGAGTAAGATGCCCGTCTTAGCATCTATCGAGACTTACCGGATAGCCGTTCCATTAAAAAAACCGTTCAAGACGGCGCTCCGGACGGTCGAAGCCGCAGAGGCGGTCATCGTCCATCTGGCGACACAAGACGGGCGCTCGGGTTTCGGGGAAGCGCCGCCGACACACGTCATCACAGGCGATACGCTGGACGGAATCGAACGGGCGGTTCAGCTGATTGGCGCCGGGCGGATCGGCAGGGAAATCGGCAGGCATGAACAGCTTTTCGAAAAGCTCCATAAGACGCTGGTCGGCAACACCAGTGCCAAAGCGGCAGTCGATATGGCGCTCTATGACCTGATCGCCCAGCAGGCGGGCTTGCCCCTGACTCAATATCTTGGCGGCTACCGCGAATCGATTGAAACCGATTATACGGTTTCGGTCAATTCACCGGAAGAAATGGCGCAAGATGCCGAGGGCTATGAACAGGACGGTTTTACGGTCCTGAAAGTGAAAGTCGGCATCGATACCCCTGAACAGGATTTGAAGCGCATCCAGGCAATCCGGGACCGCGTCGGCAATAAAGTGACATTGCGCTTGGATGCGAACCAGGGATGGGACCCGAAATCAGCGGTGCGCACGATCCGGAAGATGGAAGACGCCGGATTCGATATCGAATTGATCGAACAGCCGGTTCCGGCGAATGACATTGAAGGGATGAAGTTCGTCACCGAACACACGATGACGCCGATCATGGCCGACGAGAGTGTCTTTTCTCCAGCCGATGCAAAGCGTGTCCTGGAATTGCGCGCGGCGGATCTGATCAACATCAAATTGATGAAAGCAGGAGGCATCCACCGCGCCTTGAAAATCAATGCACTCGCCGAAACCTTCGGTGTGCCGTGCATGACCGGCAGCATGATTGAAACGAAGCTCGGCCTGTCCGCAGCGGCTCATTTCGCGGCGAGCCAGCCAAATATTACGCGTTTTGATTTCGATGCG
This sequence comes from Planococcus sp. MB-3u-03, assembly GCF_002833405.1. Classification (NCBI taxonomy): domain Bacteria; kingdom Bacillati; phylum Bacillota; class Bacilli; order Caryophanales; family Caryophanaceae; genus Planococcus; species Planococcus sp. MB-3u-03. The sequence continues at coordinate 2,569,322 of NZ_CP025135.1, read as the reverse complement.
CCGCTCATGCTGAAGGAGGATCTCTTGCCGGGAGGCATCCAGTACAGCGGCAAAACCGTCCGCTTTTCAAATGAGCCAGGGCTTGGCATCGATGCAGGGCGCTTCCTGGAAACATTACGAGAACGGAGAGGATAATATGACACAGCCAGAACCGACAACATGGGTCTGCCGCGTTCCGGTGACGAGCGTCTGGACCCATCCCGATAAAGTACGCGAAGTGGACGCTCAAGGCGTCGCGGATATGCCGGACATCAATAAATGGCGTGAAGCGATGAACCAGCAGGAAACAAAGGACCTTACCGAAAGCAATCGCCTTCAGACACAGCTGCTTTACGGGGAGCCTGTATTAATAGAAGAAATAGATGGCACTTGGGCAAAGATCATTGCGCCTTGGCAGCCATCCCATAAAGACGAACGCGGCTATCCGGGATGGGTGCCTTTAGCGCACCTGAAAGAACTCGGTTCAGCCGCGGATCGAGGCTATGCGCGCGTAACAGCCGATAAAGCGCAATTATGGTCGCCAGAACGCCGGCCGGTCGCGCAGCTGCCATTCAACAGCCTGCTTCCGGTCAAGGACGCAGACGAAAGCCGTGTCCATGTCCATACTCCGGATGGCGACGCTTATATCGAAGCCAAGCATGTCCAGCTCGTCCCATCGCCTGAACAGATTCCGCTCGGGACCGGCCAGTCGATCGTGAACGCGGCAGAACGATTCTTGGGATTGCAGTATTTCTGGGGCGGCATGTCGAGCCTCGGCTATGACTGTTCAGGATTTTCCCATCATATGCTGAAAGCGAACGGCCTATACATATCACGCGATGCAGGAGACCAGTCCGTGGAAGGAAAGGAAATCGATTACCGCGATTCTGCTGCTTGGAAAACAGGCGACCTATTATTCTTCGCCTACGAAGAAGGGCAGGGGAAACTTCATCATGTCGGCATTTACTACGGCGATGGCATGATGATCCATTCGCCGACATCCGGCAAAGCCATTGAAATCACCCGTCTCGAAGGCACGGTCTATGACAAGGAATTATGTGCCGTCCGCAGATTTACTCAGGAGGAAACAACATGACGAACGAAACTTTATTGTCCGTACAGGAACTCAAACGCCATTTTGACCTCGGCAAAGACACGACTTTAAAAGCCGTCGACGGCATTTCATTTGATATCAAGCGTGGCGAAACCTTTGGGCTCGTGGGAGAGTCGGGCTGCGGCAAGTCAACAGCCGGCCGTACCATCATGGGCTTATACAGCTCGACTGACGGCAAAGTTGAATACGACGGCGTCGATATCCATAAAATGTCCGACAAGGACCGCTTTGATTATTTGCGCAATATGCAGATGATCTTCCAGGACCCGTACGCGTCGCTCAATCCGCGTTCGACCGTCTTTGAGATCATCGCTGAACCGATGCAAGTCCACGGGCTTTATAAGAACAAAAAGGAATTGCAGGCGCGCGTCCATCAATTGCTGGAAGATGTAGGCTTGAACCGCGACCATGCCAACCGCTATCCGCACGAATTCTCTGGCGGTCAAAGACAGCGCATCGGCATTGCGCGTGCCTTGTCGCTCGACCCGGATTTCATCATTGCGGACGAACCGATCTCGGCACTCGATGTATCGGTCCAAGCGCAAGTCGTCATGCTCCTGCAAAAGCTGCAGAAGGAAAAAGGGTTGACGTATTTGTTCATCGCCCATGACCTCAGCATGGTCAAATATATATCAGACCGCATCGGCGTCATGTACTTAGGGCATATGGTTGAACTGACGACGGCCGACCAACTGTATGAGAAGCCGCTTCATCCATATACGGAAGCGT